>NZ_JBAQCR010000001.1:0-15154 GCF_049294395.1 Prosthecobacter sp.
GCTCAACCCCTCGCTACAGGCTTGGATGGCTCCGCCATCGGCAGGAGGGAGCTTCGTTCCTCACTGAGCGGCCGCAGTCCAAAACGCGGCAGGAGCGCGGAATTGATTCCGCAGCACTCCGCCGAAGCGCCAGACTCTTGCTCACGAATCCATCTCCTTGAAGCCGAGGATCAGCTTGTTTGCGGCATTACCATGTGGACGGCACACGCTTTAGAACGGCGGTGCTGGAGGCAAAAGCGGCGGCATGGGTGCTTGCGGAACCGAGCGAAGCGAGATAGACGACCGCAGGGAGCCCGAAGGGGAGCGAAGCGAATCAATGCTGCGGAATCAATTCCGCGCTCCTGTGAGGCAGCGCCCCGCCACCCACCCCAGCACCGCCACCCCACAACAAAAAAGCCAAGCGGAATGAACCACTTGGCTGTTTTTGAAGTTCTAAAAAAGGCCGGTGTTACTCGGCGTTTTCTTCGACGTAGCGGACGACGTCGCCCACGGACTGAAGCTTCTCAGCCTCTTCGTCAGGGACGTCGATGCCGAATTCTTCCTCGAAGGCCATCACCAGCTCGACGGTGTCGAGTGAGTCGGCACCGAGATCTTCGATGAACTTGGCTTCCTGGGTGACCTGCTCGGGATTCACGCCAAGCTGTTCAACGATGATGTCTCTAACTTTTTCTGTGATGTTCTCTGCCATAGATTGGGGGTGTTGGGATGGGGCGGAGCTTTAGCGGCTGCATTTGCTTTGGCAAGGGGAAATTCCCGCCTTTTTCAAACTCAAACTAGTGCCATTATTTTTCCTTCTCCGCAGATGGGGATTCTGGGGCTGCTGTTTCGCTGACTTTTTCAATCAATTCGCCACTGAAACGAGCCAGCAAACGCTCCAGCACTTTGTCTGCGCCGCCGTATTTCAGATCGTCGAACACCTCACGTTTTTCGGGACCACCGGCTGTGCGGTACCATGCGTAGGCCAGCCCCTTGTGCTCCCACTTGCGCTTGTCCACGCGAAAGACATCGGCGTAGCGGATCTGCGCTCCCTCGGGAGACACCCAGTGGTCGGCCTCGCCACGCAGCACCTTGCCGCGATTCCGCAGGATGAGGATGCCTGAGATCAGCGCCCCGACGAGGCAGCCGTAGCCATAATAAAACTGCTCGGCGATCTCACGGTCGCTGTAGAGCTTCGGCTCCTCCGGCCAGCCCTTCTTCGCGGCGTAGCTTTTCCAGCGGGGTGAATCCCCGTCCACGCCGGTGGGCATGCCCCTGGCCTTGGCATCCTCCATCCACTGCGGGAGGCGACCTTCTTTCTTGGCGGCTTCAAACGAGGGCAGGAACTCCTTCATGAACTTCTCCTTCTCCTGCGCGATGGCCAGCTCCTGCGGATAGCCCCTCATGCCGTCATGGAGAAACACGAGGCCGAAGATCAGGAACAGCGCGGCCAGCATGCCCATGCGGCGGTAGTACCAGGATGTAACGCGGCAGAGGATGGGCTCCGAGGCCGATGCGGGAGTGGTGGGGGCGGTTTCCATGAACGACTGACTCAATCGCAGCCTCGGGGGGAAGCAACACGGGATTTTGTGTGACAAACTACGCGCACTTTTGCAATGCCCGAGAGATGCCCAAGCGGGCATGGTGTGCGTAATTAATGGCAACCCCATTCAAGAACCATGTACTTTGATCCTCTCTACCTCCTGCTGTTCCTTGGCACGATGGCGCTGTCCGTCTATGCCTCCTGGCGCGTGAAGAGCGCCTATGCACGGTATTCACAGGTGCCGGCACGCTCCGGGCTCTCGGGAGCGCAGATCGCCCAGCGCATCCTGGACATCAACGGCATCCGTGATGTGACCATCAACCCGATCCGCGGGCAGCTCAGCGATCATTACGATCCCTCGAACAAGCAGCTCATGCTCAGCGAAGAAAACTACTACGGCACCAACGTGGCCGCGCTGGGGGTGGCTGCGCATGAGTGCGGCCACGCCATCCAGCACCAGCAGCTCTACGCCCCGCTGCAGTGGCGCATGGCGGCGGTGGGCATCACCACCATCGCCGGGCAGATCATTCCCTTCGTCGGCTTTGGCCTGATCTACTTTGCGCCCAAGATCGCCCTGCCCATCCTGGCCCTGTGCTTTGGCGTGGTGATGCTGTTTCAGCTGATCACGCTGCCGGTGGAGTTTGACGCCACGGCCCGTGCCAAGCGCGTGCTGGCCAGCACCGGAGCCGTGGCTCCCGGCGAGGAAACCGCCGCGATGAGCAAAGTGCTGGACGCCGCCGCACTGACCTACGTGGCCGCCTTCATCAGCGCGCTGGGCACCTTCCTCTACTACGCCATGATGCTGCTCGGCGGGAACCGGCGGGATGAGTGAGCCTGCACGGGGACGAAGAAAGCTACCACACGCGGCGTATGGCTCCCATGCGCCGCGTTTTATTTGCCCTCGCCCTGCCATGCCTCGCCTATGCGGAGGATGTTCCACCGATTCGCGGACTGAGCCGCACGAACCTCCTCGAATACCATGCCAAGGACGGCACGACCAAGGTAGCCACCAGCGCCGCCGAATGGGCGAGCCGCCGTGCGGAGGCGCTGGCAGGGTTTCAGCAGGTCGCGGGTCCCCTGCCCGGCCCGGAGCTGCGCTGCGCGCTGGAGCCGCAGATCGTGGAGGAAACCGACTGCGGCAGCTATGTGCGCAGGCTCATCACCTACACCTCCCAGCCCGGCGGCAAGGTCACCGCCTACCTGTGCATTCCCAAAACGGCGCTGGCAGGCACGAAAACCCCGGCGGTGCTCTGCCTGCACCCCACGGAGAACAAGATCGGCTTCAAAGTGGTGGTGGGCCTGGGTGGCAAACCCCACCGGCAGTACGCGCAGGAACTGGCCGAGCGCGGCTTCGTCACGCTCTCGCCCAGCTATCCGCTGCTGGCGGATTACCAGCCCGATCTGAAAGCCCTGCACATGCCCAGCGGCACGATGAAGGCCATCTGGGACAATCTGCGCGGCCTCGACTACCTGGACTCCCTGCCCTACGTGGATCGCAGCCACGGCTACGCCGCCATCGGCCACTCGCTCGGCGGACACAATGCCATCTTCACCGCCGTGTTTGACGACCGCATCCAGGTCATCGTCTCAAGCTGCGGCTTTGATTCGCTGCTGGACTACTACGGCGGCAACATCAAGGGCTACGTGCAGGAGCGCTACATGCTGCGCATGGCGGACTACCTCGGCCACCCGCAGGACTGCCCCTGGGACCACTACGAACTCATCGCCTGCCTCGCCCCGCGCCACGTTTTTGTGAATGCGCCGCTGCGGGATGCGAACTTCCGCTGGCAGAGCGTGGACCGCATCGCAGCCGCAGCTCTGCCCTTGTTCAAACTGCATCAGGCGGAGTCACACCTGCAAATCGCCCACCCTGACTCCGACCACGACTTCCCCGACACCGAACGCTTTGCCAGCTACGAGCTGATCAAGCGCGTGCTGCAGCCTGCACGATGACGGCTCTGCCCGTAGGTTGGGCGTGTTTGGCGTCGAAGACATTGCCACGCCCCCAGTCCCTCCGCCAAACCGCCCGACTGCGAGGACGCTCACAGACCCGAGTGTTTTCAGAGCGCTCATGGACGGGCGGGCTGTCGCCACACCCATCCTACGTCCAAGCACAAGTCTAATGCCGCGCACCCGCCTGCTCAATGACGCGCACCAGCCGGGGGCACAGCACCGAATGGGAAAACTCCGCTCCGAGGGCCCTGGCGGCCGCATTGACCGGCTGCGTGCCGAGGGACATGGCATCGCGGATCTGCTGCACGATGGCAGGCACATCCCCGTTGCGCGCCACACGCCCGTGCGCCGGCTGATCGAGCCGCCGCGCCAGATCGGCGCCGTGGCTTTGATCCGGACCGATGAAGAGAAATGGAATGCCGAGCGTGAGGATGTTGTAGATCTTGCAGGGATGCACGATGCCCACAAAAGGATCCCCCATCACCACCAGATGCAGATCCGCCGCTGACAGCGAACCCGAAAGCTTCTCCATCGGCTGATACGGCAGGCAGGTGATGTTTTTCAGCGCCTTCTCTTTCGCAAATGCCTGCACCTTTTTGAACTCGCTGCCACCGCCCACAAACAGAAAGTGCAGCCGCTCCTCCCCCTGCATCTCCTCCGCCGCAGCCAGCACGGCATCCAGCGGATGGCAGGGGCTGTGATTGCCGGAATACATGACGACGAACTTGCCCGTGAGCCCGTGCTCCGTGCGGAAGGCCTCGCGTGCGGCCACGTCGTACTGGATCGCCTGATCGTGCGACCACGGCGCATCGGTATGAATCACCTCAGCGCTCACCTCTTTGGCCATCACGCGTTCCGCCATGAAGCGGTCCAGCGCGATGATGCGTGAGGCACGCCGGAAGCTCCAGTTTTGGATGAACGTAAGCGTGCGCTCGACGAGGCCCCCGGCCTTCAACCAGCCAGCAGCCACGGCTTCATCCGGATTCAAATCCATCACCCACGGCACCACCGCACCGCCTTTGAGCTTGGCCACCACCGTGCCGAGCGTGGAGATGAGCGGCGGCGAAGTCAGGCAGACCGTGACGTCCTGCCGGGGCATGAAGAGCAGGATGCGCGTGGCATTGCCCCAGAAGATGGCGAAATCCACCAGACGACGCCACTTGGCTTTCTTGCCAAGGCCCGGCGTCCAGATGCGGCGGATGTCGATGCCGTGCCAGGTCTCGCGCACCGGATACCGAAGCTCCGGATTGTCATAGCCACGCGACGCTGCCACAACCGTCACCTGATGGCCGCTTTTGACCAGTTCATGCGCCAGATCCGTGAGGTGCTGCGCCGTGGCCACGTGATCCGGATGGAAGCACTGGTTGAGCAGAAGGATTTTCATGACTTTGGCAACTGACACTCGCACCTCAGAATGTGGAACGTCGCGGAATAACACCCGCTGAATCCAAGGCTACGTCTGCGCCGCAACCCGCAGCGCGCGGTTTCGTATGCGATTCTTAGCCGCGCAGGCGGTTGGACCGCATCTCCTCCAGGAACGACGCATAGGTCTGCGCCAGCCCGTCTCTGAGCGAGATGCGCGGCTGCCAGCCGAGCTGGTTCAAGCGCGTGGTGTCCAGCAGTTTGCGCGGCGTGCCATCCGGCTTGGATTTGTCCCAGACGATCCGTCCCTTGTAACCCACCACTTCGGCCACCATCTCCACCAGTTCACGAATCGTCACATCCGTGCCACAGCCGACATTGACCAAATCCGGCGGATTTTCCAATTGCAGCAGAAAGGCGCAGGCGTCTGCCAGATCATCCGCATGCAAAAACTCGCGCTGCGGCCGACCGGTGCCCCAGGCCACCACTTCGGGCAGATCCGACATCCGCGCCTCATGAAAGCGCCGGATCAAAGCCGGCATCACATGGGAGTTCTGCGGATGGTAATTGTCGTTGGGGCCGTACAGATTCGTCGGCATGGCGGAGTGATAGACCACGCCATACTGCTTGCGGTAGTATTCGGCCATCTTGAGCCCCGCGATCTTGGCAATGGCGTAGGCCTCATTGGTCGGCTCCAGCGCCGAGGTGAGCAGGCAATCCTCCGGCATGGGCTGCGGAGCCAGCTTCGGGTAAATGCAGGAACTGCCGAGAAACAGAAGACGCTTCACCCCGGCCTTCCAGGCACCGTGGATGCAGTTCGTCGCAATGGCCAGGTTTTCATAAATGAACTCGGCGGGATAGGTGCTGTTGGCGTGAATTCCGCCCACTTTGCCAGCCGCGATGATCGCTGCATCCGGCCTTTCAGCCTGATAAAAGGCCGCGACCGCCGCCTGATCAGAGAGATTGAGTTCCTGCCGTGTGCGCGTGACGAGCGTCACGCCTGCAACGTTTTGGAAACGCCGCACCAGCGCGCTCCCCACCATGCCTGTATGCCCGGAAATAAACAGCTTCATCATGCTTCAATACGTTTCACTCTGGCCTCGTGTTCAGCCAGCAGGAGATCGGCGTCCACCATTTTTTTCACCAGCTCTTTGAACCTCACCTTGGGCTCCCAGCCAAGCTGCCTGCGGGCCTTCTCCGGATTGCCGATGAGCAGATCCACCTCGGCGGGGCGCTCGTAGCGGACGTCATGCATCACGTGTAGCTCCCAGTCGAGACCGAGGAGCCCAAACGCCTCCTGGCAAAACTCGCGCACGCTGTGGGTTTCATTTGTCGCGACGACATAGTCATCCGGCTGCTCCTGCTGCAGCATGAGCCACATCATCTCCACATACTCACCGGCAAAGCCCCAGTCGCGTTTCGCATCGAGATTGCCCAGATGGAGCTTGTCCTGCAGGCCCATTTTGATGCGCGTGGCGGCACGGGTGATCTTGCGTGTGACAAACGTCTCCCCGCGGCGCGGCGATTCATGATTGAACAGGATGCCGCTGGAGGCATGCAGACCGTAGCTCTCCCGATAGTTCACCGTGAGCCAGTGGGCAAAGACCTTGGCACAGCCATACGGCGAACGCGGCCAGAACGGCGTCTTCTCCGTCTGCGGCACCTCCTGCACCTTGCCAAACATCTCCGAAGATGAGGCCTGGTAGAAGCGCGTCTTCTTCATCAGCCCTGATTCACGGATGGCCTCCAAAATGCGCAACGTGCCCAGCCCGTCCACATCCCCCGTGTATTCAGGGATGTCGAACGACACCTTCACATGCGATTGCGCTCCCAGGTTGTAGATTTCATCCGGCTGCAGTTCATACAACAGCTTCACCATCTGCACCGCATCAGCGAGGTCCCCGTAGTGCAAAATCAACCGCGCTCCAGCCACATGCGGATCCTGGTAGATGTGGTCAATGCGTCCCGTGTTGAAACTGGAGGAGCGGCGGATGACTCCATGCACCTCATACCCCTTGGCCAGCAGCAGTTCCGCCAGATACGAACCGTCCTGCCCCGTGATGCCGGTGATGAGTGCTTTTTTCATTTCGATGATATAGGAATGAATCTGGTCTGGCACCAACCGTTTCAGACGAATAAACAACCAAGGACGCTCTCAACGCCTAGCGGCATCCTTTGGCCGCTGCCACCTCTGCGACTTCAAGAAAGCGTCTGCGTGCGGTTTCAATGGCAAACTGCGTCACATACAACTGACGCGCCTGCCGTCTGGTGATCATCTTCTCATCAGCGGATTTGCGTGACCACCCCTGCAACAACTGCAGGGTGCCAATCACGGTGTCGTCAGCAACCAAACCAGCGCCATGTTCTGCAATGAAAGGTGCCGTATTCACCTTGTCGGACAGCAGCACCGGAACTTCACACGCCAGCGCCTCCGCCACCACGATCCCGAAATTCTCCTGATGCGACGGCAGCACCAGCACTTCAGCGGCGGCCAGTTCACGCCATTTGTCGCGTCCAGTCACTCCGCCCGCAAAAGACACATCCACACCGATTTTCAACCCAAGCGAGGTGCATAGTCCTTCGAGCTCTTCCCTGTAATGAGCCGCATACGGCGGACCCACAAAGCGAAGATGCACAGACTTGCCAGGATCATCAGTCTCCTGCCAGCGAGCGAAGGCTTGAAGAAGCAGGTCGCACCCCTTTTTGGGATGGAGCCGGCCAAGGAACAAAAACATCCTCCTTCCAGCCAGGGAGGGATGGGCGCTCTCAAACTCGGCTTTCAGCACCTCCGTTGAATCCGGCGGCTCTTCAACCCCAAGCGGCACAATCACCTGCTCTCCGCGAATCTTCCCCAGCTTGGGTGCGGCCAGGCGGCGCTCATCCTCCGTGGTAAAGCATACGCAAGCCGCCTGCCTGAACACTTGCCGGTTGAATGCCCACCAAACAGCCCATTTCAGCCACCTCGACTGCCTGAGCGCCCAAGGGTCCAGCATGCCATGGGGATAAATGATCACCGGCACATTCGCTGCTCGCGCCGCCCTGGCTGCCGCCAGAGCATGATATTGCCAGAGACCATGCACTACGACGACAGCGCCCGGTTGCAGCAGATCTCGCAGCCCGGCCTCCCAGTTCGGCGTCCAGCCAAACTTGGTTTTCGCCGGCCCCAGCAAACGCACCGGGCAGGACCACTCACTGCCCCAGCCAGTTTTCGGATCATCCGAGCTCACCACCGTCGATGTCACCAAATCCGACGTCCACGCCAGCAGCCTTACGGCCTCCGTCGTACCGCCATGATCGGGATCTATGGAGTGGATGGCGTGAATGATCGACAAGGCCATTTTCAAGGAGCTTGTTCGTTTGGCGGAGTATTCAACAAACTTTCATAGACCTTGCGCATCTGCATTGAAAAGCGCTCGACTGAAAATTCCTGGGCCCGTAATCGGCCTTTCAGGGACTGCTGCTGGCGCCATGTCTCATCTTTCCGCAGACAATCTGCGATCATCGCTGCTGCACTTTCGCAATTTTCAGGATCAATGTATTCAATGACATCTCCACCAACTTCTGTCAGCGGTGGTTGGTTGGAGGTGAAGACTAGGCATCCACGCGACATGGCCTCAAGCACAGGCCAGCCAAAGCCCTCTTCAAGCGAGGGGAAAATCAGTGCCTGAGCCCTGTCATAGGCCGCCACGATCCATGAGGTAGGCGGTCGAGCCAACCAGATGACACGGTCACCGATTCCCAATTCTGCGACCAGTTGTCGCTCAATCTCGGTGGCGGGGTCTCCCATCATCACCATCTCCGGCATCGCAGCCAGACTCATGCGTTGAATGAGGGCGGCATAAATACGCAACACCCCCACACGGTTTTTGTACCAGAGCCCGTTGCCGACATGCAGCAAAAAGTTGACCGGCAGATTCGGAGGCGCCGCAGCTTCGACCTGTGTGTCGAACTCCGGATCGAGTGGGTTCAGCACCACATGAAAACGATGTTCATGCCCCACCAGACGCTCACAGTCCTGACGTGTCTTCTCGGAGACACAGACGAGGGTGGAAGGAAACCGCAGCGCCCAGAAAATATACCTTTGAAACCCACCCCTCCACCAACCCGCACGGCTTATGCTGGGGATGTCACCGATGGCAGCTCTCACGGCGATCAAATCATGTACAGTTACGATCACACGAAAGCCAGCCAGCCATGGAATCAACGGTCCCAATCCCTGATCGGTAACATGAATGACGCATTGAATCCCTTTCATGGCTTGGTAGCTGGCATGGCCACGCAAGAAAAGAGGGAAGAATACGTATTTGTCGGCAAAGCCAAGAACCTTCTGCACATGCGCAGGCATCCAAGACCTGCCCCCCAGCACCACAGGCGGATCCACTCGTTCGACAGAGTCTGCAAAGGTTTGTGTCACCGACTCTACGAGGTCAACATAACGCTTCATGCTTCGTAGACCGTCCGGCGCATAGGTTCCGGTGAGCAGCAAATGCAGAGCCCTGCGCTGCGAATCTGTACGGCGGCAATGAAACGTCGCCATGGCCTCACGGGTGGCAGCCACGAAGCGCCTGCGGCCTTCATCCAAAGTATGATCACTTACGCTCTCACGTGCGGCAGAACTAGCCTGATCCAGCTCATCAGCTGGAAGTTCCGCCAGCCGGCGCAGGGCTCCCTCGATCGCTTTGGCTTCAGAATTCGGGAGCAGCCAGCCATTCACCTCGTGGGTCACGAGTTCCAATGCCGCACCGGCATCCACCGTGGTAATGACCGGCAGGCCGGCCGCCAGCGCCTCAGGCACCACCATTGCCCATCCATCATGACGCGTGGGCAGGCACAGCACATCCGCCCGTGCATAGAAAGCAGGAATTTCATGCCACTCGCGAAATCCCTCCCACGACACTTGACCGGCCACCGATGAGAGAATCTGACGCATCTGTTTCTCCAATGGACCGGACCCGAGAATGATCAGTCGCAGATGGGGGTGGTCCCTTGCGGCGGCTCGAAACCCCTCGGCCAGACCTAGCACGCCCTTGCGTGAATTCAGCAGGCCTGAATACAGCACCACACGTTCCTTGCCCCGCACCTGACGCGGTTGACAGCGGAAGCGCTGCAGACCCGAAAAGTAGGGCAGATTCACATAGGTTTTCGTTGCCCCCCAATCACTCAGATAGCCCGCCACCCCGGCTCGCCCTATCGCCCAAATCGGCGCTTCACTTTTCGCGATCGGATAGAGCAGCAGCCTGCGTGCCAGACGGCCCAGCCACCCGAGGCGCAGAAAGCCCGGACGCTCGCCCCAGAACACCCAAGGGCGTGCGCTCAAGTGGCGGAGGTGGAGGGCCGCCAGTGCGAACCAGTGGGTGTAGTAATTGCACACCGTCAGGTCGGCAGCCAAAATCCAACGGAAAGCTTCGCCGGTCACCTCAAATTGACCTTCCAGTGCCAGATGCTCATGCAGCAGTTCCACCCGGCCCCAAGGATGCTCGCCATGCTGTCGCCGGAGGTAGATAACACGCAAAACGATCTCGCCACCGGCGGCGATCGCATTGAAGAACTCCACTTGGTAAGGCGAAGTCAGATAGGTCACCACGCAAACGGAAAAGCGCGGCGTCTCCTGCTTGTCATTGTCTTGGGCATGGAAAGCGGGATCTGTCATGAAGACGCAGGCGAAGAAACTACCGCCACCCGAAGGGGCAAACGACGCAGCAACAACCAGGATAGGACACCCGCAAATGACACGGGCGCACGCAGAGGGAGATATTGAACAATGGCGGCAGGAAGCGTCCGCAACGATCGCCGGATGACACGCCACTCCCCTCTTAGTGAGAGCTGCAGCAGGCGCCGCAGAATACTGCCTCCAGCCTGTGGCCACATTGCCACGGGGTAACGCAGCAGAGGAAAAATCACGGTATTGATCATCATCGCCACCTGGGTGATTTCATCCTCTCGTTCGGGTGGCAAATGGTCATGAAAGACTCTGAGTTCACCGGATTGCAGGCACAGCCCGCCCAACTCATGCAGTTGCAAGCTTACATCCACCTCCTCCAGATTATACGCGATCGGCACCGGCAGGTAACCCCGTGTGCGCCGGAACCAGTCCCGGTTCATCAGATGGCCGCAGCCTGGGTAAAACGCCTGCCGCCACAGACCTTGCGGGTCCGGTGACTCAAGGGGCAGGATACTGGCACAAAACACGGCTGTCTCAGGCAGTTCTGAGATCAGTTTCCAGGCCTTGGCAAAGTAGTCCGTGTCCTGCGGAAAGGAATCGTCGTCAAAGTGCGCCACCCACGGACAGAGAGCCTCCTGCATCAATCGGTTCCGCGCCCCGCCAGGGCCAACGAGCGCGCTTGAGTGTAGCAGCCGCACCTGTGGAAATTCCCTTGTCACCAGCGCACGCAATCCGTTGTCATTGCCGTCCAGGTGCACCAGAATTTCTGCTGGCGGCGGGGTGCATGCCTGCAGACGGATCAGGGTCGCACGCAACTGGTCAGACCGTCTGCAGGCAGGCACCGCCACGCTGATGGGTATGATCATTGCCTCCAATGCATTGGGTTTGGCATCCATGATGCTCGCTCCCCTTGGGGAGTTGCAGCCACGGACCATCTGCGGCGGGAACCTCTCATCGGACCGAATGGATCCCGCGGCCCGGCTGGGTGCTGGGCACACCCCGCCCCCGCCTGGCGGGCAACGATGGTTCAGCAAGCCTATCATTTGGAGTAGAGTTAACTGCCCCATTCCGGCGGCGCACGATGCACTCCAGACGGGGGATCAGACAGAATCCCCAGGTGGCACAAAGGAAAACATTGGCCGTGTGGTTCAAAGTCATGCCAGCGGGCATCATCACAAGATGATAGCAAAAGAAGCCAAGCGCCAACGAACGATACACTGAGGGAGGAAAGCGTTTAAAAGCCTCCCAACAATGAAAGAGCATCATCACTCGAAAACCATACCACATCAGAAATGCAAACCATCCCAGTTCCGCAAGTACTTGCCCAGTTTCGGCATCATACAGCGGGCAAACTCGTTTGGGCTGATCTATGTGGAGAGCATTCCGAATCCCATTCGAAGCTGGGTGGGACATGCCGATACCAAACCCCATGATATCCACCTCTTTGGCAGCCTCTAAAACTGCCCACGCAGGATGCCAGATCCGACCCGCCGTAGAATCATCGGCGGTTTTCCTCCGAATTTCGAAGGCCTGAACGGCTTTTTCGAAAAATATGCTCACCCCAGCTATCGACACGACAATGGCCATGATCAAATACAGAAATGTACTTTTATTTTTACCGATATTCATCATGGAGGAAGTTAACCCAACCACCCCTCCAATTACTAAAAGGAAAAGAACTGTGCCACGAGAGCCGGTCATAAAAGCGTTGGCTAACAACAATGGCAGATTGGCGAACAACAACACCATCTGCTTCTTCCCAGACATTGCCGTAAAAAGACACAAGGAGATGATAAAAAAGACGGTCACAAAGACGGCATGACCGCCAATGTAGGAGAAGGTCCCCGTGATTCGAGCACGGGCCGCCTGTCCCGCGCCAAAAGTAGCTACAGACTTCACTCCACCGTATTCGCTCGTGGCGTAGGTATTGAGGGGAGAATCTGGGCCCGCGAAGAATTGTGCGACACCGAGCAAACAGATGGGGATGGCGAATAGAGAGTAGCGAAACAACAGCGTCGTCATGTGTTGTTCATTCTTGAACAAGAGCGGAATCATGAAGGCAAGAGGCACATACCAGAGGTAGATTTTGAGCCCATAAATCGCTAGAAGCAGCGAGCCGATATTCGGGTTGAACGCCCCAAAAATTAACAACGAAACAAAAACGCAAAAAATGAAAGTGCCCGGCACCCGCAACCGCCAGGCGCGGGTATCCGGATCGGGAAACAGGAAAAACTTGAGGTAAGCCCCCAGGAGAATGATGTCCTTGAAGAAGTACACCAGTTCGGAGCCCTGCGGAAAAACCCACTTGCGTATGGCCCCTTCCAGCAAGGCCACAATCAACGCGGCATGCACGGCTCGCCGCCAGTTCATCATCGATAGAAAGACGATGATGATGGAAGCGAAGCCCCCTAACACCAGCATCTGTTGGATAGTCAGTTTCATGTCAATTCAGGAACCAAAGATTACAAATTTCACACAGCTGAAGCATATTTCGATCATGCCAACCATTCTTCAAACTGGGAATCAAGAGAGTGTTTGCGGCCTTTCGAAGATCGTTCTTGTCCTTTCGTGTTTCAAAAAACGTATCACACCGCAAAGAAAGCCTGCCCTCCTGCTCCGCCGAAAAAAGTTAACCGTGGATGCGGATTTTATTATATTTAAAGCGGAAATTTTCACTCAGGGGCGGATGCCACAGTAATGCCCAAGGTTCATCTTTCGGTGTAAGATGCATGATGTCCAGTCTACACCATGAAGTTTAAAACAACCTTGCGCAGTTGCTCTCGATAACGCTGCCAAGAATGCCCGTGACTCCAATCCAGCGCGGCGCGGCGCATCGACTGCAGGAGTACAGGGATGTCCGCTAGTCGTCGCAACCGGTCACGAATCGCCCCGGGATCTCGTAACGGCACTAGAAACCCTTCTCGGCCATCCTCGATCAGCCCTGCAAGCCCGGAATTTTCTGTAGTGATAACGGTGAGTCCACAGGACATGGCCTCGAGCAGGACCAAAGCCAGCCCCTCATACAACGTTGGGAGCACCAAAACGTCATGCTTACACATCTCTGCCAGCACCTCATGGTGGGACAAGCCCGCATGATGACGGTGATGGGAAAGAAAGCGGTCGAGCGCCTTAGAAGGCACGCTGGCAGTCCGGGAACCGATCACGGTCAGCGTGGCTGCGTCAGCCAGACCATCCATGGCCTCTGCCAGATAGGCCAGCCCTTTTCCTTGGTTTAGGCTTCCCACGTAAAGAATACGCAATCTCGGCTCCGTGAAACTTTCAACTGTAGACACTGAACTTTGAATGGGTTCCGGACATCCATAAGGGATCACACACACCTCCCCACGAAACGCTGGGGCCAGTTGCAGACTGTCGCGAACCACAGCACTGGGGACCAGGATGAGATCTGCCAGTTGCAGTTCCCTGTCCCGCCGCTGCATGGCAGCACTCGCCGCCTCCAGAGCCGGGAGCGTAGAAGCCCAGCCTGGCTGCAGAACCGCCTCTTGCGCTACAATGTCTCGTGTAAAACGCCAGTAGGGAGTGGGCAGTTCGTAGATCGTCTGGATCCCGCGTTGCCTGGCAGCCTCAAAGGTCTTCTCAGCTGCGCCCATGTAGGCGTAAACAGCATCTACTCCCTGGCTTCGCCTCACCGCCTTTGCCACATCCGTATCAAAGCGCCACAGAACCTTGTCCAGCGAACCCAGACGCTTGATCAAAGTACTTTTACGTAGCAGGGCCGATCCTCGGCAGGCCAAGCGCAGCATCTCACGGGCTGGATGGGCGCGCAGATGGGGACGTAGCAATTCAGGGAACATCCGTTGCTGCGCCATTCCACTGCGCCGTCCCAGCCGGGCGATCACACGTCGCAGCCACATTGGCACTACAAGCGTCGTATGAAACGCCGCCAAACTATCCACCTCTGCGAAAGCCACACCAGCAGCACAACTATTGGGGTTGCCGGTGAGGTGAGAGATGAGAATATTCACAATAAGTAAGAAATTCAATAATAATCAGGCAGTTATAAAAATTTACACTGTATCTAACAATTTGGGCCGAAAATATAACCACTTTTGCAAGGAATTTCTCGGTTCACCTACAGCTAAAGAAAGCTCCGAATCGCTTAGAAATGAAAGGTCTACGTTAGCACGCTTACTCCTATCACTTGTATCAAATGAAACTTCCTCTACTTCGTGTGTGCTTTGAAAAGACTCAATAAGTTTGGCATGCTTTTCCCACGGTGGGAGGTCATGAGATTCAACAATTAGTGTTGCCGTGTTCAAGTTCGGAATCGCCCCTCTCTGAAAGAGAACAAACTCATAGCCCTCACAATCGCTAATGATCAATGAGTAGGGAGAAAGATGCCTCGACAGCCATTTTAGCGAACAATAACCTTGCGTTTCCACATTAGGTGTGTTGTTCGATTCAGCAAATCGCCGTGTCATTCTTTGCGCCCATGGATCAGTATCAAATGCAATAACCTTGGTAGTTGGAAACCATTGCGCCAAACCGACAGCATAAAAACCAAATTTGGATCCTATATCAATAACCAATGTGAATTTACGATTTTTCTGTGCCTTCAGCCATGAAGCAATTTCCTGCTCATATGTTCCAAGTAAAAAGGGCCCCATCTGCTCAGAGTAAAGAAAACTGGGCAGGAT
>NZ_JBAQCR010000002.1:0-1994 GCF_049294395.1 Prosthecobacter sp.
GGGGTGACGGTGGAGAAGGTGATTGGGAAGCTGCTGGAGCACGTGAAGGTCTAGGCAAAAGGAATGACACATGAGTAGGCCCGAATGACGATACCTTACGCAATCCCATGACTACTATGAAGAGCACTCAGTTAAGGTTGGTCATCGAAGGATGGGGTGGGGTTGGAGCGACGTTTGATCGCGGAGCGAACGCGTGGCGGGGCTCTTTGCAGACGCTGCTGGTGGACGCTTTGTGCGGCGGGGTGCTGGGTTTGCTTCCCGGACTTGTGCGAATATACCCAGGGTCGCCTCGCTTAGGCTCGGCTGACCCTGGGCTGTATTCCGCAGCCCCGTTGGGGCTGGTGTGTGGCGGAGTAGAGTGGAGGAAGGTGACGCTGCCGGTGCTACGGCAGAGCATTCTTGTGGACTGCAAGGCGGAAGCTGAGGGCTTGACGGTGGAGGACGCGATTGGGAGGTTGTTAAAGATGGTGAAGGGCGAAACGAGACGCTTTAAATGAACCATTCCCACAAACTCCCATACGTTCCCAATTTACTGGCAAAGGTGTGTCTGGGACTCTCCATTTTCAACTGGCTTGGACTTCAGGTCAGTTCAGTCAGGATTCATCCATGGGACTATAGCCGAAATTATTTGATCTCGTTCATTCTAAGCGCCGTTGCATGGGGTGCCTCTTCAAAAACAACATCCATTCTTGGATTGATTGGTTTTGGCGTATTTGGGTTCTTGATGATTCAAAAATATTTGGTGCTCGCTGGCCTGCCTGATTATTGAAATAATACCGCTGTGAATCCTTTCCCAACATCATCGCGCAACTCGCAGGCATTTTTCGCTGATCCTGCCGCGCTGATGCGCATCATGTCCTGTGAGCGGCAGGCGGAGATTAATTGGGGCACCTTTTCATCGCGGAGGCAATGTGTGGCGGCGCGTATTGCAGACGCTGCTGGTGGACGCTGTATGCGGCGGAGTGCTGGGTTTGCTTCCCGGTCTTGTAAGGCTGACCCAGGGGAGCGCTCGCTAAAGCTCGGCACCCCTGGGCTATATTACGCAGCTCCGTTGGAGCTGGTGTGTGGCGGGGCGGAGTGGCGGAAGATGGCGTCAGCCGGACAGGGAAGTTCAAGGCGCAACGAAGGATGCGTGGAGAGGTTTCAGAGCGTGCGAAACGTTGCCTTAACGGAGTGCCATTCATGACTACTGCCACCACATTTCTAAATCCTGCCGCGCTGATGCGGATCAAGTCGCTTGAGCTGCGGGCGAAGGTGGTGGTGGAGGGGCTTTGGAAGGGGATGCACCGGAGTCCGTATCATGGGTTCTCGGTGGAGTTCTCGGAGTATCGGGCTTACGTGCAGGGGGATGATCCGCGGTACATTGACTGGAAGGTGCTGGCGCGGAGTGACCGGACGTACATCAAGAAGTTTGAGGATGAGACGAACCTGCGGTGTCAGCTGGTGATTGATCACAGCAAGTCGATGACGTTTGGCTCGTTGGGATATACGAAGGCGGATTATGCGGCGACGCTGGCTGCGACGCTGGCGTCGTTTTTGATGAAGCAGGGGGATGCGGCGGGGCTGACGACTTTTGCGGAGGGGATTGAGGAGCATCTGCCGCCGCGCAATCGGCCGGGGCATCTGCGACGGATCATCACGGAGCTGGAGAGGCCGGCGAAGGCAGCGGGGACGTCGCTGGCGCTGTCGGTGGGGCAGCTGGCGGATCTGCTGCGGAAGCGTGGGATGATTTGTTTGATCACGGATTTGCTGGCGCCGGTGGAGCATCTGGAGAAGCAGCTGGCGCTGCTGAGTGCGATGGGGCATGACCTGGTGCTGTTTCATCTCATGGATCGTGCGGAGATTGATTTCACCTTTGAAAAGTCGGCGCACTTCCGGGATGCTGAGACTGGGGCGGAGCGGTTCATTGATCCGCAGCTGGTGCGGGAGAATTACCTGAAGCGGCTGCAGGCACATCGTGATACGATCCAGATGGCGGCGGATCGCCATAATGT
>NZ_JBAQCR010000003.1:0-14548 GCF_049294395.1 Prosthecobacter sp.
GCCTCCATGGCCCAGCAGGCGGGCATGAGCACCCAGGCCTTTGAAGACTTCTTCTTCCGCGTCTGCCTGCTGGACTACGCCGCCCTGCTGCCAGCCATGAAAGCCTTGAAGCAGCTCATGGACAAAACCAAGCACGTCCACATCACCGGCCCTGGCACCGATCTCAGCTTCAGCCTCAAAGGCCTCAAGGCCATCGCCTGCGGCGGCAATCACAACATCCCAGACGGCGAGGTCTTCAGCGCCCCCGTCAAAGACAGCGTCGAAGGCGTCATCAGCTACAACGCCCCCACGATCTACCAGGGCATCGCCTTCGACACCGTGAAGCTCGAGTTCAACAAGGGCAAAATCGTCAACGCCACCGCCAACAACACCCCTGCCATCAACAAGATCCTCGACAGCGACGAAGGCGCCCGCTACATCGGCGAGTTCGCCATTGGCTTTAACCGCGAGATCAAAGAGCCGATGCGCGACATCCTGTTCGACGAAAAAATCGCCGGCAGCTTCCACTTCACCCCCGGCCAGGCCTACGAAGGCGTCGCCGACAACGGCAACCGCAGCCAGGTGCACTGGGACCTCGTCAACATCCAGCGCCCCGAATACGGCGGCGGCGAAATCCGCTTCGATGGCAAAGTCATCCGCAAAGACGGCAAGTTCCTCCTGCCTGAGCTGAAGCCGTTGAATTACTAACGGCTCGGCAATGGAGCGCGGAATTTATTCCGCAGCACGTCGCTCGTGCTCGGCGTGGGTAATCCACGCTGAGGGTCGCAATCAGAGAGAATCTTGGGTTTCAAGAAAACGGCAGAACAACATCGGCACTTGGGGTGTTCGCGGAGTGCTGCGGAATAAATTCCGCGCTCCGCGAAGCTTCCGTTCAAGCCACCGGCGGCTGAAAGTTCAGCAGTTCGATCTCCACCGCGTGCTTCCGCTCCGGCAGCAGTTCCACCAGGCTGATGCTGCCGTACTCGATGTTGAAAAAGGCCATGTGCTTCAGCGGCATTTCCAGCAGGAGCGCGATGATCGCGCGGATGATGCCGCCGTGGCAGTAGATGGCCACCTGCTGATGCGGATGCGCATGGATGATCTGCAGCAGGCACTCGCGCACGCGTGACATCAAAGCGTCGATGCTCTCGCCGTTCATGATGCCGTTGTTCTCAATGATCTCCAGCCAGTCAAAGGCGCTCTGACCAAAATTCGACTGCACCTCGTCCCAGCGGTGTCCAGTCCAGTCGCCAAAGTCGATCTCGCGCAGTCCGGGCAGCAGTTCCGCCTGCAGGCCGCGCTGTCTGGCCAGCGGCGCCAGCGTCTGCTGCACCCGCAGCATGGGGCTGGCATACAGCGCATCGATCTTCGTGTCCTTCAGCCACGCCGCCACCGCCTCTCCATGCTTCAATCCCAAAGGCGAAAGCCCCATGTCGATGCGCGAGCCGCCAAACACCTTGTGATACTTCTCCTCCACCTCGCCGTGGCGGATGAGATAGATCTGCATGGGATGATTCGGAAGATGAGATTTCACAAACCGTCTATGATGCAGTCCGCAGGTGGCCGCAAGCCAGGAAAAAGGAAGGGGCGTCAGAGGGCGCGTGCAGGCGGGCGGCGCATTCCATTTCAGCTAGGTCCGCCGCATCATCCGCCGGGCATCGACACCCTGAGACGCAGGAAAACCTGATTGGAGGCGGTGGGCGTGCAGGTGGCGGTGCAGTCGATGCCGTTGTACTTCGTGGTGACTCCGGTACCGCTCCACGTCTTGAGATCGGTGCTGGCCTCGACCATGTAGCTGACGTCAGTGCGCAGCGCGCGGAAGGTCATCATTAAAGTGCCGCCGGAGAATGTGGGCTGCAGCGGCCATGGAGAACTCGGAATCGAAGGGCCTCCAGCGCTGGCCACCGGTTCGAGATTGAGGGCGTATTTGATCAGGTTGGGCGTACCTTTGCCGGTGGGGTCGGCCAGCGGGCCGGCGACGCCGGGGTCGGCCAGTTCCGTTTCGGTGAAACGGTTTTGCTGCCAAAGGGTGAAGGTGGTGGCGGGCAAAACCGTGAGATTGGCATAGCCGGTGGCGGTGCCAAACGCATTGCTCACGACCACCGCGTAGCTGCCACTGTCGGAGGCCTGCACACTGCGCAATGTGAGCGTGCTGTCAGTGGCTCCGCTGATATCGCTGCTGCCGGCGACGGACTGCCGTCTCCATTGGAGGCTGATGGGCCCGGTGCCATCCACATCGACATGGAAGATCACATCGTGGTTCAGGTTGGTGTAGGCACTGTAAGGGCCGCCGAGGATGATGGCCGGCCGGCCGGCGATGACCACAGTGTGCATCCAGCCCGCAGCGAGCGCGAGTGTGCGGCCCTGCACGGTGGTGGGGATGGTGGACTGCCCGACGCTGTCGTCGCCCCAGGCGACCAGGGTCTTGTCGTTTTTTCTGACCACGGTGTGGTAGCGGCCACCGGCGGCGGCAACGATATCGGAGAGGCCGGAGGGAACGCTCGACTGGCCGTAGCTGTCGTCACCCCAGGCAATCACGGTGCCGTCGGCCTTCACAGCAATGCTGTGGTAAAAGCCTGCCGCGATGGCAATCACATCGGTGAGACCCGCCGGGACCGTGGACTGACCGTGACTGTCATCCCCCCAGGTGGCGACGGTGCCATCGCTTTTGAGAGCAAGGGCGTGGTACATGCCGGCGGCGATCGCAGTGACGCCCGTCAGCCCAGAGGGCAGGCTCGAACTGTTGTTGCCCCAGACCACGACGGTTCCATCGTTTTTGAGGGCCAGGCTTTGAGCCCCGCCTCCGGCGATGGCGACGACGCCGGAGAGGCCGACGGGGAGATTGGTCTGGCCGTCGGCACCGTTGCCCCAGGCGAGCACCGTGCCGTCGGACTTCAATGCGAGGCTATGACCCTGACCGGCCGAGATGCCGATGACTCCGGAGCCGGCATCAGCCGGGACGGTGGTCTGGCCGGAGGTATTCCAACCCCAGGCGAGAACGGAGCCATTGGTTTTCAGCGCAAGGGTATGTCCCTGACCAGCGGCAATGGCGATCACGCCGCTTTTGGCGGCCTGTGGCACGTTGGATTGGCCGAAAGTGTCATCGCCCCAGGCGATCACCACACCGGGAGGTATCACCGGGGTGACGGTGAGGTGGCCGGGGGCGCTCAATGTCATGTCAGTACAGTTGCCCAGCTCGACCGTGTAGTCTCCAGCGTCGGCCACAGTGAGGCTGGACACCGTGAGCGTGGCGGTAGTGACGCCGGAGATTCGGACACCATTGGCAAGGAGAACTCCGTCCTTGTACCATTGATAGCTGTAGGGTGGAGTGCCAGAGGCGGAGACGGTGAAGGCCGCAGTCTGGCTGGTGAGGCGCGTCTGGTCGGCGGGCGGGATGAGAACGGTGGGCGGAACGGTGACCACCGCCAGCGAATGGCGCAAGCCACCGCCGACGGCCAGCACACAGCTCTGTGCGGACGTGGAAATGGTGGTCTGACCGTCTGAGTTGCTGCCCCAGGCGACGATCGTGGCATCGCTTTTCAGGGCAAGCGCGTGGTGTCTGGCAGCCGCGATTTGGACTGCATCGTTCAGACCGGCGGGCACGTTGAGCTGGCCCTGACTGTTGTCACCCCACGCCACGACGGTGCCGTCGCTCTTCAGCGCCATCGAGTAATACTCGCCCGCCGACACCTGCACCACGTCGGTCAGGCCGGCCGGCACGTTAATTTCCCCGTAGGTGTTCTGTCCGCCCCAAGCCACGACGGTCCCGTCAGACTTCAAGGCGAGGCTGTGATACATGCCGCCTGCGGCTGCAACAACGTCCGTCAGCCCGGCGGGCACGTTGAGCTGGCCGAAGTAGTTGCTGCCCCACACAACGACAGTGCCATCGTTCTTGACCGCAATCGAGTGGACTGTTCCACACGCAACGCCAACGACATTGCTCAGGACTTGCCCGCCGAGAGTGACAGGATTCGCCGAGGTAATCCCTCCCCCGGGCATGCCCGTCACCTCTCCGCCAATGTTGTAGCCCCAGGCGGCAACCTTGCCATCGCTCCGGAGAGCCACGATGTGCTCGACGCCAGCAGCGATGGCGGTGATATTGTTCACGCCTGACGGAACCGCGATCTCGGCGGGGTTATAGCTGTCCCCCCATGTGACAACGGTGCCATTGTCCTTCAGTGCGGCGGAAAAAGAATCACCTGCGGCAATGGCGATCACACCATCCGTCGCGCTGACAGGTACACTGATCTGTCCGGCGTTGTTGCTGCCCCAGGCCACGACCTGCCCCGGTGCGGTGGCACGGGCGGCGTGGGGAAAGAAAGCGGCGAGCAGGCCGAAAAGGAGACCGAGGCAGGAGCGAAATGTCACGAAGCGCATCGGCAGGAGCGGTGGAGGGGGGGCTGGGAGAGAACGGCGATCAAAGATGGAATGATGACCGCGGCGGGAAGAAAGAAAATGCACCGGGATGTCTTGCAAACGGCCATCCCGGGCGATGATGGCAGCTCAATGCGCGGTTGATGGCGAATTGGAGATGCGCCTGAGCATAGTTCCGCCGCGCGCTATGCCAAGAGTTTTCGGCGGCGGGTGTTTGCGCCAGATGCCAGGGATTGAAGCTGCCTTGGAAGGGGAAATGGCATCCGGCGAAAGCGTCAGTTTGAAAACATCTCAAGGAACTCAGCGAAAACGGCACCCTGAAAACTTCGTGACACACATCAGGCAACCATGCCATGCGCCCTTTCAGGATCGAAAAAAGGGCCATGCATCGCATGGCCCTCATGGAGATTCAGTGATTGCTGAACGGACGGATAAAAATGTCCGTCTTACACCGTCCCAAAAATCGTCTTCCCAGTGCTCAGCAAATCATTGCAGGCTTCCTTCATGCGGTCGCAGAGGCCCTGTTCGCCCTTCTTGAGGTAGCTGCGTGGGTCGTAGGTCTTCTTGTCGCCCACTTCGCCGTCGATCTTGAGGACGCCTGCGTAGTTCTTCATCATGTGGTCCACGATCGGACGGGTGAAGGCATACTGGGTGTCGGTGTCGATGTTCATCTTCACCACGCCGTAGCCGAGGGTTTCGCGGATTTCTTCAAGGAGGGAACCAGAACCGCCGTGGAAGACGAGATCCATCTCAGCCTTGGCACCATGCTTGGCGGTCACTGCGGCCTGACCATCACGCAGGATGGTGGGCTTGAGCTTCACAGCGCCGGGCTTGTAGCTGCCATGCACGTTGCCAAAGGTGGCGGCGAACATGAAGCGGCCGATGCCGCTGAGGGTCTCATACACTTCCACCATGTCTTCGGGGGTGGTGTAGAGCTTGTCGGCGGCGACACCGCTGGTGTCGTGGCCGTCTTCTTCACCACCGACGACGCCGGCTTCAACTTCGAGGATGATCTCGTGCTTCACGCACTCGGCCAGGAGTTCCTTGGAGAGGCGCATGTTTTCAGCCAGCGGCAGTTCCGAGGCGTCGAGCATGTGGCTCTGGAAAAGGTTGTTCAGGCCGGCGGCACGGCGCTTGGCGGTTTCGGCGATGAGGGGCTTGAGGAAGCTGTCCACCTTCTTCGGCTGGCAGTGGTCAGTGTGCAGACCGACGAGGATGTTGTACTTTTCTGCCAGACGGTGCGCGGCCTCAGCGAGGACGATGGCACCAAAGGCCTGATCTTTGAGAGCGGTGCCGGAGGCGAATTCACCGCCGCCCGTGGAAACCTGGATGATGCCGTCAGACTTGGACTCTGCGAAGGCCTTCAGCGCGCCGTTGATGGTCGTAATGGAGGTGACGTTGATCGCCGGATAGGCGTAACCACCCTTCTGGGCGGCATCAAGCATGGCACGGTACTGGGCGGGTGTGGCTACGGGCATCTTAGGGGTGTGTTTTTGAGTTGAGGGGTTGAGGGAAGCAAGAAACGGGCCGGGTGCAAGAAGCGCTTCATATCTGGCGGGGGTGGCAGCGGAGCGAGCTTGGCGGATTGTTCCCATCCTCATTCGCCTGAATGCGAACAGAGACGGCTGTCAGCAGGCTTCCCGCCGATGTACACTTGGGACCGTCGGGAGGACACTGGCGCACGAAATAGAAGATCAGGCCCGGGCCCCCACGTTTTTTGCAGCTGATTCCCCGCCATTCTCCTCTCACTCCCCGGTTGACGCCCGACTATTAAGGTCTTTTAACTAGCAGCAACTCCTTCTACGCAATGCCGCCCATGGAATCCTTTCTCTCGCCCGGCCTGCAATACGGCCTCGAACACAGCACTCTGACCTGCTGGATCATCTGCGGCTTCCTCGCGCTTTTCTCCATCACCAGCTGGGCGGTGATCCTCAGCAAGCACTTCCTGCTCTCCCGGGTGCACAAGGCCAACCTGTCTTTTCTGCGCGAATACCGCGAGAGCAATCATGCCCTGGAACTGTATCAACAGCGCGAGCCCCATGAATTTTCCTCCTTCTACCACATCTACCACGCTGCCTGCCGCGAGATGTCCTGGTACCTTCTGGGTGAGGACGAGCCTGGCACCACCTTTGCCGCACGGCTGCAAGGCGCGGGCCGCATCACGCCTTCCCAGATGAATGCAGTGCAGGTGGCCATGGAGCGCAGCGTGGCCGAGGCGGCGCTGCGTCTGGAAGCCCGCATGAGCTGGGTGGCCACCACCCTGAGCAGCGCTCCGTTTCTCGGGCTGCTGGGCACCGTGTGGGGCATTCTGGACACCTTCAGCACGATGACGTCTGCCAGCAGCACCGCCACTCTCGCCACCCTGGCACCAGGCATCACCACCGCGCTGGTCACCACCGTGCTGGGCCTGCTGGTCGCCATCCCGAGCATGATCGGTTACAATGCGCTGGTGAACCGCATCCGCGGCATGGTGGTGCGGCTGGACAACTTCGCCAGTGAGCTCAACGCGGGCTTTGACCGCACCTTTGTGGACCATCGTTTCACCAATGAAGCCCTGCCCAGCATGAGCGCCCTCGGCAGTCCTTCCATGCCCGCCTTCAGCGGCAGCTCCTCCCCCCTGCCCTCGTCCATGCACGCCTTCCACGCCCGCGCATGAAACGCCACTCCAACAGGCATCAGCTCCGCCTCATCACCGAAATCAGCCTCACTCCGCTGATGGATTTGGTGCTGGTGCTGCTGTTTGTCTTTCTGCTGGCAGCTCCCCTGCTCAAGGCAGACAAGACCATGCTGACCGCGACAGCCCCCACACCTGCGCCCGCCCCCGCCAGCGCTTCTGCTCCGACTGAAACCATCACGCTGCTGGTGAACAGCGACCAGTCCGTCACGCTGAACGGAGCCATGCTCGCGCGTGCGGATCTGCCCGTCTCTTTGAAACAACTCGCCCAGCGCAAACCCGGCATCGGCATCGAGGTGCGCATGCATCGCGACCTGCCGGTCCAGCAGCTGGTGGAAACGATGCAGCTGCTTGAAGCAGCGGGCATTCAGAAGACCGCCGTCACGACTCATGCCGAGGCCCCCTGATTGAAGACGAACCGTAAACGTCCCACGACGCTGGAGCCCATTTCAGCAGCGGTGTTTGTCATCGTTTCGCTGCATCTGGGTGCTGCCTTTGGTGTCTGGTGGTGGTGGCAGAATGTCGGCAGCCTCAAGCGCGATGCCAGAATCTCCCAGCTCGCCTGGATGAATCCCGGTGATTTCAAATCCCAGGTGCCAGCGTCCTCCGCTGTGCCTCGGGCCAAAGCGGTGGCCTCCTCCCCCAAGGCTGACAAAAAGCCCCCGGCTGTAGCTCCGAAACCAGTGGCCGAGCCTCCGGTGCAGAAAGCCACGCTGATCGCCGCCCCGCCCCAGCAGCATCAGATGGAGCCGGTGCCAAACACCACCGGCGCGCCCTTGTTCGCAGGCTCTGCCGCCACAACTTCAAAACCCTCCGCCAATCGCAGCATCACGCTGCGCAGAGCCCCCGAAAAGCGTGCCGAGACCACCCTGTTCGGGGCCCCCGTTCCGCCGATGACCAGCCCGACGCTGATGGACATCGCCCGACTTAACACCCTGCGTCCATCGGCGATTCCACCCTCCGACCGTGCCACCCCGGCCACAGAGGAAGTGGATTTGGATGCCGTCGATGAAGCCGTTAATGCGGCATTCCTCATCGGCTGGACTGCCCCCCCCATCGAAAGCGTGCCGGAAGGCCAGCGCGAAGGGCGGCTGAATATTTCCATCGGCAAGGACGGCACGATCTTGAAGGCGCAAATGAACAAATTCTCCGGCTCGCACGTTCTGGATCAGTCCATTCTCGAGGCCGCTGCAAAGGTGAAAAAAATTTCCACAACGCTGCCTTCTAATTACACCAAAGACAGCTACGATCTGGAACTGAACTTCCTTCTGCTGCCCTGACCCCCACATGAACGCCCGCGCGCTGCTTCTCATTCTCACCCTCGTCGTGTCCCATGGCACACGGGCGGAGGCTGGCGTCATGGAGAGACTGCGCGGCTTGTTCAGCTTGGGTGGCGGAAAAAGCAAAACCGAGGAACACAGGAAAAGCATGCCGCGCATTCGCGTGGGGACATTCTCCGGCGGCACAGGTGCCAGCGCACAGCAGACCTTGTATCAGGAACTGCTGGATTCACGTGAGTTCTTCGTCGCTGGGGCGGATGAAAAAGCCGACTTTCTTGTGGAAGGCACTTCCTCAGGCGGGCGTGTCACCGGCAAGCTGAAGGATGCCAAAGGCAAGGATCTCTTTCAGCGCAGCTATGCCGCGCCGGGGCTGGATGAAAACCTCAAGGCCCTCACCGACGACATCATCTACACCATCACCGGCAGACCGGGACTGGCCACCAGCCGCATCGTCTTTGTGAGTGATGTGAGCGGCAAGCGCCAGATCTACATCTGCGATGCTGAAGGCGGCGAGGTGCATCAGGTCACGCATGACAAGCATGCGGCAGTGGCCCCTTCGCTCTCGCCGGATTCATCCATGATCGCCTTCACCAGCTATCGCACCGGCTTTCCCATCATCCGGCTGCTGGACCTGAATGTCGGCTGGGAACGCGGCGTGACTGACACTCCCGGCAGCAGCTTTGGCTCGGCCTTCTCGCCGGATGGTACGCATCTCGCCGCCGTGATGAGCTTCATCGGCAATCCGGAAATCTTCGTCAGTGATCTCAACACAAACACCGCCGCCTGCGTAAGTGATTCCGTTGGCGCGCCCTCCAGTCCTTCCTGGCATCCTGATGGCCGGCAGCTGGTGTTTTCCAGTGATGATGGGGACGGCCCCAAGCTCTACGTCGTCGAAGTGCCGCAGAAGGAGGGTGAATCCTCGCGTCTGTTTCGCTGGCGCACCGGCTACCATTTTTGCACGGATCCCGAGTGGTCGCCCGATGGCAAGCACATCGCCTTCACCACCCGCACCAGCGGTGAATGGACCGTCGCCATCAAGCCCTATCCCAATGGGGGCGTGCGTGTGGTGCAGGCGGGCGGTGCGGAACATCCGTCATGGAGCCCCAACGGCCATTTCATCACCTACGTCCAGCACGGCGAACTCTTTGTGCATGATCTGCGCAGCGGCAACCGTCGTTCCATCCTGCGCGGTTATGGCCACATCTCCGAACCGCGCTGGATGCGCTGAGCCCTGATGAATGCCGCCCTGCCAATGATGAAACGCCCTGCCGCCATTCTTTCGAGCACCCTTGCGGGCTGCCTTCTGCTGGCCTCATGCAGCAGCATTCCCATGCCTTCGTTTTTGCGCAATCCCGCCTCTGAGGCGGTCGTCTATGCGCTCGGCCCCCGTGAAGGCTTCACTTCCCCGCTGAATGGCAGCCTCAAGCCGGCATGCCCTGCCCTGGTGTTTGAGAACGCGAACTTCCAGCTCACCTCCGCGCATCAGCAGGCCTTGAACAGTCTGGCTCAGGAGATGACCAAGAACAAAAAGGCCCATCTGCTGGTCGCAGGCTACACGGCGCCGAATCTTCCGGCAGATCACGCCCGCTCCCTTTCCGAACGTCGTTCCCTGGCGGTGCGGCAGCGTCTGATCGAGCTCGGACTCGAAGCCGCCAGCGTTCAGACTGTGGGCTTTGGCAATGACTTCTCCCCCAGCGGCCCATCCTCGGATGTGGTGGTCATTTACCGCCAGAACTGAGGCGGTTCAGGCGAGATTCAAAAGTTGGTCAGCGCAGCGGCGAGGTCTGGACGTAAGATCATCGGATTACGTCCGTTCCTTACGACCCCCAATCATGCCCAACCGCCAAAACCTCCTCGTCGTTCTCGCCTTGGTCGCGCCGTTTGCCCTTATGTCCGCAAGCCCGGACAAGCCCGCCAAGGGCCAAAATGACCAGGGGCCTTTCGTCGCCGGTAAACCCGCCTTCGTCCCGGACCCCACCATTCCGGTCTTCGATGCCTCGAAAGTGACGCCTGATCATCTCGAACCCAGCGCCTTCAAAGTGCCCGAGGGTTTGGAAATCACCGTCTGGGCCACCTCGCCCCAGTTGTTCAATCCCGCGAACATGGACATCGATCACGCGGGCCGCATCTGGGTCACGGAAGGCGTGAACTACCGCCGCCACTCCGGCCGCAGTCGTGAAGGCGACTGCGTGCGTGTGCTGCAGGACACCGATGGCGACGGCAAATGCGACCGCAGCCACGTCTTCGTGCGCGAAAAGGAACTCGAATGCCCGCTGGGCGTCGCCGTTTTTGACAACATCATCTTCGTCTCCAACGCACCGAACATCATCAAGTACACGGATGTGAACCGCGACTTGAAATTCGATCCCGCCGTCGACAAACGCGAGGTCTTCCTCAGCGGCTTTGAGCAGCCGCAGCATGACCACAGCCTGCACAGCGTGTATGCCGGACCCGACGGCCGCCTGTACTTCAGCAACGGCAACTGCGGTGCGCAGTTCAGTGACAAGAGCGGCAACACCTTCCGCATCGGTGGTGCCTACCTGAACAATCCCTATGCCGGTGCCAAGAGCGACGACGGTCATGTGTACGTCGGCGGATTCACCGCCAGCATTGATGAAAACGGGCACAATGCGCGCATCCTCGGCTACAATTATCGGAACAGCTTTGAAGGCGTGCGCACCAGCTACGGTGACATGTTCCTCAACGACAACGACGATCCACCCGCCTGCCGCGTGAGCCATCTCATCGAAGGCGGCAGCTTTGGCTTCTTCTCCCGCGACGGCAAACGCCAGTGGCGCGCCGACAAACGCCCCGGGCAGAGCATTCCCACCGCAGAGTGGCGGCAGGAAGATCCCGGCAGCATCCCTGCTGGAGACGTCTATGGCGGTGGTGCGCCCACCGGCATGTGCTTCTATGAAAACGGCGCGCTCGGTGAAAAATGGAACGGTCTGCTGCTAAGCTGTGAAACCGGACGCAACGTGGTGTTTGGCTACCTGCCAAAACCGGACGGTGCCGGCTTCAAGCTGGAGCGCTTCGACTTCTGCACCACCAACACCACCGGCGTGTTCAAAGGCAGTGACTTCGTGGGCGGTGCCAACAATCTCTCCGACGAACGGCACACGCTTTTCCGCCCTTCGGATGTGTGCGTGGGTGCCGATGGCGCGATTTACATCAGTGACTGGTTCGACAAACGCACCGGCGGCCATCAGGACACGGATGAAACCTGCAGCGGCACGATCTACCGCATCGCTCCTAAAGGGTTCAAGCCCAAGGTTCCCAATCTCAAGCTGGACAGTGTCATCGGGCAGATCGCTGCGCTGCAATCGCCTGCAACCAATGTACGCCATGTGGCATTCACCCGCCTGAGAGCTGCTGGTGATGTGAACATTCCAGCCGTCCTCAAGTTGCGCGACCATGCGAATCCTTTCATCGCCGCGCGCGCGGTGTGGCTCTTGGCGCAGCTTGGAGAGCCGGGGCTTATTTCGGCGAGGATCTGGCTGGAATCTGAGGATGCTACGAAGCGCCTGGTGGCACTGCGTGCGATCCGCGCGGCCAGCAGTGATGTGATTGATATTCTCAGCAATCTGACGACCGATCTTTCCCCGATGGTGAGAAGTGAGGTGGCGGTGGCTCTGCGGGATGTTCCGGCGGCGCAAAGTGTGGCACTGCTGTGCAAGCTTTCGCACCACATTGATGGGGGTGACCGTTCCCTGCTCGAAGCCTGGGGCATTGGCTGCACTGGCAAGGAGGAGGCGGTATGGACCGCGCTGAAACCCGAGGGGGCTTGGGACGATGATTTTGCGCACATCACCTGGCGTTTGCACCCCGCTGCAGCTGTGTCGGATTTGGCAAAAAGGGCGGCCAATGGCAAGCTCTCGGCGGAGCAGCGGAAACTCGCGCTCGACACCCTCGCCTTTATCCCGGAGGCCAGCGCGGCCAAAGCCGTGCTCGAACTGGCCAAGGACAAAGAGTCCCCCATCCAGGCCGATGTCATGTGGTGGCTCATCAAGCGCAGCACCGATGACTGGTCGACTTTTGGCATCGCTGAGGCCTTAAAGAAGGAGGGCATCTTTGATCCTGAAAGCGCCAAGCTGGTGACCATCGTTACGCCACCGGCCATTCCCAGCAATGTGAAGCTGGATGAAGTGCTCAAGCTGAAGGGCAACGCCAAAAACGGCGCGCAGCTCGTCACGCGCTGCGTGATGTGCCATCAAATCAACGGCCAGGGAGTCGAGTTTGGCCCGAGTCTGGAAGGCTGGGGCAGAAGCCAGCCTGGAGACATCATCGCGCAGGCGCTCATTGATCCGAGCAAGGACATCGCGCACGGCTACGATGGGCAGGAAATCGTGACCAAGGACGGCGTGACCATCCATGGCATGATCCTGACCGAAGGTGACATCATGATCATTCGAAGCATGGGCGGCCAAAATCAATACGTCGCAAGGTCACGGATCAAGAGCCGCCGGAAGCTCGACCACAGCATGATGCTCAGTGCCACCCAGCTGGGTCTTAATGCCCAAGATGTGGCCGATATCGTCGCATATTTGCGCACCGGCAAATAATCGCGATCATTGGACCTGCGGATGCTGCGAAAGCCAGAGTCCCCCAAGCCCCCCTTTTATTGAATCATGACCTTTTTTCGCCTCGGCGTCCTCGCCGCCGCCATCAGTCTTAGCAGTTGCAGTTCCACCGCGCCAGAGCCTCCTGAGTTCAAACTTTCGGCTGAAGCCCTTGGCAGCAAGTATCCAGCCGCGCGTAAAACCGGCTCCGTGCGGCTCTATGCGCAGAAGATTGACACCACCAAGGACGCATGGGGCCGTGAAACCCATGTGGCCAGCGGCGGTGCCGTGATGGTCAAGGACACCTCGTCCCCCATCTGGGTGCTGGCTCCCGGCATCTCCATCACGCCGGAGTTCTCCGAGGCGCTCGGTAAAGCGACAGTCAAAAAGAACGACCGCCTCTACATTGGCCAGAACGACTCCGCGAAGATCCGCATCGACGGCGGTGCCATCGTTCCTGAGGGCGCTGTGACCGTCAGCAAAATTGCGGATGAAGCCGCTGCCGCAGAAGCCAAGGCCAAAGCGGAAGCCAAAGCCAGGGCCAAGGAAGAGGCCAGGGTGAAAGCTGAAGAAGAAGCGAAGGCCATGGCAGAAGTGCAGGCCCAAAAGGAGGCTGATGAAGCCGCAGCCAAGGCGAAAGCCGAAGCAGAGGCCAAGGCTGTGGCAGACGCTGAAGCCAAGGCCAAGGAAGAAGCGGACGCCCAAGCGAAGGCAGAAGCCAGGGCCAAGGCGAAAGCGGACAAAGCCCTGGCAGATGCCGAAGCCAAAGCCAAGAAAGAGGCCGAAGCAGAGGCGAAGGCGGCAGCCAGAGCCGAGGCTAAAGCGAAGGAGAAAGCCGATGCCATGGCCATAGCGGAGGCCAAAGAAGCCGCTGCGGCAAAAGCCCTTGCTGACAAGGCAAAGGCCCGGGAAGAAGCCGCGGCACAGGCTGCGGCGGAGAACGCGAAAGCCAAGGCGGACGCCGACATGAAAGCAGCGGCTTACGCCAAAGCAGAAAAGGCCAAATCACAGGCCAGCAGTGCCGATGAGCCCCCGGTCAAAGCCAAGACCACCTCCACTTCCCAGAAGAAGTCTTCCACTGCATCCAAGCCCAAGGCCAAGGTCGCCGAGTCCTCCAAGCCAAAAGCTGCTCCGTCTGCACCGGCCAAACCGGCACCAGCGGTGGACCGAACACGCCTGCTGCAGCTCATGAGGGAGCCTACTGAAAGGTAGAGGCAGGCGCGCCTGCATCTTCTACCACGGACAGTTGAAAATGAGTCTGAAGGAAAAGGCATGCTTTCCAAGTAGAGGATCAGGCCCGACGCTTCATGCTAGGAAGTAGGATGGACCTGGCGCCAGCCCGTCCATCCATGAGCGTGAAGCAAGCCTCTTGAGCCTCCGATCTTTCGGGCAGGCTTGAGCGCACCGCACGCGCTGGGTGTCGAGCGCGCCGCGCCGTTCCAAAGGGGGCTCGGGGGGAGGGAAAGGGGCGTTTGTGTTGGCGGGGCTGTGTCTTGGGGCTTGATGTCGCGATGGGTTGGCTCGGGTTTGGGGATGAGTCACATCGCGTGCTTGCTCAGCGCACTCCACGCGCCCTTGCGCCACCAGTTCCTGCGGCTTCATGCGCTGGGCGGGCTGCACGGTGGCGGCGTCGGTCTTGCGGCAGACCACGTGCTGGCGCAGACTGCGCGGCCGATGTTTCC
>NZ_JBAQCR010000004.1:0-126887 GCF_049294395.1 Prosthecobacter sp.
AAGCAGTTCTGCTACGAGGAGGGGCTGCACACACCGCTCATCCTCAGCTGGCCTTCCGGCATCACTGCTCCCACTGGCTACGAGGCAGGAAAAGTCAGCGACCGCCTCCTCATGTCCATCGACCTCACCGCCACCACCCTCACATGGGCTGGTATTCCCAAGCCTCAAGGTATGCAGGGCCAGGTTTTCATGGGCGCAAACGCAGAGCCGCCCCGCGAGTACGTCTTCGGCGCCCGTGACCGCTGCGACATGACGGTCTTCCGTTTCCGCTCCGTGCGCGATGCACGCTATCGCTACATTCGGAACTTCACGCCCGATCGTCCCTTCTTGCAACACAACGCCTACAAGGAAAAGCAGTATCCCGTGTGGAATCTGATCAAAGAGCTGGCCGCCCAGGACAAGCTGACACCGGCGCAGGCCGTGCTGGCCGCCCCGACCATGCCGGAGGAAGAGCTCTACGATTTGCAGGCGGACCCCTTCGAGATCCACAATCTCGCGAAATCAAACCAGCCCGAGCACCGCGCCGCACGTGAGCGTTTGAGTTCGGTGCTCAATGCATGGATCGAGCAGACGCACGATCAGGGGAGGATTCCCGAGCCTGAAGAAGTGGCTAGGAACGAAGGCCGTACGAAAGAGATGCCACCTGGGAAGCAAGGAAAGGGGAAGAAGAAAAAGGGATGAATGACGAATTCAGAATGACGAATGAGCAGGATCAGCCATTCTCAGGCAGTGAAGTTGCTCCCTAACCATCGTGCGCATGACGCACAGCATCTCATCCAGCGCTGGCGCGTGCTCGCACGTACCGCTGGCTGCCGGGTCAAGACCTTGTGCAAGGTGGGTGATATGCCCGTGATCGTGCTCGAATCTGCTTCAGCACAGGCAGGAGAGCCTGCAGTCTATCTTTCCACTGGCGTCCATGGCGATGAAGCGGGTTCAGCCTGGGGCCTCCTCACCTGGGCTGAGAAGCACGTGAACGAACTGAAACGCGGATCCTTCTTGATCGCCCCCTGTCTCAATCCGGTGGGACTCACGCTCAACACTCGCGCGGATCATCGTGGTTTCGACATCAATCGTCGCTTTCACGATGCTGCAGATGAGATCTGCGGCCCATGGCAGCAATGGATCACTGGGCGTGCGATGCGTTTTGGGCTCTGCCTGCATGAGGACTACGACGCACAGGGAATCTACCTCTATGAACTCAACCACGCACGACAAACGGTGGGTCATGAAATCATCGAGCGCTGCGCTCGTGTGATTGCACCCGATTCGCGAAAGAACATCGATGGTCAGCGGGCCAACCGGGGTGTGATCCGGCGTCGCACGCTGCCGACGCACCTGCCCGGAATGCCAGAAGCCATTGAACTGCACGTGCGCGGCTGCCCGGTCACGCTGACGTTTGAATCCCCTTCGGAGTTTGATTTCGATACGCGCGTGCGGGTGCAGGTGAAATTCGTGGAGTCAGCACTGGCCGTTCTTGATTAAACCATGAACACCACTCTCCTCCAGTGCCTGCTTGTACTGATGGTTATTACCGTCTTGTCAGGATGTGCCTCGGTGAAAAAAATAGCCGCAGGCCGCGGTGTGCTCTGCGCTGAGGACTGGGTGAGCTACGATGGCAAAACCATGCCGTGGAAATCGTGGCCGGTGCCTGCCGGCGTGACACCACGCGGAGTGGTGATCGCCATTCACGGCTTGAGCGGCGCAAAGTCAGATTTCTGGTATCTGGGCGAACAACTGCCACTGCATGGTTATGCGGTCTATGCATACGATTTGCGCGGTCAGGGAAATGATCCCGTGGTGGCCGAGCGTGGCGACATTTCAAACGCCAGCGCCTGGCAGCGTGATCTGGCCACGTTTCACGCGCTGGTGAAGCGCAGGCATCCCAAGACCCCGGTCTTTTGGTATGGAGAGAGCCTGGGCAGCCTCATCGCCCTGCACACAGCGGCGGATCTGCTCGGAAATTGGTCTGATCCCGATGGGATTATCCTCGCATCACCGGTGGCCGGGCTGCGCACGGCTTTGAGCGGTTTCAAACGCTTCCTGCTCGACACGGCAGCCAGGCTCACTCCACGCTCACGATACACGCTCGGCGAGCTGGCAGGCGTGGATGAATCGAAGATCAAAGTCACTTCACACTCCACGCATGGCGGTCAGATGGCGGTCACGCCCCACCATGTCAGCGCCTTCTCGCTGCGCCTCCTCTCAACCATTGGCGGTATGCTCGATGCAAACACTGAATCAGCCCATCGTTTGAAAATGCCGGTGCTCTTCGTCGCCTCCCCGAATGATGTGCTGTCATCAGCAGACCAAATCCAGGCCCTGTTTGCCCAGATCCGCAGCCGGGACAAAAAACTGCTCTGGTACACGCGTTCCTACCATCTGCTGCTCCATGATGTGCAGCATGAGGAGGTGGTGAAAGATGTGACACACTGGTTGAACCGCCAGGTGAACGCCATCCATCGCTGAACTGCCATGACACTCGAACACGCCATCCAGGAGGCCTTGAGCCGCAGCGAACTCCCGCTGAAAGCAGCGGAGATCGTCAAGCTCGTGAAGCCAGCGGTCGGGCGGGCAGCCACGCTCAAAGCCGTGGCCGCAGTCCTGGAAGCATTGTCGTCATCAGGCGCATTAAACAGCATTGCCGCAGGCACTCGCAGCAAGCCACAGCCTCTCTTTACGCCCCACAGCCTTGAAACTGCCGCCGCAGCGCTCTTGAAACACTGGCTGCATGCGGCCAGCAAAGAGCAGCAGGCCGTGAAGTTGAAAGCCAAACTCCCGGCCGGGCTGCTGCCCTTTTTTGAGGTGGCCTTGGACAGCCTCGTCTCCGCAGGCGCTGCCTTTGTGCTCCCCGGGGCCAAACCGCTGGTATATGCGCACAAACCGCAGCCTTCGGAACTGTTGGATGCCCCGCTGCGCCGGTCCTTGCAAAAAGTTCTCCAAGCGGTGAACACCGTCCGCACGCCACCTGTCGGCCTGGATGATCTGATCGCGTGGCTGGATGCGGCGCCGTCCGTCCCACCCGTCGCAACCATCAGCGCTCCAGAAGAGGCCGATCTGCGCGATTGGTATGATCTTGACCGCATCCGCTCTTCCTCAGTCATGATCCCAATACCCCAGACTTTTGCCCGCTATCAGGCCTGGGCGGCCGAGCGGGGAGGGGTGGCTGATAGTCAAGTTTTACGAAATTTGATTGAGACGCTTTACATCAATGGGCACCTCCTGCTAGAACCTTGCGAAAGGCCTCAAGACCTCCCGGATCATGAACGTGCCCTGCTCGTTCCAATGTCCCTCGGCCCGCCCGGTTACTCCTGGTGCTGGATTTCCTGATCCAGTTCCACTCTTCTCCCGAATCCTGAACACACTCCCCCGACCATGCCGTCCTATGCTGACCTGAATCCCTTCATGTCCACCAGTGTGGGTGAAAACGATCTGTGGAATGCAGCCTCCTTTCTGGACGTGCCTTACATCCACTCCGTGCCGTTTGGCGCATTGCGCATCGCGGTGGATCAGGTGCGGGCTCAGCACCGCAGCCAGGTCCGTTTTGTGCGCGGTGCTGGCGGCTCGGGCAAATCACATCTCTTTGCGCGCCTTCGGCGTGAATGTGCAGACAGTATTTTTTATGCCTATGCGCCCAATCCGCCGCTGCAGCCGGAGGCATTGGAAAATTTCATCCTCACTCGCTTCGTCGGCAGTCTGCGTCATCCGGCACGCAACAAGGAGGGCAAAGAGGCGCCTTATAGCCAGCTGCGTCTGCTCGCGTATGCGCTTCTCAAACCAGTGGTGGAGCAGGATTTCACGTTTCCTCAGCTGCACGAGGCCTGGGCAGGGATCAGTCTCGAGACCCGCAAGGAGATGATCCATCAGGCGGTGCAGCTTCTGGAGGCCGATCATCCGATGGTTCCCCGCAGCGTGCTGCGCTGCCTGCTCAATGTGCTGCGCGATGACAAGGAGCATCTCGCCGCGCAGTGGCTTTCCGGTGCTGCCTACCTCACAGAAAACGAGCTCAAATACCTCGGTGTTCCAGAGCCGCTGGCGCGTTCGGAGATGGCTGTCGTCATCCAGCTTTTTGGCAAACTGGCCGCGCAGGCGGGCTCACCCGTGGTCTTGGTCCTCGATCAGCTCGACCTCGTCGTTACACAGCCCCAGCTCGATGAGATGCAGCGCCTGCTCTTTGCCCTGATCGATCAAAGTGAAAACTGGGTCGTGCTCATTGGTCTCGTGGTGGAACGTTTCGCCGCCTGGGATGTGGCACTCTCTCAGGCCCTTCGCGGGCGTGTCGGGGTGCCCGACTCGAATGCGCCATTGGGCTTCCGCCTTCCGGTCATCGACATGTTGCCGATCGCCAATGAGCAAAAACGCCTCCTGCTCAACTGCCGGCTCGAAACTCCCGCGCTCATTGAGCAGCGTCAAAAAGACGGCATCACCTCGGCCATTCACCCGCTGCTGGAGGAAGACGTGGCCCGGCTCACCGCCGGTGGCGCTATCTTCCCGCGTCATCTCCTGGCCGCAGCAGCCGAGATCTATGCCATGCGCACCACGCAGTCGGCACTGCCACCCGAAATCGTCGCGGCAGTCGCAGCTCAGCCAGCGCCTCCTCCGGTGCCTTCGCTGCCAGTCGCTGCTCCAGTGGTCCCAGTCGCCGTTGCTGTAGTGGAGGAGACCAAAGAGTCCCCCGCAGTCGCCGCCATACCAGTGCTGGCTGCCCCGCAGCCAGCAGCTCTGCCACCCCCTGCCGCCGTCCAGCCAGTCTCCAAAGCAAGCCTCGCGGAAAAAGTGGACGCACTGCTTCAGCAGGCCGTGGCCGCAGCCAAGGCGGAAACCGTTTCACCCAGCGCCATCGATCTTGGTGAGCGGACGCGCGATCTGATCGAACTCATGGTGGCCCCTCCTGTCACGATCAGCGAAGGCGACATTCGCAAGACCTACGACAACTTCGACGGCTCTGATCGCTGGTTCGAATGGGGCGGCAGCCGGGTACGCATCGTCACCAGCGATTCCATGCGCGGCAGCTTCATCGCCGTGCTTGAGCGGATCAAGGAGGCCGCCGGCGACACATTGCTTCTGCGCAATGACATCGCACCTGTTTCCGGCCAGCTCACCATGGAACTGCTCAACGCCTTCAAGGCGAAAAACACCTTCCATCACATTCCCGCAGCTGAAGCTGCCATCTTGGCCGCGCTCGGAAGCGTGCTCGCCGCCCAGCGCGAAGGCTCCTACGATCAGTTCGCCACCGAACCGCCTGCAACGAAGGAAAACGTGCTCGCCGCCTTGCGGTCACATCCGTTGCTACGTGAGCTCAGGTTCTGGGACATGATTCAAAAGAGGCATGCGCCGAAGCAGGTGCAGCCAGGTCCTCCGCAGTCTTCCGTGCTCTCGTCCATCATTCGTCCGTCGGCCGCGCCCGTGGTCAAACCACCAGCGGTTCCCACCGCAGTGCCACCAGCACAGCCAGTGGCGGCAGCACCAGCGGTACCGGCTGCAGTGTCACCCTCAGCCCCTGTTGCCAAGCCACCGGTCATGCCAGGTGCCAAGCCGCCACCGCCACCCTCCTATACGGGTGCGACCAAGCCTCTCGCCAAGCCGCCTGCGCCACCGATTTCGAAACCCATCGCGAAACCACCGGCCCCGCCCATGATGAAGCCGCCCACCGCAGTGGCTCGCCCGCCCGCAGCCAAGCTGCCGCCCCCTTCGCAGGGCACTGCCGCCTGATCAAATTCGAAAGCTTTGCGGCTACAAAGCCATGGTGCGTGACGTTTATCGCGCACCATGAAAGCCTTTGTCACCCTCCTGCTCGGCACCTTCGCGTTTCAGCTTTTTGCAGCGGAGGCAAAACGCCCCAACATCCTCTTCATCTACGCCGACGATCAGTCCACAAAAACCGTGGGCTGCTACCCCGGCTCCTGGCCTTGGGTGAAGACCCCGAACATTGATGCGCTGGCGAAAAACGGCGTGCGCTTCCATGCCGCCTATCTCGGTTCCTGGTGCATGCCCTCGCGCGCCACCATGCTCACCGGGCGCTTTCCTCACGGCATCGAGTCCATGTCCATGGAGGGCAAATACCCCGGCAGCACCTATGATCCAAAGCAGTGCCCCTTCATCCCCGCAGAAATGCGCAGGCAGGGCTACCACACCGCGCAGATTGGCAAATGGCACACCGGCACCGATACCGGCTGGGGCCGTGACTGGGATCATCAGATCGTCTGGAATCGCCCGCTTCATCCCGAAAACGCCGGCGCCTACTACGAAACTCAAATCATGAGTGTCGATGGCAAGGAGCAGACCATCGAAGGTTACCCTGCCGACAACTACACCCAGTGGTCGCGCGACTACATCCGTGGTAAAAACCGCGATGCAGCAAAGCCATGGTACCTCTGGGTCTGCTACGGCAGCGTCCACGGCCCATCCATCCCGGCCAAACGCCACAAAGGCAGCTACAAAGACGCCGCCGTGCCCGTTCCTGCCGACATCTTCCCACCCCGCGCAGGCAAGCCCGACTACCTCAATAAAAAGCAGGCATGGACGAAAGGCCCCGACGGCCATCCCATGGCAGGGAAGGGAGGCGAAGCCTTTGGCGAGAGCAAGAAAGGCAAGCGCTTCGATGACTGGGTGCGCCAGGTCAACGAATGCGTGCCCGCCATTGATGAAGGCGTCGGTCAGCTCATCGCCGCACTCAAGGAGTCCGGTCAGTACGAAAACACCCTCATCATCTACACCGCCGATCAAGGCTTCTCCATGGGTGAGCACGGCTTCCGCACCAAGCTCGCTCCCTATGACGCGAACTACCGCTCGCCCCTCATCATCAGCATGCCCTCACGCTTTCCCACCGGCAAAGTCTGCAACGCATCCGTCAATGCTCCCGACCTCGCCGCCACCTTCCTATCCATCACCGGCGTGAAAGTGCCTTGGCAGACGCATGGCCGCGACCTCACTCCTCTGCTCGAAAAACCTGAAACCATATGGCCGCACGCCTGCTACTACGAGCACATGGGCAACGAATACGGTGCCAAAGTCAGCCAGACCATCCTCACTGGCGCGGAACAGAAGAATGATCAGGGCGTGCCCTTGTACAGCGCCGTTGTGCAGGATCAGTTCAAGCTCATCCACTACCTCGATGGCAAGTCCGGCGAAGAACTCTACGATCTGAAAAGCGACCCTGAGGAACTCAAAAACCTCATCGGCGAAGCCTCCCACGCAGCCCGCATCACCCAGCTCCGCACCGCCATGAAAGCCGAACTCAAACGCACCGAAGCAGGATTCGCCGACTCCATTAAATAACGCACGACCACCTCCGGAACGTAGGATGGGTGTGGCGACAGCCCGCCCGTCTCTCAGCGCATGGCACGCGCCATACACACCGCAGTCCACCCCGCATGTATTGTAGTACCTGCTTCAACAGGTTCCGGGCGCGTCACCCAGAGCCAGATATTGGAATACATCGCTCCGCCGCGCTCACCCCCGGGTAATTCAATTCACCAGTGTCTCACGGCTTAATCTGCAGTTTTTTTCCCGGCAGCAGAAACATGCGCCCGGCCTCATTGCAGATCAGCAAATTCGGCCCGTCTCTGCCCAGCATCGTTCCCACAGCACCCGTTTCATGCGCACCTCCTGGTTGCACAACGTTGCCGTCCTCATCCTGAAACGTCAGCGGCCTCGCGAATCTCATCTTCGCATTCGTGCCCGTGTTCAGCATCACCAGTGGAGTGCCGAGCGTCTTCTTCAGCTTGGTCGGCAGCGCAGAATCCACCAGTTGGCCGATCAATCCTCCCACCACCGGATTTTGTCCCAGCGCCGCCATCGGGTAGCCCGTGGTGCGATCTGGAATCGAACAAACCCGCCCGGTGCCAATGACGAAATCCAGCTTCCCATCCTGGTTCCAGTCAAAGAAGTCCAGCTTGCAGCGCCCGCTCATGCCGCCTACGCCGCCGCTCGCGCCAATCGGTTGGCCATCATCCAGCCGCAGCTTGCCACCGTCCTCCACATTGTAGTCATCAATGCGCCAGTAGAGATGGAACTGATCGTCACCATCCACAATCGCCAGCACCACACGTCCGCCGATCTGCGCCAGCGCCGGACGGCAGCGCCACATGCCGTGCAGGTCTAGGCCGTCGCAGTAGATCGGATGCGCGGCATCCAGCTTCGCCTCCATCTTGGTCCCGCGATTGAGATAGATGAGGTAATTGCCCGTGATGTCGCCAGTAATGAGATCCGGCAGCTCATCCCCGTTCCAGTCGATCACATTCGGCGAGAGATACCCCCACCGCGCCTCCTGCAATCCCTGCAGGCTGCCGGCATAGCCCGCCTGCACCTGAATCTCACGGCCCCCTGCTTTCACGCGTGTGGCTGGCAGAAACTTCGGCTCGTCATTGCTGCCGCTGTTTTTGAAAAACAGCACGAAGCCCTCTGAATTTCCCGCCAGAATGTCCAGCACCCCATCACCATCCCAATCCACCGTCGTGGGCGTTGGCAGCGTGCCCGCGTAGAGGTCCGCGTTCTCCTGCAGCACGGACACCGCTTCCTTGCAAACAGGCGCGCCTGCCTTCGTGAACTTCCCCGTGAATCCGTAATAGTAGAGCGATCCCTCACCGCACGCGATCAAGCCATCGCCATAAGCACACACGCTCGGGTTGATGCTCGGATGCCGCAGCGCATTGCCATCCTCGCTCGCAATGAGACGCTTCCCTTCAAGATCAAAGCCGCTCGCCGCCTTGTTGTGATAATACACGAGATTTCCCTGCCGCGATCCCGTCACCAGATCGCGCTCATGACCGGCACCGAGCTTCACCCCCGTGATGCCATGCATGGAAAAATAGACCTCGTTCCGCGTCTGGGTGATCTGCTTCGCCTCGCCTCTGGCCGTGACTCCCATGAGGTAGCGGTAGCGCATCTCTCCCACCGCGATGCCGGAGGAGTTGAAGGGCCGCCACTCCTCAGTGTTCGGGCTCCCCTCCGCCCCCTTGCCACCGTTCGACATTTCAAACGCTGCATCGTAACTGCCGTCATCATTCACCAGCACACCAAGGCTGCCCGGTGACTTCACCGCCTTCGGCAGTTTCTCACGCTTCGTTTCACGAAACTCCAGCTTCTCAACGGTGAACTCCGTGGTCACCAGCTCATCCTTGTCGATCCACAGGCCCACGACTTTCCCATCCTTCTGCTGAAACACACTGCCCTTGTCCTTGAAGGCACATTTCACCTCCACCGGCTGCGCAAAAACCGGCGCGCCAGTTTCCGCAGTATCCACCCAGCGAAACAAATGCACCGCCTGCGGGCCGCCGAAACCCGCCACAAACAAGTCGTCTTCCTTGCCGCCAAACACCCGCGCATGGCCAAGCACATGATGATTCAGATTCACCAGTGCCAGCGGTCCGCGTCCATTCGCCGCCGCCGAAGGCAGCGCCTTCGTGCCCGGCGGCAGATGCGGCTCAACAGCAAAGCCACCCGCAACGAAGAGGAAAATGCCGAGAGCGATCTTTGCCTTCATGCGGAAAAATTACTTCGCGGGTGGCGGTATCAGTTTGCACGACTGCCAGGCCAGAAAGCGCCACTGACTGCCTTCCAGCCGCCACACCGCCAGAAACGCCAGCGTAGGCTCCAGAGTGCCCGTTTCCGTCCCGATCTTCAGCTTCGCGCTGCCAGTCATCAGGGCGATGCCCGGTGCCGGGAAAGTGAAGTTGCGCTCCACATAGTCCACCGCCTGATACTTCGTCGTCCCTTTGAGCAGCACCTCAATAAACGAGGCCTTGGTGTCCACCACACCGGAGGAGTGCGCATAGCGCAGTTCATCGGAGAAGATCGCGCTCAGCTTGTCACGGTCGGGCGCTTTCATCGCGGCCACACGCGCATCATCCGCCGCCTTTACAGCAGCCAGCGGCGCTTCTTCGGCAAACGAGATGACGGTGACAAGGCAGATCAATGTGGTAAGCAGTGTTTTCATGGCGCAGGTGTTTTGGAGGTCAGTTGTTTCACAATAAAATTCCAGATGTCGTCATTGCCCTCGGTGGGATGACCGGGATACTTCACATGGCAGGTGGCACCCGTTGCAAGCGCAAGCTTCTGAAAACCCACCGCCCATGCTGGGGAATGCACATCGTAGTTGTTCTGCGTGATGTCATCCGGCTTCATCATCCCCCACTCATTTTCAAAGTACATGGGTGCCGCATTCTTGTGCAGCAGCCAGTCCGGCGACCACTTCTTGATCACTGGCAGCAGCTCATCGCGTCGTTTCAAAGATTCCTCAAAAGAGCAGCCCAGCGCCGGGGCTCCCCACTTCACACCGGGCACCCACTCCTGCATGCGCTTCGGATCAATCGAAGGCTGGCAGCGGTATGCAGCGATGCAGGTGACGAGCTCAGGCGCCGTGCAGCCCACATACAGCGCCGGCAGCGTCCCCTGCGAGCCCCCACCCAGCGCGATACTCGCTGGGTCCAGCTTATACTTGGTGGCGTTTTCCCGCACAAACTTCACCGCGCTCAGCGCATCCTCCAGCACATAGGAGATCGGCTCCTTCACCTTGTCCGCCGTCGCATCCTCCATCGTCCGCACCTCCACGGCGATCACCGCGATACCATGCGGAAAGAAGCGGTTCACATCCACCGCATGCTTGGACGCTTTCCAAATGCCCCCATACCACATCAGCACCGGAAACGGCCCATCCCCATGAACAGAAGTCAGCGCAAACGCGGCAAGCAGTGAAAAAAACCTCATGGCTGTTTGGACTGGGTCTTTTTCAGATACTCCGAGGGTGTCATGAAAACAACGTTCTTCGTTTTGAGGAAGTCGATGATGCCCGTGAATCCCGCCCAGCGTTTGTCATCCCATTGATCAGGATGCCCCTGCAGCACCAGCACCTCACGCTTCGCAGCCTTGGCTTCATAGAACGTTTTGAACTTCTCCAGATCGGGCACAAACGTCGGATTCTCCAGCGCCATCACCCGCGGGATGCTCAGCCGGCTGTAGTACTTCGGCTTCTCCGGGCCATACAGCCAGATCGTCACCTCGGGCACCTTTTCCATCGCTTCATCCGTGGCCTCCGTGGTGCCGCTCCAGTGCGGACCAAAGGCTGGCAGCGAGAAGCCCAGCTTCTCCTTCGCCAGCTTTTCACCCTTCGCCAAAATCGCCCGCTGCTCCTCCGCCGTGCCATGCTCAAACTCTCCCGGTTCGCTGGCCGTCTTCATGTGATACCCATGCATCCAGAACTCAATCAACCCGGCCGCCTGCACATCCTTCAGCCACTGAAAATACACCGCATTGTCCTTCTCCAGCGACTCCGTGATGATGCCAAAGGAGCCTTTGATGTTCTTCTCCTTCAGGTAGTCATGCACCTTCAGCCACCGATCCGACACCGGCTTCGCCCCCACACGCCGCACGATCACATCATCCAGTTTCAGCAGGATGATCTGCGGCTCGGCGGCGCTGAGCGTCGCAGCAAGCAGACTGACTTGCAGGAGGAGGGAGAGAAAGCGTACCATGGGCCGAGAATAGCGGAATCATTAGCCTCGTCATCTCTTTCCGCTGTCACACGTTTCACTGGCGTTCGGATGTCTAGCAGGTGATTTGAATCAAACCCATGGAGATTGCGATGATCACCGAGAGCACCAAGCCTGCCAAGATCCCTAAAGAGACCAGAATGATCCTTACGATCCATCGCCACGCAGTGCCTGCAGATAGAGAGCAGGGCTCAGCAGGTTGGCACTCAGGACCGGGCACCTCGCTGGAAATGTGAGGGGGGTGGATCATGGTTTTCCTCCTGTCAGTGGCTTGTCCCGGTTTGCGATGCGTCGGGCGATTTCTCCGGCGAGGTCCTCCGCATCGAAGCCTGCGGCACGCACTAGGCCAAGAATCTCTTCCGCATTGGGTCCTCCGCCCTGGGAAGCTTTCGCCAGTGCAAACAGCCGCGCTGCTCGGCGGCCCGTCCGGCAGTACAATACCACAGGCTCGTCAACATTCTTCAAGGCCGACTGCAGGGAATCCACCGCTTCATTCGGAATCCCCTCGTGCGGAACGGGAATGTAGTGAAACTCCATGCTCATCGCCTCGGCCGTCCGCCGCATCTGCTCTGACGACGGCTGGTCCGCAGCCTCGCCATCAGGACGCATGTCGATGACGGCTTTGATTTGCCGTTGTCTGAGATAGCGCATGCTGCTGGGCTTTAATTGCGAAGTGAGAAACACCCCCTTCCTGATCTCGGTGAGCTTTGGCTTCAGGCTCTCTTCTTGGCTGTGTTTCAGGTTAAAGTACCCAAGTCCCACGGCCGTGGTGCACACCATGGTCAGACCAAACAGCTTCAGGTTGGACATTGTGGTCGAAGGGTGAATTAACAGTTTCGCCAAATGTCACATTGTCCCTGCCTCTTGCAAGAGGTTCTCCGGGCAGCCCGCAAAACTACTTTGAATTGGCCAGCACAAAATCCACCAGCTCCTGACACTCAAAGAAAGACGGCCCCACCTTGTGCCCTTCACCAGGAATGACCTTCACGCTGATCTGTCCACCGCCCTCTTCATACCGCTCCTTCAGAAGTCCCGTGTTCAGATCATAGGGCACCACCACATCGGAGTCCCCATGCACCACAAACATCGGCACCTTCTTCTCCAGCAAACCCTTCAGATTATCCACCGGATTAAACTCATTCAGCTTGGCCACCAGCTCATTCTCCGGCATGCCAAAATCAGCCAGTGTCTGCGCCTTGGAATTCTTCAGCGGCCAGCTCGCGAGATTGCACACGGGATAGATCCCCACCCATGCGCGCACTTTCTCAGGGTTCCGAAACGCCCACGCCAGCGTCATCATGCCGCCACGGCTCTGTCCCAGCAAAATCGGCTTTGTGGAATAACCACGGTTCACCATCTCCTCATAAAACAGCGTAAACTTCGCCGTGCTCCCTGGAGCTCCACGCACCTCCCCCAAATCGTAGCCCGCAATGCTGATCCCTGCTTTCATGAAGGCCTCGAAATACATCTTCCGGCCAAAGAGCGAGACACCTCCCAAAGTGGGCGCATACCACAGCCACGGCTTGCCCGCCGCGGGCTTGGGCGCCGCATACAGAAAGGCCTTGTGTCCGTCGACTTCGAAAACCTCCGCCGTTTTCGGCAGAACTTCTTGAGCGATGGCGGAGACCGCCAGACCGGCAGTGAGAATGAGGAGGCAGCAGGTGTTCATGAGATGGATGATTGAATCGGGCTCGCGCTCCCTGTTATTTCCTTGTTTCAAACGCCCGGAAATAATGCAGCACGGGATATTCGAAGCGGTTGCTCAGAGCTTCCTTCAGCTTGCCAAGGCTTTCCATCCCATGCTCGGCGGCTGCGGCGCGAAGTTCAGCTTCTTCCTCGGCGGTGTAGTAGTCTCGCGGATCCGCCTTCAGCTCTCCCTGCTGAATCGCCTGGGCCAGATGATTGTGGATGGTGCTGGTCACAAGGCTGCGCAGCGAGGCGATCTTTTCCGCGCTGTGGCCCTGGCGTTGCAGCCGCAGGGTTTCCAGCACCGTGCCGGTGAGTCCATCCTCGCTCTTCATCTTGGGTGGCGGCGGAGGCGGTGCCTCTTCGGCAAAAATCTGCGCCTCATGCGTCCCCAGCCATTGGGTGATGGCACCCATAAACGCCGCTCCATAGTCGGCCAGCTTCTGACTTCCCACGCCAGGGATGGCAAGAAAACTCTGTTCCGTTTGCGGGTACTGACGGCACATGTGCCGCAGACTGGCATCCCCAAAGACCACATACGGCGGCACCCCGCGCTCATCGGCAAGCCGTTTGCGCAGCGCGCGCAGTTCCTCAAACAGCGCCTCGTCACAGGCGATGCTGCCCGCTTTCGCGACCTTCCCCGCGCTCGTGCCAGTCTTCACCACCCCGTGCACGCGTGTGAGCATGACCGGCGTGCGGTTCATGAGCGTGGCCAGTCCCTTCTTTGACAGGCTCAGCGTCTGAAATGAATCCGCCGACGCTTCGATGTGGCCCAGTCGAATGAGCTGCCGTCCCAGCGCCGCCCATTCATCACGCGGCATGTCCTTGCCGATGCCGTACGTGCTGAGCTGATCATGATACCATTTGCGAACCTTCTCCGTGTTCGCTCCGGTGAGCACTTCCACGACATGATTCAGCCCCGTGCCAAAGCCGCTCTTCTGCCGGATGCGAAAGATGCAGCTCAGCAGCTTTTGCACATGCGTGGTCGCATCCCATATCTCGCGCGGCTGCAGGCAGATGTCGCATCCGCCGCAGTTGTCGCCCGGCCACTGCTCACCGAAGTAGTCCAGCAGCGCCACACGTCGGCATTCTGTGCCTTCGGCAAAATCAGCCATCATTCGCATCTGCTGCGCCGCAACCTCCGCCGCCTGCGCATCCGTCATTTCATCGAGGAACTTCAGATTCCTCACCAGATCACCGCGCGAGTACAGCAGCACGCACTCGCTCGGCAGGCTGTCGCGCCCGGCTCGGCCTGTCTCCTGATAGTAGCCCTCGATGTTCTTCGGCAGATCACCATGGATGACATAGCGTACGTCCGGTTTGTTGATGCCCATGCCAAACGCGATCGTGGCGCACACCACATGCGCCTCATCACGGATGAAGGCCTCTTGATTCGCAGCCCTCTCCTCCGGCTGCAGTCCGGCATGGTACGCCACCGCCTTCACACCCTCCGCAGAAAGCGCCGCCGCCAGGCTCTCCGCACTTTTGCGCGACTGCACATACACAATGCCCGCCTCATTCGGACGCTGACGCACAAAATCATAAATCTGTATCGTCGCCTTCGCCTTCGGCAGCACCGTGTAGCTCAGATTCGGCCGGTTGAAGCTCGCCAGAAAAACCTCCGGCTCTTGCAGATGAAGCTGGCGGATGATGTCCTCCCGCACCTGCTCAGTCGCCGTGGCCGTGAGCGCCAAAAACGGCACGCCCGGAAGCGCGTCGCGCAGCTGCCCCAGCGCACGATACTCCGGTCGGAAATCATGCCCCCATTGGCTGATGCAGTGCGCTTCATCCACCGCGACGGCGGTGACATTCCAGCGCTTCAGATCAGTGATGAAGTCCGCCATCATCACGCGTTCCGGTGCCACATACAGCAGCTTGTAGTGGCCTTCCTCCAGTCCCGAGCGGCGCCTCTGCGCTTCGCTGCCCTGAATCGATGAATTGATAAACGTCGCCGCCACCCCGCTCGCCACCAGCGCATCCACCTGGTCCTTCATCAGCGCGATCAGCGGTGAAATCACCAGCGTGATCCCCTCGCGCGCCAGCGCAGGAAGCTGAAAGCACAGCGACTTCCCCGCACCCGTCGGCAGGATCGCCACCACATCCCGCCCCGCCAGCGTGGCATCCATGATCTCCCGCTGCAGCGGGCGGAAGGTGTCGTAGCCGAAGGTTCTCTTCAGCAGTGCGGCAAGGGGTTCGTGGCTCATGGCGGATGCACCGTCAGTTTGAGCCGCTGCACTCCCGGCGCCAGTCGAAGCTACACAGCACCACAGCACTTTTTATGTTTTTTCCCCGAGCCGCACGGGCAGGGATCATTGCGGCCCACCTTCGGTGTCGCACGGACGACAGTTGTCGATTCCGGAGTATAGGTGTCCAGAAGGGGAGACTCCCAATCTTCGAACTGATCATCTTCATCCCCATCCTCTTGCTCATCAGGCTTCTCCCATGTGGCCCACCAGGACGTCTCCTGGATCGTGTCATCGATCAGTCCTGTGAAATCTTTCCAGTCTTCATTGCCTCCGTTGCCAGCAGACTCGATGAGTTCTTTCAAACCGTAGAACCACGGATCGCACAGGTTCTTGTCGATCGCCTTTTGAATCAACGGCACCGTGCTCGCAAAGCCGAGATCGGCGCATAGCACGGTCCAGCAGTCCCAGAAGACACCAGGCTTGCGCCCCAGCTTGCCACCAAGCAGTTCTGTCGCGTAGGCTTCCAAAGCCTCGCGGGAGATTTTACCCTCCACCAGCAGGCACTGGTAGCATAAGGTGGCGCTGCTCCCGCGCACATACTCATACACCTTGGTATTTTCCACCAGCGCTCGGAGTGGGGCATCGTCGCCGTCATACACACTGGCGAGAATGTTGCCCATGTCCCCTGTGATCATGTCTCCAAAGAGCTCGTCGATCGTGTCTTCCGGTCCCGCGAGCAGCGTGCACAGCGGCTTGAAGGCCGCCGTCACTCGAAACTGCGCCAGCAGGTAGGAGGCAAACGTCACCAGCTTCCAGTTGCCGCCTTTCAGGTAATGTTCGGGCCGCTGCGTGGCATCTGTCAGCACCTCCAGCAGGGCAGGCGTCATCTCCTCCTGTCTGTCGATCATCTCCTGGATGATGTCTCGCGGATATGGATGATCAGGCGCATCCACCAGGCGGATGAGCAGTTCTGCAGGTGTGTCGGAGAAGGGCATGGTTTTTGGCACGTGGGCGGCAAAAGTCTAAAGCAGCCTCTCTCACGCAAGCAGACAGTTGCCTCAAGCAAGATTCCACCCGTTCCATGCAGGCCGTTAAAGAAGACGCCAATTTCGTCTTCAAGGCCTGTCAGGCAATGCCTTCAGCCACGCCAGATTAAAAACATAATGATTCTTGCTCGTGATGAGCTGGACATTGCCATCCCGCGTCTGCGTGGCGGAAAGATACCCGCAGGGCTCCGCCATCGTGTCACTCATGACGAACATGACACGGTCAATGCCGTTGATGCTCTGTTCCTTCCCTCCCGGTGTGATCAGTTTCCTCACTGGCCATGTCTTGCCCTCATCAAAAGACACCGCGGCAAACATGCCATAGCCGGTGAACTCGCCTGTCTTCGACTTAAATTTCATGCCCTTCCTGTTTTTCCAGTCTCTCCATTGATCGGTGAAGCTGCACAGCAGGATGCCGCCTTCTTTCAGCCGGATCATCGCAGCACGCTGCACACTGCTGATGGCAGGAAACTCACTGGCGGCATACGTCCACGTCTTGCCCAGATCACTGCTGTAGCTGATCGGCGTTTTGAAATCAAACTTCGCCTGATCCTCGGGCGGATCGTTCCGGCTGAAAGCCATGATCCTGCCATCACCAAGCTGCACAATCGGCGCATGAATCCCCGGATGGCGAAACCCTGTGCCACCTGGCCGAAAGTCACTCGGCCTTTGTTTCACGTCATTGAAGGCCCACGTCTTGCCATCATCATGGCTGAAGACAAGACTGCACTGCCGCGAGTCATTGGTGATGACCAGTGTGCCATCCGCGAGACGAATCGGTTGATTCCCAAACTCGCCCACCGGCTGCATGATCAACGCCTTGCTCCAAGTCGCACCATTATCAGTGGAGGTGCGCACAAGATTCTCATCCCGGCCACGAGCAAAGTGAAACAGCGTTGACTTCCCATCCCACCAGATCTTCGGACCATGATCATTCACGTCTGCACCATCCCAAAAAGGCGATGCCGGCTCCCATTCGTTCGTACCTCGGCGCAGACGGCTCGCCACGTTGCAAAGCTCGCTGCCTCCTTCATCCACGCAGGAATACCACACCGCGAGCAGATCGCCATTGGGGCATTCGGCGATGCCCGGGCTGTGGTTGTGCGCTGAAAACAAAGGCCCAAACGAATTCGGGGCAATCTTCACATACGGCCTCGGTGCGGCAAAGAACGGCGGCTCATTGGGGCCCGGCATGTCATGCTTGAGCACCCCCTGCTGCACGTTTTGCGCATTCAAAGGAGGCGTGGCTGCAGGCAGCATTTTCCCAGCTGGCAGATCGCCCAGCACCACCCGAAACCCCACCTTGTCTGTCTTCGTCTGCGGCAGCCATGAGGTGCGGTTCGCCGAGCGCAGCAGTCGTGCAAACATCGAATGATGCCCGCCGCGAATCACTCGGAAATCACCCTTACTTCGGCCCAGAGGATAGGCCTGCTCACCGGCTTCATACGGCCCATACCAGTCCTGGCACCACTCGGCCACGTTGCTGTGCATGTCGTACAGCCCCCACGGGTTCGGTGCTGATTGCGCCACCTGCAGATTGAGTTTCTTCTCATCGCGGTACTCCTTCGGCAGCGGCGCATCGGCAAAGAACCGTGCACGGACTCCTGCCTTGTCGGGCCATGGTTGAAAGCCCTCAGGCAGCGCATCGCCCGTGTAAAACAGCGTCGTCGTGCCCGCACGGCAGGCGTACTCCCATTCCGCTTCAGTCGGCAGTCGGTAGGTCTTCCCCTCCTTTTTGGTCAGCCATTCACAGAATTCCTGTGCCTGCTCCCAGCTCACTCCGCTCAGCGCATCGTCATCCTTGCCACTGCCCTGACGAAACACCGGCTTGAACTGTCGATACTGCCCCAGAGTCACTTCAGTCACACCCAAATGAAACGCCCGCGTGATCGTGACCCGATGCGCAGGTTTCTCATCCCAGTCCGCATCATCAAACTTCGCCGGATGCTTCGTGATTTTGTAATCCGCCGCCGGTCCATCCTGCCCCATCGTAAATGAACCCGGCTCGATGCGAACGAACTTCATGCCGATGGAGTTGGTGATGGACTCGGCGGCGTGCAGGGATGTAAGTAGTGCAAGGCTGATAGCTAAAGATCGTGTCATGATTTCGAAGGGGAGTAAGCAGCAGGAAACGCAGCGGCTGCAGAGTCTGTGTCACCTGAATATGATAGCGCTGAGCTATGAGACGCCAGCCTCAGTTCTTTTTCAGCACAATTCGGAAAGGACACGGTGGCAGGCCTGCGCCGTTCTCAATGGAGATGATAGGATTCTCCGCCCATCCTTCCACTGTCCATCATCTCCTGCCTTGGTGGTCTGCGACTCAGTGGCAAAGACAACAGTAACTTCCTCCCCCGGCGCAGCCCACCCCACATCGGCACCGGCGTGTCTGCCTGCACCACCATGTGGTCAGAAAAAAGCGCGGGCAGCTTCACATCCGCACGGGCCAGTGCGGTTCAGGAGAGAAACAAGACAAGGGCAGTGGTTGTTTTCATGGGAGGTCCGGTGCTGTGAACGCCGGGCGCGATCACTTCTTCTGGGTTCCTTTGCTCTTTTCGAACGCCTCCTCCATCAGCTGCGGCTCGCGGGATTTGTGCACCCCGCCCTCAGAGTCAGCCAGCCGGTTGATCATCTGCTTGAGCTTGCTGCCCTCGCTCACGATCTTGCCCGCCTTGATGTCCGCTTCGGTGAACTTGGCGAAAAGAATCTCCTGTTCGTCCTTCTCATACCTCCCCCGGTCATAGGTCACGTAAATAAAACCGTTCTCTCCTTCGGTGCCATCCGGGTAGCTCACACGCTGCCGTTCATCCACCATCAGCTTGTGCGGCCACGTTTTGCCATCGTCCTCGGAAAGCATCGCCGTCATGCGGTCACGTCCTCGCGGCACATTATTCAGCACCAGCAGCAGCGCACCCGACTTCAGCTTGCGCAAAAAGAAGCGCGTGTTGAGTCCTCGCTCTTTGGTAAACGGCCCTTCATTCACCCACGTCGCCCCATGATCAAACGACTCCGCCTGCGCGATGCCATACGTCGTTCGTGCCATCATGATGAGGCTGCCGTCCTTGCGCTCCACCGCCATGTGCTCCGCAAACGAGACATCCTTGATGCTGAACTTCGATAGAAACTCAAAACTCTTCCCCTGATCGTGCGACACATAAAACTGCGTCCGCGTCCCTTGCTTCGTCTCCTGATTGTTGTCGATCGGCCGCAGCCAGTCGCCATTGGAAAGAACGGTGGGTTTGTTGAGCCCCAGCCCGAAGCCCGCCAGCACCGGCGCATTCCATTTTGGCATCGGGTCGTCAGGGTTCTCACAGCAGAACCCCCACTCCGAGCGGATGCCATCGGCGTGTTTGACCTTCAAAATGCGAAACACAAACCACCAGAGTCGCCCTTGAGGATCAATCCACACATGCGGATCGCCCGTGCTGCCTTCGAAAAACGTCGTCGGATCGTAAACCGCCACGGGATTGGACCAAGTCACACCATCATCATCGCTGGTCACCAGCAGCGCATGATTCCCGCTGCTCCCCTCGCTCAGCGGCCCCGCATACCATGTGGCCCACAGCCGGCCTTTCGCAGTGCGCTCGATGCTGGGAATGCCCTGCCACATGCGCATGCGCGGCCAGTACTTCGGCCCAGGGTTCACCTTGATCACGGGCGGCGTCCGCGTGGTCACGCCGAAATCCTCCGGAACCAAAGAGGTCGCCGGACTGTTCGGCGGGGCGGCCGCTATCGGTGGCGCTTGTAGAGAAAGCAGCGTCAGCAGCAGGGCAGCTGGGGTGGTGAACCGTTTCATTTGGATTTTGAAGTTGTGCTCACGTTTCCGCCAGGATCGATGCTCAGCACGCATCCTGCCTCCAGCAGCACCCGCTGCACAAGCGTGGGATCCAGCGCACGGGGCTGCACATGGTGTTGAATCGCCAGCGCTGCGATGGCCCCGACGGCCTGTCCCATCAGCATCGTATGCGGCTGCAGGCGTGTCGCTCCGTTCACCATGCGCGATTGCGAGATGTTTTTCTCAGCTGGCAGAAATCCGTCCACCTTCTCCGGAATGAAGCTTTCAAACGGGATCGCAAAGGGCCCCGAGCCCTTGCCACCAAACTTGTCGGGAATGTCGGACTCGCGGTCAAGCTCCAGCTCCAGCCAGGGCTTCGACATCGACCCGTGCATGTCCACCGGATAATCCCCGAGCGCGACCGTGTGCGGAAACTGCACCGGCCTGCCGTTTTTGCGTTCGATCTCTCGGGCCGTCATCGTGTGCAGGCCCACGATGCGCCGGCTTTCCCTCACATAGGGCATGATGGAAAAATGATAAAAAATCGCGCGATACGGCACGAGATCAGGTCTCTCGGCCAGCCACGCATCAATGGCCGCACGGTTATATGGCGTGTCATAGCCTTCGTCATTCGCCACGGACCAGTCCGTTTTTCCCAGCGTGTGCTGCATGAAATAAAGCAGGTGCAGCGTCTTCAGCCGCATCGCCCGGTTGGTCACCTCGCGGCGTGCCGGGTCTTCGATCTCGGCCACTGTCGCTCCATAGTCATTGTTGTAGTTGAGATGCGTGCGCGTGATCGGCGGCGAATCACCGGCGCGCGAGCTGTCAGGCATGCCTCGGTAGCCAATGAAGGTGGCCCACGTCCACGGCTTGCCCTGGGGGGCAATCTTGTCGCCATCCACCAGACTCTTCGCGAAAGCCGCATGAACCCTCTCCGTATACCCCGGTGGCGGTTGGAGGATGCGTAGCTCTTCAGGCACTCCCTTCGGATACTGCTTCACCACCGCCGTCCAGGTGTTGTCCTGCACCCGGCGCGTCAGGTCGATGCCATCGCTCATGCAGTTGCCCACGCGGTAGCGTGCGCCGGTCAGCGGGATCACATCCCCCCACTCCGTGGCATCAATCAGCATGCTGCATTGGATCGTTCGCGGCTGCCCATTCTTTTCAGAGCCCCCCGCCACTTCCACGCCTGTGACGGTGCCATTCTCCTTCATCACCTTCGTCACTCGCGCACGCAGCACCAGATCCAGCACACCTTGCCCGCGTGCATCGCCCAGCAGCACGTGCAGCAGATGCCGGCCCACGCGCGGTTCCAGGCACGTGTGGCTGTTCCAGTAAGCCGTCATGTGGTTGATGCCCAGCGCCTGATAATGCGCTGCCACCAGCCCGCACCATTCGCGGTAAATCCCCCGCTTGCGCACCAGCGTGCCACCCTCATCCATGGAGGTCACCGCCGCCGCATTCATCTGCCCGCCGATCCAGTCCGTCTCTTCTAGCAGCAGCACCGTGCATCCCATGCGCGCCGCCTGCACCGCCGCTCCGCATCCACCCGTGCCACCGCCTGCGATCACCACATCATAGCTGTTCTTCAGCTTCTCCAGCGGCGTAGCTTCCAGCGGCGTGGCACTCGCAGATTTCGGTGGCTCCACCGGCAGCCTTCCGGCAGCGCGGGCCAGCACGATCGCCACATTGCCGCCGCCGCATACACCTCCCGGCACCGCATTCTTCCTCCAGAAGTCCGGCGTCCCGATCAGCCCGCGCTCAATAAAGACGCCAATGGCTTCCTCCGTGGTCTTCACCGGTTTCATCACCTTCGCCAGTTCGACCAGCAGCACCGCCACCTTGGCCCCGTCACACTTGCCCTCTGGAACAGCATGCTTCAGCCAGTAATCCGGCTCACTGAGGATGCTCCGTTTCTGCAGCGCAGCGATGTTATCATGCGTGCTTTCGGGCTCGGCGGACACCACAGGCAAAGCCATCAGCAGCGCGATAATAAAAGTCCTCATTGAAAGGTTCATGGTGGGATAAATGGGAACGTTCGTCTCACCAGCTTGCCAGCGGATTCTCCTGGGTGTCGAGCGGAAAGCTCACACGCTCACCTTGGCGCACATGGGAGGCCATCACCGCCGTGATCATCTCCACCGTCAGGCGCCCGTCCGCACCACTGCACAGCGGCTGCCGGTTTTTATCTTCAATGCAGGCGATCAGATCCAGCGCACCCGTGGCATGACTCATCACCTGCCTTCCAATATCGGCCACAGGCTCCGCCTCACCCACACCCGCCGCACTGATCGGCACCCACGTGCGCGCTTCTTTCATCGGCTGAAACGGACTTCCCACACACAAGTGCGCCAGCGGCGTCTGATCCACGCGAATGTCGATGATGCCCTTCGTCCCGATCAACTGCAGTCCAAAACCCACCTTCGGATCGCCCGCCTCTTTGATCGAGTCGAAGTAAAACGGCACGCCAGACTCCAGATCAAATCGCGCATGCACCTCATTCCCCGCGATCGGGCCAAAATCGACTTTCGTCCGGATCACATCGGCCGGCCTGACGGGCTTCCCGTCCTGCATGATCTCAGCAGAGCAGGCCATCGGCTTGCCCGTTAGGAACACCCCCAGATTCAGCACATGCGAGCCGAGCACCCACAGATCCTCCATGCCGCCACGCTTGTCTTCCTTGCCACGCCCGCGCAGTTCCAGCAGCCGTCCAATGACACCCTCTTGCACCAGACGTTTCACCACCGGCAGAGTGGGATGCCAGCGGTTGCGATGCGCCAGTGCCAGTTTCACACCATGCTTCTCACAAGCAGCGATGATCTCATCCGCCTCCGCCAGCGTGCGGCAAAACGGCTTCTCCAAATAAATGCCCAGCGCACCGGAAGCCGCTGCCACCAGCACCATGTCACGGTGCAATCCCATCGCCGGACCAATCGCCACCAGGTCCGGCTTCGCCTTCGCAATCTCATGATAATCCGCAAATCCCTGCGTGATGTTCAGCTCCTTCAAAGTTGCCTCCCGCTTCGTCGCATCAGGATCAGCCGCCGCCACGATCTCTGTTCCCGGCACCTTCAGCCACATCGTATCCAGGCTGTGCCCATAGCTCCCCTTGTTGCCCAGCACGACCACTCGCCATTTGCGAGCGGGTTCATCAGCATGGGTGGCAAGAGCAAGGCTGGAAGCAGCAGCCATAAAATGTCGGCGGTTCATGATTTTCACAGCTTCGACCCCGTCATCTTCGTCCATGGACTCCACGCCCCCATCGCATGCTGCAAAATCTTGCGCTTCCAGATCTTGTTCATGCAGAAGGCATACAGCGTGTCCTTGTCCTTCCCGCCGATCGCCACCGCCGTCACGCGGCTGCGATCCGGCACCGGCAGAATGATCTGAGTGGGCCCATCGTCCGCGCTGATCTGCACCCCGCTCTTCGTCGCAATGAACTGCCGCCCCTCGATCGAATAGCACACACATTCAGGCCCCGCGTCATCTTCCCAATCCGCCACATGCAGATGGAAAAAGCGCTCCTTGTTTTTGAGCGTGCCATCTTCAGCAATCTGATAGCTGTACGCCCACTTCGAGTGCCCCTCCGCCACAGTCAGCAGCCACTGATCCGGCCGATACGCCATCCCCGTCGCAAACTTGATCCCCTTGTCCACCAGCGTCTTCTTGCCGTCCTTGATCAGCCACACCGTGCCCTCCTCCTTCGGCTTGTCACCATTCGTGGTCACATACAGCGCACCCGTCGGCATCGCCAGAATCGAGTGCCCCAGAATGTCCTCCATCACCACGCTGCTCGCACCACTGGCGTCAAAGCTCATAAGCTTCCCCGACTTCTCGGAGATCGTGTACAGCTTCCCATCCGCACCCATTGTCACGCAGTGCGCATTCGTGTCACCCACAAATTCGCTCACCTTCCCATCCAGCCCGATCCGGTGAATTTTGTTGTTCGAAGTGTCCGCAAAAAACACCTCGCCGCTCTCGCTGCACGTCGGCCCCCGCGTGCTCTTGAAGCCCTCCGCCAGCAGCTCCCACCCTTCGCCGGGAATGATCACCTCCTGCGCACGCGGCGCGCTCGGTCCTGCCTTCACGCGCTCCGGCCAGCCCTTCCATAGAAACGCCATCGCCTCCAGATAGTTCTCCCCATACCCCGCCACGTGGCGTCCTTCGATGCTGCGGAACTGATAGTCGTAGCCCGAAAACTTCAGTGCTTTGTCCATCTCAAGATCAATCAGATACCAGTCACCCGCGCAGTTCTCCATGTCATGCGTCGCCGTGGTCAAATACGCGCGGATCGGCTTCGCTTCAAATTTGCGCACCATCGTCGGAAACTCATGCCCGCCACGAAACGCCACCCAGCTTCCACTCGCCGCATACACCCGGCTGAAGGCTTCGGGTCTGTGCCACGCCGCCGTGAAAGCTGCAATGCCACCGCTGCTCCCACCCGAGATGCACCGGTCATTGCCATCCGTGGACAGCTTCAAATCAAACTCCTTCGCCACAAACGGCAGCAGCTCATCGTGCAGAAAGCGCACATTCTCATCGCCCACGCCATCATACTCTAGATCGCGATTCCGCCGGTCCATCGTCCCCTTCATCGGCGCTGGCAGCGTGCCCGGCTTCACAAACACACCGATCGTCACCGGCATCTCCTTCGTGGCGATCAGCGTCTCCATGAAAATCTTCTCCCGCGCATTGTAGCCATCCGTCTTCACGTAAACACACGCAGGCTTGCTGCCATCATACTGCGCCGGAATGAAGACCGTCACATCCCTCACCGTTCCCGGGAAAACCTTGCTCTGGTTAAACTGCGTCTGCTTGATCGTCCCCGGCAGAATCTCCTCCGGCTTGATCACCGGCGGCACATAAGTCGGCGCTGCGGCCGCAGCCTCATTCCCCGCGCTGGCGCTCCCCGCCAGCGGTTTGATCTGCCACTGCAAATGCTGGTCATTCGGATTGTGCTTCCACAGATCGATCTTCGCTCCCGGCTCCTTCTTTCCGCCCAGATCATCCATCCCCTGCGTCGGCGCGTGCTTCGGAATGATCGAGTATGATCCCGCCTCGTTCTTCTTGATCTGCCACAGCTGCCAGTCCTTGCCGCTGTCCGCCTCCAGCACAATGCCCGTCCCATTCTTCACTCCACCCTTGTCTGCCGCCAGTGTCAGCGTGCTGCTGTAAGATGGCTTGATCGCATAATATCCATCACCCTTCGGCGCGATCACCCACTTCTGGTTCGGCTTGCCCGCCGGATTGCCAATCGACACCCGCGTTCCCTCCGTCGTCCCCGCGTCCACCGCCTCCAGCACCATCGACGGAGCGCTTACCGGCACGATGACATACGCCCCCCAGTCTTCGGCAGAGAGGTGCGTGGTAAAACCAAGGGCTGCCGCCAGAAACGAGCGGCGAAGTGTTGCAAGAGACATCATGGGGGAGGGGAGTGAAAAAGAGGGAATGAAACGCGGAGCATACCGCATTCATTCCCTCCAAAATCGTCAATCTTCAGTGGCTTCAGCTTTTTCGGCGGCCTTGCTTTTGCCCGCTTATTTCACCACAGGCTTCGTCGGCTCCACCGTCACGTCCGCCTCCGGCACCAGCGCGATCTGCACCTCAGAACCCTTCAGAAACTTGTCGAAAAAATTCTGCATGAGCTGCACCACAGCCGACTTGCCAAATCCCGGTCCGCCATGCCCGGCTCCCGGCAGTTTTTGCAGCCACACGGTCACGCCCTTCTCCTTCAGCGCCGCAGCCAGTTCCTCGCTCTGGGCATAGGGCACCAGCGTGTCATGCGTTCCATGCAGGATCACAAACGGCGGATTGTCCTTGCTCACATAATGCACCGGGCTCACCGCCTCCGCCTTCGGCTTGTCGTCCAGCTTCGTGCCGATCAGTTGCGAATACGGATCCTTCGGCGTGTTAAACTCAAAGATGTTCTTCACGTTCTTGTCGTCCGCCGCCTGCTGCACCACCGTGCTGAAATCAGATGGGCCAAAGATGTCGCACACCGCCTGCACGCGGTCAGACTGCTCCTCATTCCCACCGATCTTTGGGAAGGCGTTCTTCCCGCCCGCCGTGCCCACCAGTGCGGACAAATGCCCGCCCGCAGATCCCCCCACCACACCGACATGTTCGGTGTCTAGGTTGTACTCCTTCGCATGCGCCCGCAGCCAGCGGATCGCCGCCTGGCAGTCCTGGATCTGCGCTGGAAATTTGGCCTTCTGGCTGAATCGATACTCCACGCTCGCCACCGCATAGCCCCGCAGCACCATGGGAGCCACCGCGCACGGATACTTGCTCCCTCCGATCCAGCCCCCGCCATGAATGTGCACCACGAGCGGCAGCGGTTTGTCCGCCGCCTTCTCAGGAAGATAAAGATCCAGCTTCTGCGCCTCGTCCCCATCCGGCACATAGGCGATGTCCTTCTCCATCTTGATGCCTGCCGGCAGTTGTGGAGACTTGGCCTGTCCAAACGCAGGGTCACAGGCAAGCAAAGCCGCGCATGCCGCGAAAACGATTCGGAACGAAAGATAGGAAAAAAGGCAGGATTTCATGTGCTTTGGTCAACGCTCCCGGCCTGACTTCCTAACGAAATGATTCGGATATTGCAGGTGGCGCTCAGAGCTGCGGCGCCGTCCAAAACGTCCCCTCAATCGCCCGGTCATCTTCCTTGGGCCCGTTGAAATAATACACCGTCAGCACCCGGCCATCCGGTCGCACCACGCTGCGGGGATAACCCAGATCGCCATCATACCCATCCTCACGCAGCACGATCTGCGGCCCCCATGTCACACCGCCATCCGCGCTGATGCTCGCCCGCATCCCTGAAGGCTTGTGCCGAAAGCCATACGTCACCGCCACGCGCCCATCCTGCAGCTGCACCAGCGCCGGCGGATTTCCCCCGATGCCCGTCGCCGCCTTGCCAGTGAAAGTCCACGTCTTGCCCAGATCACTGCTGCGCCACGCTTCGATGAAGCCTGACACCTTCGGATCAGAACGACGGATCGTCGTCAAAAGTGTCCCATCCTTCAGCCTTAACGACGAAGGCATGATCGCATACCCGCCCTCCATCGGCTCCGGGCCGATGAGCGACACTAGCTTCCAGCTCACTCCACCATCCGTGGTGCGCGCACAGAAGACACGCCCCTCCTTCCCATCGTTCTGTTTCGCACAACTCCCAAACATCAGGCAGTCCTGCTTGCCCAAAAAAATCAGATCCGTTCGCGTGCAGATGCGTTCCACACCCTCCACCGCAAACGCGTACGGCCCCTGCCACGTTTTGCAGCGGTCCAGGCTCGTGTAAAACCACGAAGGCCCCGCATGCAGTCCCCCAAAGCGAAACATCAGCGCAAAGTCCGGCGCGGTGAAATCCAGCGGCACCGTCAGCGGCGCAGGTTTCGCTTCATTCTTCGGATCTTTGAAGGGCACATCCTCCTCCGTCTTCCACGTCTTCCCACCATCCATGCTGCGCGCCTGGATTTCATAGCTCGGCTTCGTGCGGTCGATGCGGTGATCCGTCGTCGTCTGTTTGTACCAAGTCGAAGTAAAACCCGCCACCAGCTCATCCCCCCACTGCCACAGCCCATGATTCGCCGGCCAGCCGCCGTAACGTCCAGGCTCCTTGTAGATGATGACATTCTGCTTTTGATCCGCAGGCAGGGGGATGGTGGCAGAGGCCTTTTTCTTCGCGGCGTCGGTGATCTCCAGCTTGGCATCATCGGCTGCAAAGATGTTCAGAGTGAGAAGAGGTGCCACAAACAGGGCACGGATGAGGGAACGAGTTTTGATCATAGGGGTAAAAGATGAAACTCAATGCAGTGCCGCAGCGTCACGGCGCTGCAGCTTTCAAAGCAGGCAGGCCCAGCTTGCCAAAGCGGATGGCACGTCGGTGACGCTTCTCATCGCCGCTGTCCCACACCGCGCGGAATTCACCCGCTGCCACCTGGATGAGTGTCGGGTAGGAGTTGTGCACGCCTGCATCAAAGAAAGTCTGCTCTGGTCCCCACTGACCGGCTTCGCTGCATACCTTGTATCGCAGCGCCATGCGGCCAAAGGCGGGCCCGTCATTGTAAACATACAGCAGCCGTCCGTCATCGCTGCGGCCAAACCAGGCCTCCGAAACCGAGTTCCATAGCTCCGGCTCTTCCTGCGCCACGCTCCACGTCTCGCCGCCATCTTCACTGCTGCTGGACCACGCCCGTGGCGGATTCAGCGCTCCACCGTCCATCAGCTTCCCTTCCGGTGTTCCCGTGGAGGTTCGCATCACCATCTTCAGCGTGCCTTTCCTCGCATCGCTCACCACGATTTGCCCCTCATGCAGGAACGTGCTGTTTCCCGGAGGCAGCGGCACATAGCCTCCCAGACGCCAGTCCAGCAGGCTGGTGCTGCGCAGCACAAAATGCTCGCGGCTGCCATGCGGATCCGCCCGCCGCGTGTTGCGGTGCGCAGGCATCACATACACCGCATGACCGTTTTCCTCGATGCGCTGGATCTCGCCCAGAATGACCAGCGGCCCGGTGTAGTGCATGGCTAGCTCCACAGGATTCCATGAGCGGCCCCCATCACCACTGTAAGCTGCTGCTAGGTGGGAGTCCTCGCTGTCGGCGTAGTTCAGCGGGCAGCGCATGGCAAAGCACCACAGCACATCCTGCCCCGGCGGCTTGTACAGCACCGCGTTGCAGTAGCCAAACTGCATGGCACCATGTCGCTCCGTGCTGTCAAAAATCGTGCTTGGGATGCTCCAGTTCTGACCGTCATCGGTGGAGACCACGGCATCAATGCTGCCCATGTCCATCTTTCCTGGGATGCCCAGCTGGTAGGCCGCCACGAGGTGCTTCTCTTTCCACAGTGCCAGGCTCGGCTGCCCCAGCAGGGCAGCCCGGGGTTCTTGTTCGGCGGTGCGGATCACGTGCACGTCACGCGCATCACCGCTGTCCGCCATGCAAACACACGGCAGCAAGGCTGATAACGACAGGCTGGTGGCAAAAAGGCAGGCTTTCATGCGGAGCGGAGTCATCTCAAGGAACCAGCAGATGATTGCGGCGCGCCTTCCAGTAGGCCGCCAGATGGTAGATGATGCCGCAGCTGGAATTATGCTCGTAGTCAAAGCCCCGGATCAGTCCTGCCAAGGAAGACTGTTGTGCCGCAGAAACTGAAGCCGGATCGACCATCAACAAAACCAACGCCGACTCGCCGGCCTCTCGCGTGATGTGCCAGACATCTCGATACGGACCCCACTGCGGATTGGGATAGCCCTTCTGATTCTTCCACACAGAGACATGCCGCCAGTCAGGCCCCAGCATCTTCATCTCTTCAGGACTCTTTTTGGCAATCTGCGAGAGCACGCTGGTGAAGCGCTTCGCCGCCAGATCACGCACATGAGTCATTCGCTCATGGATCGTCGCCTTCAGCTCAGCATCCGGCTCCAGCTCATGCAGCACCTCCAGCGAGCACTGCATCTGCAGCAGTGCATAGGCCGGCTTGTTCTCTCCAGGGTTTGCCGATTGCGCGATGGCATCCGCCGCATACCGCCGCCATTCTTTGCGGTACCGCTCGTCACGCGTCACATCCCATGCCGCCGCATAGATCATCGGCAGCCGCGCCGCCTCATGCGCCTGCACATTCCACATCCGGCAGATGCCCAGCGGGCAGCGCTCACCATCGGCACGGCAAAAATCAAAGTCGTTCTTCGGCGTGACGAACTGGATCATGCGCTCCGCCACATCCGCGAGAACGGCGCGGATCTGCTGCTTCGTATCTTCATCCGGCAGAGGACTGTGGTAATACTGCCACAGTCCATGCACAAAGTGGGTCACCTGATCGCGCGAGGAGTTGATGTAAACACTCTTGCCATCTTCCGGGCACACATTGCGTGCCACAAAACCGCGCACGCCATGCACCGTGGCGCAGCGCTTCAGCCCGGCGAAAACACTGGCCGCCTTCTCGCGCAGCGTTTCATCGTGAGTCACCGCAAAACGATCACACAGCACACTCAGCATGGCGCCTCCGAGAATCGCGCCGTCCTCCATGCCTGTGCTATAACCACAGGGATTGGGATACTGGCGTTTGACCTCTTCCGCAGTCGGCAGATGCGCCTGCTCTTTGCCTGGATCGTAGCTGCTCAAGTAATCTCCAAAGGTCTGCACCTTGGAGAGATAAAACCGGCTCCAGGCCACATCCCAGGCCTGACCAATCTGGCTGGCCACTTTCATATCAGCCGATGACGCCAGTTCCTGTGCGGGTGCGTGGATCGCGACGACCGCCGCAAGGATGAAGAACAAAAACGGACGCTGTTGCATGTCGTCAGAGGCGAATCATTTCGGCCACTGGCCGTTGACGATGGGTTTCAGCACAAGCTTGGCGGGATCAATCACCACGTGCTTCGCCTTCTGGCGCTTCCACGTGTAGGTGATGTGCACGAGTCCATCGCTCGTCTGAATGATCGCCGGATAGCTGAATTCTTTCTTCGGCTCGTCCTCCAGCACCAGCGCCGCCTTCCACACCTTGCCATCCTTGCTGACCGCGAGGTTCAGCGGGCTGCGCCCCTTGGCCGTATGATTGTAGATCAGCAGATGGCGCCCGTCCTTCAGCGTGACCGCATCCGTGCCGGAGTTAGGATTCGGCAGTTCCGTCAGCGAAATCTCACCCCACGTGCGCCCTGCATCCTCAGAGGAAATTTGAAACACCTTGCCCTGCCGCGTGCGGCCCACCGCCTGGAGCTTGTCGCCACCCAGATCAAGGATGCTCGGCTGAATCGCGCTCACCACCAGGCCATCGTGCAGCAGCTTCGTGCGCTCCCAGGTTTTGCCCAGATCCGAAGTGCGCTCAAAGTAGATGGCCCACGCGCTCGGCTTCTTGTCCGTTTCATTGCTCGTTGGGCAGAGAATGTCCCCGTTCGGCAGTTGCACCGGCTTGTTTTTGATCGGCCCATAGATGCCCTCGGGCAGTTTCTGCGCAGCCGACCACGTCTTGCCGCCATCGCTGGAAGTTTTGAGTTCCCCCCACCACGTGCTGGGAGATGGACCCACCTTGTAAAACAGCATCAGCGGCGCATTGCGTGGCTGAAACAGCACCGGATTCCATGTCGGGTGGCGCTTCCCATCAGCCTGCACCCCGTTCGCCGTCTCCACGCTCTCCGTCCACTTGCCATCAACCAGCCGCGAAACCCAGATGCACACATCCGGATTCTTCTCCGCCGTGCCCCCAAACCACGCCGATACCAGCCCCGTCGGCGTTTCGACAATGGTCGTGGCGTGGACCGAGGGATAAGGCCCGGTATCATAGATGAATTCGGATTTCATAACACCAGGCTGCGCCTCCTTGGCCTTCAGCCACTCCCATGAAGTCAGCTCACGGCTCTTATCAAGCTTATGCCACACCACCACAGCCGCCTGCCGTGCGGCGTCTGCATCCGCCACATTGAGCACCAGCTTGTAGTTCATCCCCGCCACCACCTGCCTCTCCCCGCTCTCAATGCCCTGCAGCTTGAGCTTCGGATCATGAGCTTTCACCGCAAACTCCGCCGCTGCCACCGCCTCCTTGTCCGTGGGCGAAACAGCACTGAATCCTCCGGCAATTTGGGCGCGGAGATGGCAGGTCAGCAACAGGGTGAAGGCAAAGCAAAGCAGCGAAAAAGATTTCATGGTTGGGAAGGGTTAAGCAATCAGGCCAAGGTTGACGAGTCTTTCACGAATGATCGCACGTTCCGGGTCACGGAAACGGTGAAACGGCTCCGCCATGTGATCTTCGCAGATGCCCAGCAGCGAGAGCCCGCACTTGATGCCCTTGATGATCGCCGACTTGTGCCGCCCCACCGTATAAATGCTTCCCGCCAGCTGCATCACCTTCGCATGCAGCTCCCGCGTGAGCTTCAAATCCTGCGCCGCTGCGGCCCGATACATCTCCACATAAAGCTTCGGATGCAGATTTGCCCCGCCATTGATGCCCCCATGCCCTCCCAGCAGCACGGCTTCTGCCGTCAGCTCTTCCGGCCCCACCAGCATACTCCAGTCAGCACGCTGCTTCGCCACTTCGAGCAGGCGATGAAAGTAGATCATGTCGCATGAGCTGTCCTTGACCCCGCAGATGCCCGGCATGTCCAGCGCGCGGCGCACCAGGTCGATCTCAAAGCTCACCTTCGTCAGCCCGGGCATGTTGTACAGAAACATCGGCAGGGGCATCTCTGCCACGAGGTCCTGAATGTATTCCTGCAGTTCCGGCGGCGCCGCAGGGAAGTAATACGGCGGCGCCGTGACCACATGCGTGGCTCCCACCTCGGCACTATGCCTCGCCAGGTTCACGCTCTCAGTGAACGAAGTGTCCGTGATCCCCACCAGCACCGGCACGCGCCCCGCTGTTTGCTTACAGGTGCGCTCAATCAGTTCCCGTCGCAGGCGATAGCTCAGGCTGGGCCCTTCACCCGTGGTGCCGAGAATGAACAATCCGGACACTCCACCACCGATCAGATGCTCGATCAGTCGCTCCAAACCCTCACAGTCGAGCAGGTCGCGATCACGCAAAGGTGTGACGAGGGGCGGGATGATGCCGGAAAGAGGTTGGGACATATCCAACAAGTGACTTCCGAGGCCGCCAAATAGCAACCCGCCAGTGCGTCGAATGTTTGCCGGTGAAATGACGATTCTTGACCCTTTGTCGCAAGATTCTCACGGCTGGAAACTTTCATCCTGTCCCACCATGCCAGCCACCGACCAGGCCGACTACTTTTCCAAGCAAGTCGTACGCACCCGCCGCTTCTTCCTCCCGGAATGGGAGGATCGGCAGAGCGATGCGTCGACGCTATGCCTTGTAGGCGGTGGCTGCGAATGGTGTGCCCCGGATTTCGTCATGGACCGGCAGAAATTCCCGTTTCTCGCCTTCGAGTTCGTGTCGAAGGGCCATGGCAGCGTCACGCTGGCGGATCAGACGCATGAAATAGAAGCCGGACACGCCTTTGTATTCGATTCCACCACCCCGCAGGTCATCCGCAGCTCGGCGGAGGAGCCGATGGTGAAGTACTTCTTCAATTTCACCGGCGCACGAGCGGCTAAGCTGATGAGCGATCTTGATCTCTCTCCCGGCAGTGTCCTCCGCGTCACGGACGTCTCACGCGTTGACTCACTGTTCGAGGAAGTGATCGATCACGCTCTGCGCGGCGGCCGCTTTGGCCTGCGCGCAGCCTGTGCCACGCTCGAGCACGCCTTGGTGCTCTGCGCGGACTCCCGCCAGCCCGCCACCGCCAAAATGGACCCCGCGTACGCCACCTACCTGCGCTGCCGCGGTCATCTCCTTCGCAATTATCCCGTGCTCAGCAGCATCGAGCAGGCTGCCAAAGCCTGCTTCGTCTCCGCCGCCTACTTCACCCGCCTCTTCCAGCGCTACGACACCGAGACCCCGCTTGCCTGCCTCACCCGCCTCAAGCTCTCTCAGGCCGCCATCAAACTCCGCCAGCCTGATGCCTTGGTGAAAGGCGTCGCCGCCGAGCTTGGTTACAAATCCGCTGCACATTTTTCACGTGCTTTTAAAGCATGGAGTGGAAGATCGCCTCGCGGTGGTTGAAATGAGAAAAGAACAATGCATGTTCATTTGTCCACCATTTCATTCAACCCATGCTTTCCTTCCTCAAAATCCGCAATCTGGCCCTCGTTGAAGACGTGACTTGGGAGCTGGCCGCTGGTCTCATCGGCGTGACGGGGGAGACGGGCGCTGGCAAATCCATCATCGTCGGTGCCTTGAAGCTGATCCTTGGAGAAAGAGCTGACCGCAGCCTGATTCGCAATGGCCAGGACGCCTGCACCGTGGAGGCCGGTTTCCACCTCAAAGACACCCGCGCCATCGATGCTGTGCTGGAAGAAGCCGGCTTGGAGCCCTGCCAGGACGGCGAACTCCTCATCAAACGCGCCATCAGCACCAGCGGAGCCAACAAACAGTTCGTCAACTGCTCCCCGGTCACCATCCAGGTGCTCAAGAGCCTCGGCGAATTCCTCGTCGATCTCCACGGCCCCCACGATCATCAGTCCCTCAACTCCAAGGACCGCCAGCTCGAGATGCTCGACAAGTATGCCAGCGTTGAGGAATTGCTGGGCAAATACCAGGACACCTGGAAGCTCTGGCGCGCCGCCGTGACAGAACTCGATGAACTCGAAAACTCCGAGCGCGCCAGCAGCCAGCAGATCGACATGCTCAAGTTCCAGGCAAACGAAATCGCTTCCGCAAACTTGAAGCCGGGCGAGGAGGAAGAAATCGAATCCCGTCACCGCATTGCCGCCAACGGCGCACGCCTCGCCGAACTCTGCGGCAGCATCACCGGCCGCCTCAGCGAAGGCGAAGGCAGCGTGATCGATGGCCTGCGCGAGATCAGCCGCAGCATCCACGAACTCGAAAAGATCGATCCCGCCACCGCCACGATGTTCGAAGGCTTCAAGTCCGCCCAAATCGAACTCACCGAACTCGAAAGCAGCGTGCAGGACTACGCAGACGATCTGGAGATCGACGCCGCCGAACTCGACAAGCTCGAAAGCCGCATTCACACCATCCAGACCCTCAAGCGCAAGTACGGTCGCACCATCGCCGAGATCCTGGAGTTCCTCGCCGAAACCGAGCGCAAACTCGCCAGGATGGAAAACCGCGGCGAAGAAATCGCCAAGCTCCAAAAACTCGTCAAAGAGCGCGAGGCGGACGTCCTGAAACTCGGCAAACAAATCTCCAAGAGGCGCAGCGATGCCGCCCCAAAGCTCGCCAAAGAAGTCGCCTCACACCTCACCGATCTCGGCTTCAAACGCAGCGTGTTCGAGGCCCAGCTTGCCGTCCTCCCATCACCCGAACGCAACGGCCTCGAAGAAGTCGATTTCCACTTCGCGCCCAATCCCGGCGAGCCCTCCAAACCTCTCCGCCTCACCGCCTCCAGCGGCGAAATGTCCCGCGTCCTGCTCGCCGTGAAAAGCGCCCTTGCAAAGCAGGACGCCGTCCCCCTCCTCGTCTTTGATGAAATCGATGCCAACGTCGGCGGCAACATCGCAGAGGCCGTCGGCCGCAAAATGGCCGCCCTGGGCACCACTCATCAGGTCATCGCCATCACCCACTTCCCACAGGTGGCCTCCCTGGCGAAGAGCCACTTCGTGGTTACAAAGGAGATCACCGGCAACACCACGCGCTCACAGATTCAGGCTGTGAGCGATGAACAACGCGTCGATGAACTCGCACGCATGCTCGGCGGCAGCGCCGACAGCGCGCGCGTTCATGCGCTCAGTTTGCTCAAAGGCGCGGCGTGAGCTCACGCAAAGATGACTGCCATCCGCGGCGGGCGGCCCTTCACCCGGCTCAGCGTGGCGCGTAGCGCCAGTGAGCCAAGCTGCGTCTGCGGGTTCCACCCTTTGGGGGCCTTTTTCCCCGTGCTGGTCCACGGCATTCCGTCCGTGATCCATTGCTGGCGAAAATCATCGTAGCTCACACCTTTGTCATCGTCAGTCACGCCAAACTGGAATCCGCAGCAGGCGCAGATTTCCATCGATGCGCCTCCGGTTCGGTTTCTCGGCGGCTCAGCGAGCTTGTCATAGCCACATACGGGGCAGAAATTGAGGTTGTTTTTCATGGTTGGTTTTTTGGAAGGGGGCGTTCTCAGCGCCGATAAAAGCGGAGGTCAGCCGCTTTCACGTTTCTCCCGGGCTGGCGCTGCCAGTAGCTGGGGTTGTCCGGCTTGAAGAAGGTCTTGGTCTTGCCAGCGCCGTTGTACGCACCAAATACGCGCGTGGTGGGATCAAAGACGCGAAGCGTTCTGTCCGTGTCGTCCAGCTTCATCGGCAGGTTTTCAGCGCGGGCGCGCTGCAGGAAGGCCCAGGCCTTTGCCGCGTAGTCATCCGGCGACTTGCTGGAGAAGTCGCCGCCATGTCGCTCAAAATGATCCTGCAGTGAATCAAGGTGCCCCCAGGTCTGTCGAGTCGGCGGGGCTTGCTGGGGAACCGCAGCAGGAGCCTCCTTCTTCTCCGGAGTGATGACATTCAGCACCCGCCGGATCAGCGAGGGCTGCGGTGCCGCCGCAGGCGCTCCCCCGGCCGTGGTGAAGCTCCCTGTGGCAAGCTTGGCTCGCGCGCTGCCCACACTGAAATAATACGTCGTGGCCGGTGTCAGCGATTCCAGTTGCAGGGTGTGATCACGCGTCACCGAACCTTCGGCTTTGCGGTCCAGCGCTGCGGGATTCAGGCCAAACTGCAGCCGCGTGCCGCATTCCACATCCGTGCGCCATTGAATCGTGGCGGTGTTGGCCGTGGTTCTTGCCTGCGGTCCCCCGATCAATTCCACAGCATGAAGCAGCGTGCCGCTAAGGCACGCGATGATGGCGACCAACCCATTAACAACTGCTCTCATTTAAAGTGTGAAACCAAGTGAATCTATAGTGCGACAGTCTTAAGTGAAGACCGTTCACACTACATATCGCATGTGACATTCTTCATGCGCTCATCTAATTGATGAGTCAATACACTCCCTCAGATCTATTAGATCCGCTCTAGTTAAAGGGTTTATTTAGGCGCGGTAGGCGCAACGCCCATTTTTGTCGGCAGTCAGAATAGTTCATCAACCACGATGGCTGAAATCTTTAATCCTTGAAAATCAAGCCGAATACCGCCCCTTCCGCTCGCCACTCATCCATCTCCAGGCAGACTCAATATGCTCCCGCGGGTCTTTGTGAGCAGCCTCCCACTGAAGAATCTCTTTAGCCATTTTAGGCTCGGCGATGAGCTCTGAGGGGTCACCCGCGCGGCGCGGGCCATAAGTGACCGGAATTTTTTTCCCCGTCACCGCTTCCGCCGTGGAGATGATTTCTTTGACGCTGAACCCACGGCCTGTGCCAAGATTCACCGCGACGGTGTCACCACCCTTGCGCAGATAATTCAGTGCCAGCGCATGCGCTGAAGCCAGATCACAAACATGGATGTAATCGCGGATGCACGTGCCATCCGGCGTGGCGTAGTCCGTGCCAAACACGGTGATGTTCTCGATCTCCCCCGTGGCAGCCATCAGGATGCGCGGGATCAGGTGGGTCTCCGGATTGTGGTCTTCACCGATTTCACCGCTCGGATGGCAGCCGCTCGCATTGAAGTAGCGCAGAAACACAGACTTCAGCCCCCAGGCATGGCCGCAGTCATGCAGCACACGCTCCAGCATCCATTTGCTTGCACCGTAGGGATTCACCGGCGCCTGCGGATGGGATTCATCGATGGGGATGCGCACCGGGTCGCCATAGGTCGCGCAGGTGGAGGAAAAAATGAAGCGCTTACAGCCATGGCGCTGCATCGTTTCCAGCAGCGTCAGCGGCGCGGCGAGATTGTTCCGGTAATACTTGAGCGGATCCGTCACCGACTCCCCCACATACGCAAAAGCCGCGAAATGCAGCACCGCTTCCGGCTTGTGTTCGGTGAAAAGCTTCTCCATCAGCGCCGCGTCGGACATGTCGCCTTCCACAAAGTCCACCCTGTCCATCGGCAGCGCCTCACGATGCCCGAAGACAAGGTTGTCCAGCACCACCACACGCTCGTTTTGTTCAAGCAAATGACGAACGGTGTGCGAGCCGATGTATCCTGCGCCGCCGGTGATGAGTAGGGTTCCTTGTGACATTCGGGAAATACAGCAGCCGTAGAGCCCGCTGCCAAACAAAGATTGTCTTAAAATAGCCTGAGCCAATGGCCGGGTCTACTTTTCCTCCTGCCGCTTCTGTTCCATGGCCGCCTTCAAGCCGTCCATTTCCGTGCGCATCCGCTGCGTTTGCCCATTCACACGCTCCTTCAGCGTCTTCAAAACGTCCCGGCTGTTCTTGTTGAATAGCAGAAGCGCAATCATGCCCAGAAACAGCAGCCAACCAGGGCCAAATTGGAATTTGCGACTGGAAGTTGGCGTGCTCATGGCGCTTTAGGCAGTGGAACCTGCACCGGATGCATCAAATACGCAATCAGATCACGCACCTGTTCCGGCTGGAAGGCCAGCAGCAATCCCTCAGGCATCATGGAGAGTGGCGAGGTCTCCTGTTTCACGATGTCCGCACGGTCCAGGGTCAAAGTCTCAGTCATCGTGCGCAGCGTCAGCGTGCGTGCGTTCGATTCCGTCACCACACCGCTCAGCACCCGGCCATCCTTGTGCGTCAGCAGGCTCATGCGGAAGTCCGCACTCACCACCCCGCTCGGATCCGCGATGTTTTCCAGCAGGTAGTCCAAGTTCGCACGGCCTGAGCCCGTCAGATCCGGCCCGATCTTCCCGCCCTGCCCGTACATGGCGTGGCAGGCGCCGCAGATAGCGGTGAAAAGCATGCGCCCCTGGCTGAGATTCGCCTTCGCCAGCGTTGCCGGCGTGAGCTGCTTCTTCACCTTTTCGATCAGCTCCTTCTTATCAGCCGCAGACTCACGCAGCTCGCCCCACACCTCCACCAGTTGCTTGGACAGCGCTTCATCTTTGAAGGCGTTGATCTGGCGGGCATGGAAGGCCGTCAAATCAGCGCGGGGGATCTTCCCCACCGCCATGTCTTTCAGCAGAGCCTTGGCAAAGCTCGGCCGTGACACCAGCGTATCAATCACCGTCGGACGTTCGGCCGGTCCAAATTTGCGATAGCTCCCCGCCAGCTTCTGCCCGATCTCAGGATCATCAAACAGCGCCAGCCCGCGCACCGCAGTGATATTCAGGCCGCGCACCTCCAGCAGTTGCGTGCAGATCGCCCGCAGATCATCCGGCTTGTTTTCAATCAGCGTCTTCAGCGCCGACTCACGCGCCGAAAGATCAGCCTTCTCATCCAGCGCCATCTTCTTCACATCATCCAGCGCCCGCCCATCACCAAACAGAATGCTCAATTCCTGGATGTACGTAGTTCGGGCTTTAGCCCGTTCCGGATCAGCTGTGTGTATTGTAGTCCCGGCTTTAGCCGGTTCTGGTGCGCCTGCCGCCAGCTTTACAAACCCATCCCACGCCTCCGGCTTCGCCGCCTTCCGAATCCCCTTAAAGGCATCCGCCATTCCACCCAAAATATCTTCCACCTGCCCGGCCTTCGCCTGCGCCAGCAGCGCATTCAGCGCCCCCGGCTGTGTGGCCAGACTCCGTGCCATCCAGCGCAGCGTCTTCGGCCACGTACAATCTTTCGCCAGAGCCACGAGTGCCTGCGGATCTTGCGCCGCCAGCGGGCTGATGCCATACCACACCAGATAAGGCAGAAACGGATCATTCGCGTCCTCCGCATGCGCCAGCAGCGCCGCACCCAGTTCCTCACGCTTGGCCACCGGCATCCGCTGCAGCGTCGAGGCCAGCGTCAGGCGCACAAAAGAAGACGTGTCCTCCTTCGCGAGTTTCACCGCATCAAATCCCAGCTCCGGATAAACCGCATGCGGCATCGGGCCGCTGATCGCATCGATCGGCGAGAACTGCGTCAGCTCACGGATCGCCAAAGCACGCGCGTGCTCGTCAGCCGAATTCAGGTCCGCTTTCGGCCACGCCTTGCGCCACGCAAACGGCACCTCCGGCTTCTTCGCCTCCCCATAGCTCACCCGAAAAATCCTCCCGCTCGTCCGATGCACCCCGGTGGAGTCATGGCATTCGCCAGTATCGCTCCAGTCCAGAATAAACCCGCTCCCATCCGGCCCCGTGCTGATCTCGATGCCACGAAACCACGGATCATCGCTCAGAAAAACATCCGGCTCATGCTTGCCCACATAGCCGCTGCCGTTGCGCTCCAGCCTTTCCACATTGGCACGGCGCCCATGCATGTTCAGCGTGAAAAGCTTGTTGCGATATTCCTTTGGCCACTGCTCCGCCTGATAAATCATCATCCCGATGTGCGCATGTCCGCCACCCAGGCTGTTCGCCTTGCCATCACGGGACGCCGTCCAGCTGCCGCTCCGGTCGTAGTGATAGTGATCCGCGATGGTATCCAGCTTCTCATACACAAAGGGATTCTCCTTGCTGGAGTCCACGAGATGCGCGCCATGCATCAGATGCCACAGATGGCCCGTGACCGTGTTGATGAAGAACATCTCCCCGTTCGCATCCCAGTCATGCCCCCACGGATTCGTCGTGCCATGCGTCAGCACTTCCACAATCTTCTTCTCAGGATGGTAGCGCCAGATCCCGCCCTTCATCGGCACCCGCTGATCATCCGGCGTGCCGGGAATGCCCAGCCTGCCGGGGCACGAGTGCCCGCAGCGGCCATAGAGCCAGCCATCAGGACCAAAGCGTAGTCCATTGGCAAAATTGTGGTAGTTGTCCTTCGCCACGGTGAAGCCATCGATCACCACCTCCGGCTCACCATCCGGGATGTCATCATGGTTGCGGTCAGGAATAAAAAGCACCTGCGGCGGGCACATCAGCCACACCCCATCACGGCCCACCTCCACGCTTGTCAGCATCTGCACATCCTCGGTGAAGACCTTGCGCGTTTCAGCCACTCCATCCCAGTCCTTGTCCTCGAGAATGATCACCCGGTCCTTCAGCCCCAGATCAAATCGCTTCGCCCGCTCCGCATACGTGTAGTTCTCCGCCACCCACATCCGCCCGCGTGCATCCCACGACAAGCCGATCGGATTCTGCACATCCGGCTCCGCCGCAAACAGCGTCGCCTTAAATCCCTTCGGCAGCTTCAGCATCTTCAATGCCCCCTTCGCCGGCGTCGGCTGCGGATTCCCCGGATCACTGTTGTACAGCTCAGGAAACTCCGCAGCAGCGGCAAACGACGAAAAGACAAGGGCAAGCAGTACGGGCTTCATGGGAGCCGAAGCGTATTGCGGACTGATAATCTGACAACATACTCCAATAATAAAATAAGGGCGTGAAGGGCCGCTCGGTTAAGAACGGTTATCGCGGAATTGACCGCCGCAGGCCAAAGGGTTCCGGAGCGCGGACTTCCAGTCCGTCTCTGGCCTCCCGAATAACTTCCGCTGTGACCCTCCCTTCCACCATCAAGCCGACTTGAGTTCAGGTGCTCTGCGAAAATTGCCTTCTTCTTCGAACCACGACATCGCAAACCCAGCTTAAGTTTTGTAGTTCCGCCTTCAGGCGGTTCTGGACGAACGGCCACAGCGTCACGCCTCCCGAATAACCTCTATTGTTACCCACCTTTCCACATTCTAGCCGCCTTGAGTTCAGGCGCTTCGTAGCCTTGGCTTAGAAGGCAGCACTCCGCTTGCACCCGTGTCTCCGCACGACTCTCCAGCATCTCGACCTCCAGCGTGGCGCCTTGCTGAACCGCCTTGTCTGACTGCCACCATCTTCCACCACTCCGCTCCGCCGCTCACCAGCCCTGAAGGGGCTGAGGAGTCAGCCCAGGGTCAGCCGAGCCTTGGCGAGGCGACCCTGGGTTAGAATCAAACGACCAGGAAGCAAACCCAGCATCCCGTCGCACCCAGCATCGACCAGCAGCGTCTGCAAAGAGCTCCGCAGCAGTATTCGAGTGCCGCTACTCCAACACCCAAGATCAACACCCGTCCATTCTCCACAAATCACCCCCGGATCAACCACACCGCCGCAAACGCCGTCAGCCAGAACAGAACATTCTCAAACACCTTCTGCGGCAGCCGTTTCAAAATCCACCACCCCAGCACCACCCCCAGCACCACCCCCAGCACCACACACGGCATCAAGGTCAGGTTTGTCATCAGCGACCTCGGATTGATGATCCCCAGATCCGTACTGAACGGCACCTTGAACAAATTAATAAACAGGAAGAACCGGCTGAACACCCCCAGGTGTTCCTTCTTCTCCAGATGCTGCGCCAGCAGATACACCGTCATCACCGGCCCCGCCGCATTCGCCAGCATCGTCACCACTCCGGCCAGAAACCCCATCGACCACGTGAACACCTTGTGCTCGGTCAGCGCCAGAAAGTCCTGCCTCCTCTTGTTCAGCAACCAGTTAAAGATCAGCAGCACAATGATGATCCAGCCGATCACGATGCGGGCCATCGAATTGTCAAATCGGCCAAGCAGGAACCACCCCACCACCACCCCCGCAATCGCCGGCGGCACCATCGGCACAATGCGCCGCCAGCTCCCGCCCTTGCGGTTGATGATGTAGCCCATGAAATCCGCCGCGATCAGCATCGGCAAAATCACACCCACCGACTGCTTCGCGCCAAAGATCTGCGCCATCAAAACCACGTTCAGCGTCGAAGTCCCCGCCAGCCCCGCCTTCGACATCCCGATGCACATCGCCCCCAGCGCCGCGAGCACGAGCGACCACACATCGGCGGGCAGGAGCGTCTGTTCAGTAAGCCAGGTCATCGGGGCAGGACGAATGCCCCATGCCGCATAACCGACAAGCCCAGATTCAACGTCTCAGCACTTTTCCAAGACTCCGACAAACAGTTGCAGCCCCAGCGTGGCGTGGTCCACACATTCCATGTGCGGTTCCCAGCGCGTACAACTGTCCATCAGCCGCACAGAGTCCTCGAAACATACCTCCCGCCTTGAAGGCCAACGGCCTTCCGTAATTAAGCCCAGGGATGCCGAGCTTTAGCGAGTGCTTCCCTGGGTTATCGCGCCCCACCTCCGGGAAGCAAACCCAGCGCCTCCTTCACACACCGCGTTCTCCAGCAGCGTACTCATCGCAGCACCGCCACAATGTCACTGCGTCCCCGCATCTCCACTTCACCTCCATCTCTCCCATTCCCCAACAATTGTAACCCACCGTCAACAACCGTAAACCACTGCAAACTCCCTCCCTATAGCGCCATCAACGGCGCAGGCACCAGAAACGCATGCTGCTCCAGCAAACTCCACGCCCCGTTCCAGGACAGATACGGCGTGAAATACACCACCAGCGTGTAAGCCAGCGCCACCGGCACAATCCCCAGTCGCGCCATCCACCTCGGAAACCAGTGCCGTGGCTGCTCATGCCTCGTCGCCCGGCTCATCGCCCATCCCGTCAGCACCCGCGCCGGGAAGATGAAAATCACAAACAGCAGACTCGGCAGCCATGCCAGCTCACGCGGCGTCAGCTCAATCTTCAGCAAATACAACGGCACCGCAAACAGCAGCGTGATGAGGAGCGCAAACCAAAACGCCAGCGGCGCCCGCAGAAACGACCGGCGAACCTCACGCAGCTCAAACAGGGCGCTGAACCGGTCCGTCTGCGCGAAGTGCGCCTGCAAAAACGGCAGATGAATCGCCACCACCAGCAGCAGCACCCCGCCCAGCAGCGAGAGCAGGACTGAGCCGCCCACCGGCAGACGCGTGGCACCCAGCAGGATGCCCACCGGAACAATCAGCCACACCAGCGCTCCCACAAACCCGCGCAGGCCCAGCCAGAAATAAAACGGCAGCCGCAGCCCGATAATATAGCCGGTGATCATGCCCTGAAGATTGTCAAACTTCCCCGGCGTGCTCAGCCAGCGTTTGAAGCGCAGCGGCTGCGGCCACAAAAAATGCCGCAGCTTCCCGCCGCGCACGCAGGCCCACACAATGTGCGCCAGCGTGAGGACGATCACGACGATCAATCCCGCATGCCACCCTTGGGCAATCCCGCTCCCGGGAGCGATCAGTTCAGCATCCTTCCACATCGTGGACAGCAGCCGCGCCGGCCACACCACGATCCAAACACCAGCCGCAAGGCTGCCCAAAACCGCGGCCTTCCTCACACCAATGAACCCATCACGAAACCGCCCGGTCCGCGCCACCGTGCCACTCACATTCAGCAAGTAGCCCAAACTCAGGAAATTCAGCACCGGAATCACCGAGCACGCCGCCACCAATACAAGCAGCGCCGCCAGCCCAAAAAGCCAGTCCAGCCCCGAGCCCACCTTCTGAAAAAAGCCCCGCTTCTCCACCACCAGTACAGTGGGATTCGGGCTATAATGCGGCTCCACTGAAAGCGCGTATTGTAGTCCCGCCTTCAGGCGGTCCGGTCCGCCAGGCAGCGCCGAAGGCGCCAAACCTGCCTCAGTCACAACAGGCAGGGCAGGGGGCATCAGGGTGGGCAGCGGCGGTTCGGACATGCAGGAAGCCCTATGAAAGTCTTCTGCGCGCTGATTGTTGCAAAGATACTTTGGAAACCGATCCTGGCCTCGCGTGTTACAAGACAGGCTCGAACGCAGCCTCCCGTCATGAATTCCGCCCCTTCCTCCTCCAGCTGGCTGCTCTGGCTGCGCAATGCCCTCATCCTGGCTGCACTGTCAGCAGGTGCCTTTTGGGGCGTGGCGGAACTGCTGACCCCTCCGGTGGTCGCCACGGGAAGCGCCCCAAGGTTGGCCAAAACCCAGCTTGAGGACATTCAGCGAGCAGCGCAGGCGGTGGACGCAGATTTCCAAAAAACCTGGGCTCAGCAAGCACTCAATCCCGTGGGAAAAACGGATGCTCTCACCCTCGTTCGCCGGTTGTCCCTGGCGCTGACGGGCAGCATTCCCTCCTTGCAGGAACTTCGCTTGCTGGAGTCGCTCAAAGGCGCGGATGCACCGCAATGGTGGCTCTCCCACCTGCTCTCAGACCGCCGCACCAGCGACTACTTGGCCGAGCGCCTGGCCCGCGTCTATGTGGGGATCGAAAACGGCCCCTTCCTCATGTACCGTCGTCGGCGGCTGGTGGACTGGCTGAGCGATGCCATCCAGCAAAACCGGCCCTACGACCAGATCGCCCGCTCTCTGATCGATTCCAACGGCGTCTGGACCACCAATCCCGAGGTGAACTTCGTTACCGTGACGAACGAAAACAAAAAGGGGCCGGACGAGGTCAAACTGGCCGCCAAAGTCAGCCGCGCCTTCCTAGGTGTGCGCATCGACTGCGTCCAGTGCCACGACGGCAAGCTCGGCAGCTCCTGGAAGCAGACCGACTTCCATCAGCTCGCCGCCTTCTTTGGCCAGGCAGACTTCAACTTGAACGGCCTCCATGACGATCACAAAAAGAACTACCAAGTCCGCTACCTGGGAAAAACAGAAGAGGAAAAAGTCCAGCCCGTGGTGCCCTGGAAACCCGAACTCCTGCCTGCCAAAGGAACTCCACGCGCGAAGCTCGCCGCTTGGGTGACGGCCAAAGACAACAAAGCCTTTGCCCGCGCTCTTGTGAACCGCATGTGGGCCCTGCTGTTCAACCGTCCCTTGATCGCTCCTGTGGATGAGATCCCGCTCGACGGGCCTTTTCCTCCCGGCATGGAGTTGCTGGCGGATGATTTCATCTCGCACGATTATGACATGCAGCGCCTGATCCGGGTGATCGTCGGCACGCAAGTCTTTCAGATGTCGAGTCAGGCCAGTGACCCTTCGCATCCCGTCACCACTGCGGCGGAAAACGCTTGGGCCGCTTTTCCCGTCACCCGCCTCCGCCCCGAGCAGATGGCCGGCAGCGTCATCCAGGCCGCCTCCCTCAGCACCATCGACGCCGAGACGCACGTCCTCTTCCGCATCAAACGCGACATCGACGTGGCCAACTTCGTCAAACGCTACGGCGACTCAGGCGAGGACAATTTCGACGATGCCGGCGGCACCATCCCACAGCGCCTCCTGCTCATGAACGGCAACATGATCACCACCAACACCGGCAACAATCCCTTCATCAATGCCAGCACTCGCATCAGCATGCTGGCCCCTGACAATGCCTCGGCCGTGGAGGCCGCCTACCTCTCCATTTTCACACGTCGTCCCACCCCGGCCGAGGCCTCCCATTTCACCAGCCTCCTGGCCACCTCCAAGAGCCGAAACTCCCGCAGCAGCGCCATGTCCGACCTCTACTGGACCCTCATGAACGCCACCGAATTTTCCTGGAACCATTAAATGCCATGAACGCTTGCCCTTCGGTCAAGAACGCCCATCGCGGAATTGAGCGCCGCATGTCAAAGCGTCTCGGAGCGCGGACTTCCAGTCCGCAGCACTCCGCGTGCATCCTTGACTCCGCAAGTCACTTCAGCATTTCAATCTCCATCGCACCATTCTGCTTGCCACACACTGCGGCGATGACTTCTTCCTCTGCGCAAGCGATCTGCCGCGGACTGAAGCCTGCGCTCCAAGGGAGCCGCTGTTTCCGGCGTTCGATTGCTGCGGCACATTCCTTTAACCGAGCGGCATTCATGAACACATGCCACTCGGTCAGGAACGTCCATCCCGGCTTCAGACTCTCACTCTCCAGCCCCAACGGGGCTGCGGATTTCAGCCCAGGGTCAGCCGAGCCTCAGCGAGGCGACCCTGGGTTAGGCCCAAAATTCCGGGAAGCAAACCCAGTGCACACTTCACACGTCGCCCCCTCCAGCAGCGTCTCCACGTCCCTCCGCTGCGATGAAACGTCGCCTTAGCACTCATTGCCCACGATTCACGCCATGAACACCTCTCCCTGCCACAGCCCCTCTCACCTCACCCGCCGCTCACTCCTCCGAGGCGCAGGTGCCGCAGGCGTCTCCTGGCTCACCCCTCTCGCAGACATCCTCGCCGTCGAAGCCGAAACCGCCCCCAAGGGCAAACCCGCCCGCTCCGTCATCCTCCTCTGGCTCGGCGGCGCCGCCAGCCAGCTCGACACCTTCGATCCGCATCCCGAAACCAAAATCGGCGGCGGCGTCAAAACCATCCCCACCGCCATCAAAGGCGTCAACTTCGTCTCCGGCCTCGAACAAACCGCCAGCGTCATGCAGGACGTCTCACTTATCCGCTCCATGGTCAGCAAGGAAGGGGACCACGAGCGCGCCTTCTACAACATCAAGACCGGCTACCGCCCCGATCCCACGCTCATTCATCCCAGCATCGGTGCCATCGTCTGCCACGAACTGCCAGAAGCAAAGATCGAGATCCCGACACACGTCTCCATCCTCCCCAATCAATGGCCCGCACGCGGCGGCTTCTTTGGCGCCAAATACGACGCGTTCCAAATGTACGACCCCAAGTTTCCCGTGCCCGATGTCAAAGCACGCGTGGACGACAAGCGCTTGGATCGTCGTATGGAAGGCCTGGCCGTGGTCGAGCAGGCCTTCGCACGCGGACGCGAGCCGGACATGGATCAAAACAAAACGCTCCACCAGATCTCCATGCAGCGTGCACGGAACATGATGTCCTCCGAGCAGTTGAAAGCCTTCAATGTCAGCGATGCTCCAGCCAAAGAACTCAATGCCTATGGCGACACCCCCTTCGGCCGCGGCTGCTTCGCCGCCGTGCGCCTCATTCAAGCAGGCGTCCGCTGCGTGGAAGTCACCCTCAATGGCTGGGACACCCACGCCAACAATCTGGAAGGGCAGGCCTCTCAGGTGAAAATCCTCGACGCCGCCTACGCCTCCCTCATCCGCGACCTCAAAAAACTCGGCCTCCTCGAAAGCACCATCGTCGTCTGCGGCGGCGAGTTCGGCCGCACTCCCAAGATCAACAACGTCGGTGGTCGTGACCACTGGCCGCACGGCTTCAGCATGCTCGTCTCCGGCGGCGGCTTCGCCGGTGGCCGCGTCATCGGTGCCACCGATCCCCAGGGCGAGAAGCAAGCCCCCGAAAAACCGATGCTCGTCGAAGACCTGCACGCCACCGTACAAAACCTCCTCGGCATCGATTACAGCAAAGAAGTCATGACCCCCGTCGGCCGCCCCATGGCCCTCAGCAAAGGCGAACCCGTCAAAGAACTGCAGGCCCACGCTTGATCACCGCCCCGCGCTCTCAAACGGGCTGCCTTCGATGATCTGCTTTTTCTGTTCCTCTGGAGTGGCCGCCGCATCGGGATTCAATGTCATGATGTAGGCCACCACGTCCCGCAGCATCTGCTCGTCTTCGATGAATGAGGTCGTGATCTGCACCATCTTCGCGCCATTCACATCGTTCTTGATGGCCCCGCGTTTGCCAGATTTGAATTTCTTGAGCTGCTCCTCCAGATACCAGCCCTGACGCCCAATCAGTGGCGGACTGCCAAAAGTCATCTCTCCGCTGGCATTGTACCGGTGGCATTCCATGCAGCGCTCCTGGAAAAGCCGCATGCCCTCCTCGGGGTTCGTGTTGGCCATCACCCGGTCCTTGCCCACGGGCACCTTGATCGGCATCTGCTCCACATGGGCCACCACCGCCTTGATCTGCTCCGGCTGCAGCGCCTTGGCGATCGCCGCCATCATGAACGACTGCGGATCAGCCGCATCATGTCCGCGCCGCCCTTCACGCAGATTGGCAAACTGCGTGTTTACATACCATGCCGGCATCCCGGCAATGGAAGGAGATTTGAGTTCAATCTTGCCCTCACCAGAGGTTCCGTGGCACTGCGCGCAGACCGTCTGGAAGATCGTTTTTCCATCTGTGGCCTTCGTGGTGATGACGGGTTCGGTGGCATGTCCCGCTCCGATGCAGCCGAGGAGCATGAGTGCGATGTGGTGGAACTTCATGGGTCAAAAAACGCCGTAAGTTGCACCCGGGTTACAACAATGCCTCCCGCCCCCGGTTTTTGCCAAATCCGACACACCGCAGGACAATTTTGTCCCACACTTGCGCCCCCTCCCTGCCTGTGCCTTTCTCCCAGATGCCTCCCTTTGCATCGAACGTCGTCGAACTTACCCAGGCACTCGTGCGCATCCCCTCGGTCAATCCCGATGGCGACCCCGGCACCGACGGCATCGGCGAGCAACAATGCGCACAGTATGTCGCAGATTTTCTACGATCTGCCGGAGCTGAGGTGACGCTTGAAGAGGTCGAGGCTGCGCGTCCAAATGTCATCGGGCGCTTTCCAACGAATCCCAGCGCAAATGGCAGCCCCAAACCGCGCATCATCTTCGCCCCCCACACCGACACCGTCAGCGTCGGCGGCATGACCATCGAACCCTTTGGAGGCGAACTCCGCGACGGCAAAATCTGGGGCCGCGGCACCTCCGACACCAAGGGACCCATGGCCTCCATGCTCTGGGCGCTCTACGAAATGCGCGACGAAATCCCCTCACTGCCGGTCGAAGTACACTTCGTCGGCTTCATGTCCGAGGAGAGCGCACAGCTTGGTTCTCAACACTTTGCGAAGCATCACGGGCGCTATGACCTCGCCATCATCGGTGAACCCACGAGCCTGAAGACCGTGTTTCGACACAAAGGCTGCCTCTGGGCTGACGTACACACCACAGGTGTGGCAGTTCATGGCGCCACGCCGCACCTGGGTGAAAATGCGATCGTGAAAATGGCAAAGCTGGTCACTGCGCTCGATACGGACTTCCGCAAGATTTTGGCCGAAACCAGTGGCGAGGACGAATGGCTGGGAGTCAGCACCATCAATCTCGGCATGATTCAGGGCGGCACACGCAGCAACATCGTGGCAGATTCATGCAAACTGCGCCTGGATATACGCACCACGCCGGGTTTGCAGCGTGCAGGCGGGGCTCTGGCGCTTCTGACAGATTTTGTTCAGCGTATTGACTCAACTGCCCGGGTCACCGTCGCCAGCGAGGCTTTTCACCTCGATACCGACCCCGAGAATGCCTTTGTGCAGAAGTTGATTGCCGCCGGGGCCGGTCTGACCGGCGCGCCGTGGTTCTGCGATGCTGCCTTTCTGGCAGTCGCGGGCACTCCGGCCATTGCCATCGGTCCCGGTTCGATTGCTCAGGCGCATACGAAGGATGAATTCATTGCCGTGAGTGACTTGGAGGAGGGGGTGACTTTTTTCCGTCGTTTCCTCGCCAGTTTGAAGTAATCAAGGAATTCCCACCCGGTAGAAACGGCGGGTTTTGTTTACTGCATTCAAGTCCGTCCATGTGGTGGATGTGCCGGTCGCCGTGAAAATGTTAGGGGTCCATTCCTTCAAGTCATCGCTGTATTCGATGAGGTAGTCATTGCCCGGCACGGATGGAAACTGCAGCGTGGTGCTCGTGCTGCGGGCGAGAACCGTTTGTGGGAAGCTGCGGGGATCGGCGTCGCTGGTGCCGAACCAGGTTTCGAGGTCTGAATGCACTCCGTCACCGTCATTGTCCAGATGAGTTTCGAACTGGTCAACCAGGCCGGAATCGAGGCCCGAAGCGGTGAAGTCATCCTTGATGTAAGACCATTTGAGCGTGTGGGAGCCGGAGGGAATCAGGAAGGCTTTGCGTGTCCAGCCCACTTCCCCGCTGATGGCTTCCTTTTCCACGTCGTCGATGTAGAAGCGCATGAAATCGTAGTCAGCTTCAGAAGAAATGCCCCAGTAGAAGGTCACTTTGCACGGCCCGGTGACCTGGGTGGTCATTTCACTGCGCTGGAGGTCTCCAATGGGGCCGCTGCGGGCCGCGTCATTGCCGTCATGCGCGTACAACCATTGCGGCACCCAAGTGAGATCGCCCGCAGACGTGATGGCTTGGGCTGGGGCGTCCAACGCCTCCGCCAGACCTTGTGCGATTGTGCCCACCTGAAGCGTGATGACCTGGGTCGTGGTGCCGAAAGCGTTGGTGACGTGGAGCGTGATCTGGTACGTACCGGGTGCAGTAACGCTGCCGTAGAGCAGACCCGTCGTGGCATCCAGTGTGAGCCCGGGGGGCAGACCCTCGGCTGTGTAGGTCGATGGAGCGTTGGAGGCCATGATGACCTGCCGGAAATAGACGCCCTCATAGGCGTCCAAGGTCGTTGTGGTGATCACCGGAGCCGAGGTCGTGGGGGTGATGACGATTTGGTCCACCCAGCCAGCATCCTGTCCCTTGGCCACCGCCTGATCCTTCGTGTAGTAGATATCGATGTTATGAGGTCCCGGACCGACATCGGTCATGGAGGATTTCCAATCGGTTTCACCCGTGATGTAGTCCCGGACATATCCGTCCACTGTGAGCACGAGATAATCGTAGTTCTTTTCGGATGAAACCTTCCATTGGAACTCCAACCGCGCCGGGCCGTTCACGGTAAATTCCATGCCTGAATATTCCTCGTCATCGACCGTTGCGGTCTGCACCGCGTCCACGCCATCATGGGTCGTGGTGGTCTGGCTAAAAGGATCGCCAAATCCAAACGGCACGATTTTGAGGCTGGTCGGCTGCTCCACCGCACCCGACAGGGCAGGCGTGGCCGCAAGAATGTAAAAGTAGGCGAAGTCTGAGGTGGTTCCAGTGGCGTTGGTGGCGCTTTGCCAGCCTTCGAACACACCGGTCACCTGCGGTGTGCCGGTGATCAGTCCGGTGGTGGGATTGAGGGAGAGACCCGCAGGCAATGAGCCAGTGGCATAGGTTCCGGCACCAAAGCTCGTGGTGAAATTGGAGGCGGTCATCTGCTGATTCATCTCCCAGCCTTCACGGCCTACGACGATCCAGTTGGAGGTGATGACGGGCAGGGGCAGCGCGCTGTCCGTCGGCGTGCCGTAAAAGGTGATGGTGGCGTCCGTCAGCGTGCCGACATCCCCCACCACCTGGTCGATGGCCTGCAGCTTCCAGTCGCCCACAGAGCGCTCGCCCCAGCAATGCGTGGTCATGAAGGTCCAGTCGAGATCGGCCCCGTTGTCATTGAAGCGAGAGCGGGCCAGACGCACCGAGATGCCACTGGGGGAAACGAGACGCCACTCCAGGTTACCGCGATTTGTGTGAGCGGCTTTGACATGCACGGTGATGTGTTCCAGCCGCAGATTGTCGGCGAGGGGAACGGTGAATGTTTTGGAGACACCACTTCTGTCGTAGTCGGGTATGGGCAGGTTCAGCGCCGCAGCCGCATAGGTGTGAGACTGGCGCGGGGCGACGTTGGTCCAGGTGGAGGCCAGGGCTGTGGCCTGCTGCGCGTTCACCAGACCGGCGCCGTATTTGATGTTGAAGTGGAAACCCGCGCCATTGGTGATCCAGTCGCCATCGTATGCGTCATTCTGAGTGGCGCTGCGGACGAGAATCTCCTGCACATCCCGCGTGGAAAGGTTCGGATTCGCCTGCAGCATGAGCGCCACGACGCCTGCCACGGCAGGCGTGGCCGACGACGTGCCGCCAAAAGTGTTGGTGTAGCTGGGGTCGGTGAAATCGGGGTGCTCGACGGTGCCGCCATCTTCATTGTAACCCAGCGCACCGGTTCGGTCCGTGGTGGTGATGCCTTCCTTGCCACCATTGGAGGGAGCGCAGACAAGAATGTTTGCGCCGGGCTCGCTGTAATAGGACGACCTGCCTTTGTCGTTCATGGCGGAGACGGCGATGGCATGGATCGAATTGGCCCAGCCGTCATAATTTGAATCGTCTCCGTTGCCGTTGCCATTGCCTGCCGCCCAGAGGAACACGGTGCCTTTGCCGTTGCGACCTGTCGTGGCCGCATCCTCCAGCGCCTGCGCGCTGAGGACGTCCGGGCCCCCGGAGCCGAATGCACCGTCATAGGGCCCCCAGCTGTTGCTCTTCACCGCGATGAGATCCTTTTGATAGGCGAAGGCATCCGCCTCCTGCTGGTCGCTGGTGGGAGCGGCGATCAGACGCAGTCCTACCAGCGTTGCCTCGGGAGCCACGCCGGAGCCGCCGATGCCGTTGTTGCCGCGCGCGGCCGCCACCCCTGCGCAGGAGGTGCCGTGGAAGTTCGTCGCGCCTGGGGAGGGATCGCTATCATTGTCGTTGAAGTCGAAGCTGTGGGAGAGATCCACGTTCGGCGCGAGATCAGGGTGTCCGACCTCCAGACCATCATCGACGATGGCGATGCGCACCCCCGTGCCTTTGTAGCTGTCCCAGACGCTCAGCACATTCAAATCGGAACCGGCGACGGCACCGTTCTGGCCGGTGTTGCTCAAATGCCACTGGTAGCCGGGATTCGCAGCGTTGTAGGCAACGTATGGGTCATTGGGGACGAAACGGTGAAACAGCTGGTGCGCGAGCATGGGTGCGGCTGAGCGCACTCCGGGTGCTTTAAGCAGGCTGGCAGCTCCCTTGATGGCTGCATCCGCATTCCCGGCGAATTCAACGACGGCGTATTTGCCGCGCGCCGAGGTTTGCGTGACACCCGCCACCTGGGCCAGCGAGGCAGCGGGCGTACCTGGAGCCAGCTCAACCAGCACGCGTTTTGTGAGCCAGCGCCGAGTTCCATCGTTTTGAGGAGCACCTTTTTCATACACCACCCACTCACCCTTCGGGCCGGACTCGGTGATGGACCGCTCAAACTGCTTTCCGCCAACCATGATCTGCCCCAGCAATGAGCTGCTGCAAAGGAGGAAGGTCAGAAGGGTGGCAAAACGCATCGGAAGGGAGACACTCGAACCGGAAGGATGCTCAGAAGTTGGCTCAATTGCCACCTAAAATGAGCGTTCGATGGCTCCCACAGGTTGTCAGCCGGTGTCCTACATGGCTGCCTGGGCATCAGAAGTGAAAGTATTTCCCAGGTTCCTCGAAAAATCCCGAACGGTACAAAAAAACCCGGAGTTCAGGGAACCCCGGGTTTTAAAGAGTCAGTCTTGGTTGCTGATTACGGGAGAGCCGTCTCACCCATCAGGAAGCGATCGCACTCGCGGGCGGCGCCACGGCCTTCGTTGAAGGCCCAGACGACGAGGGACTGGCCACGGCGGCAGTCACCGGCGGCAAAGACGCCGGGGATGCTGGTGGTGTATTTCTCGTGCTCGGCTTTCACGTTGCTGCGGGCGTCGCGCTCGATGTTGAGGGCGTCGAGAAGAGGCTGTTCTGGCCCGAGGAAGCCCATGGCGAGCAGGACGAGCTGCGCAGGGAGGACTTTTTCGGTTCCAGGAATCTTCTGCGGGCCGAAGTTGCCCTTTTCGTCCTTCTTCCACTCGACGTTGACGACATGGACGGCTTTGACATTGCCATCGGCATCGCCTTCAAAGTGGGTGGCGGTGGTGAGATAGACGCGGGGATCGTCGCCGAACTTGGCGGCGGCTTCTTCCTGGCCGTAGTCCATCTTGTAGGTCTTGGGCCATTCGGGCCATGGATTGTTCGCAGCGCGTTTGAGCGGCGGCTTGGCCATGATTTCAAGCTGGGTGACGGTGGTGCAGCCGTGGCGCACGCTGGTGCCCACGCAGTCGGTGCCGGTGTCACCGCCACCGATGATGACGACGTCCTTGCCGTCTGCGGTGATGTATTTGCCGGAGGGATCGAGCACGGCCTTGGTGTTCGCCGTGAGGAAGTCCATGGCGAAGTGGATGCCCTTCAGTTCGCGGCCGGGGATCGGCAGATCGCGTGGTTTGGTGGCACCCGTGCAGATGACGACGGCGTCGAAATCCTTGAGGAGCTGCTCGGCGGTGATGTCGGTGCCAACGTTGACGTTGCACTTGAAGATGACGCCGCTGTCTTCCAGCAGCTTCACACGACGGAGGACGACCTCGTTCTTGTCGAGCTTCATGTTGGGGATGCCATACATGAGCAGGCCGCCGGGGCGGTCAGCACGTTCGAGAACGGTGACGGTATGGCCGGCCCGGTTGAGCTGGGCAGCAGCGCTGAGTCCGGCAGGACCGGAGCCGATGACAGCGACTTTCTTGCCGGTGCGCTGGTCTGGCACATCGGGTTTCACCCAGCCTTCTTCCCAGCCTTTGTCGATGATGCTGACTTCGATGTTCTTGATCGTTACCGGCGGTTCGTGAATGCCGAGCACGCAGGAGCCTTCGCAAGGAGCGGGGCAGACGCGGCCGGTGAATTCCGGGAAGTTGTTCGTCTTGTGCAGGCGGTCGAGCGCTTCTTTCCACAGGCCACGGAAAACGAGATCATTCCATTCAGGGATGATGTTGTTGATCGGGCAGCCGCTGGCCATGCCGCTGATGAGGGTGCCGCTGTGGCAGAACGGAATGCCGCAGTCCATGCAGCGGGCGCCCTGATTCTTCAGGCGCTCCTCTGGCAGGTGCAGGTGGAACTCCTTCCAATCTTTGACACGCTCAAGCGGGTCGCGGTCTGCGGGGAGTTCGCGTTCGAATTCGATGAAGCCGGTTGGTTTTCCCATGGTCTCTTGTCTGTGAAAAGGTGATGTCTGTTGGTTTGTGACGCGTGATGTCGATGCTAGCTGCCGCCGATACGGGCGACGTCGCGGGCGTTGGCTTCAAAGGCGGCGTTGAGGGCGTCGTCGCCGGTGAGGCCGTCGTCCTTGGCCTTCTTGATGGCCTGGAGCACTCGCTTGTAATCCTTGGGCATCACTTTGACAAACTTGGGCACCATCTGCTCCCAGAGGGCGAGAACCTTGAAGGCTTTCTGGCTCTTGGTGAGGTCGGCGTGCTTTTTGATGAGTTCGTAGAGGCTGTCGATCTCGGCTTTGTCCTCGAGTTTTTCGAGGCCGGCCATCTGCGTGTTGCAGCGGGTGGCGAAATCGCCCTCTTCATCGAGAACGTAGGCCTCTCCACCGCTCATGCCTGCGGCGAAGTTGCGTCCGGTGGTGCCGAGCACGACCACGCGGCCGCCGGTCATGTATTCGCAGCCGTGGTCACCCACGCCTTCGACGACAGTATCGACACCCGAGTTGCGCACTGCGAAGCGTTCACCGGCCCTGCCACGCAGGAAGAGCTCGCCGCTCGTCGCGCCATAGAGCGCGGTGTTGCCGGCGATGATGTTGTCTTCGGCGGCAAAGTCGGAACCTTCCGGCGGATAGATGATGATGCGACCGCCGCTGAGGCCCTTGCCGATGTAGTCGTTGCCGTCGCCTTCGAGTTCGAGGGTGACACCTTTGGGAACAAAGGCGCCGAAGCTCTGACCGGCGGTACCGTTGAACTTGATGTGCACGGTGTCGTCCGGCAGACCGTGCCAGTGGCGCTTGGTGATCTCGTTGCCGAGGATCGTGCCGACGGTGCGGTTGACGTTGCGGATGGCGACGGTGGCGGTGACTTTCTCACCCTTCTCGATGGCCGGTTTGCACAGGTCGAGAAGCGTGGTGATGTCGAGCGAGCGGTCGATGCCGTGATCCTGCACTTCGGTGCAGAAGCGTCCGACTTCGGGGCCGACGTCTGGCTGATAAAGCAGGTTGGACAGGTCGATGCCGCGAGCTTTCCAGTGATCGATGGCGTCGCGGGCTTCGAGCACTTCCGTGCGGCCCACCATTTCCTGCAGCGTGCGGAAGCCAAGCTTGGCCATAAGCTCGCGCACTTCCATGGCGATGAAGCGCATGAAGTTGGCGGCATGCTCGGGATCGCCGCTGAACTTGGCACGCAGTTGCGGATCCTGGGTGGCGACACCGACAGGGCAGGTGTTCAGATGGCAGACGCGCATCATGATGCAGCCCAGGGTGACGAGCGGAGCGGTGGCGAAGCCGAACTCCTCAGCGCCGAGCAGTGCGGCGATGATGACGTCACGACCGGTTTTCATCTGGCCGTCCGCTTCGACGACGATGCGGCTGCGCAGATTGTTGAGGACGAGGGTCTGATGGGTTTCGGCGAGGCCGAGTTCCCATGGCAGGCCGGCGTGTTTCACGGAGGTCTGCGGGGAGGCACCGGTGCCGCCGTCGAAACCGGAGATGAGAACGACGTCGGAGTGAGCCTTGGCCACGCCGGCGGCGATGGTGCCGACGCCGACTTCGGAGACGAGCTTCACGCTGACGCGGGCTGCGCGGTTCGCATTCTTCAAATCGTGGATGAGCTGGGCCAGATCCTCGATGGAGTAGATGTCGTGATGCGGAGGCGGCGAGATGAGGCCGACACCCGGAGTGGAACCACGCACCTTGGCGATCCAAGGATAGACTTTCGAGCCAGGAAGCTGGCCGCCTTCACCGGGCTTGGCGCCCTGGGCCATCTTGATCTGGATTTCGCGTGCCTGAGACAGGTAGAGGCTGGTGACGCCGAAACGACCGGAAGCCACCTGCTTGATGGCGCTGTTCTTCGAGTCACCCTTCTCGTTGGTCCAGGTGTAACGTGCCTCATCTTCGCCGCCCTCGCCGGTGTTCGACTTGCCGCCGACACGGTTCATGGCGATGGCGAGCGCCTCGTGCGCTTCGCTGGAGATGGAGCCGTAGCTCATCGCGCCCGTCTTGAAGCGCTTCATGATGGACTCGACGGATTCGACTTCTTCGATCGGCACCGCTTTGCGTGGCTTGAAGTCCAGCAGGCCGCGCAGGGTGTAGAACTGCTTCACCTGCGTGTTCACCAGGGCGGTGTACTGCTGGAAAGTCTCGTAGCTGCCGGTGCGCACAGCCTTCTGCAGGGTGTGGATGGTGAGCGGATTGAAGAGATGCGCCTCGCCGTCTTTGCGCCACTGGTAATCACCACCGACGTCGAGGGCGTGGACCTGGGAATCGCGCTCTGGGAAGCCGCGCAGATGGCGCTGGACGGCTTCTTCGGCGATGACCTTGATGTCGCTGCCTTCAATGCGGGTGGCGGTCCAGGTGAAGTACTTGTCCACCACGCTCTGGCTGAGACCGACGGCTTCAAAGATCTGCGCACCGCGATAGCTCTGCATCGTGGAGATGCCGATCTTCGAGGCGACCTTGATGACGCCCTTGGTGGCGGCCTTGATGAAATTGTACACTGCGGTCTTGTGGTCCACTTTGACGAGGAGACCCTGACGAATCATGTCATCGAGCGTTTCGAAGGCAAGGTAAGGATTGATGGCTCCGCAGCCGTAACCGATGAGCGTGCAGAAGTGGTGCACTTCGCGGGGTTCGCCGGATTCCAGCACGAGGTCGCACTGGGTGCGGGTGCCTTTGCGGATGAGGTGGTGATGCAGGCCGCCGACGGCAAGCAAGGCCGGGATGGCTGCCTTGTCAGCGCAGACGCCACGGTCGGAAAGGATGAGGATGTTCCACCCTTGAGTGATCAGTTCGTCTGCTTTGGCGCAGATCTTGGCCATGGCCTTCTCCAAGCCGACAGCGCCTTCTTTGGGATCAAAGAGGATGTTGATGGTGGCGGCTTTGAACTGGCCCTGGGCCACGCTCTTGAGCTTGGCCAGATCTTCATTGCTGAGGATCGGCGTCTTGAGCTCGATCAAGTGGCAGCTCTCAGGCGTCGGATCGAGCAAATTGCCTTCCGCACCGATGGTGGTGATCGGCGAAGTAACGATCTCTTCGCGGATACAGTCGATCGGCGGGTTGGTGACCTGGGCGAAGAGCTGTTTGAAGTAATCGTAAAGCAGCTTCGATTTGTTCGAGAGCACGGCCAGAGGGATGTCGGTGCCCATGGAGCCGATGGCTTCCACGCCCTCTCTGCCCATGGGAACCATGAGCTTGCGCAGATCTTCAAAGCTGTAACCGAAGGCCTGCTGGCGCTGCAGCATGGTTTCGTGGTCAGGCGGAGCGACGGGCTCGCCGTCCTTGATGTCAGCCAGATGCACGAGGTGCTTGTCCAGCCACTCGCGGTAGGGCTTCTCAGCGGCGATCTTTGCCTTGATTTCGTCGTCGGGGACGATGCGGCCTTCTTCCATGTTCACGATGAACATCTTGCCAGGCTGCAGACGGCCTTTGAGCTTCACATTTTCAGGAGCGATGGGCAGGACACCGGCTTCGGAAGCCATGATGACGAGGTCGTCCTTGGTGACGTAGTAGCGTGAAGGGCGCAGGCCGTTGCGGTCCAGGGTGGCGCCCATCATGGTGCCGTCCGTGAAGGCCACAGAGGCCGGGCCGTCCCAAGGTTCCATGAGGCAGGAATGATATTCGTAGAAGGCCTTGCGCTGGTCATCCATGGACTCATGGCCGCTCCAGGGCTCAGGAATCATCATCATCATGGCATGCGGCAGCGAGCGGCCGCCCATGACGAGGAGTTCGAGCACGTTGTCGAACATGGCGGAGTCGGAGCCGCTTTCGTTGACGATGGGGAAGAGTTTTTTGACGTCCGGGAACAGCGGGCTGGCCAGCAGGGACTGACGTGCCTTCATCCAGCTGATGTTGCCACGCAGCGTGTTGATTTCGCCGTTGTGGGCGATGTAGCGATAGGGATGCGAACGCTCCCAGCTTGGGAAAGTGTTGGTCGAGAAACGGGAGTGGACCAGCGCCAGGGCGGATTCCATGTCCGGATCCTGCAGGTCGAGGAAATACTGGCCCACCTGCACTGGCATGAGCATGCCTTTGTACACCAGAGTGCGGGAGGACAGGCTGGAGCAGTACCAGAAGCTGTCCACTTCCGCAGTGCGGATGGCGGTAACCGAACGCTTGCGGATGATGTAGAGCTTACGCTCAAAAGTCTGCTGATCCGGGCAGTTTTCTCCGCGCTGCACGAAAGCCATGCGCATGAAGGGCTCGCTGGCCTTCGCCGAGAGGCCGATCATGGAATTGTCCACCGGCACATCGCGCCAGCCGAGCACTTTCTGACCTTCTTCTTCGGCCACTTTTTCAAAGGCACGTGCCGCAGCGGCGCGCTCAGCTGCATCGGGTGAGCAGTAGGCCATGGCGACGCCGTATTGACCTTCCGCCGGCAGGGTGAAACCCTCCTTGGCAGCCACCTTGCGCAGAAATTTGTCAGGCACCTGCATCAGGATGCCGGCACCGTCTCCGGTGTTCTTTTCACTGCCCACCGCTCCGCGATGGTCCAGGTTGATCAGAATGGTGAGACCCTGTTGAACGATGGAGTGAGAACGTTTTCCCTTCATCTGACAAATGAACCCGACGCCGCAGGCGTCGTGCTCGAATTGCGGATCATATAGGCCTTGTTTCGGGGGGAGTCCGTGGTTTCTCATTTTTGCGTCAAAAGGGGGTCGGCATTTAGGCCATGCAAGGGAGTAAATCAACCAGCATTCTATCGGCCAAGATGGCACCTATTTTAAATCTCCGAAGCAATCCGGGGGGGGGCTTCACCTCCATGCGAGGCTCATCCGCCTTGCATCTGATGAGGCCAGCCGCTAAAAACAGGGCATGGTGAGACTAACAATTCTTGGCAGCGGCAGTTCGGGGAACTGCGCTGTTATTTCGACGGAACGCACCACTTTGCTTCTCGATGCCGGATTGAGCGCCAAGCAAATCTGCCTGCGGCTGGACGCCTGCGGTTTTTCCCTCGACATGCTGGACGGCATCCTGCTGACGCATGAGCACCAGGATCACACGGGGGGGATTGAGGTTCTGAGCCGGAAACGCCAGGTTCCCCTGTTTTGCACCGCCCTGACCCAGGAAACCCTGGCTGGGAGCCTCGGATTCCGCAAACCGCCCATCTGGCGGCTGATGACGACGGGGGCGGCTTTTGAGTTTCAGGACCTGCGGATCGAGTCTTTTCCGGTGCCGCATGATGCGGTGGATCCGGTCGGTTTTGTGATTTCCGATGAGGAATCCCGCCTGGGGGTGCTCAGCGACGTGGGATTCGTGACGAATCTGATCAAGGACCGCCTCAGGAATTCCGACAGCCTCTTCATTGAGGCCAATTACGACACCCAACTGCTGGAAAATGACACCAAGCGTCCTTGGTCCACGAAGCAGCGCATCAGCTCGCGCCATGGCCATCTATCCAATGATCAGGCCGCTGAGCTCGTCCGTGAAATCGCTCATCCGGGGCTGAGTCACGTGGTGCTGGGGCATTTGAGCGACGACTGCAATGATCCCGCCACGGCCTCCCGGTACATCAGGCAGGCCCTGGACTCTGCCGGAGCCCCTGATGCCCGGGTGGTGTGTGCCGAACGCCACAAGCCCACGCCGACCATCGAAGTCGTGCGTCGGCGGAGCACCAGTGTGAGCTTCTGTGTGGCGGCTTCATCGGATTCCACCGGGCAGCTGGTCCTTTTTTGACATGAAAAAAATCATCCTTCGCGTCCTGCTGGTTCTGTTTCTGATCGAGGGGCTCTGGCTGGCATGGTGGGTTTTTGGGCGTTCCCCGGAGGAGCAGGTGCGTGCCGCGCAGGCGAATTTGATTGAGGCGGTTGAAGACCGTGACTGGAAGAAGCTGGAGAGGCTGATGGCGCCGAACTACACGGATGCCTTTGGCCACAACCGCGACACGGCGATTCAGGACGGGCGAAAATATCTCAGCGGCTTCTTCACGCTGATCTTGAAGACGGAGCAAACCACCCTCAAAGCGACGAAAGGGCAGGGGATGGTGACCACGATGATCCGCCTCGAAGGCAATGGCGTGGGATACAGCCACATGATCGTGGGGTATGTGAACCAGTTTACCGAGCCTTGGACTTTCCACTGGAGCAATCCGGGCCGCTGGCCATGGAACTGGCAGGTGAACATGATCCACCACAACCAGCTTGTGGTCCCGCAAGTGCAAGATTGACCGCTCTGAGCGGGCCTCACGGCACGCCGTGCCCTTTGGCAGCCTCCCAGAGGCCGTACCAGTCTTCGCGTTCCAGTTTGATGTCTGCCGCTTTCACCACGGCCTGGATGCGCTCCAGCTTGTTCGTGCCGATGATCGGCAGCGGGCAGGAAGGATGAGCCATGATCCAAGCGTAAGCGAGCTGGTCGAGCGTGGCGCCGCCGTATTTGGCGGAAAGCTCAGCGGCTTTGGCATGGAGACGGACTGCGGCAGGGTCTGTTTTCTCCATCAGGGCACCTTTGGCCAGTGGAGACCAGGCCATGGGCAGGATGCGGTGGCGCTGGCATTGATCGGCCGTGCCATCGTAGATCGGGTCCATGTGCAAGAGGCTGAACTCGACCTGATTCGTCACCAGGGGCTGGTCCATGCGGGAGTTCAGCAGATCGAACTGATGCACATTGTAGTTGGAGACGCCGGCGCTGCGGATTTTGCCGTCCTTGAGCAGTTTGTTCAGGCCCTCGGCGGTTTCGTCGGCGCTGGTCAGCCAGTCTGGGCGGTGCACGAGCAGCAGATCGATTTCGTCAATGCCCATGAAGCGCAGCGATTTTTCCGCGCTTTTGATGATGCGGGCGGCCGTGACGTTGTAGTGGGCGACTTTGCGGTCGGGATGAAACTCGCAGGGGATGTAGATGCCGCATTTGGTGACGATCTCGATCTTGCTGCGGAAGGCGGGGTCGAGCTTGAGCGCGCCGCCGATGGCCTCCTCGACCTTATAAACGCCGTAAATTTCCGCTGTGTCGAGCGTGGTGATGCCCATGTCGGCACAGGCCTTGAAGCGGCTGAGCAGCGCCTGCGGGGTGCAGTTGGCCTTGTCCTCCTCATCGAGGATGCGCCAGGTGCCGTAAACGAGGCGTGAGAACTCAGGGCCGTTGGGGGCGATTTTGTGGCGGGTGATCATGGGTGGGCGATCTTTGCTGGCCTTGCCCCGTCCGACAAACAAAAAACGGCATCTCTTGCGAGATGCCGTTTGGAAACAGGTTTTGAAACGGACCGCTTACTTCGTCAGGGCGCTGACCTTGACGGCGAGGCGGCTCTTCAGACGGGAGGAGGTGTTCTTCTTGAGAACGTTGGTCTTGGCGGCCTTGTCGGCGGCGGAAGCGAATTCGCTGAGGCTGGCGGCAGCTGCGGCGGCATCCTTCTTCTCAATGGCGGCGACCACCTTCTTGCGCAGGGTGCGGATGCGGCTTTTCACCGTCTGGTTGTGAGCGGTGCGGACCGTCGTTTTGCGGATGTCTTTTTCTGCGGAGCGGATGTTGGCCATAAAAGGAGCGGGGGAAAGGGGCGACGAGAATAGGACGACACCCCCCGCCTGTCAAACTGGAATCCTGTCTGTGTACAACTGGCAGGTTTTGCTTGGCTCCGGAGGGCAATTCCGGTAGAACCGCTGCATACCACCCATGATCGAAGTCGAAATCTACGCGCCCGGCCTCCGTTCTGAGTCCAATGTGATGCAGCTCCGCAACCAAATGGACCACTTTCCCAAGGTCCGCTACAAGGTGGATGCCCGCCATGACCTGGTCTATTTCGAGATCGACAAGCCCGGAGACATCAGCCAGATGGAAATTCACCAGATCTTTGATGCCATCGACCTCCAGCCCCGCTTTGTGGGCCAGATTCCCGAGGAATTGCGCACAGGGCAGACCACGAGGCTGGGCTAGTTCGCACCTTTTTGCAGCGCCTGGGCCGCCTGTTTCATGCGGCCCAGGACGTAATATACCGTCTGGCTGCGCAGCCGGACGAGATCAGCGCCAATGATGCGAGGCACAAAATCCTGCGGCACCGCCAGGACCTCTGAGAGCGTCGATCCATTCAGCCCCCGGCACAGGATGGTGGCCATCGCTTTCGTCAGGGTCTGCACCTTGGGCCCCAGGCTGATGGCAAAATGAACGTGGTCTCCGTGCTCAAGGCGGGCGTGTACCCCGACGGTGTCCGTGCATTCCGCATCGTGCCGCACATCCTCCAAATCAAACTTTTCGCCCGCTTTCGGTGCGTAGGTGTCTGCGGCAGCCGCGAGGTCGATCAAATTTTCCCGTCGCTCGCCTTCCGGCAGCGATTCGAAAAAGGAGATCAGTTCGCCCAAGGCGGCGGGGTATTCAGCCATGCTCACTTCTTGGCCGGTTTGAGCGCCAAATCCACCACGGGCATGGCGATGAATTTCTGCCACTGCGCCTCGCTCTCGGCCTGCGAAGCCACCCCGTCATGCACCCAAAGGGCGTAACGCACGCGCAGCTTTTTCTCCTCAGTGACTTCCACGGGGGTGTCCAAGCTCAGGCAGCAGCCCATCCAGCCGTCATTGCGCACGTGGAAGGCGGTCGGGTTGTGCGGGTTCATCGGGTGATTCATCAAGGTGATGCCGCCGAAGCCGTCCGCGTCGTTGGTGATGCGCCCGCTGTAGTCGCACCAGCGCGCTGGTTTGCGGAAGATGGCCTCCTCATTGAGCTGCCCTTCGGAATTCAAAATGCGCCCCCCTCCGTCGTGCACGCCGATGCTCTTCGCCATACGCACCGCCACCAGTCCGAAGCCGGTGGCGCCAAAGGTGGTGGTCTTTCCCTTCGGGGGTGAGAACTCCAGGTCGATGATCATGAACCAGCTTTTGGCGCCGTCGATGGGGCGGATCTCCGTGCGGCGCACCTCGGTAAGCTGAAGCGATTTGTCTGCTTCGCTGATCCAGTGGTTCACCATGCGAATGGAGGCAAACTCGTCGGTGTCTTCATAGCCTTCACGCGAGACCTCCACATTGATGATGCGGCCCTGCTTTTTGGCGTAGTCGCCCCAGAAATCGAGGTCGTTCACCATGTTGTGCGTCACCCAGACGCTGTTGTGGTGGGAATGAGTCAGTGGATCATGCGGATGCCCCATGCGGGTGAGGCTCACATCCTTGGAAGCCCGGATGGGGTGCCAGAATGGGCGCATGTCCTGCGGATCGAAATGCATGGCGGTCAGTTCGCGGCCGTCGAGCTGAAAGGAGGTGATGTGATGTGGCAGTGGCACGGCCTGCACCCGTGGGATGGGTTTGGTCGTGGGCAGCTGCGCTAGGGCTGCTGACGCAGAAATTAAAAACAGGATGGAGTGTTTCAGCATGTCTCCACAACGCTGCTCCACGGTGCCCTTTTCCATTCTCAGTTCTTCCATTTCTCCGAGAACTCGCCAAAATCCCCTCTTCCATCCATCCATGAAGCACATCCTTCTCTCACTCCTCCTCGCCACCGCATCCTTTGCGGCCACGATCCCTGAAGCCGCCAAAGTCGGCCAGTTTTTCGCAGGCTGCCAGGCCTACAGCTTCCGCATGTACAATGTGTTTGAAGCCATCGACAAGACCGCGCAGAGCGGTGGCAAGACCATCGAATTCTACCCTGGTCAGAAATTTTCAACTGCCAAGCCGGATGCGAAGTGGGACCACAATGCCACGCCGGAAATGATCGACGAGGTCATGAAGCACCTCGAAGCCAAGGGGCTCACCGCTGTCGGCTACGGTGTGGTCAAGCTTGGCCAGGATGACGTTTCCAACCGCAAGATTTTTGAGTTCTGCAAGAAGCTGGGCATTGGCGTGATCGTCACGGAGCCTGATGTGACCGCGCTCGACAAGATCGAAGCGCTTGTGAAGGAATTCGACATCAAGATGGCCATTCACAACCATCCGAAGCGCCCGCTGGACCGCGCCTACATGTTCTGGGACCCGAACTACGTGCTCGATCTCGTCAAAAACCGCGACCCTCGCATGGGCTCCTGTGCTGACGTGGGCCACTGGGTGCGCAGCGGGCTGAACCCCGTGGATTGCATCAAGATCCTCAAGGGCCGCATCTTTGACAGCCACATGAAGGACCTCACGGCCTTTGGTGACGTCAAAGCTTATGACCTTCCTTTTGGCACCGGCAAGAGCGACATCCCGGCCATCCTCGCCGAATACGCCGCCCAGGGTTATCCCGGCCCACTGCACTGCGAATACGAGCACAACTGGGAGACCAGCGTGCCTGAGATCACCCAGTGCATGGACTTCGTGCGCAACTGGAAGCCTGCGAAGTAAGGCAGACGCTTATTTCGAGAAGCCGGGGGCTGCGGTCCCCGGTTTTTTTGTGCCTATTTGGCTTCGTCCATCAGCTGCTTGACCGTGGGCTCAATGGCCTCTGCCCAGATGCGGTAGCCTTTTTCGTTGGGGTGGAGGAAGTCGGGCATGATGTCTTTCGTGATCAAGCCTTCGGGGGTGAGGAACTTCGGGCCGATGTCGAGGAAGGTGACGTTGTGAGTGCCGTGGAGCTTGGAGATGATGGCGTTGATCTCGGCGATTTTCTCGCGCTGGGGGTTGGGTTTTTCGCCGCGGGGGAAGATGCCCAGCAGGAGGATTTTGGACTGTGGCAGACGCTTGGTGAACTCCTGAACGATGGCTTCGATGCCTGAGGCGATGTCGGGAGCGGAGCAGGTGCCCGTGTTGTTTGTGCCGATCATCATGACGACGAGTTTGGGGGCGATGCCGTCGATGGCACCATGCTGGAGGCGCCAGAGGACGTTCTCCGTTTTGTCCCAGCCGAAGCCGAGGTTGCCTGCATTGCGCGGGGTGTAAAATTCGCCCCAGGTCTGCTGGCCGCGCAAGGCGTAGCTGTCGAACTGTTCACCGCCGAAGAAGTGCGTGATGGAGTCGCCAATGAAGAGGATCTGCGGCCTGGCTTTCTTTACGGCGGCGCTGGTGAGTTCGTGGCGCTTGGCCCAGTCGTAGCTGGGCCAGCTACGGTCTTGAGTGGTGGCCACGACAGTGCTTGGTGCGGGAACGGCAAAACTTGGCAATGGGGCAAAGACCTGTTCGGTGAGCTCGCTCATGTTTTTCCGATCCTTTGAAAAGGTGCGCGCTTTCAAGGTGCCGCCGTGGGGCAGGTCGATGGGAGCGAGATAGGGGTTTGATTTCGCGATGGGATCTGCGCCGTCGAGTGTGTAGAGGACCGTGGTGTCTGGTGGGGTGCTCTCCAAGGTCACGATGCCGCTTGGACTGCGCTTTGCGGTGGGTGGCGCGAGCTGCAGTGCGGTTTGTGCGCAGAGCTGGGTGCTGAAAACAAGCAGGGAGAGAAGCAGGTGTTTGCTCATAGAAGCGTGAGGCTAACAAGGATGCCGCGTGCTGTCCATGCGAGCGTGCGGATCCAGTTGGTGAGGATGAGGCGGCGGATGAGAGAGGCATCGAAACCGCGTCCGAGCCGGGTGTGAATGGGGGCCTGAAACACCGCCGTGGTGAGCCAGATGATGGGGATAAGGCCCGTGCTGATGTAGAATGGCTGCGCCTGCCTCCCTTCATAAAGCAGCCATGCGGCGGTGGCGGCCTCCACGAACAACAGCGGCGCGACGATGAGGCCGATGCGGAAGCAGTGGGCGAAATGGTAGTCTTTGAACTCTGCTGAGGCCACCCGCTGGAACTGCGGATAGACGAGGATTTGCACGACCCAGATCAGGCCGACCAGCATCCAGGTGACCGCGAGGTGGATTGAGAAGAGCCGGGCCATCGCGCTCAGGGTTGAATTGATCCGACGTCTGCGGCTTGATGCAGTTTCTGCATCTCGGCATCGCTCAGGGCGCGGTTGAATACTGCGAGGCCGCCGAATTTGCCGATCGTGGCCTCTCCGGTCATCGAGCCCACGGCCATGCGCGCACCGACAGTGAAGTCAGACGGGGCGATCTTGGTTTGTGCATGCAAGGCGGGATCGTATTTGAAGATGCCGCGGCCATGATAATATGGGTTCATGCCGCGGTCTTTGCCGTCAGGGCCTTCCTTGATGAAGTAGGGATCGTTGCGCTTGTCTTTCACGGCATCCAGCGTGCGTGCGTCGAGCACGCCGTTGATGTAGGCGCGGATGTATTTCGAGTCGTAGGTGAAGGCCAGTGTGCACCACTGCTCTTCGGGGACTTCGAGCTTGGTGGCTGCGTAATCGGCGCACCATGGGAACTTGGTGCCGTCGGCACGCATGGTCACGCCGCCTTCGCTGCTGATGTGAGGCACAAGATTGCGCGGGCCGCCGTAGGTGGGCATGTTCATGAGCAGCGCGTACTGGCGCGTGCCGGTGTCATCGTTCGCGCCTTTGCCCTCGCTCCACATGCCGGCGATGGTGCGGCTCTTTTTGAGATCGACGATGCGCACGACGGCAAAGAGCGTCACCTGTGCGTCCTTGCCGGAGATGTTCAAATCACCTGTCTCGGCATGCTTGATCTCAAAGTACTGATGGCCGTTCAGATCTGCCGAGTAACCGGAGAATGGCCCGCCTGTTGCGCGCTTGATGGGGCCGTTTACCTCGCTGAGCGGGTGTTTTTCCTGGGTGCCTTGTGAGACACGTTTCTGGCCCGCCTCCTCTCCAAAAGTCCAGAAGCCGACAAGGCCGGGTGTCTTTTCGATGACGGTGGCGTCACCGGCAAAAGCAGATGTCAGGGTGATGGCGAGGGTGGGAAGAATTCGGATCAGGGAGCGCATGGAATAGAGAATGATGGCAGGCACACCAAGGCCTGGGAAGGATGTTTTTGGACAGCAAAAGGAAGGTCCGCCTGCGACTCCGTCCGGGGCAGTGCGAGGGAAGTGCAAAAGAGTCGCGGCTTCAGGGACGTAGTTGCCTGTGCCCATGCCTTTTCACCCTGCCGTATTTTGTCGTTCATTTGCCCGCGTCTTGAGCTGCGGCGTATTGGCGCTTCTGCCCTCTACGGTGCTGGCGGTGGATTATGAAAAGGAGATCAAGCCTCTGCTGAAGGAGCGCTGCTATGCCTGCCATGGGGCTCTGAAGCAGAAGGCTGGCCTGCGACTGGACACCGCCACGGCCATGCGCAAGGGCGGGGACAATGGCGATATTATATCCGGCGATCCTGGACTGCTACTGGAGCGTGTGACGACTGCTGACAAAGATGACCGCATGCCGCCGGAGGGTGAGGGGTCCATGTTCACAGCGGAGCAGGTGGCCAAACTTCAATCCTGGGTGGCTGCCGGGGCTCCGGCTCCTGCGCAAGAAAAGCCTGAGGATGATCCGCGTGCGCACTGGGCTTACCAGCCGCCCAAATCATCCGGCCATTCCATGGATGCGCTGCTGGCTGCGCGCCTCGCGACGAAAGGATTGAAACCGCAGCCGGAGGCCGCGCCGGAGCTGTGGCTGCGCCGCGTTTATCTGGACCTCATTGGTCTGCCGCCCACGGCGGTGCAGATTCATGCCTTTTTGCAGGACACGTCTGCGCCCGCGCGCTTGCGGCTGGTGGATCAACTTCTGGCCACGCCTCAATATGGCGAGCGCTGGGCGCGGCACTTCATGGATATCTGGCGCTACTGCGACTGGTACGGTCTGGGCGCGCAGCTCCGCCACAGTCAGAAGCACCTCTGGCACTGGCGCGACTGGATCGTGGAATCGCTCAATGCCGACAAGGGCTACGACCAGATGATTGTGCAGATGCTGGCTGCTGACGAACTCGCACCGGAGGATAGCGACAACTTGCGCGCCACCGGTTTCCTGGCGCGCAGCTACTACCTTTTTAACCGCACCACGTGGCTGGATGAGACCATCGAGCACACCTGCCGCGCTTTTCTGGGGCTGACGATGCAGTGCGTGAAGTGCCATGACCACAAGTATGACCCCATCGAGCAGACGGACTACTACCGCATGCGTGCCATTTTCGAGCCGCTGCATGTGCGCCTCGATCCTTGGGAAGGCGAATCTGATTTCGAGAAGAACGGGCTGCCACGTGTGTTTGACCTGCATCTTGATCAGCTGACCTACCGCCATGTGCGCGGCGACGAAAAGAATGAGGACAAGTCTCGGCCTATGCCGCCCGGTGTGCCGCGTGTGCTGGAGTTTGCCTCATATGAGGCCAAGGCTGTGAAGCTGCCACCTTCCTCTTCCAGACCGGTGCTGCTGCCGTTTGTGCTGAAGGATCATCTCGCGGCAGCGGACCAGCTGCTCGCGCAGGCGCAGAAGGCCGGGGATGCCGGCGCGGTGAAGCTGGCGGGTCTTCGCCTCGCCATGATTCAGGCGGTGTATGCTGCTGATCTTGCCAAGGGGGACAAGGCGATCGCGCAAGCGGCGGCGCTGGCCGAGGCGCGTTATGGCGAAGCCAAGGCGGAGGAGGAGCTTGCGAAAGCAGAGGCCGCGCCCAAGGCCAAGGATGCAGACAAGAAGATCAAGACAGCGCGGGAGGCGCTGGAGAAAGCCAGAACGAAGGTGTCCGCGCCGGGCGACACATACACTTCGCTGACTGCGAGTTTCAAAGCGCAGGAAGGCCCCGGAGAGAATGGCAATGCCAAGGTGCAAACTTATCCCGAGACCAGCACGGGCAGGAGGCTGGCGCTGGCGCGATGGATCGCTGACAAGCGCAATCCGCTGACTGCGCGGGTGCTGGTGAATCACGTGTGGGCGCGGCATTTTGGTGTGCCGTTGGTTGCGGATGTGGGCGACTTTGGCCGCCGCGCCACTGCGCCGCTGCACCAGGATGTGCTCGACAGTCTGACGACGGGCTTCATGGAGAATGGGTGGAGCATGAAGTGGCTGCATCGCACCCTGGTGCTGTCGGACTTGTATCGGCGCAGTTCCTCAAATGCGGGAGCTGATCCCCAAACTCTTGCCGCAGATCCTGATAATCACTTGCTCTGGCGCATGAATCCGCGCCGCATGGAAAGCCAGCTCGTGCGCGACAGCCTGCTGCATCTTTCCGGCCGACTGGATCTTACTCTGGGCGGTCCGAGTTTGGACCCCGCCAAGGCCGAGACCAGTCCGCGGCGCTCGTTGTATTTCATCCAGAACGCTGATGTGGAGCACCGCTTCCTGGCTGTCTTTGACAACAGCAACGTGCTGGAGTGCTACCGCCGCAACGAAAGCGTGGTGCCGCAGCAGGCGCTGGCGCTGACGAACAGCGGGCTCAGCCGTGAGTGTGCGAATGCGCTGGCTGCGTCGATGACCAAGCTCGATGCGCCCACATTTATTGATCAGGCGTTCCTAGCCATCCTGGGCCGTCTGCCGCTGGATGCGGAGCGACAGGCCAGCCTCGAAGGCTTCCATGCCTTGAACGAGGACCGCAGTCTGTTTCTCCAGGCTCTCATCAACCACAACGACTTCGTCACTCTGCGATGACACCGCGCCTTCCACCCACGCCTTTCCTGCGCCGCGACATCCTCGGCGGACTCGGAAGTATTGCCATGGCATCCATGCTTCGAGGAGAAGAAGCATGGTTGCCGCCCGATGGTCTGCCGATGATTCCTCAGCGGGCCAAGCGGGTGATCTGGCTCTTCATGCGCGGTGGGGTGAGTCACATGGAGAGCTTTGACCCCAAGCCCATGCTCACGAAGTATGCGGGCAAGTCCATTGGTGAGACGCCTTACAAGGAGGTGCAGAATCCGGAGAAGCTCAAGAAGGTGCGCGTGGTGGTGGTGAACGATGCGAACGGCCAGCAGCGCAATGTCATTTACCCCCTGCAAACCGGCTACAAGCGCTACGGGCAGTGCGGGGTGGAGATCAGCGACTGGTTTCCGAATATTGGCTCATGCTCGGACGATATTTCCTTCATCCGCAGCATGTGGACCACGGATGACAACCATGGGGCGCAGGTGCAGTTTCACAGCGGAAGACACATGCTGGAGCCACGGGTGCCGACGCTCGGCGCCTGGGTGACCTATGGCCTGGGCTCCATGACGGACAATCTGCCGTCCTTCATCAACATGGGGCCGCGTTTTTTTGATGTGCGGGACGGCCACTATCTTGGCCCCGCTTATGACGCGGTTAACCTGAAGGTGGATCCGAGGAATCCACTCACCTATGCCGCGCCGGAGTTTGAGATCGGGAGGGAGAAGCAGGAGGCGCAGTTTGATCTCATTCACCGGCTCAATGGATTGAATGCGGAGCAGTATCCTGGCGACAAGACGCTGGCCGCGCGCATGAAGAGCTACCAGCTGGCCTACAACATGCAGACAGCCGTGCCGGAGACGATGAACCTCGATGCCGAGAGCGCAGAGACGAAAAAACTTTACGGCATGGATGACAAGGTGGCGGAACCGTTTGCCCGGCAGCTCATCGTGGCGCGCCGTCTCGCGGAGCGTGGTGTGCGTTTCATCCAGCTGCAGCATGGCGATGGGGCGGCGGGTGCGTGGGACTCGCATTCCGGGCTGAAGAAAAACCACTCCAGTCTGGCGCAGCAGGTGGACAAGCCCATCTCCGGCCTGCTCAAGGATCTCAAGCAGCGCGGCATGCTGGATGATACGCTCGTGGTCTTTGCCACCGAATTTGGCCGCACGCCGGGATCTCAGGGCAGCGATGGGCGCGATCATCATCCGTATGGCTTCAGCGTGTGGATGGCCGGCGGCGGCATCAAGGGAGGCACGATCCACGGCGGCACGGATGAGCTCGGCTTTCACCCGGTGGAGCACCCGCACTACGTGACGGATGTACATGCCACCATCCTGCATCTGCTTGGGCTGGATCCGCACCGTCTGGAAATCCCCGGCCGTAAGCGGTTAGAGCGGGATTTCGGCAAGGTGATTCCGCAGATCCTGGCGTGAGGTAAAAAATATCAGTTGCCGATTTAATGGACAAGTGTCCAATATATCGACATAAGCAACCATTATGAAAGCACTCGTCAAGGCACGGTCTGAACGCGGTCTCTGGCTCCAGGATGTCCCGGAGCCGCAAGTAGGCATCAATGATGTCCTCATCAAGGTTCACAAGACCGGCATCTGCGGCACGGACCTGCACATCTACAAGTGGGATGCCTGGGCACAGAAGACGATCCCGGTGCCGATGGTGGTGGGACATGAATTTGTGGGGGAGGTTGTTTCTGTCGGCTCGAACGTGAATGACTTCCATCCCGGCGAGATCGTCAGCGCCGAGGGGCACGTCGTATGCGGGCGTTGTCGCAACTGCCTCGCGGGCCGGCGTCACCTGTGCAAAGACACCGTCGGCATCGGAGTGAACCGCACCGGGGCCTTTGCCGAATACATCAGCGTGCCGATGACGAACGTCTGGCATCATCGCGAGGGAGTGGATGAAGAAGTGGCGAGCATCTTCGACCCTTTTGGCAATGCCGTGCACACGGCACTGGCGTTTGAATGCCTAGGCGAGGATGTGCTCATCACGGGAGCCGGTCCCATTGGCATCATGGCGATTCCTGTTGTGAAACATGCCGGAGCACGCCACGTCGTCATCACGGATGTGAATGAGTACCGCCTCAATCTGGCGCGCGAGATGGGCGCGACGCGTGCGGTGAATGTGTCGACGGAGAAGATCGAGGATGTCCAGAAGCAGCTGGGCATGAAGGAGGGCTTTGATGTCGGCCTGGAAATGAGCGGGAACGCGGCCGCCTTCCGCAGCATGATCGACAACATGTGCCACGGCGGCAAGATCGCCATGCTCGGCATTCCCAGCGAGCAGATTGCCATCGACTGGAACAAGGTGATTTTCAACATGCTCACCATCCACGGCATTTATGGACGCGAAATGTATGAGACCTGGTATCAGATGAGTGTGATGCTTGAAAGCGGTCTGAACATCAAGCCGGTCATCACCCATCGATTCCACTACACCGAATTCGAAAAAGGCTTTGCGGCCATGGAGTCCGGCAATTGTGGCAAGGTGGTGCTTGACTGGTCGGCTTAGTTTTACGGCTCTTGCTATCTTCTTCGATATTCGTTAGGAAAGACCTAACGATGAAAGCCAAACCTAACGCCCCTCAAAGGATCGGCACTACTGCCGATTCTCCTGCGCGTCGTTATTTCAAGGAAGTGCGCTTCAGGCAGATTCGCGCGCTGGTGGAACTGTCCCGGCAGGGCAGCTTTGCAGCGACAGCAGCGGCGATGAATCTGGCCGTGCCATCCGTGTGGCAGCAGATTCGCGCCTTGGAGGATGAATACGGGGTGCAGTTTGTCGTGGCGGAGGGTTCCAAAGTCTCACTCACCGACGATGGCCGTGCTCTGGTGGATCTGGCGGCGCCATTGGTCGAATCCTTTGACGGTCTGCGGGCGATGTTTGAGGACCAGCGAAGCTCGGCCGCCCGCACGCTGACAGTGGTGGCTCCGTCTGCCATGCTCACCGGGGCGCTGCGGCGACCTATCATTCTGTATCGGCAGAATCACCCAAACGTGAAACTCGTGCTGCTGGACCGGCCCTCCTACATGGCCAGACAGGTGATCGAGCGGGATGAGGCGGATCTGGCGATCATGGGCATGGCGACTGGTGACGAGGTGATGCCGCAGTTTCAATATCAGGCGCTGGCGCGTTATGCCTTTTATCTCATGTGTCCGGCGAATCATGCGCTGACACGCGCACGGCAGCTGACACTCGCCAACATCATCAGCCAGCCATTGGTGCTGGCACCGGAGGAAAGCAGCTCTCACCGGCAGATTCGGCAGGTGTTTGCCCAGGCAGGCCTGGCGGAACGCATGAACGTGACGGTCACAGCCACGAACCGTGCCCTGCTGATGAACTATGTGGCCATTGGGTTTGGCATTGCCATCGGTACGAGCGCGGCGAGCGTGAAGCCGCCGAAACGTGGGGCCGGGGAGGCGGAGGTCGTCGTGCGTGAAGTTGCTTCGTTGTTTGGCCATGAAGAGGTCTTTCTGGTGCAGCGCAAGGGCCGTTTTGAGCCGGAGCATGTGCGGGCCTTTCGCGAACTGGTGGTGAAGGCGTTTTGAAGATGAAGCAGCTCATTCGGAGAAGCCGCGTGGTCTGTGAAGGAGTTCTGAACTTTCGACTGCTGTCTAAAATGGTTTGATTACCACCGGAAAATCCATGTTGCCAAAATAAAGGACATGTGTCCAGTATATCGGCAGACATGAATCCGACCTTCACCACGCATCTCACCACGCAGCTTGAGGCCATTCGCGCTGCGGGCACCTACAAACGGGAACGAGTGCTCTCCACACCGCAGGGCACGCTGGTGCGTGCGAATGGTGGCAAGGCGGTGCTCAACATGTGCGCGAACAATTACCTCGGCCTGGCGCAGCACCCCAAGGTGCGACAGGCGGCGCATGAGGCGCTGGAGCACTGGGGCTATGGGCTGGCCAGCGTGCGCTTCATCTGCGGCACGCAGGGAGTACACAAAGAACTGGAGGCCTCATTGTCGGATTTCCTTGGCACGGAGGACACGATCCTCTACGGCTCCTGCTTTGACGCCAATGGCGGGCTGTTTGAGACGATCCTCGGGCCGGAGGACGCGATCATCAGCGACGAACTCAACCATGCTTCGATCATCGATGGTGTGCGGTTATGCAAAGCGCAGCGATATCGCTACAAGAATTGCGACATGGCCGACTTGGAGGCGCAGTTGATCGCGGCGGATGAGAAAGGTGCGCGTTTCAAGCTGATCGCCACCGATGGCGTGTTCTCGATGGACGGCTTCATCGCTCCGCTGAAGGCGATTTGTGATCTGGCGGACAAATACCATGCGCTGGTGATGGTGGATGACTCCCATGCTGTGGGCTTCATGGGCAAAACAGGCCGGGGCACGCATGAGCACTGTGATGTGATGGGGCGCATCGACATCCTGACCGGCACGCTGGGCAAAGCTCTTGGGGGTGCGAGTGGTGGCTACACCAGCGGGAGAAGAGAAATCATCGAACTGCTGCGTCAGCGCTCGCGGCCCTATCTGTTTTCGAATACGCTCTGCCCGAGCATTGCGGGTGCGTCCATCGCGGCGCTGGACCTGCTGAAGCAGTCCACGAGCCTGCGTGATCAGTTGGAAGCCAACACCCGATTCTTCCGTGAGCAGATGGTCACCGCGGGATTTCAAATTGTGGCCGGCGAGCATTCCATCGTGCCCGTGATGCTTGGTGATGCAGCATTGGCCGCGAAATTCGCGGACGCGATGCTGGAGAGGGGCGTGTATGTCGTCGGCTTCAGCTATCCTGTGGTGCCGCAGGGGAAGGCACGCATTCGCACGCAGATCAGTGCTGCTCACACACGGGCTGACCTGGAAAATGCGGTGAAAGCCTTTGCTGCGGTGAAACAGGATCTGGGTGTGTGACGTGTCATTATCATGAACGCGGAACTCATTGATGCTGCGGTTGATCTTGCGCGAAGGCTGCAGCTGCGCGCCACCGAGCTGCAAACGCCTGCCGAGAGACGCCAGCAGGCGGAGCTGGACCGCATGCTGCACACCGCTTCGGACAAAGCAACGCTGGTGCAGCTCACGGATCAGGCGTTTCGACCCAGATCAGCTGCGCGTGTGGCGGATCAGTTCACCCACATCCTGGATGTGCAGGGGGTGCCGCGTTTTTTCAGTCCGCTGGACCGGGCGTTGTTGCGCGGGTTTCAGACATTTGGCGGCTGGCTTCCGGGCGTCTCGGTGCCGATGGTGAAGGAGCACATGCAGCATGAGACGGCGAATGTCATACTGCCTGCGGAGCCGGAGGTGCTGGCAGAGCATCTGCGCCAGCGCACTGCGCAGGGCGTGCGCATGAACGTGAATTTCCTCGGCGAGGCGATCCTCAGCGAGGCGGAAGCGGAGCGCAGGCTGACGCTTTATCTCGAAGCGATGCAGCACCCGGAGACGGAGGTGTTCTCAGTGAAGATTTCCACGCTCTATTCGCAGATGTCGCCGCTCGCGCGCGAGAACACGATCGCGACCCTGAGCGACCGGCTTGAGCGCCTGTATCGCAGCGCTGCACGCGCCACATTCACGCGCAGTGATGGTACGCAGGTGCCGAAGTTCATCTACCTCGACATGGAGGAGTATCGCGACCTCAGTCTCACCTGTGAAGTTTTTATGCGAACGCTGGACCGGCGCGGGCTTGAGCAGGTGAGCGCGGGCATCGTGCTGCAGGCTTACATTCCTGACTCCTATCTCTGGCAGCAGAAGATTCATGCGTGGGCGCGTGAGCGTGTCGCCAAAGGCGGCGCGGGCATCACGATGCGCATTGTGAAGGGGGCGAACATGGAGATGGAGCGCTTTGAAGCGGCGGTCAAAGGCTGGCCGCAGGCGCCCTTTGAAACGAAGGCCGACACGGACGCGAACTACAAGCGCATGCTGCACGAAGGCTTTCGCCCCGAAAATCTGGCAGCGGTGAAACTTGGGGTCGCCTCGCACAATTTGTTTGATGTTGCTTATGCGCTCACTCTGGCAAGGGCTGGCAATGCGATGGAGCGGGTGCAGTTCGAGATGCTGGAAGGCATGGCCAATCATCAGCGTCGCGCACTCTTTGAGGAGGCTCCGCATCTGCTGCTCTACGCGCCCGTCTGCCACAAGGAGCACTTTCTTAGCGCCATCGGCTATCTCATCCGGCGGCTTGATGAAAACACCGGGCCGGAGAACTTCCTGCGCCACACATTCAAACTCGTGCCGGGCAGCGAGGACTGGCACCAACTGGAGCAGGGTTTCCGCGTTGCATTTGCACGCCTTGACACACTGAGTACTGCACCGCGCCGCACGCAGGATCGGCGGGATTTGAAACAGGCTCATAGTTTGTCTGACACCTTCGTCAATGAGCCCGATACTGACTGGTCGTTGCCACATCATGCAGAGTGGGCGCAGGGCATTGTGACCGCGTGGGAGAAGCGCTGTGTCGAATTGCCGCTTGTGATTGATGGTGTAGAGATCACCGATGCCCACAACGCGCGTGACTGCTCGGATCCATCGCAGCCGGGGGCTTTGGTGGGTCGTTATCGGTTGGCTAATGACGGGGACATCGTGCGGGCGGTGGAATGTGCAGCGCGAGATGATGACGGCTGGCGTGGCATGTCGCCTCAGCAACGGCAGGCAATCATGCGGCAGGTCGCAAGCGAGCTGCGCCAGGCACGGGCAGACCTGATGGGCGCGGCGTTGGCAAACTGTGGTAAGACGCTGGCCGAATCGGATCCTGAAGTGAGCGAGGCGGTCGATTTTGTGGAGTTCTACGCGGGCAGTGCGTGCACGTTTTTCGAGCTGCCGAATGTGACTGCGTCGGGCAAAGGGGTGGCGGTCGTCGTGTCGCCGTGGAATTTCCCGATCGCCATTCCATGTGGTGGCATGGCTGCAGCTTTGGCAGCGGGGAATACGGTTGTCTTGAAACCAGCGTCTGATGCCGTGCTGCCTGCATGGGAGCTGTGCCAGTGTTTCTGGCGCGGCGGCGTGTCGAAAAAGACGCTGCAGTTCGTGCCATGTTCTGGTGGCAATGAAGGAGCGCAGCTGGTGCAGCATCCGCTGGTGAATGCGGTCATCCTGACTGGCGGAACGGAAACCGCACTGGCCATGCTGCGGGCCAAGCCTGAGCTGCCCTTGAGCGCCGAAACCGGCGGCAAGAACGCCACCATCGTCACGGCCATGGCGGACCGGGATCTTGCGATTAAAAATGTGCTGCATTCGGCCTTCAGTCACGCGGGGCAGAAATGCTCCGCCACATCTCTGCTGCTGCTGGAGTCCGAGGTCTATGATGACCCCGAGTTCAAACGTTCGCTGGTTGAAGCGGCAGAGAGCCTCATTGTCGGTTCTGCATGGGATCTGCCGACCAAGATGGGGCCGCTGATCCGGCCGCCGTCGGGGGACCTTCAAAATGCATTGCTCACGCTCGAAGACGGGGAATCCTGGGCGCTGATGCCGTGCAAGCTGGATGGCAACGACTGTCTCTGGTCTCCCGGCATCAAATGGGGCGTGCAACCGGGCAGCTATACCCATATGACGGAGTTCTTCGGCCCTGTGCTCGGCGTGATGCGCTATGAGAAACTGCACGAGGCCGTCGCTTGGGTGAATCAGACAGGATTCGGCCTGACCAGTGGGTTGGAGAGTCTAGATGATCGCGAACAGGTCGAATGGAAGGCGGGCATTCGTGCTGGCAATCTCTACATCAACCGCGGCACGACGGGTGCGGTTGTTTTAAGGCAGCCCTTTGGCGGCATGGGCAAAAGCGCCTTTGGGCCTGGCCTCAAAGCTGGCGGTCCGAACTATGTGGCGCAGTTCATGAGATTTCAGGAAACACTTGTGTGGCCGGGCGATGAACCTTTGAGAAATCCTGCGCTGGAGCACCTGGCTTTGAACATCGTGAATGAGTCCTGCGGTGTGCCGGAAGAGCAGTATTGGCGCACTCTGAAGGCCCTGGAGAGCTGCGACCAATGGTGGAGTGCTGAGTTTGGCCGTGAGCATGATCACTTCCGCCTGATCGGTCAGGACAATGTGCGGCGTTATCTGCCGCTGCGTGCGGTGCATGTCCGTGTGAGCCGTGAGGACAGTTTCTTCGAAATCTTCACGCGTGTGGTCGCGACGAGAGTGACGGGTGCGCGAACGATTGTCAGCAGACTGCCTGGTCTGGAGACGCGCGAACTGAGTCTTTTGGAAAAACTGACGCATGACTGGGCTGGTTTGATCGAATTTGTTGAGGAAAGCGACGAGGAATTCGCGGCGGCGATCAGCGGCGGCCAGGTGTATCGCGTGCGCTACGCTGCCGCTGCCCGCGTTCCAGAAATCGTCCGCCGTGCTGCGGCAGAGGCATGTGTGTTTATCGCCGACGCTCCGGTGCTGGCCGAGGGCCGTGTGGAGTTGCTGTGGTATCTGCAGGAGCAGAGCGTGAGCTTTGATTATCATCGTTACGGGAATCTGGGAACGCGCTCGGGTGAAGTTCGTGCACCACTGGTTGCGCCGGAAGGAAACACGGACTGAATGACGCCATGGACACGCTATCCGCCACCCTGCTGCTGATCACCATCATGGACCCGCTGGGGAATGTGGCGACGTTTGTGTCCGGCCTGCGCCCGGTGCCGCCTGAGCGGCGCGTGCGCGTGATCGCGCGCGAGCTGGTCATCGCGCTGGTGATTCTCGTCTTGTTTCTCTTTCTCGGGCCGTGGGTGCTCGGACTGCTGCACTTGAAGCAGGAGGCCTTGTTCATCAGCGGCGGCATTGTGCTCTTTTTGATCGCGTTGAAAATGATCTTTCCGCCGTCGCGGCGTGAGGCGGAGGAGATGGTGATGGAGCCGTTCATCGTGCCGCTCGCGGTGCCGATGATAGCGGGGCCGTCCGTGCTGGCGACGCTGCTGGTGCTTGTCAGCACGCATCCAGAGCAGATCTGGCATTGGTTTGCCGCGCTGCTCATCGCCTGGGGCGTCACGGCGACGGTGCTGCTCTGCTCGCCGGTGATCGCGCGCGTGCTCAAAGAAAAAGGCGCAATGGCAGTCGAGCGCCTGATGGGCATGCTGCTGGTCATGGTGGCCGTGCAGATGCTGCTCAATGGCATCGAACATTACCTGAAGCCCTGAACCATGCCGCCCTGGATCGAATACTTTGCCGTGGCTGTGTGCGCGATCACTGCCGTGCTGGCGGCGGAGGGAAAACGAATGGATTTGTTCGGTGTGCTGGTCCTGGCACTTGTGACGGCGGTGGGTGGCGGAACGATCCGTGATTTGTGCCTCGGTGTGCGTCCATTGATCTGGATCGAGCAGCCGATGTATTTATGGACGGCTTTGATTGCTGCGGTGGCGATGTTTGTAACAGTGCGTTTCGTTCATCCGCCGCATCGGCTGCTGGCGGTTGCAGATGCGTTTGGGCTGGCCTTGTTTGGCATCGCGGGAACTGAAAAGGCGCTCATGCTAGGAACGTCTGGCATCGTGGCGGTCCTGCTGGGCATCGTCACCGGCGTGGCAGGTGGCATTCTGCGTGATGTGCTGCGTGGCGAACTGCCGCTCGTTTTCCAGCCCGATGTGAATTTGTACGCCACGGCCGTTTTCGTCGGTGCGCTGGTGTTTGTGCTGCTGCGGATGTGGCTGCCAGTCTCGGAAAGCCATCGCTACATCGGCATGGCGGTTATTCTGGTGCTGCGCCTTGCCGCGATGCGCTGGAAGCTGCGTTTGCCGGCGTATCGGAGCCGGATTTCCGCACCGTGAAGAACGCTTCTCGAAAGGCCTGGGAGGGATGTGCTGTTTCCAATGAACTATGAATCGCCGCCATTTCATCACCACGACCGCCGCCACCGCGTTTTCAACTCCATTTATACGGGCGCAAAGCAAGACCTCGCTGAATGGAGCCATCATCGGTCATGGGGAGCATCGGTATCGGGTCGATCTGGAGTGGTGCAAGGCGAAGCGCGAGGTGCATCCGGTGAAGAACTGCCATGAGATGGTCATGGATGCGCAGAAGCGGCTGATCATGATCACCGATGAGGCGAAGAACAACATCCTGATCTTCGACAAGGAAGGAAAGGTGCTCGATGCGTGGACGCTGAAGCTGCGCGGGGGCCATGGGCTTAGCTTGGATGCGCGTGATGGCAAAGAGTCCCTGCTGCTGTGCGATCCGGGTGGTGGCCGCGTGGTGAAAACCACGCTCACGGGCGAGATCGTACTGGAGCTGCCGCATGCAAAGGACTGTGGCGCATACGATGCTGTGACCAAGTATGCGCCCACCGAGGCGGCGGCGGGCCCGAACGGCGACATCTATGTGGCGGACGGCTACGGCTCGCAGTTTATCCTGCAATTCGACGCTACGGGGAAGTTCATCCGCAAATTCGGCGGCAACAGCACCCAGGCGATGAATGCGGGTAAATTCATGCAGGCGCATGGAGTCGCCATCGACTCACGCGGTCCCGCGCCGCTGGTGCTGTGCACGGAGCGCATCCGCAATGAGTTCCACTGGTATCAGCTCGACGGCACCTATTCGCATTCCGTGTATCTGCCAGGAGCCTTCATGAGCCGGCCGGTCATAGCGGGGGATCTGCTGCTCTCCGGCGTGTGCTTCGGCATGAAGCCCAATGATTACCGCATGTGGCGTGAGCGCGGCTTCATCATCATCCTCGACAAGAACAACCGTGTCATCTCCGCTCCGGGCGGCCAGCAGCCGAAATATGAGGGCGATCAAGTGAGCCTCCTGCTGCAGGACCAGCCGGTCTTCCGCAACGTGCATGATGTGTGTGCGGATGACGCCGGTGACCTTTACGGCTGCCAGTGGAACGCGGACCAGGTGTATCCGTACAAGCTGCACCGGGTGTGATAGAGCCACGTTGGCTGGGCGTAGTTGATGACGTCCATGCAGCCACTTATTTCAACCACTGCTTTCAATCGCCGCGAATGGCTGCGCGTGGGTGGGCTGGGTTGTTTGGGGTTGTCGCTGCCATCCGTGCTGAATGCGAGGGCTCCCAGCAAGGACGCGTCATTTGGCCGGGCGAAGAGCTGCATCATTCTGTTTCTCAGCGGCGGACCGCCGCAGCATGAGACGTTTGATCCGAAGCCGGATGCACCGCTGGAGATTCGCGGTGATTTCAAATCCATCCCAACCTCGGTGCCGGGGATTCATTTCTCCGAGACGTTGCCGCGTACGGCGAAGCTGATGCAGCACCTCGCGGTGATCCGCTCGATGACCACGGGCATCAACGCGCATTCGACCAGCGGCTGCTTCATGCTCACGGGCTATGCGCCGGCGTCGAAAGCTGAGAGCGTGCCGCCGAGTGCGAATGACTGGCCGAGCATCGCGTCCGTTGTTGGCGCGTTGAAACCGAGCGGGCGGTCGCCGCTTTCTTCGGTTGTTTTGCCGGAACGTCTCGAAAACAACGGCAATGTCGTGTGGCCCGGCCAGAACGGCGGATTTATGGGGGCACCGTGGCATCCGCAGCTTATCAAGTGCAATCCCAGTGCGGAGCGTCTGCGCATCGAAGGCATGAGTTTGACCGAGGGGATGACGGATTTGCGTTTTTCCGAGCGCGGCAGCCTGCTGCGGCAGCTGGACGTGCAATTCCGCCGCTCGCTGGCGAATCCGCTCATGGAGGAGACGGATGCGATGCAGCAGCGCGCTTTTGATTTGATTCACTCGGAGGCCAGTCGTGCGGCGCTGGAAATCGAGCGCGAGCCGGTGGCGATGCGGGACCGCTACGGCAGACATAGATTTGGCCAGAGCGTGCTGCTGGCGCGTCGTCTTGTGGAGGCCGGAGTGCGGCTAGTGCAGGTGAACTGGCCGCGCGAACCCGGCGATGAAAAAGAAGGCAGCCCGCTGTGGGATACGCACCAGCGAAATGGTCCACGTGTGCGCGAGGTGTTGTGTCCGCAGTTTGACACCGCTTACTCCACGCTCATCCAAGATCTGCATTCGCGTGGTTTGCTTGATGAGACACTCGTCGTCGTCATGGGCGAGTTTGGTCGCTCGCCCATCATCAACAAAAGCGGCGGGCGCGATCACTGGGGCAATGTGTTCTCCGTCGCCATGGCCGGTGCGGGCATCGCCGGTGGTCAAATCATCGGCGCGAGCGACAAGATTGGGGGTTCTCCATCGGATCGGCCCGTGCGTCCGCCGGAACTTGCCGCGACGATTTTTCACCTGCTAGGCATTCATCCAAATCACGAATTCATGGACGCGGTGCAGCGCCCGCGCACTGTGACCGACGGCGGTGTGCCGTTGCGCGAACTCGTCGGCGTCTAATTTTCATTCTCATGCGTCATCTCATCCTCTCCCTCCTCCTTACCATCACCGCAGCGGCTGCGGAACTTCCCAAAGAACAGCGCATCGTCTTTCTCGGCGACAGCATCACTCAGGGAGGGGGCTACATCGAGTTCATTGATGCGGCCTTGATCGCGCAGCATCCGGAGGTGACGAAGGAGATCATCCCACTGGGCCTCAGCAGTGAAACGGTGAGCGGCCTGAGCGAAGATGGCCATGCCGGTGGCAAGTTTCCGCGTCCGGATCTGCACGAGCGTCTTGACCGTGCTCTGGAGAAAGCGAAGCCGGAACTTGTCTTTGCCTGCTACGGCATGAACGACGGCATTTACCTGCCTCTGGGCGCGGTGCGGACCAAGGCTTTTCAGGATGGCATGAAGAAGCTGCATGAAAAAGTTGCCGCCACCGGCGCGCGCATCGTGCATCTTACCCCGCCGGTGTTTGATCCGGTGCCGATCAAGCAGCGTGTGGTTCCTGGCGACCAAGTGAAGCCGGGCCAGTTTTACCAGGGCTACAATGAAGTGCTGGACTTCTACTCCGACTGGCTGCTCGACATGCGCCAGAAGGGCTGGGAGGTGCTGGACATTCACGGTCCGATGAACGCCGCCATTGCTGAAAAGCGGAAAACGGATCCCGAGTTCACCTTTTCCAAAGACGGTGTGCATCCCGGACCGGAAGGCCATCTGCTGATGGCCCGCGCCGTGCTTGATGTCTGGGGTCTCAAGGTGAAGCCGGATGGTACGCCCGATCATCCCAATGGTGCGGCCATTCTTGCCCTGGTGAAAAAGAAGCACGCCATCCTGCGTCCGGCATGGTTGAGCTATGTGGGACACAAGCGTCCTGGGAATCCTCCAGGGCTGCCGATTGAGGAAGCCAAGGCGAAGGCCGCTGAACTGGATGCCGAGGCCCGCAAGTTGGCCTCTTCAAAAGAGATCGTTTTTCCCAATCAAACCGGTGAATGGAACGGCTACGCGAAACATGAGCTCACCATTGCTGGCAAATCCGTGACCGTTGTTGTGCCGAAAACCGTCGCCGCTGGCCGCCCATGGGTCTGGCATGGCGAGTTCTTTGGCCACAAACCCGCGCCGGACATCGCGCTGCTGGGCAAAGGCTTTCACATCGTCTATATGAAAATCAACGACATGCTGGGCTGTCCTGACGCTGTGAAGTTGTGGAACCAGTGTTACACCGAACTCACCAATAATTATGGGTTGAGCACCAAGCCCTCCCTTGTCGGTCTCAGCCGCGGAGGTTTATACTGCTACAACTGGGCCATCGCGAACCCCGACAAAGTCTCCTGCATTTACGCCGACGCGCCCGTGTGTGATTTCAAAAGCTGGCCTGGCGGCAAGGGCAAAGGCAAAGGCGATGCGAAGAACTGGGCGCTGGTGCCCAAGCTCTGGGGCTTCAAAGACGAGGCTGAGGCACTCGCCTACAAAGGCAATCCCGTGGACAATTTGGCTCCGCTGGCCAAAAACCATGTGCCCCTCCTCCATGTTTTTGGCGATGCCGACGATGTGGTGCCTTGGGACGAAAACACCGGGCTGATCGAAACTCGCTACAAGGCGCTTGGCGGCAGCATCACGCTGATTCGCAAGCCCGGTGTGGGCCATCATCCGCATGGGCTGGAAGACTCGACGCCGATCATTGAGTTCATCGCGAAGAACGCCAGGTGACGCTGACGCGCCTGCCCGGCAGCACCGGGCTGACTGCAAAGAAAATCATCACGTAAGAAAGATGGAATCATTCGGGCCGTATTGAAACGGTATACCGAATGAACCTCGCACCAAATCCTGCCTTCCGCTCCGATTCCGCCGCCTCGCTGCTGCGGGCAGAAATTTTGAATGGCACCTCCGCGCCGGGGGCGCTGCTGGCTGAATCTGCCGTGGCCAAACGGCTGGGAGTCAGCCGTGTGCCAGTGCGCGAGGCCCTGTTTGCGCTTGAGCGGGAGGGCCTCGTCGAATTCAGCCCCACGGGGCGGGCGTTTGTGAAAGCGCTGACGCCGCAAGATTTCGAGGAGTTGTATGTGCTGCGGCTTGCGCTGGAGCCTCTGGCCTCCCGTCTGGCGGCTCCGGCTCTTAAGGTGAACATTTCGAAGCTCGAAAAAAATCTGGTCGCCACCCGCCGTGCCCGGTCCGTTCAGGAGGTGACTTTGCTGGACCTGGAGTTTCATCAGGTCATTCTCGAAGCCTCTGGCAACGCCCGTTTGCTGAAGCTGTGGCGCTCGCTGCGCGGCGAGCTGGAGCTGTGGCTGGGGCGTTTGCACCGCAGCCATCAGCTTCAAACCAAGGAGACTCTCAAAGAGACCGTGGATGCGCATCAGTCCATCATTGAGAGCTTTCGTTCGCAGAACCCGGCCACTTGCGAGCGCCTGATGCGCGAGCACATCCTCGGCTGGCGTGAATGGCTGCCTCTTTCCTCATGAACCGTGTCTTCCAGAGTTTTGGCATCGTCATGCTCACGCTGGCCCCGGCACAGGCGGGAGATGGCATGGCGTTTTTCGAATCGAAGGTGTTCCCGCTGCTGCAAAGCCGCTGCTATGAATGTCATTCGCATGAGAAGAAAATCAAAGGCGGGCTGGCGCTCGACTTGAAATCTGGCTGGCAGACCGGCGGCGACAGCGGCCCTGCCATCGTGCCGGGAGATCTGGCCAAAAGTCATGTTATCGCGGCGGTGCGCTACGCCGATCCCGAAATGGAGATGCCGCCAAAGGGCAAGCTGTCGGCGAGTGAGATTGAGATCTTTGAGCAATGGGTGGCCATGGGCGCGCCCGATTCACGCGTGAAACAGACCGCTGCGAAAGCCGCGCGAGTGATTGACATCAGGGAAGGGAAGAAATTCTGGGCCTTCCGGCCTGTGCATGATGAGCAAGCTCCCGCCGTGAAGCAGACGGGCTGGCCGTTGGATCCTGTGGATCGTTTTGTTCTGGCCAAACTCGAGGCCAATGGCCTCTCTCCCGCGCCGGATGCGGACGCTTACACCTGGCTGCGCAGGGTCTCACTGGATCTCACAGGCCTGCCTCCAACTCCGGAAGATCTTGCCCGCTTTGACGGCTCTCCCGCCTCCCGTGCTGCTGCCGTGGATCGCCTGCTACAATCCAGCGCCTTCGGCGAACGCTGGGCGCGCCACTGGTTGGATCTCACGGGTTATGCGGACCAGATCGGCACCTCGAACAACGTTTTTGCCGAGCATGCCTGGCGCTACCGTGATTACGTCATCGACGCTTTCAATTCGGACAAACCCTTCGACCGCTTCATTCGGGAACAAATCGCCGGAGACCTGCTGCCTGCATCTTCTCCTCAGGAACAGGCTGCGAACATCACCGCGACTGGCTTCCTGGTGCTGGGCGACGTCGAAATCGTCGCCGTGGACAAGCTCAAGATGGAGCATGATCTCGTTGATCAGCAGGTCAGCAAAATCGGCACTGCGTTTCTCGGCCTGACGCTTGGCTGCGTGCGGTGCCACGATCACAAATTTGATCCCATTGCCCAGACTGACTACTACGCCATCGCCGGCATGTTCCGCAGCACTGATGCCACTTACAAGACTGACAACGGCGTCTGGAGCAGTGTCCACAAAACCGAACTGCCAGAGACGGCGGAGCAAAAGGCCGGGCGCGAACTGTTGCTCGCCTCGAACGAGGAAAAAATCCGCCAGTGGGAAACTGAGCGTGACAATGCTAACAAGGAAAAGGCGGCTCTGGAGTCGCAGCTTGCCAGTGCCACGAAGGAGACGAAGCCGGGGCTTGAAAAGAAGCGTGATGAACTTGCCGCTCGCATCAAGGTGATCAACGGCCAGATCGAGCATGCGAAGTTCTTTGCCCCCGTAGCGCCGAAAGCCTTCGCCGTGCATGATCGTGAAAAGCCCGCCGACATGCGGGTCACCATTCGCGGCAATCCGTATGCGCTGGGTGATCCGGTGAAGCGAGGAGCATTGAGAGTCGCATCGTGGGCCGAATTTCCGCCTATTCCTGAGGGGCAAAGCGGCAGAGTGCAGCTTGCTGACTGGATTGCTGATTCACGCAATCCGCTCACCGCACGTGTCACCGTGAACCGCATCTGGCAAAAGCTCTTTGGTGAAGGTCTCGTGCGCAGTGTCGATTACTTCGGTGCACGTGGCGAGACACCCACGCATCCTGAGTTGCTCGATTACCTCGCCTCTCGCTTCATGCAAAACGGATGGTCGCAAAAGCAGCTCATTCGTGAACTCGTCCTCAGTCGTGCCTATCGTATGAGCAGTGCACACAATGCCATCGCCGAAGCCAAAGACCCTGACAACCGCCTGCTGTGGCGCATGAACCGCCAGCGTCTGGATGCCGAGGCGATCCGGGACTCCATGCTCGCCATCAGTGGCAAGCTCACGCCATCAAGCGGCGGTCCAGCCCTGCCGCTGGAGTTCCCTGAAAACGTCAACAGTCTCAGTCCGAAGGCGGTGAATCCACCCGCCTTTGCCTTCAAGAAGATGCGCCCTGTGCAGGACTTTGAGCGAACGATCTATCTCCCGGTCATCCGCACGGCCACCCAGCCCGGCTCCGCGAAGCTGCGCGATGTGTTCGACTTTACTCAGCCCGCACAGATCGCCGGCAAACGCGCCGAGACCGCCGTGCCCACGCAAGCGCTCTTCCTGCTCAACAGCGACACCGTCCGCGCTCGTGCCAACGAGGTGGCCAAACAGCTCACCGACTCAGAGGCCAACTCCGGTGCGCGCCTTGAAGCCCTCTGGCTCCGCATTCTCAGCCGCCCGATCACCAGCGCTGAACGTGATGATGCGGTGAAGTTTCTCGAAACCATGCCCGCCGATAAAGCATGGACCGAACTGAGCCATGCTCTGCTGTCTTCCAACGAATTTTTGCTCCGCCTATGAACTCCGCCACCATCTCCCGCCGCTCCTGGCTCCAGCGCACAGCCACCGGCTTCGGAGCGCTCGCTTTGCACGACTTGGTTCAGGCCGCGCAGAGTCCGCTGGCAGTGAAGACTCCACGCTTTCCGGCCAAGGCAAAGCGGGTGATATTCCTTTTCATGTCCGGCGGGCCGTCGCAGCCGGATTTGTTTGATCCAAAGGATTACATCCGGCGCATGCATGGCCAGAAGATCACGGCGCCGGTCAACACCAATGAACTTCGGGTAGGCACGGACAAGTTTCTCGCCCTTGCCACGCATGGCGAAGTCAGGCCGCGTGGACAATCCGGCATGATGATCTCCGATCTGCTGCCACACACGGCAAGCATCGCGGATGAGATCTGCCTGCTGCGTGCGGTTCATGCAGACAACAACCAGCATCAGCCCGCCGCGCTGCAGTTTCACACCGGCGTCACGGCGGATGTGCGTCCCTCCATCGGCTCATGGATCAGCTACGGTCTCGGTGCGGAAAATCAAAACCTGCCTAGCTTTATCAGCATCCATCCCGACAGCGACACACGCCTCTACGGCTCGTCGTTTTTGCCCGCCGCGCACCAGGGCACCAAGGTGATCATTCCCTCCAGCGACAAACAGTCCCCCATCGACTACCTCGCCGATATCTCCGGCGATGCGAAGGCTCAGCGTGCACGCATCGACTTCACGCAGCGCATGAACACACGCCTGCTCGACCGGGCTGGAATCGACGCGCGCATGGAGGGCATGATTGAGAGCATGGAGACCGCCTTTCGCATGCAGATGACGGCACCCGAACTCGTGGATCTTTCGAACGAGTCCGAGGCAACGAAGCAGCTCTACGGCATTGGTGGCAAGGAGACCGACAAGAACGCCCGAGCCTGCCTGCTGGCGCGCAAAATGAGCGAAGCGGGCGTGCGCTTTGTGCAGGTCACGATGGGAGGCTGGGATCATCATGGCGACATTCGCAATGCGCTGCCGAAAAGCTGTGCCGCCAGTGACCAGCCCTGCGCTGCGCTGATCAAAGATCTCAAATCACGGGGTCTGCTGGAAGACACGCTCGTCATCTGGAGCGGTGAGTTTGGCCGCACGCCCTGGAGTCAGGACCTCAGCGGTACTTCGCCCATCGAAAAACACGGTCGTGAACATCAGCCGGAAAGCTTCTGCACGTGGATGGCCGGTGGCGGCATCAAACCCGGTTTCACCTTCGGTGAGACGGATGACTTTGGCTTCCGCCCCGTTTCCGGGAAGGTGCATCTGCATGATCTGCACGCCACGATCTTGAATCAGCTCGGGCTCGATCATGAGCAACTGACGTGGCGGCATCTTGGCCGCGATTTCCGGCTCACGGATGTGTATGGCAATGTTGTGAAGGAGATTTTGGCATGAGGTATTTCTATTCAATCCGAGTCATCGCATCATGCATGGTTCTTCGCGGTTTTGCATTTGGTGCAGACGACTTTCAAACTTCGATCCTGCCCATGCTGAAAGAGCGGTGCAATTCGTGCCACTCCACCGAAAAACAAAAGGGGGATCTTGATCTGGAGCGGTTTGCTTCTGTCGCAGATATCAAGCGGGAGCCGATGATCTGGGAAGGCGTGCTGGACCAGCTTCATATGGGCGAGATGCCGCCGAAGAAAGAGCCGCAGCTGGCTCCCGAACAGAAAAAGCAGCTGACAAAATGGGTGCAGGACCGGCTGGAGGAAGTGGCGCTCGCGAGTGCCGGCGATCCAGGCCCGGTGGTGCTGCGGCGGCTCTCGAACATGGAGTACACTTATACTCTCCGAGATTTGACCGGAGTGGAGTCGCTTGATCCTGCAAAGGAGTTTCCCGTGGACGGTGCAGCAGGCGAAGGATTTACCAATGCAGGAGCGGCGCTCGTCATGTCGCCTGCTTTCCTGAGCAAGTATCTCGATGCGGCCAAGGATGTCGCCAGTCACGCGGTTTTGACGCCGCAAGGGTTGAGCTTTTCATCGCGCACCTCGCAGCGCGACTGGACGGACGAGGCGCTGGCGAAAATTCGCGCCTTCTATGCTCAGTTCACCGCTTCCGGCAGCGGATCAAAAGTGCAGGCTCAGGGGATCAATTTGGATACCGGCGACAGCGGCGTTCTGCCTCTGGAGCAATATCTTGCGGCGACTCGGGATGATCAATTGGCAGCGAGGCTGAATCCCAAATACATCGGCAAACTTCGTGCGGCGCTGGGAGGAAAGGAGTCCAATGTCATCCTCGACCTCGTGCGTCAGCAGTGGCGTGCAGGGGCATCAGCGGCGCAGATGACTGAGACCATCGCTCAATGGCAGAAGGCGCTGTGGCGTTTCAGCAGCATCGGGCACATCGGCAAGCTCAACGGACCGAAATCCTGGCAGGTGCCGGTGCTGCCGTTGACCGCCAGCGAGGTGTTGCGGGTCAAATTGCCTGCCAGTGGCGAAACGAAACTTTATTTGACCTCGTTCGCCCTTGGTAAGGCCGGCGCCGTCTGGGAAAATGCACGAATTGTCACGCCGGGTCAGCAAGACCGTCCTGTTTCGATTTCCGAAGAGGAAGCCGTCATCCCTGCTGACATCGGCAAAGATGCTGAATTTGTCGTCAATGTCCGCCTGCATCCCGATTCGCAGGGTGCCGTGCAAGTACGCGTGCTGACAGCGAAACCTGCTGCGCCTGCGGGGCTGGTTGCCACTCAGGTGACCATCAACAAACCCGGCAAAAAAGGAACCTGGTCGGATGGCGAAAAACCTTTGAGCTTTAATGCGCCTATCCTCGTGGGGGACAACAGCGAGATGCGGAAGCAGCTCACTGCTCAGATCGCTGATTTTCGTGCGCTGTTCCCCGCCGCTCTTTGCTACACGAAGATCGTTCCTGCGGATGAAGTGGTAACGCTCACCTTGTTCTATCGTGAAGATGAGCAGCTGAAGCAATTGATGCTTAACAAGAATCAGATCTCTGTCATCGACCGCTTGTGGGACGAACTGCGTTTCATCAGTGAGGCACCTTTGAAGCAGATCGATGTCTTTGAGCAGCTCTGGCAGTTCGCTACTCAGGACGCCGATCCCAAAGCGTTTGAGCCGTTGCGTGAGCCGATTTACCGAGACGCCGAACTGTTCAAGCAGCAGCAGCTTGCCGCCGAACCCCGGCATGTGCAGGCCGCAATCGACTTCGCCACACGGGCATGGCGCCGCCCGCTCAGTGATGCGGAGCAGATTGAGCTGCGTTCCTTATATCAAAAGCTGCGCAAGCAGGAACTGCCGCATGCTGCTGCGGTGCGCATGCTGATCGCTCGTGTGCTTGTGGCCCCCGCGTTTTTGTATCGCGGTGAGAAAGCCATGCCCGGAACAAAATCCGCGCCTGTGAATGATGGAGAGCTCGCCACACGCCTGAGTTATTTCCTTTGGTCGTCATCCCCGGATGCGGGCCTTCACCAACTCGCGGCTGCTGGAAAACTGCATGACCCCGTGGTGCTCGCGGCCCAAGCGCGACGCATGCTGAAGGACGATAAGATCCGCCGTCTCGCCACGGAGTTCGGCTGCCAGTGGCTGCATGTGCGCGATGTCGAGACGCTGGATGAAAAGAGCGAGCGCCATTTTCCGACCTTCGTCTCCTTGCGCGGCGACATGCAGGAGGAGGTGGTGCGTTTCTTTATCGACCTGCTCCAAAACGACCGCAGCGTGCTTTCGCTGCTCAATGCCGATCATACGTTCGTCAACGCCAGCCTCGCGAAGCACTACGGGCTTGGCGCGAAGGGAGATGACTGGCAGCGCATCGACGGCCTGCAGTCTCAAGGCAGGGGCGGCATCCTCGGCTTCGCCGCCACGCTGTCCAAGCAGTCCGGTGCCTCACGCACGAGCGCCATCTTGCGCGGCACCTGGCTCAGCGAAGTCATTCTCGGTGACAAACTGCCCATTCCGCCAAAAGGCGTGCCTATTTTGCCCGAAGAAACTCCTGCAGACCTCAGCGAACGACAGCTCATCGAACGACACAGCCGCGATGAAAACTGCGCCGGCTGCCATCGTCGCATTGATCCCTTTGGTTTCGCACTTGAAGGTTTCGATGCCATTGGTCGCGCTCGCATAGCTGACACAAAGACCGTGCTGCCGGATGGAACCGCCGTCGATGGTCTTAATGACTTGCGTGATTACCTGACCAATAAACGTGGCGATGATTTCCTCCGCCAGTTCTGCCGCAAGCTGCTCGGCTATGCCTTGGGTCGCAGTGTGCAGCTTTCAGACAGACCCCTCATCGACTCGATGGTCCGCAGTGATCATCGCATCGGCACGCTGATTGATCTCATCGTTCGCAGCCCGCAGTTTCGCGAAGTGCGCGGGAAAGACACCATCGCCCAACACTGAATCACTTTATGAGCACACACCGTTACTCACGTCGCGCTTTCCTGCGCGGAACCGGCGTCTCCATGGCCTTGCCGTGGCTGGAATCCTTCAATGTCTGGGGCGATGAACCGAAACGAGACAAACCGGCCAGTGAAGCACCGGTACGCCTGTGCGTGACCTTTTCCGGAAATGGCTTCCATTCGAAAGAGTGGTGGGCCAAGGGGGAGGGCAAGGCGATGGAACTGGGCAAGGTGCTGCAGCCGTTGCATGAATTCCGTGAGAAGATGTTGTTTGTACGCGGCCTGTATCATGAAGAAGCGCGGAAGGGGAACATTCATTCGTCGCAGACCGGGAACATGCTTTCGGGCGCGCCGATTGCCTCGGGTGGTGAGATCCGTTCAGGCACGAGCTTTGATCAGGTGCTGGCGCAGACTTATGGCCGCAGCACCAAGGTGCCAAGCCTTGTGCTCGCGTGTGAGAAATCGAATCCGTCGGTGCACAAAAACTATTCGATGCTCTACAGCTCGCACATTTCTTGGAGTTCACCGACGACACCGACTCCGCTGGAGCTTTATCCAGCGCTGGCCTTTGACCGCCTGTTCAAGGATGAAGCATCTCCAGCCGACAAGAGTGTGCTGGATGCGGTGCTGGCCGACGCGCAGGATTTGCGGCGTGATATCAGCCGCAATGACCAGCGCAAGCTCGACGAATATCTGGATTCCGTGCGTGATGTGGAAAAGCGTATCGAAAATGCCGGTAAGCGTGGTGAACTGCAAGGCTGGCGGCCAACGCTCGACAAACCGAACATCAAGCGTCCTGCCGACGGCATTCCACAGGACATTGGCGAGCACATGCGGCTCATGATGGACCTTCTCGTGCTCGGTTTTCAGACGGACACCACGCGCATCACCACCCTGAAGCTGAACAACGACCACAGCGCCCTGCGATTTCCCAATTTGCCGAGTGTGCAGCAGGCCGGCCATGGCATCGACTATATGATCCACCATCTGCTTTCGCATAGTGACGGAGAGGACTGGCTGAAGGTGAACCAATTCTTCATGGAGCAGCTCGCCTATCTTGCACGCAAGCTGGATGCCATTCAAGAGGGGTCGCGCACGCTGCTGGACAACACGATGATCATGCACTGCTCAAGCATGATGGCCGGTGCCAAACACGACAACGACCAGCTTCCCGTGATTGTCCTTGGTGGCGCTGGCGGACGCCTCAAAGGTGGCCGTGCACTCGATTACAAAGACAAGCCTGAGCGCCAGATGTGCCGTCTCTTCATGTCTATGATGGACAAGATGGGCCAGCACCCGAAGATCTTCGGCGATGCGAAAATGATGCTGGAAGAGGTTTGAAAAACCCGCGTTTTCGCTTTTCAGTTTCACTTCCATCTCATGCCAATCATCACCGCCGACAAACTCCAGGATTCCTATGACGTGGTCATTGTTGGTTCGGGGGCGGGCGGTGGGCAGACGGCTTACACGCTGACGATGGAGGGCCTGAAGGTGCTCATTCTGGAGGCCGGGCGTGCGTTTGATGTGCAGTCTGAGGTGGCGATGCTACAATTGCCAAGCCAGGCGCCGTTGCGCGGAGAGAAGACGCCGGACAAGCAGTACGGATTCCACGACTGTTCGATCAACAGCGGCTGGGACATTCCCGGCGAACCTTACACGAATGCGAGCAAGGAGCCCGCAGACCAGTTCCGCTGGTGGCGGCAGCGCATGATGGGCGGGCGGACGAATCACTGGGGACGCATCAGCCTGCGCAACGGGCCGTATGATTTCAAGCCGCGCACACGCTTTGGCCTCGGCTTCGACTGGCCGATCAGCTATGAGGACATTGCACCTTACTATGACAAGGTGGAGATGCTGATCGGTGTCTTCGGCACGAACGAAGGCTTGGAAAATTCGCCGAATTCATCGCCTGGCGTGCTGCAGCCTGCGCCCAAGCTGCGGGTCGGAGAGCTCTATGCGCAGAAGCATGGAAAGAAGGTCGGCGCTCATGTGGCCTCGATTCATCGTGCGGTGCTGACGAAGCCGCAGGATGCCGACACGCTGCCGGCCAAGTTGCACCCTGGTAATGCGAAAGCGCAGAGCATCCTGGCGGACTCCATGCGCACACGTTCACCCTGCTTTTGGGCTACGGACTGCCATCGCGGCTGCGCTATCCGAGCAAATTACGATTCGCAAACGGTGCATCTGCGGCCCGCCTTGGCCACGGGGAACCTCGATATCCTGCCGAATGCCATGGCGCGTGAGGTCACGCTGGACAAACAGGGCAGGGCCACTGGCGTCACCTTCATTAACAAGACGAACGGCAGCGAAGGTCATGCCACGGGTCGTGCTGTGGTGCTGGCGGCGAGTTCGCAGGAGTCGGTGCGCCTGCTGCTGAACTCGAAGTCGAACGCGTTTCCTCAGGGGCTGGCAAATTCCAGCGGCAAGGTTGGCAAATACGTCACGGATTCGGTCTCGAGCAGTCTCAGTGCGTACATTCCGGCGTTTGAGGGAATGCCGATCCACAATGAAGACGGTGCCGGTGGGCCGCATGCTTACGTGCCATGGACGCTGCATGCGCAAAATAGCAAAGGCGAGCTGGGCTTTCCCGGCGGCTATCATCTGGAGTTCACCAGCGGCCGGCAGATGCCCTCGTTGACGACGCTGAATGGCATCGAAAGCAAGCTGGGCCACGAGGGCGTGCTGTTTGGTGCAAAGCTTAAAGAAGAGGCAAGGCGGTACTACGGCTGTCAGCTTGGCTTTGGGGCGCAGGGGACCATGCTGCCGAACGACGGCTCCTTCTGCGAACTCGATCCCGAGTTGAAGGATCAGTGGGGTATTCACGTGCTGCGGTTTCATTGGAAGTGGACGGATTTCGAGCTCAATCAGGTGCGCCATCAGCAGCAGCGCATCCGTGAATTGCTTGAAGCCATGGGCGGCAAGGTGGCGGCGAAGGCGGATTCAGATCCGGCCAAGCTGATCCGGCGCGGTGGCGAGGTGATTCACGAGGTCGGCGGTGCAATCATGGGCGCAGACCGTGAGTCCTCGGTGACCAATCAGTGGAGCCAGACCTGGGACGTGAAGAATCTTTTCATGGCTGATGGCGCCCCTTTTGCCAGCACTGCGGACAAGAACCCCACGCTCACGATTATGGCGCTTGCGTGGCGCATGGCCGACCACCTGATGGACGAAATGAAGAAAGGAAACATCTGATGAGCACTCCCGACGACCTCCCACGCATGGACCGCCGCAAGGCGCTGCAATGGATGCTCACCGCCACGGCGACCATGGCCGTGCGCGATCCAAATCTTTTCGCGGCTGATCCCGGCCCCATCAAAGCCCAGGGCTACGGACCTGATCCCGTGATGGTGAAAGTTTACAAGCCCGGTGATGTCTGGCCGCTGACATTGGCCGAGCCCCAGCGCCGCACCACGCGTGCCCTGTGCGATGTCATCATGCCGGCGGATGAAACTTCACCCAGCGCCTCGGCTGTCGGGGTGCCGGACTTCATTGATGAATGGATCAGTTCACCCTATCCAGCTCAGGCAGGCGATCGACGTCTCGTGCTCGAAGGACTGCAATGGATCGATCAGGAGGCAAACACTCGTTTTGGCAAAGCCTTCCCCGATCTCGCACTCGAACAACAAACGGCGATCTGCAGCGATCTTGCCGCCGCCAAACCGCAGCCTGCACACAAAAAGGCTGCAACTTTTTTCAAACGCTTTCGCGATCTCACCGCGGGCGGCTACTACACCACGCCCGAAGGCATGAAGGCCATTGGCTATGTGGGCAACATGCCCTCAGGCACCTTCGAAGGGCCCCCTATCGAGGCGCTGAAGCATGTAGGTCTCGCGTGACTTTTTGTGAATACCCCCCACGATCGTGAGATGATGATGCTGCCAAAAAACAGAAATCCGTGTGGTATCAAATCGATGACTTTACTCCCACGTCTTTTTCTTTTCCTTTTGGCCGCCTGCTCCACACATGCCGCAGTGGTGCGCATGGAGGTGTTGGAGCGTTCGGACATGGGGACGACCGGCTATGAGCAGATCGTCGGACGACTGCATTTCGAAATTGATCCAGCATTGCCCGGCAATGCCATCATCGCCGATGTGTCGCTGGCTCCGGTGAATGCGGCTGGCAAGGTCAGTTTTTCATCTGATCTGCGCCTCCTGAAGCCGAAAGATGCGGCGCACAGCAATGGCGCTGCCTGGGTGGAGATCCCGAATCGCGGCGGCAAAGCGGGATTGAGCGATTGGATCGTGAAGCAGGGCTTCACCGTGCTGAATGTCGGCTGGGAGTTCGATGTGCCTGCGCAGCCCGGAAAAATGAGCATCAAGGTGCCATCGGCGCGAAACAAGGATGGCAGTGCGATTCGCGGCGTGGTGAGTGCCACCTTTACGCCGGACAAACCTGCGGATGAACAAACACTCACGGATCTGACGAATTACCCTCCTGTGAATGTGGAGGGACCTGAGAGCCGGTTGATCGTGCGGACGCGCATGGCCTATCCCGGGGGTGCCGAGATTCCGCGAAAAGAATGGAGCCTGCAGGGCGACCGCCTCCATCTGGAGGGTGGGTTTAAGCCAGGGAAAACGTATGAAATTTTCTATCTGGCAGAAGCACCACCTCTGGCCGGGCTCGGCTATGCGGCCATCCGCGATGCCGTGGCATGGCTGAAGCATGATGAAAGCTCGCTTGCACCGGTGAAACATGCGTATGCTTTTGGCTCCTCGCAGTGCGGACGGTTTTTGCGCGATTTTGTTTATCTAGGTTTCAATACCGATGAGCAGGACCGCCTGACGTTGGATGGTGTGATGTCCCATGTGGCAGGCGCAGGGCGGCTGGTGCTGAACCAGCGCTGGTCCACCCCGCGTGCGGTGGCGGGCTTTTACACGGCCTCGTATCCGTTTGCCGACACGGCGCAGGCTGATCCCGCGAGCGGTCATTCGGAAGGGCTCCTGGAAAACTCACGGGTGAAACATCCTCCCAAAATATTTTACACCAACACCGCTGCTGAATATTGGGGTGCGGGCCGCGTGGCCGCGCTGACGCATACGACTCCAGACGGGGCCAAGGACATTTCATTTCAGGAAAATGTGCGCTCCTACTTCTTCGCGGGCACGCAGCATGGCGCATCGGGTTTCCCTCCGACCGCTCAGGCCAAGGGCGCGCCGCTGGCCAATCCCGTCAATGCCAGCGCTGTGGTCACGGCCCTGCGCCTGGCGATGCATCGCTGGGTGACGGAGGGCATCGCTCCGCCGCCCAGTGTGTATCCGAAACTCGCTGACGGCACGCTCATTCCGGTCGCAGAGGTGCGTTTTCCCACCATTCCAGGCATGGGAGATCCGAGGCTGCTGAAAGCTGGCGGTCGCGTGCGCAATCCGCAATGGGCGGATGGTGCCGGTGAAGGCCAGGAACTGCCGCTGCTGGTGCCGCAGGTGGATGCGGACGGCAATGACATCGCGGGCATCCGCATGCCGGACGTGGCGGTGCCTCTGGGAACGGCGACTGGATGGGTGTTTCGCCCGGCTTCGATGGGCTCACCGCTGGAGCCTGTGTTGCTGCGCGGTACCTGGGTTCCTTTTTCAGCCACGCGTGAACAACGCGAAGCGGCGCATGATCCTCGTCCAGCGCTGGCGGAACGATATGCATCCCGCGAAGCATATCTGTCTCAAGTGAAAAACGTCCTGCAAAAACTCATCAGTCAGCGGCTCCTCAGCGAGCAAGATCTCGAACCACAGCTCAGGCAAGCGGGTGATCGCTGGGACTGGGTGATGCACCAGCCCGCTCAGTAGCCACATTTTCCATCCATCCAACCATATGACCTGTCATCGTCTCCTCCTTCTCATCTTCATCTGCGCCACAGTTCACGCCTCGGCGCATACCAAGGTGCTCTTCCTCGGCAACAGCATCACCAAACATGGTCCCAAGGCTGACATCGACTGGTCAGGCAACTGGGGCATGGCGGCAACTGCGGAGGCGAAGGATTACGTGCACCTCGTCACCAAGGCGCTGACGGAAAAAGCAGGCACTGCACCCCAGGTGATGGTGAAGAACATTGCCGACTTTGAGCGCGCTTATTCTGGCTACGACATTGCAGCCAAGATGAAGGAAGCCATCGAGTTCAAAGCGGACCTCATCATCCTCGCCATCGGCGAGAACGTGCCGGGTCTGAAGACGGCCGAAGACAAGACGAAACTGCAAGCCAGTGTGACCACGTTGCTGCGTGCTCTCAAGGGCGATCGCAAGCCCACCATCCTCGTGCGCAGCTGTTTCTGGGCCAACGCCGCCAAGGACGAAGCCCTCCAGCAGGCCTGCACCGCCGTGGATGGCATTTACGTCAACATCGGCAGCCTGAGTAAAGATGAAGCGAATTACGCTCGTTCAGAGCGGCCCTACAAACACGCGGGCGTGGCGAATCATCCTGGAGACAAAGGCATGGCGGCCATCGCTGCGGCCCTGGTGAAGGCGATTCCCTGATATATTCGGTGAATATATCAGGTGTCACAGGTCGGCGGCATGTCGCATGACGGGAGCAGTCGCACTCAATTAGGCAGGGATTTTGCCAATTTTCGTGTCCAAAAGCGTACTCTTCAGGCCTTTTACTATCGACATGACACGGTCACGCCTTCCAGCCTTCCTTTTTCTCCTCACCTGCCACACTGCAGGAGTGTTGTCTGCTGCAGACGACGACGCAGTGCGTTCGGCCATGAAATTCTTCGAAAACGAGGTGCGCCCGATTCTGGTGAAACGCTGTTTCGAATGCCACAGCAACACCAAGCAGAAAGGCGGCCTGCGTGTGGACAACATTGGCTATTTGAAGACGGGCGGTGACACCGGCCCCGCCTTGATTCCTGGCCATCCGGAGAAGTCGGCCTTGGTCGAGGCGATTCATTATAAAGACGAAGAGTTTCAGATGCCGCCTAAAAACAACGGTGGCAAGATGCCTGACACTGAGATCGCCGTTCTGGAAAAGTGGATCAAGCTGGGCGCGCCTTGGCCTCAGGATGCGGCTGAGAAAGTCGTCGTGACGGAGGGCGGATTCACCGAAGAACAGCGGAACTACTGGTTCTTCAAACCGGTGGCGAAAGTTTCACCGCCCAAAGTGAAGAGCTCATGGGTGCGCAACGACATTGACCGGTTCGTCCTGGCGAAACAGATGGAGATGAAACTCGACCCGGCTACGGCAGCGGACCGCAACGAGCTGGTCCGACGCGTGTATTTTGATCTGCATGGCCTGCCGCCGACTCGCGAGCAGATCGATGCATTTGTAAATGACAAGGACCCGCGTTCTTATGAAAAGCTGGTGGATGAACTGCTGGCCAGTCCTCAATACGGAGAGCGCTGGGCGCAGCACTGGCTCGATCTTGTGCGCTATGCCGAGAGCGACGGCTACAATGCAGATGAGTATCGCCCATCGGTCTGGCCCTACCGCGACTACGTCATCAAATCCTTCAATGACGACAAACCCTACGACCAGTTCGTGCGCGAGCAGCTCGCGGGTGATGAGATCGCGCCGAATGATCCGAATGTACTGATAGCCACCTGCTTCCTGCGCAATCCGGTGTACGAATGGAACCAGCGCGATGTGAAGGGTCAGTGGGACATCATTCTCACCGACATGACAGACACCACCGGCGAGCTCTTCCTCGGCCTGAGCATGGGCTGCGCGCACTGCCACAATCACAAGTTTGATCCCATCCTGCAGAAGGACTACTACCGTCTGCGTGCCTTCCTCGCCCCGGTGCAATGGCGCGATGACATGAAGCTGGCGACTCCTGCTGAAAAGAAAGCTTTTGATGAGCAGCAGGCCAAGTGGGAGACCGCCACTGCTGACATTCGCGCCAAGATGGACGCGCTGACAAAGCCTCTGGTCGAGCCCAAGGTGGAGCGCGCACTGACACGTTTCACCGAAGATTTGCAGGAAATGGTGCGGAAGCCAGATGCGCAACGCGAGGCCTTGGAAAAACAGCTCGCCGGGTTGTGCGAGCGGCAATTGCAGCGCGAGCGCAAGACCTTCGATCCGATGAAAAGCCTCAAGACGGAGGAAAAAAAGGCGGAATACAAAGCGCTGGCGGAGGAGTTGAAGAAATTCGACGAACTCAAGCCGAAGCCTTTGCTGGATGCTTTTGTGGCGACGGATGCCGGGACTAAAGCACCCTCAGTAGCGCTCAAGACGCGCAAAGGTGAGCAGGAAATCGCGCCCGGATTTCTCACCTTGCTGGAGCCGAAGGAGCCCGAGATCAAGCCCATCGGCAACTCCACCGGCCGCCGCACTGTCCTGGCAAACTGGATCACGCGCCCGGACAACCGGCTCTCCACACGCGTCATCGTGAACCGTGTATGGCAGTATCATTTCGGCCGCGGCATCGTCGCGACGGCGAGTGACTTTGGCAAGCTGGGCGAAAAACCCACGCATCCCGAACTGCTCGATTACCTGACTACCAAGTTCGTTGCGAATGGCTGGCATCTGAAGCCTCTGCACCGTGAGATCATGCTCTCCGCAACGTATCGCCAGACGGCGCGCCGCGAGCCGACCTCCGCCATCGCGCAGATCGATCCATCCAACCATTACCTGTGGCACTTCAATCCTCGCCGCCTTGATGCGGAGCAGGTGCGCGACGCGCTGCTGGCTGCGAGCGGTGAACTTGATCCGAAATCCGGTGGCCCCTCAGAAGATGGAAACGGCACGCGCCGCTCCATCTACACGATGAAGAAGCGCAACAATCAGAACGAGCTGCTGCGCGCCCTCGATGCGCCCGCCGGTTTTGCCAGCACGGCTGAACGTCAGAGCACCACTACGCCGACGCAGGCGCTGCAACTGCTCAATGGCGACTGGCTGCTGGCCCGTGCGCGCAAGCTGGCTGGACGCGTGGAAAACATTGATGATGTCTGGCTCGCCGTGCTGGGTCGCCTGCCGACGAAAATTGAACGCGAAAAGGCGGAATCCTTTTTGAAGAAACGCGCTGGAACCGCGACTGCGCCGGTGGCTTCGAACGATGCGGATGAAAGCAGCGGCGCTTTCAAGGAGAACTCTCCGCATGAGCGCCTCATTGTCCAAAACGGCGAGAAGGAAGGCGATGAATTCACCGTGGAGGCCATCGCGAGCCTCAACAGCATTGATGTGAATGCTTCGGTGCGCACCATCGCTTCGCGTTGGTTTGGCGGGAAGGACAGTCTGGAGGCGTTTGGCTGGAGCCTTGGGGTGACAGGTGAAAAATCACGCTACAAGCCGCGCAATGTCATCATCCAGGTGGTTGGGGAGGATGAGAACTCCAACATCGGCTATCAGGTCGTGCCATCTGACATCCATATTGAACTGGGACGTCGTTATCACATTGCTGCACGTGTTTCATGCGTGGGTCATACCGTCACCTTCACCGTGCGTGATCTCGACACGGCGGGTGCTGCCGCGCAGACTGCAGTGGTACCCATGGACATTCGTTCGAAACTCAGCATGGGCTCTTCGCAGCTTGTGATAGGCGGTTTGCACAAGCGTGCCCCAACGCACCAGTGGGATGGCCGGATCGAGGCGCTACGCGTGGCCAGTGGCGCGCTGGATGACAAGGCTCTCAATGAAGACGCTGAGAAATGGGCGGCCGGTCTCGTCATCTGGCGTTCTGCCGATCCGCTGACTTCGCAGCTGGCGTGGTCGGGCTCGGACGCGAAAACGGTTGAGGCGGACGATCCTTTCCATCAGGCCATGAATGATCTCTGCCAGGTCCTTTTGAACACCAACGAGTTCTTTTACCTTCACTAACATCATGAGCTGCAATCGATTCGACATTCCCAATACTCGTCGCGAATTTCTGCAAACCGCCGGCTGCGGCTTTGGTGCCGTGGCACTGGCCGGTTTGATGGGTGAACAAAACGCCTCCGCAGCCACCACGCTTCCGCAGCGTGCGGCGAAGGCCAAGAGCGTGATCTTCCTGTTCATGGAAGGCGGGCCAAGCCATCTCGACACCTTTGATTACAAGCCGCTGCTGAACAAGCTCGCCGGCCAGTCCTTGCCCGCGAGCTTCAAGCCGCCAATCACCGCCATGGGTGAATCCAAATCGCCGCTGCTCGAGTGCAAACGCACTTGGAAGCAGTACGGCCAGGGTGGTCTGTGGATCTCGGACTGGTTTCAAAACGTGGCGCAGCATGCTGACGACCTCGCCGTGATTCATTCCTGTGCTTCGAGCGGCATCAATCATGCCGGCGGTGTGTGCTCCATGAACACCGGTTCCGTCTTTGGCGGGCGCCCTTCGCTCGGTGCCTGGGCCTCGTATGGACTTGGCTCTGAAAATCAGAATCTGCCTGGATTTGTGGTCATCAAAGACAGTGAAGCCACCGTGGTGAATGGCGTGCGCAACTGGGGCAACGGGTTCATGCCCGCCGTGTATCAGGGGGTGGAGTTCAACTCTGACGGCGTGCCGATCAAATACCTCGAAAATCCCAAGGGCGTGGACCGAAAGCGCCAGCGCGACAAGCTCGACCTGCTCGGTGCCTTGAACCGCGACTACGGTGCATCCCGTGCCAGCAACACCGAGCTCGATGCCCGCATCCGCGGTTATGAACTCGCCTACAAGATGCAGGCTGAGGCACCGCAGGCGGTGGATCTCAGCAAAGAAACCGAGGCCACGAAACAGCTTTATGGCATGGACAACGAGGCCACCGCTGTGTTTGGCCGCAACTGTCTGCTCGCCCGCCGCCTCGTCGAAAACGGTGTGCGCTTCATCCAGCTCTACAGCGGTGCCGGCAGCAAGTGGGACAGCCACAAGGGCATCGAGGTGAATCACTCGAAGCTCTGCAATGCCGTTGATAAACCCATCGCCGGCCTTCTTGCCGATCTCAAGGCTCGTGGTTTGCTCGATGAAACGCTCGTCATCTGGGGCGGTGAATTTGGCCGCACCCCCATGAGCGAGCAGGGCGATGGCCGTGACCACAATCCCACAGGCTTTACCATGTGGATGGCCGGTGGCGGCGTGAAGGGCGGCCAGACCTACGGTGCCACCGACGACCTCGGCCTCTATGCCATTGAAGACCGCCTGCATGTGCATGACATCCATTCGACCATCCTGTATTTGATGGGCCTGGATCACACCAAGCTCGTCTACAACCACAAAGGACGCCCCGAACGCATCGATCAGAACGAGGGGCATCCGATGACGAAACTGCTGGGCGCTTGATCGTTGTGGGTGGTGAGTCTGCTTCACCAGGATGATTCCTTTGCAAAGCCTTCGCGAGGTTGTCCGTTTGCTTTGCATGCATCGTCGATCCCTAGTCATCCTTTTCCCACTGCTGCTCACTTCCGTGCTAGCCCAAACGGGGCTGCAAAAGACGGACGTCACTCTGGTGCCGCCGAAAAATCTCAAAACAAAGCTCGCGCCGGGCTACACGATTCCCATCGTCGATATCAGCGGTGATAAAAAGCGCCAGGTCATCGTGGATCAGGAGAAGGGCCAGTACCTCGGTCATCCGACCACGCTGCTGCTCGAAGACAACAAAACCATGCTCATCGTCTACCCGAAAGGACACGGGCGCGGACCCATCGTTTACAAGCGCAGCAACGACACGGGCCTGACGTGGAGCGAGCGGCTGCCGACGCCAAAATCATGGGAGACCTCCGTGGAGGTGCCGACGCTGCACCGCGTGGTGGATGCCAGTGGCAAGAAGCGCATCATCATGTTCAGCGGCCTTTACCCCATTCGCATGGCTGTCACCGAGGATGATGGGGCAAACTGGAGCGAATTGAATCCCATCGGCAATTTTGGCGGCATTGTCACCATGGGCACGGTGATCGACTTGAAAACACCGGGGCATTACCTGGCCTTCTTTCATGATGATGGTCGCTTTATCCGTGGTACACCGGCCAAGGCATGGCGCTTTTGGGTTTACACCACGCTTTCCAAAGATGGTGGCCTCACCTGGAGTGCGCCCACACCCATCGCCATGCTGCCAGATGCCAACCTTTGCGAGCCGGGTGCATTGCGCTCGCCGGATGGAAAACAGATTGCCGTGCTGCTGCGTGAAAATTCACGGAAGTACAATTCGTTCGTCATCTTCTCGAACGATGAAGGCCAGACCTGGAGCGAGCCGAAGGAGCTGCCTGCTGCGCTCACGGGAGATCGGCACGTCGCCAAATACACGCCCGATGGCCGTTTGTTCATCAGCTTCCGTGACACCACACACGTTAGTCCCACGAAAGGCGATTGGGTTGGCTGGGTGGGCAAATACGAGGACATCGTCAACGGCACCGAGGGCCAGTATCGGGTGCGCATCATGGACAACACCAAAGGCGCCGACTGTACCTATCCTGGCATCGAAGTGCTGCCAGACGGCACCATCGTCACCACCACCTACGGCCACTGGACGGAAGGCGAGGCTTCCTACATCGTGAGCGTCCGTTTCAAATTGGCGGAGCTCGATGCAAAGGCCGCCAAATAGCAGATTGTCACTTTTTTACAGCCATGACCTCATCCCCCAACCGCCGTCAGTTTCTCTCCACGCTCGCTCTCGGATCGCTCGTCGCACGTGGGCAGGATGCGCCCAAGTTTCCGCGAACGCGTGTCATCACCAAAGGCCCCGGGTTTCACTGGTTCGCCTACTATGACAAGCTCCAGTTTTCGCCGGACAACCGCTTTGTGCTCAGCAACAAGGCCAGCTTCGAACATCGCTCTCCAACAGCGGACGATGAGATCGAAGTCGGCATGGTCGATCTGCAGGAGAAAGACAAATGGATCCCTCTCGGCAAGTCCAGCGCCTGGTGCTGGCAGCAGGGCTGCATGCTGCAATGGATTCCCGGCACCGAATCCAAGGTGATCTGGAATGATCGTGAGAAGGATCGCTTCGTGAGTCACATCCTTGATGTGAAGACGGGCGAGAAGCACACGATTCCCAGCCCCATCTACGCGCTGGCTCCGAATGGCAAAGAAGCCGTGAGCTGTGATTTCTCACGCGTGGCCGACTGCCGGCCCGGCTACGGCTATGCCGGCATCAAGGATCGCTTCTTCGATGACATGGCGCCTGCGGGCAGCGGTGTCACCCACGTGAATCTCGAAACCGGTAAGGAGAAGCTCATCGTCTCGCACGAACTGCTCGCCAAGACCGGCGTGGTCATGGAAAACCATCCCGACTCGAAGCATCACGCTTACCACCTTCTCGTCGGCCCCGATGGCAAACGCTTTATCATGCTGCATCGCTGGACGCAACCGAAGGGCGGGCATCTGACCCGCCTGATCACGGCCAATATGGACGGCAGCGATCTGCGCATCGTCATTCCCAATGGCTACGCCTCGCACTTCATTTGGCGCGATGCCACGCACATCCTCTCCCAGGCCAAAGACTGGCTCGGCAACAAGGAGTGGGGCGACTTCCTCTTCGAAGACAAGGACAGCGGCATCATTGAGGAGATAGGTCATGGCGTTCTCGACAGTGGCGGCCACCTGACCTACCTGCGCCACAACGAGTGGATTCTGAACGACACCTATCCTAAAGGCGTGCGCCGCATCCAGACGCCACACCTGTATCACATCGCTACCAACAAACGCATCGACCTCGGCGAGTTCCACTTACCCCGCGAATACTCCGGCGAATGGCGTGTGGACAGTCACCCGCGTTCGAGCCGTGACGAACGGTGGGTTTGCATCGACGCTCCGCATGCCGATCAAGGGCGCCAGTTGCACTTGATCGACATTCAGGGGCTGATGACCTGATCAACCTCAGTACTTCATTGCGTAAGTGTAAGCCATTATGAAACAGGTTCTTCCGCTCGCAGCGGCTCTCTTCCTCAGTCTTGCAGGTTCCGTCCTCTCCCAGGAGGCGCTCAAGCCACTCCGTGCCGGCATCATCGGTCTCGATACCTCACACGTGCCCGCGTTCACCAAGCTCTTCAACAATCCGAAGGCCGATGGTGATCTCGCAGGCATCAAGGTGGTGGCGGGTTATCCCGGTGGCACAGACATGCCTGCCAGCAAAGACCGCGTGGCCAAATTCACCGAGCAGGTGAGCGGCATGGGCGTGGAGATTGTGGACTCCATTTCCAAGCTGCTCGAAAAGGTCGATGTCGTGCTGATTGAGAGCGTGGATGGCCGCATCCATTTGAAAGAAGCGCGTGAGGTCTTTCAATCGGGCAAACTCATGTACATCGACAAACCCATTGCTGGCACTCTTCCAGAAACCATCGCTCTGTTTGAGCTCGCGAAAAAGCACCACGTCAAGACCTGGTCGAGTTCATCCTCACGTTTTGGCGCCGATCTCCTCGCCTTGAAAGACAATGAGGAAATTGGCGACATCCTCGGTGTCACCACCTGGGGGCCGTGTTCATATCAGAGCGGCACGCCGGACTTGTTTTTCTACGCTATTCACGGCATCGAATCCCTATTCACGCTCATGGGAACTGGATGTGAAACCGTGTCACGCAGCAAAGGCCCCATCACCGATCAAGTCACGGGCGTGTGGAAGGATGGGCGGATTGGCACCTATCGTGGAATTGTGAGGGGAAAGTCCGAATTCGGTGCCATAGTTTATGGCAGCAAAGGCGTGCGTCAGGGGGCCAAAACCATCAGCTATGAGGCGCTGTGCCGCCAGATCGGCAAGTTCTTCCGTACTGGAGAGCCGCCGGTGAGTGAAGCCGAGACGATCGAAATATTCACCTTCATGGAGGCAGCTGATGAAAGCCTGCGCCAAGGCGGCAAACCTGTCGCGCTGGCAGAGGTGCTGGTGAAGGCGAAACAAGATGCGGCGAAGCTTGTGCCATGAACTCAGCACCCCCTTCTATGCCCAGGCTCAAGACCCGCCGCCATTTCCTCGCCACCCTTCCTGCCATCGGTTGGGCTGCTGCCCATGCAGCGGATGACTCTCCACTGCAGGACATCGTCTTTGGCTCCTGCCTGGACACGCATGAGCATCCCATGCTCGATCGCACCCTCACGCTGCCGCGTGACCTTTTCATCTTCATGGGTGACAACATCTATGCTGACAAAGGCGGAATCCCGATGATGCAGGAAAAGTACGCGCTGCTTAAAAACAGCCGCTTTTTCAAAGGCCTGCAAAACAAGCCCATCCTCGCCACCTGGGATGATCACGACTTTGGCGAAAACGACGGTGGCGGGAGCTACCCGCACAAAAAGGAGGCGCAGGTGGAGTTCTGGAACTGGCTCGACGAGCCCGTCACATCACCACGCCGTCAGCAGGAGGGCGTTTATCAGGCGCAGACCTTCGGCCCGGCCGGCAAGCGCGTGCAGGTCGTCATGCTGGACACACGCTACTTTCGCAGTCCGCTCAAAAAAGTGCCGAAGGACAAGGCCATGCTCGGCGGCTCTTACGTGCCCACGGATGATACTGCCGCCACCATGCTGGGCGACGCGCAGTGGAGCTGGCTCGCCCAGGTGCTTCAGCAGCCAGCGGAACTCCGCCTCATCGTGTCCAGCATCCAGTTTGCCCCGCAGGCACATGGCGGTGAATGCTGGGCGAACATGCCGCACGAGCAGCAGCGGCTGCTGAAACTTCTGCAGGGGCAGACGGCGGTGATTTTAAGCGGCGACCGCCACTGGAGCGAGTTCTCGCACAATGGCGTGTTCGACTTCACCACCAGCTCGATGACACAGAAGCATCCGCGCGGCACCCCCACGCCGAATCAGCACCGCTGCATTCCCCAGACCTACCACCTGCCCAACGTCGGCCATCTGCGCATTGACTGGGCCGCTGCCACGATCACGGCGAAAGTTATCGGTGAAGACGGCGGCACCAAGATTACGCAGACTCTGCCTTTCCGTGAACTGCTGATAAGTTAGCCATGCGTCTCGTTATTCCATTCGTCATCATGGTCTCCTGCAGCGCTCTCGCTGCAGAACCGCGTGTGGAATTTAATCGCGACATACGCCCCATCCTCGCCGCAAAGTGCTACGCCTGCCACGGTCCCGATGAAGACAAGCGCGAGGCCGATCTGCGTCTGGATGTGCGTGCCGAGGCTGTGAAGGTGGCCGTCAAGCCCGGCCAGCCCGAGGCGAGTGAACTGTGGAAACGCATCACCCACACCGATCCCGATGACGTGATGCCGCCGCCTTCGTCGCCGAAGCAGCTTACCAAAATCGAGCGCGACCTCATTCGACGTTGGATCGCCGCAGGCGCTGAATACCAGAATCACTGGGCTTTTGAACCGATCAAGCGTCCCGCCGTGCCGCAGTCGGACGGTAAAAATCCCATTGATGCTTTCATTACCGCCAGACTCCGCACGCATGGACTCAAGCCCGCACCCGCAGCCTCACCTGCCACGCTGATTCGCCGCGTTTATCTCGATCTCACCGGCCTGCCGCCATCTCCGTCAGATCTCGCGGCTCTTTCCGATTGGTCGGAACAAAAATACGAGAAGATCGTGGACCGCCTCCTCGCCTCGCCGAATTTTGGCGAGCGCTGGGCGCGCCACTGGCTGGACATGGCGCGTTACGCGGATTCAAACGGCTTCCTCGGTGATGGCCTTCGCCCCAACGCCTATCTTTATCGTGACTGGGTCATTCGTGCTTTCAATGCTGACCTTCCGTTTGATCAGTTCACCATCGATCAAATCGCTGGCGACCTGTTGCAGCAACCCACGACGGATCAAATCACCGCCACCGGCTTTCATCGCAATGCCGCGCTCAACACCGAGGCAGGTGTGGACAAGGAGGAGGCGCGTTATCAAAATCTCGTCGATCGCGTCAATACGACTGGTCGCGTCTGGATGGGCCTCACCGTGGGCTGTGCCCAGTGCCACACGCACAAATACGATCCCATCACCATCCGCGACTACTACAGCTTCTACGCCTTCTTCGACAACACCGTGGACCGTGACGATGCGAAGACCAAGGCACAGGCCCTGGCCGAGGCGGACAAAGATCGCCGCCAGACCTATGTCCATCTGGCGGGCGACTACACCCGCCGCGGTCCGGACGTCATTCCTGCCAGCCTTTCCGCGTTGCCGCCGATGGCAAAGCCCGTTCAGCCGGAGCCCGGCCGACTTGATCTCGCGCACTGGCTTGTCGCGCCGCAGCATCCGCTCACCAGCCGCGTCGCGGTGAATCATATCTGGAGCAAGCTCTTCGGCTTTGGTTTCGTGCGAACGCCGGATGACTTCGGCACCGCTGGCGAATCGCCATCTCATCCCGATCTGCTCGACTGGCTGGCCTCTGAATTCATGCGCAACGGCTGGAGCCGCAAGCAACTCATCAAGCTCATCGTGATGAGCGCCACCTACCGCCAGTCCTCGGCACACCGTGAAGACATCGTTGAACTCGATCCGCTGAACTGCCTCCTCGCCCGCCAAAATCGCATCCGCCTGGACGCCGAAATCCTGCGCGACTCCGCGCTCGCCGTCAGCGGCCTGCTGAAACGCACCATCGGCGGCCCCAGCTTCCGGCCTCCACTGCCTGAAGATGTGTTTGATGTGGGGCGCTCATCAAACTGGCAGGCCAGCCCTGGCGATGAGATCTACCGTCGCAGTCTGTACATCATCACCCTGCGCAGCGTGCTGTATCCCACTCTCACCACCTTTGATTCACCCGACGCCGCAGACGCCTGCGTGCGGCGTGAACGCAGCAACACACCGCTTCAGGCTCTCGCCATGATGAACGACAGCGTCTTTGTGGAAGCCGCGCAGGCGCTCGCCTTGCGCGCGATTCGTGAGTCACCTCATGACACGGCCAGCCGCCTGCGTCACCTGTTTGAATGGACGCTCAACCGTTCGCCGCGCGCGGAAGAGATGAAGCGCCTTGCCGGATTTCACAGCGAACAGAAAGCCCGTGTGGAAAAGGGTGGTGCGAAAACCTTGGATGTCCTTGGCAACACCAGCACCTTTGTTCCCGTGCCCGATCAGATCGAAGCCGCCACGCTCGTCGCTGTCGCGCGGGTGCTCATGAACCTGGATGAGTTCATCAATCGTGAATAGCCTCCTTTCCTCACCTCGCCACCGCAACACCTTCAGCCCTGCCGCCGTTTAGACCCCATGCTCACTCTCTTCTCCAAACAGCCCGCCAACCGCTACTGCGATGGCCTTTCGCGACGTTCGTTTCTGCGTATCGGCGGACTCGGTCTCGGAGGCCTGAGCTTTCCAGAACTGCTGCGTGCGGAGTCGGCGCAGGGAGTTGGCAAATCACAAAAGGCGCTCATCCTTGTCTATCTGCCTGGCGGTCCTCCGCATCAGGACATGTATGACCTGAAAATGAATGCGCCGTCGGAAGTGCGTGGTCCGTTCAAGCCCATTGGCACCAATGTTTCAGGCATCCAGATCAGCGAGCACCTGCCGCGCATGGCGAAGATGGCGGACAAGCTCACTTTCATTCGCAGCGTCGTGGGAGCGAAGGACCGGCATGAGAGCTTTCAGTGTGTGACGGGTCGCCTAAGCAATAATGCGCCTCCGGGCGGCTGGCCGGAGATCGGCAGCGTGGTGTCCAAGCTCAAAGGCGGCGCACCCACTGTGCCCGGATACGTAAATCTCTCGCAGCAGATGAAGCACACGCCATACAATCAAGGGCGCCCGAGTTTCCTCGGCGTGGCGCATGCGCCCTTCATGCCATTGGAGCGGGGTAAAGAGGACATGTCACTCAACGGTGTGACCTTGGAGCGCTTGGGTGATCGGCGCGGACTGCTCTCCGCCTTCGACACTTTCCGCCGCGAGACGGATGCTTCGGGCACCATGGCGGGCATCGATGTCTTCCGTCAGCAGGCCTATGGCATTCTGACATCCTCGCAGCTTGTCGATGCCCTCGACCTTTCCAAAGAGTCTCCCAAGGTCCGCGAGCGTTACGGCAAAGGCACTGAGAAAATCCAGGGCGATGCCGCGCCGCGCCTCAATGAGCAGTTTCTGCTGGCGCGTCGGCTGGTCGAAGCCGGTGTGCGAGTGGTGACACTCAGCTACAGTTTCTGGGACTGGCACGGGCAGAACTTCAAGAACGCGCAGGAAAACCTGCCGGACTTTGATCAGGCGATCTCCGCCCTCGTGGAGGATTTGCATGAACGTGGCATGGACAAGGATGTGACCGTGCTCGCTTGGGGCGAATTCGGGCGCACGCCGCGCGTGAATGACAAAGGTGGACGTGATCATTGGCCCAATGTGTCCTGCGCGTTGCTCGCGGGGGGCGGCATGCAGAATGGCCAGGTCATCGGCGCCACGGACCGCCTCGGCGGCGAAGCCACGGACCGGCCTGTGCATTTCCAGGAGATCTTCGCCACCCTCTACAACAATCTGGGTATCAATCCTCACACCAGCACGGTGTCTGACTTCTCCGGTCGGCCGCACTACTTGGTCGATAACGAATTCCAGTCGATCAAGGAACTGGCCTGACCCTCATGTCGCCACAGGATTACATCACCCAAACCCGTCGGGATTTCCTCGCGACGAGTTCCTGTGGCCTCGGGACGCTCGCCTTGGCTTCATTGCTACGACAGGATGGCCTGCTCGCTGCGGACGCGGACATCCCGGCCGATCCTCTGGCCACACGCCGTCCGCATTTTGCGCCGAAGGCGGAGCGCTGCATCTTCATCTTCCTCGAAGGCGGCCCCTCGCAGATGGATCTCTTTGATCCGAAGCCCCTGCTCAACAAATACGATGGCCAGCCGCTGCCCGATTCGATCGTAGGGGATGCGAAGTTTGCCTTCCTGCAGAAAGACACGGCCACGGTGATGGGCACCAGCCGCGTCTTCAAAAAGCACGGCCAGTGCGGCATGGAAATCAGCGATCTGCTGCCGCACATCGCCACCTGCGCGGATGACATTGCGCTGGTGCGTTCCATGCACACCACGCAGTTCAACCATCTGCCGGGCCAGCTCATGCTGAACTGTGGCGAATCCCGCCTAGGGCGCCCGAGCGTGGGTTCGTGGGTGACCTATGGTCTCGGCAATCCGTCGCAGGAGCTGCCCTCTTATGTCGTCATGGTCAGCAAAGGTCGCGGGCTGCCAGGTGGCAGTTCCACCTGGTCCAGCGGCTTCCTGCCATCATCCTATTCTGGAGTGATGTTTCGCAATGGCGCCTCGCCTGTTCTGAACCTGGGCAATCCCGCAGGCATCTCGCCAGAGATGCAGTCGGCGAGCATCCGTGCGCTCAACGACCTGAACAAGCTGCAGCATCAGCACATCGGCGATCCTGAGATAGCGGCCCGCATCAACAGTTACGAACTCGCCTTCCGCATGCAGAGCGCCGCCCCGGAGTTGGTGGACCTGAGCGGTGAATCCCAGGCCACGCTGGATGCCTATGGTGTGAACCGCATCGAGCCTCCCATCAAGAGCAACCTCGGCGGCATCGGCAACTACCAGACCTTTTCGCGGCATTGCCTCAATGCACGGCGGATGGTGGAGCGCGGCGTGCGCTTCGTGAACATCATCCACGCCTCATGGGACCACCACAGCGCCCTCGATCCCCAGCTCGCGCACAATTGCGGGATGGTGGATCAGCCCATCGCGGCACTGCTCAAAGACCTCAAACAACGTGGCCTGCTCGATACCACGCTCGTCGTGTGGGGCAGCGAATTTGGCCGCACCGCGTTGGGCGAAAATCGGAAAGGTTTCAAGAAGGTCACAGGCCGGGATCATCATCCCTATGCCTTCAGCCTCTGGATGGCGGGGGGCGGCATTAAAGGCGGCCAAGTCCATGGCGAGACGGATGATTTTGCCTGGCACGTCGCGCGTGATCCCGTGTCCATCCACGACTTCCACGCCACGATCCTGCATCTCTTCGGCCTCAACCACAACAAGCTCAGCTACCGCTTCCAAGGCCTCGACTTCCGCCTCACCGGCGTGAACCCGGCCAAGGTGGTGAAGGGGCTTATTGCCTAGCAGCGATTATCGAGCGTAAAAGAAGGCTCCTGCGTGCGTACTGTCCGGGTGCCAAACGCCCCGTTTCAAACCATCACCACGCTGCTCCTGCTCTGCGTCATTACGCAGGGGGCGGAGCCTGCGCCGATTGACTGGACGAAAGCACGCCAGCATTGGTCCTTTGTTCCGCCCAAGGCTCAGGCCCTGCCGAAGGTGAAGGAAACCTCCTGGCCGCGCGAGCGTGTGGATCGCTTTATCCTCGCCAGCATGGAGGCCGCCGAGCTCACGCCTACGCGCGAGGCCGATGCACGCACTTTGATCCGCCGCGCCACCTTTGACCTCACCGGCCTGCCGCCCACGCCTGAAGAATTACATGCCTTTGTGAATGACACACGCCCGGACGCCTACGCGCGGCTTGTGGACAGTCTCCTCAGCCGCCGAGCCTTTGGCGAACGCATGGCCGCCATGTGGCTGAACCTCGCCCGCTATGCCGAAGATCAGGCTCATCAGGTGGGCAACAATTCCTCCTTCGCCTATCCGAACGCGTGGCGGTATCGCGACTGGGTCATCGCCGCCTTCAATGCCGACCTGCCTTACGATGCCTTTGTGCAGAAGCAGCTCGCGGTGGATTTGATCGAGCCGCAGAACAAGGCTGACTTGGCGGCGCTCGGCTTTCTCGGTCTCGGGCACAAGCTGTATGCCCGCGGCCAGCTCGATGTGCAGGCGGAGGAGTGGTCGGAGCAGGTGGACACCGTGTCGCAGACCTTCCTCGGCCTAACCGTGGCCTGCGCACGCTGCCACGATCACAAGTTCGACCCCATCACCGCACGCGATTACTACGCCATGGCCGGTGTCTTTGCCTCCATGCAGATGGTGAACCTGCGCCCCGATGGCAAGGATGAGGACGGCAAAACGCTGGCCGACAAAATGGACCCCGGCACCCTGCACATCGTGCGTGATGTGAATCCGCATGACCTCCCCGTCTATGATCGCGGTGATGTTAAGACGCCCGGCCCCAATGTCCCGCGTGGCTGGCTGCAGGTGCTCAGCAAGGATGAGCCGGTGAAGTTTCAGCAAGGCAGCGGCCGCGCCGAGCTCGCCCGCCAGATCACCGATCCCACCAACACGCTCACCGCCCGCGTGATGGTGAATCGGGTTTGGGACCTGCTCTTCGGCAGGCCGCTGGTGCGCACTCCGAGCAACTTTGGCACCACCGGAGACAAGCCCACGCATCCCGAACTGCTCGACGATCTCGCGCTGCGCTTCATGCAGAACGGCTGGTCCGTGAAGCGCCTCATGCGCGAGCTCGTCATGTCCGCCACCTATCGCCAGGGCAGCAGCGGCAGTGCGGCCAATGCGCAGCTCGATGAAGCAAACGATCATCTCTGGCGTATGAACCGCCGCCAGCTCGGCATTGAGTCCTGGCGGGATGCCATCATGGCCACCGCAGGCACGCTCACGCTCGAGGGCGGCAAGTCGCAGAATCTGGACGAACCCACGCATCACAAGCGCACCATCTATTCGCAGGTGAGCCGTCGTGAGCTGAACAAGACGCTCATGCTGTTTGATTATCCGGATGCGAACGTCCATGCCGCGCGCCGCAGCACCAGCACCACGCCCACCCAGAAGCTCTATGTGATGAACAGCCCCTTCATCATCGAGCAGGCCAAACAACTCGCCCGGCGCATCCAGGAAACCGGCGGCGATGATGCCGCCCGCATCCGCCACGCCTACACACTCCTGTTTGCCCGCGAGCCCGAGGCGGAGGAGCTCGCCATCGCCCGTGATTTTTTGCAGCAGCCCGCCACCGAATCCGGCCCCAACGCGTGGGAGCAGTTCGCGCAGGCGCTTCTCGCCACCAATGAAATGCTCTATGTGGACTGATCCCAACCCCGCGCAGCTCACCCGGCGCGAAGCCCTCCATCGTCTCTCGGCTGGCTTTGGTGCCATCGGCCTTGCGGGCATGATGGGTTCGCAGGCCGGTGCCGCAGTGAAACAGCAGATCACTCCGCGCGCCAAGCGGGTCATCTTCCTCTTCATGAACGGTGCGCCCTCGCACATCGATACTTTTGATCCGAAGCCGGCGCTGAAAAAATACGAAGGCCAGCAGCCTTCCGGCAAACTCTACAAAGCGCCGAAGACCAGCGGCTTCATGTCATCCCCTCTGCAGTTTCACAAGTGCGGGCAGAGTGGAATCGAGGTCAGCGAGAGCCTGCCCGCGCTGGGCAGCATCATTGATGACTGCTGCGTCATCCGCTCTATGCACACCAATGTGCCAAATCATGAGCCCGCGCTGCTCATGATGAACACCGGCAACCTCCAGCCCATCCGCCCGTCCATGGGCTCATGGGTGCTGTATGGCCTGGGCAGTGAAAACGAAAACCTGCCCGGCTTCGTCGTGCTGAGGCCCACTCCCAACATCGTGGTGGGCCCCGCCCTGTGGAGCAATTCCTTCCTGCCTTCGGAGTATCAGGCCACCGGTGTCATCACCTCCGACATGAGCGTGGACAAGCTCGTCGCCAACGTGCGCAACTCCGTGCTCGCCCCCGCGCAGCAGCGGCGCCAGATCGACCTCATTCAAAAGCTCAACCACCTGCACGCCGCCAAGCGCGAGCAGGACCAGGCGCTCGAAGGCCAGATCAAGGCCATGGAAACCGCCTACCGCATGCAGAGCGCCGCCAGCGATGCCTTCGACATCAGTCGCGAGCCCGCAAAGATGCGCGAGATGTATGGCGACACCCCCTTTGGCCGCTCCTGCCTCCTCGCGCGTCGTCTTGCCGAATCCGGCGTGCGCTACATCAGCGTCTATTACACCAGCAGCAGCAACCAGCCATGGGACACGCACAGCGACCACTACAAGAATCACCCCAAGCTCTGTGCCGACAGTGACCGCGCCTCCGCCGCACTCATCAGCGATCTCAAGCAGCGCGGTCTGTTGGAAGACACCCTCGTTGTCTGGACCGGTGAGTTTGGCCGCACGCCCTACTCGCAGGAAACGCAGGACAAAAACAAGCAGGTCGATCCCATGCGCCGTGGTCGCGATCATCACCACACCGCCTTCAGCACTCTGCTGGCCGGTGGCGGCATCAAAGGCGGCCTTGCCTATGGTGCGTCCGATGAACTCGGCATGAATGCCGTTGAAAAGAAGGTTCATGTTCATGATCTGCATGCCACCATTCTGCATCAGCTCGGCCTTGATCATGAACAGCTCACCTATCGTTATGCCGGTCGCGACTTCCGTCTGACAGACGTGTACGGTGATGTGGTGACTGGCATTCTTGCGTGAGGCATATCATTCCATTATGCGCTATTTTACGTCCTCACTTCTAGCTGCTCTCTGCATGGCCTCCGTCACGCTTTCGGCGGCAGAGCCTGTGGTGTTTATCTCCGCGTTCGCCTCGGGGGACAAAGCTGGCATTCATGCGTTTCGCTTCGACTCGAAGTCAGGCGCATTGCAGCCATTGCATCGAACCACTGATATTCAGAATCCGTTCTTCCTGGCTGTTTCGCCCGACCAACGCTTCCTTTATGCGATCAATGCCGATAAGTTCGGTGGGGCGGATGATGAATTTGTGGCGGCCTACGCTCTTGAAGGCCGTGCCGGCCGGCTGAAGAAGCTGAATCAGCAGTCTGCGCTTGGAACAGCTTCGTGTTACCTTAATGTCGATGCCACGGGAAAGACCGTGGTGGTGGCAAATTATGCGTCAGGAAGTGTCGCGTCGCTGCCGGTGAAAGAGGATGGTCTGCTGGGAGAGGCAGCCACATTTGTGCAGCACAGCGGCTCCAGCACTGATCCCGAGCGCCAGAAGGGACCCAATGCGCATAGCATCGTCATCAGTCCAGACAACCGCTTCGCTCTCGCTGCCGATCTGGGCATCGACAAGATCCTGGTTTACCAACTTGATGCGGCCAAGGCAAAGCTCACGCCAAATGAGGCCCAGCCCTTTGCGAAGATGCAGCCCGGATCCGGTCCGCGGCACATCACCTTTCATCCGAACGGCAGGCATGTGTACGTGATCAACGAACTGGCAAACACGGTGACTTGTTTTGATTATACCGTCGCATCCGGCACGCTCACTGAGCGGCAGACCGTCGCCACGCTTCCCTCCGGATTCAGTGGCAAGAGCTACACGGCTGATTTGAAAATCACCCCCGACGGCAAGTTTCTCTACGGCACAAATCGGGGTCACGACAGCATCGCGTCGTATCGCATAGGTGACGATGGCAGACTCACACTGCTCTCCATCGATCCCAGTCTCGGCAAAGGGCCGCAGAACCTGCTCATCACCCCGGATGGCCGATGGCTTCTCTGCGCGAACATGCCGGGAAACAGCGTGGTCGTATTTCGGATTGATGCCACGAGCGGGAAAATCACAGCCACCGGCGCTCCAGTCGAGATGCCGATGCCATCGTGCATTCGCTGGGTAAAGTGAACGTTGCACGCATCCTCATCAAGGTTTGACAGCGCTCCGCACCTCCCATGCTGGCGGCAGTTCCTTGGACTCCGGCCCATACGTTTGCGACACGACAAAACCGCTCGCTTGTGAGGTATAAAAGATGCGGCCGTTGCTCACCACCGCGCCGAGGCATTCGCGTGAATCGATGGCTGGTCCTGTGGAGACCAGCTTGCCCTCTTGCGAGAGGTCGATCATGTCCATGTTTGCGCCCAGGACATACGGCTCGCTCAGGGTGAAGCGGCAGCACGCATAGTTCGTGAGGATGCTGTAGGTGACCTTGCCGGTGTCGCGGTCAAAGATGTTGCCTTTGCCGCGAAGCGCGTTGGAAAAGATGAATCTTTCGCCGACGCTGACCACGTTCAGCGCCGAGGTCACGGCGTCGGATTTCCAGACGAGCTTGCCGGTGTTGGCGTCAAGGCACCAGACAAAGCGGTCCTCCGTGCCTGCGTCCGCCTTGTTGTACCCGCCGATGTAGAGCCTGCCGTCGCGTGCGCTCAGCGTGCATTTGGCGGTGACGTAATAGTCGTTGGTCTGCCATAGGATTTTGCCTGACTTCGGCTCGATGCACACCGTGAGACCGTTGTTTCCCACCGGCTGCCCACGGCGCGCGCGCTGGTCGGCGTCATAGCCGAAAAACACAGAGTAATACAGCTTGCCGTCAAGGATGCAGATGCCGCAGTCGTTGCCGCCGCGGCCTTGATCGGAAAAGTCTTTCTCCCATACCACCTTGCCGGTGTCGAGATCCCAGGCCCAGACACGCGGGTGGTGGTTCGTGGGGTAGTACGGATTGTCATTGGAATAGATGAAGCTCATCACATCATGCCCGTCGGCGGGTTTGACCGGTGCTCCGCCAAAGGTCCATGGCTTCTCGCTTCCTTGCGGTGCGTAGTCGCCGGTGCCGCTGGCATAGATGGCGATCTTTCCGGCGACGACCGGCGGAAACTGCCGGCTCCAGCTCGGTGATCCTGTGAAGGGCGCCTCCCAGAGCATCTGCCCAGTGGCGGCATCCAAACAGCGGACAAAGGATTTTTTAATGCCTGCCTGCGGGATCAGGAGCTTGCCGTCGATGAACAGCGGGGATGTGAAAGACAGGTACACATCCGGCCACCAGCGCCGCCACAGCAGCCGGCCCGTGTCCTGCTCGCACGCGATGATCTGGCCCTCAGCGGTGTGCGTGTAGATTCGTCCGCCGCCACACACTGGCAGATGCTTCACCGTGCCTTCGAGACGCCGCGCCCAGCGCATGCGCAACGGTGGCGTGATGCCCTGGTTATTAGAGTTCTGCCCCGCGAAGTTGCCGTAGTTCGTGTACCAGTCGTACTCGGAGACGGCCAGCTTGCCGGTGAGCGGGCTGCGTATTTTGGCAATGTCGTCCCGGTCATGTTTTCCAGTCTCGGCTTTCTTGGGACCAAAAACATGGACTCGGCCGTCCTCGCTGGGCACATAGATCCGACCATCAGCCACCGCCACCGGGGCGGAGATCGCTGCATCCGAGACCTCGATGGAGCTGGCGCGCGCAAGATGTTCTGCAATAGGCTCAATGTGCAGGCGTCCATTCAGATCTCCCACAATGACGTGATTTTTGGTAAGCACAGGTGGGGCGATATATCCCCCCATCGTCAGCACTTCGCCTCTGTCATCTTTGGCGCCCAGCCGATGGCGCATGACTCCCCGTTCGTTTTCAGGCCGCACCCGATAAACGTCCTTCCCGCGAATCGCCACAGGTGCAAAGCTCAGCAGGCCGTCCATGCGGATGTTCGTGTCCGTGCCTGGCACGAAGTCGCCGGTGGTCAGCGTGTCACCCTCCAGCCGCATGATGTCCACGCGGCCCGCGTTGTCGCGGCGGTGCCACTGCACATACACGTTGCCGTCATCATCCGCGCTCTGGCCAAAGGTCGCGGGAAATTCCTTGCCGGACCACTCTGGAATCTCGCCCGTGGCTTTCAGCTTCGGCGCGTCAGCCGTGTCTTCGATGAACAGAGTGCGCCCTCCCGCTGGCATGACGACGGTGTTCCCCCGGATGAGGCAGATGTCGCGCGAGCAGACGAAGTGATCTTTCCACGTGACACGTCCGTCGCTGGAGGTGGGCTTGCTTCCCGGCTTTAGCGTTGCCAGCATCCGCTTCTCACAAAACTTCGCCCACTCCTCCCCGCTCCAGCGGTTGCCGTCGAATCCGACCACCTCCTTCACGAAGTCCCATTTCCACTTCACCGTGCCCTCGTTCGTGATCGCATAAACCTGCGCGCCGAGCGTGGCAAAATAGACACGGTCCTTGCCGATGACCGGCGTACTAAAGATCGGCTCGCCGCAGTCGATCTCCTTCACCACCGCGCCGGTGCTGCGATCCAGCACGTAATAGATTCCCGCTGCGGTGCCAAAGTGCAGGTGCTTGCCCACGATGGCCGGAGAGCTCACGTTGTTCACGTTCTGCTTCCCGCCCTTGCTTTGAAAATGCCACACCTCCTTCAGCGTCGCGGCATCGAAGCAAGCGGCGTAACCCGATCCATCCACGACATACACCTTGCCCTCCGCAATCACTGGAGAGGTGAAGATGCCGTCCGTCATCGACAACGCACCCTGCAGGTGCAGCTTTTCCGCGTCGATGTCACGAGCCACCGCATTGCCAGAATGGGCCGAGTTGAACATGAACTGCGGCCAGTCCTCGGCGGAGGCATTCAATATCCAAACGAAGGTGATGAGGACAAGGAAACGAGTCATGACGGGTGAATACGCCTCCAGCAGCCAGAACTCGCAGACGATCACTTCTTCTCTGTGGCGCAGCACGCTTCGGCACTCTTGAAGGCGCCGGTTCATTTGGATAAAACAGCAAGCCCGGCGCTTCTTGCCTCGTATGACTTTCCAACCATGCGTTCTCTTACCCGCCGCCGTTTCTTCGAAGACTCCCTCATGGCCGCCGCCGCAGTCAGCCTGTCAGCGCCCTTGTTTGCAGCTGAGTCCAAGCCGGTCAGCGCCAATGAAAAAATCACCGCGGCGATCATCGGGTGCGGCATTCGTGGCAAGGCGCATGCGCGGGAGCTGGCGCGACTCGTGGACTGCGATGTCGCTTATGTATGTGACCCGGACCTTGATCGCGCGGATGAGGTGGGCGCATTGCTCGTCGAATTGAAACGGCCGATGCCGAAGAAGGTGCAGGACTTGCGCAAGGTGCTGGAGGACAAGTCGGTGAATGTGGTGTTCATCGCATCGCCGAATCACTGGCATTCTTTGTCTGCGATCTGGGCGATGCAGGCGGGCAAGGATGTGTATGTCGAAAAGCCGGTGAGCCACAACGTCTTCGAAGGCAGGCGCATGGTGCAGGCGGCGCGAAAGCTGGGCCGCATCTGCCAGGGTGGGACACAAAATCGTTCACGGGGTGCTCTGGCCGAGGCGGTCAAATTCATGCGCGAGGGCAAACTCGGCGAGGTAAAGCTCGCGAAAAGCATCATCTACGGCGGGCGTGGTTCCATCGGCGGGCCGGCCGAATGCGCCATGCCGCCGCGCTGCGACTACAATCTCTGGGCAGGACCAGCAGCGATACCAAAACTCAACCGGCCCAAGTTTCACTATGACTGGCATTGGTTCTGGAACACCGGCAGCGGCGAGATCGGCAACAACAACGTCCACTCGCTCGACATCTGCCGCTGGGGCCTCGGCGTGACCGGCCTGGGCCGCAGCGTGTTGAGCTACGGTGGCCGTCTCGGCTACACCGACGTGGCCGAAACACCGAACTCGCAGGTGGGCATCTTTGACTTTGGCGACAAGACCATCATCTCGGAAACGCGTGGCCTTAAATCCGCGCCGTTTCATCCGACGATCAAGTCGATGTGGTTCTTCTACGGCAGCGAAGGCATCATCGCCGACACAAACCTCTACGATCCGAAGGGTAATCTCATCCGCGCCTTCGAGGGCAAATCCGAGAACCATTTCGCCAATTTCCTCAATGCCGTGCGCAGCCGCAGGCAGGGCGATCTGAAAGCGGAGATCGAGGAGGGCCATCAAAGCAGCGCGCTCTGCCACATCGCCAATATCTCGTATCGACTCGGCTCCCAGACTTCGGTGAACGATATCGCAAAGTGCCTCGGCGAAATCAAGGTTCATGACGACGTGCAGGAGACGCTGGAGCGCACCCGCCATTATCTCAGCGATGCGGGTGTCGATCTGGACAAGACAAAACTCACCTTTGGTCAGCATCTCCGCGTGGATGGCGGCAAGGAATCCTTCCTCGACAACGCCCGTGCCAACGACCTCCTCGGTCGTGAGTATCGTGCGCCCTTCCTGCTGCCAAAGGAGTCGGAGATCTGAATTATGCGGTCGCTCCTTCTACTTTTTATCGGGTGCATCAGCCTGAAGATCTCCGCTGCTGAGATCAACTGGGTGCTTGAATCCAAAGCCGCCTGGCAGGCCCGTGATTCGCAGGCGGAGTGGGTGTTCAAAGATCAGCTTTGGATCGGCGGCGGCTGGTTTCAATCGTTCGAGGAACCTCCTCGGGATGTCTGGGCCTCCAGCGATGGCAAAGCATGGAAATTGATCACTCAGAACGCACCATGGCTGCATAGCGATCTCGCGATGAGCCTCACCTTTCATGACCGCATGTGGATCATGGGCGGGTGGCACAAAGGCCGGCTGCCGGGTCATTCGGCGAGCCATGAAGTGTGGTCATCTACTGATGGCGTGACGTGGGTTCAAGCCACGGCGAGTGCAAGCTGGACTCCGCGACTTGCTGCAGGTCTGGTGGAGCATCGCGGCCGTATGTGGATGCTCGGCGGTACGGAGAACTACTACTTTGGCGATGATGCGAGCCTGAAGAACGATGTCTGGTCGTCAGATGATGGCAAAGAGTGGAAGCTGGAGACGGCAAAGGCGGCGTGGTCGCCGCGTGCGTATCACCAGGCGGTGGTGGTGAATGACAAAATCTACGTGCTCGGTGGCGGCAACTACGTGCCGGGTTATCACGCAAAGAACGATGTGTGGTCATCGAGCGATGGAGTGAACTGGACCTGCGAAACCGAATCCGCACCTTGGGCTCCACGGCTGTGGCTCAGCGCGACTGTATACCGTGGGCGCATGTGGGTGCTAGGCGGCTGGTCGAAGGAAAAAGATAATTTTGGTGATGTCTGGCACAGCGCCGATGGCAAGAACTGGCAGCGTTTGGAAACGAAGACATGCTGGAAGGCGCGGCATGAGCACTCGGTGTTCGTGTTCCAGGACAAGCTCTGGCTCGCAGGCGGGCACGCGCGCCCGCTTTCAAATGAAGTGTGGTCGCTCAGTCTGCCGGTGGATTGGAAGCCATGACAAAACCGCCTCCTCATCGCTGTATAGGATTCATGCGCTCGTTTTTCCTCGCTCTCTTTACTGTTGCCACCCTTCACGCTGCGGATGCCCCCAAGGCTCCTTTAATGGTGGGTGCCGCCACCAGCAACATCACGCCGGATCTTGGTGGCGAGGTCGTTGGCGGTTTCCTGCCCTATCCCTGCACGAACATTCACGATGAGCTGCACGCACGCTGCCTCGTGCTTGATGACGGCAAAACAAAGCTCGCCCTCGTCGTCTGTGATTTGCTTGGACTCCACCGCAGCGTTTGTGTGGCTGCCCGGGAGCTGATTGAAAAAGAAACCGGCATCCCTGCGGTCAATGTGGTGATCTCCGGCACGCACACCCATTCGGCGGTGAATGCCCTGGGTGGTCCGGTTCGGGGTTATTTTTCCGATCTGGAACTCACGGACTACCAAAAATTTGTTGTCCGCCGCATCGCAGACGGAGTGCGGCGTGCGCTCTATCTGCTGCGTCCGGCGGAGATCGCCTTTGGCACAGTGGCGGTGCCGGAGCATGTGCATATCCGCCGCTGGTTTCTTCAGGAGGGCAAAATGCCGCCCAATCCATTCGGCAAAATCGACAAGGTGAAGATGAATCCCGGAGCAGGCAATCCCGCACTCGTCGAGCCTGCTGGCGAGCCCGATCCCATCGTCTCATTCATCGCCCTGCGCGAGCCCGGCGGGCGGCTCATCTCGGTCTATTCCGCGTATTCCCTGCATTATGTGGGCGGCGTGAATGGCGCGGACATCTCCGCTGATTATTACGGCATGTACTGCGAAGCCTTGAAGCGCCTGCAAGCCGGAGGCTCAGATGATCCGCCCTTCGTCGCGATGATGGCCAACGGCACCAGCGGCGACGCCAACAACATCAACTTCCGCAACCCGCAGCCGCGCAAGAAGCCCTATGAGCAGATGCGCTATGTCGCAGAGGACGTCGCGTCAAAAGTAAACACGGCCCTGGCAAACGTGACCTGGCAGAACAGCGCACCTCTCGCCGCACGCTATCGTGAGCTCGACGTCGCTTGGCGCAAGATTGATCCGGAACTCATCGCCTGGGCCAAAGAAACCGAGGCCAAAACTCCCCGCATCCAAGGCAAGGCCGATCTGCCTCTCGCCTATGCCGGGCGCATTCAGCGCCTCGCACAGGCCAGCCCCGCCACCAAGTCCCCCGTGCAGATCCTCCGCATCGGGGACATCTGCATCGGAACGACTCCGACGGAAACCTTTGCCGAAACCGGTGTCGAATTCCGCAAGCGCAGCCCCTTTGCCAAATCCTTCATGGTCGAACTGGCAAACGGCTACTACGGCTACATGCCCACCCCACGCCACTTTGAACTCGGCGGCTACGAAACATGGCCCGGCACGAACAACCTTGAGCCCCAGGCTTCTGTGAAAATGATGGATGCCCTGCTCGAGATGGCTGCGGAGGTGAAGTGACCATCTAGGTTTTTTGCAAGTCCTTCACCAATCCGGGTCCATAGAACTCAAGCACTCCTCCTGCTCCTCCGCCTTGATAGATCCAATAGCGCCCTGATTGGATGTGAAGATAAACCCGGTAGGAAAAGTAGTCCGCGTAGCCTTCAGGGTAAGGGACATTGTACACTTCGTATTCAAGCATTTCCTTTTTTGAAGGAAAGTCCATACCCTTATCTAAGGGCAGCTTTCTGACATCCAGAGCATTCGGGCCGGATTTGTAATGAAGCAAAATCAGGATCATCTCCTCGCTCGGCTTTTGAGTTTTGGCTATGCTCCGACCACCAAAGAAAATCAAAGCCACCAGGGTCGTCAGGGAAATGAATGCCCGGTTCATATACTCTTATGCTGATTTCAGATACAAGAGGCGGCAAGTGCAAACTTGCCCTGACAAGTCAGATGACCGAGGCCGTATGTGACCTCTGAATTGCATGAAACACATCTTCACTCTGCTGTCGCTTCTCGCCATGCTAAATGCCACCGCCGCATCCGCCACGTGGCAGGCAGGCGCAGCCAAAGCGGACATCACACCCACAGAGCCTGTTCCCCTTGCGGGCTATGGCGGCAAGACCCGCATGTCCCAGCGAGTGGAACATCCCATCTGGTTAAAGGCGCTCGCGCTCAAAGATGATTCTGGTGCCACATCCGTCCTCGTCACCGCAGATCTCGTGGGACTGAGCGACAAAATGGTCTCCATCATCGCGAAGACGGCTCTGGAAAAACATGGCATTCCAAGAGAGCGGTTGATCCTGAACACCTCGCACAATCACTCTTGTCCGGTGACGGCGGATGTGCTGTGGCTGTATTATGAATTCACGCCGGAGGAGGCGGCGGTGAAGGATCGCTACACGGCGATGGTTTACGCCAAGTATGAGGAAGTGATCGGGAAAGCCATCGCAAATCTCGCGCCCGCTGAACTGGCCTTTGAGCAAGGTTTGGCCGGAGTGGCGGTAAATCGGCGGCGCTCACGCGGCCCGGAGAGCCGCGCCCTCGGCGGACAGGTGGATCAGGATGTGCCGGTGATCACCGTGAAGGCTGGAAATGATCTCAAGGCCATCGTCTTCGGTTATTCCTGCCACACCACCGCGCTCGGCGGCCTCAGCATCAATGGCGATTACGCAGGCTTTGCGCAGCTTGAACTGGAAAAATCCTTTCCCGGTTCCGTGGCGATGTTTGTGCAAAATTGCGGTGGCGATGCGAATCCGCTGCCGCGTATTCGTGGCAGGGATGTCGAAGCGACCGAACTCGCGAGCATGTATGGCAAAGTTTTGGCCGAGGCGGTGCGTCAGGTGATCGCCACCCAGATGCCGCCGCTCAACGGGCCGATTCGTGCTGCGATGGGCGAGACGGAGTTGTCACTGCAGCCCGGCATTCCGCTCGAAGAACTCAAGCAACGCCTCCCCAACCTCACCGGCATGCCGAAACGCGAGTTCGAGCACTTCATCCGCCAATATGAGACACTCGGTTCGCCGCCGGATCGTGTGAAGTATCCAGTCCAAGTCTGGCGCATTGGCACAGAATTTCAGTTCATCGCACTGACCGGTGAGACGGTGGTGGACTACTCACTCAAATTCAAAGCAGCCTACGGCTGGAACAGCACCTGGGTCTGCGGTTACAACAATGATCTCACGAGCTATGTGCCCAGCCTGCGTGTGCTCAAAGAAGGCGGCTATGAAGGCGTGACCGGCATGTTTGAATACGGCCATCGTGCGCCTTACACCGAGACCGTGGAGGAGCGGATCACGACGAAGGTTGAGGAATTGATGAAGCAGACGAAATGACTACTTTCCCACGGCCGGTGCTGTCTGTTCCGGCGTCACCCGGCCACCGGGCAGTTCCAGAATGCGGATGTTGCGAAAATGGATCTCCGCACCTTCGGATTCAAGGCAGAGGTACCCTTTGCGCACTGTCGATTGGCTGATGCCATTCACAAACTTGCCATTGATCGAGAGTTTCACCGTGCCATCCACGCAGACCACATCGTAGGTGTTCCATTCGCCCTTGCCTTTGCAGCGCATCTCCCACGACATGCTGCGCCTGCCACGCGGGTTGTCTGGAATTCCTTCGAGTCCATTCGCGCCAAAAAGTTCGCCTGAGACGTAGCCGGGATGATTCGGCAGCCCGTCTTTCCCGGGATGCAGGTTTGGCCATTCGAGCTCGAGCATCTGCACCTCCATGCCTTTGGGCAGTTCTTTTCCTGGCGCTGCCGTCCCTTCGCTCCAGACAAAAACGCCGGAGTTCCCGCCCGCCTCCATGTGCATCCATTCGATGTGCAGGATGAAATTTTCATACTGCTTCTCACTGCGCATCACACCGATGGGCTTGCCTTTGCAAATCAGCATGCCGTCTTTGACGCCCCAGGTTTCAGGGCTGGTGTTCACATCCATCCAGCCGGTGAGATCCTTGCCGTTGAAAAGATCGCGCCACTGCGCGGCGTCCTCTGCGAGCAAGGCAGTGCCAAAGACTAGGCTTAGAAGAATGTGTTTCATGGAGTGATCCTTACAGCGCGTCCAGGACGGGCTTCTTTCACGAGTTTGCCATCACGCACGACGGGAACACCGTTCACGATGACATAGGGAATACCGGCGGAAGGAGCCGTTGGGGACTCAAAGGTTGCGCGGTCGATCACGGTCGCCGGATCGAAGACGGTGATGTCCGCGTCGGCACCCAGGGCGATGCGGCCTTTGCCTTTCATCATTGGAACGTATCCTTCCAGACGCCGGGCGGGCAGGATCGTCATCTTGGCGAGTGCTTCCATCAGCGGCAGCAGCTTTTTCTCGCGCGAGTAATGGCCCAGCACGCGGGCGAAAGTTCCCGCGCCGCGGGGATGGCCTTTGCCATCAATGAAGGGAACGCCGTCGCTCGCGATCATCACCCCGGGATGCGCGATGGCCATCTCCACATTTTCATCCTTCATCATGTAGATGATCACCCAGCCGCCTTGCTTGCGGTAGCGCTCGAAACTCTCCTGCGTGAGCCGTTCACCTGTCGCGGCCCAGGCGAGATCGCCGTAGTCGATCTTGAGATTGTCCTGCCAGCCGGGATTGAACATCGCGGACTCCAGCACGGTGGATGCGGCGGTGTAGGGGTACACTTCGGTGCTGATGTCCATACCTGCAGCCTTGCTGGCATCGATGAGTTTCAAAACTTCCCTCATGTCGCCGATGGCGCTGCTGCCGACATGCACGATGTGCAACGCCGCGCCGGTCGTTTTTGCGGCGGTGATCGCTTCCTGGATTGCGGCGATGCCAAAGGCGCGCGTATGCACAAACGCGGGCAC
>NZ_JBAQCR010000005.1:0-5844 GCF_049294395.1 Prosthecobacter sp.
GTGTGGGGTTTTGCGGGGTGTGGCGGGCTTATGGAGCGGTGGCCTTGGGCGCTACTTTGAATAGGCGGAGGGCTTAATGCTGCATTGGCGGGGACTGATGCTGGATGCTGGATGCCGGATGCTGGATGCGGCGGGGAGTGTGGCGGAGTCTGGGGTTTGCTTTCCGGATTTGCGCGGTGGCACCAGGGCAGCCTCGCTGAGGCTTCCTCCTTCGCTCTGCGCGCTTCGTAGGACACGCGGCAACTCTTCGCTAGGATGCGCAGCTCCTTTGGGAATGATGTCGCACGTCGCGGCTGGGAGGCTGCCTGGATCGCAAGAACGATCCGCCGCCAGGCATGGAAATCCTCTGGCGGGGGCGGCACGATCTCCACGACATGACCGAAACCGGGAGGCTGGTTCATGTGGTGGGTGATCGCTAGGGCGCAGCGCGTCCCTACCAGCCTTCACGCGCCGCGCTGCTTGGCTGCGCCGCGTCCGTAGAATCCTTCGTCCCAGCGTGAACTGGCATTATCTCACATCCTCCCTTTCCAAATCCCCCCTGCCCCTCACCGCCACGCACTCACCGCCGAGGAATGCGTGCGGTAAAATTCCTCAAACGCCGCGTGGGAGCCGTGGAAGAAGGTGCGATCACAGAAATGCCGCAGGGTGGCACGGCCGCCGCTGCGGGTGTAGGCGCCGCCGAGATTGCCGGAGAACTCAGGCCCTAGCATTGCCCTGCGGGAATGGCCTCTTTTTTCTCGCCCTTCGCTCTGCGGCTCTTCATACTCTTACACTGGTGAACCTCACGCCAGCAATGTCACTTATCTCACTCTTTCGCACTCAGGCAGCCCTCTTGCCGCTAAAGCTGCTCCTGGTCATCGCATGCACCGCTCTCCGGGCGCAGACCGTTCACACGGACCCCTTCGTGGAGCTGGATAAGTATAAGATGGAGCATGTACGACAGCTGGTGGATCTGGCCGGAACCTACGACTATTTTGGAGAACCTCTGACCAAGGCCGAAATCGCAGCCATGGTGAAAGCGGAGGAGGAAAAGGAGCGCCGACGCCTGCATGCCCTGCAGACCGAGCCCGGACTGGGCCCTTACCTCGTCGCTCTGGCTGGGAGGAGCCTGGTTAAAAAAAGCTCCTCCTACTACCTGATCCCCGTGTTTGAAGCCATGTCCTTGCGAAAGGACACCGACCCGGCTGTGGTCCGGCATTACATCCAGCTGGCGAAATCACAACTCGACAGCGCCCCCCAAAAGATGTCCCTCCATGAGGACTGCCTCCTGCGAGGCGTCTGCTATTTTCTGCAGCTGCACGCCACCCCTGAGAATGAATCCCTCCTCATCAGGATGATGAAGCTGGGGGAGAAGCAGGACAATCTATGGCTGATCCTCAGTGCGGCAGATGCCCTCTCCAAGACAGGCACCGCAACCCACGCCCTTCCGGCCATGGATGCAGCCCTGCGCTGGATCCAGCTCCGGCGTGAAAAGGGAGAGCCCCTGGCTCCAGGCGAAAAAAAGATGACAGACTGCATCAAAAGACTGCACAGCCGCATAAGTGGCACCTCCCCCCAATCAGTCTGAAGAGGGCTCTGAATCTTCCTCAGTCTCACCGCCACGCACTCACCGCCGAGGAATGCGTGCGGTAAAATTACACAAACGCCGCGTGGGAGCCGTGGAAGAAGGTGCGATCGCAGAAATGCCGCAGGGTGGCGCGGCCGCCGCTGCGGGTGTAGGCGCCGCCCACGTTTCCGGTGAATTCCGGCCCCAGCAGCGCGGTCTTGGGATGGCCGCTGATGTCCCCGCAGTACTGCCAGAAGCTCCAGGTGCCAAAGACGCGCGGCACGCTGAAGGTCATGTGCATGGCCGACTGCTCCCCGTAGCGCGGGATCCACAGGCCGCAGGTCTTGAGCACCGTGCGCTCCGCAGGAGTGAGCGCCTGCAGCTCCCGCGTCTGCTGGTCAAAGTCCGGCATACCAGGAAGTGGCACACTGCAGTAGAGCAGCGGCCATGCGCCGGTGCGCGCCCGCACGTGCTGCGCGCCCCAGGCGAGCTGCGACCACGAGACGCGGTCCTGCCCTTCGTTGTCCAGCACCATCATCACCGGATGCCCCGCCGTGCCATGGCGATGCGCCGTGGCGGCCACCACGCGGATGAAGCGGTCCAGCTGCGCCTGCAGATTTCCGGCGCGGTTCACATAATGATACGCGCCCCACTTCAAGCCGGCCACGCGCGCGGCATGCTCACGCCAGGTGTAGTCCGCATCCGTCTTCGTGCCGCCACGGGTGGCGCGGTGGATCATCAATTCCACGCCCATGCGGCGCAGCAGATCGCAGCGGACCGCACCGCCGTCTCTGCCGAAGTCCACGGTGTTGTTGAGCAGTGAATAGCGCGCGTGATGGACGGAGACGGTCTCCGTGCGGATGGGGGCGCAGGACGCGAGAAGCGATGCGACAGCGATGCAGGACCTGATCGAGGCGCGAGTGTTCATGGCACCGTTTTAGCGGGAGGCGTGGGGTGGCGTCAATGAGGAAGCGTGGGGGTGGGCGCTTCTTTGTCACCACTGCGCGGCTGCACAGAATGCCACATGCTGGGCTCGCGGCTCAGAGGGGTCGCTCTCCGGCTGCGGCGTGTAGTGCTCCGCGCTTCGTGCGATGCCATGCCGTGAGCAAACATGAGTGATGACAAGCGAACGGATTTGTGAATGATCATGCAGCATGAGGACTTTGAGACGAACACTCTTTCTCTGGCTGGCGATGGCGGTGCTCACGGCACGTGCGGATCTGGCCACGGAGCCGTGGCCCAAGGCGGTGCGTGAGTTCCCCTTTGAGTTTCCCTGCACACTGACGGAGGGCGGTTTTCGCATCACCATCAGCGAGCCGAGCGATCCGGAAATCCGCAAAATGGGCGGCTCCGGCGGGCCGATGCTGAAGTTCACCGTGCTGAACGAGAAGAGCGGATGGAAGCAGGTCTTCTACGACCAAAGCGTCAGCGTGCGGTGGCTGACGTCGTTTGAAGGCCGTCCGCAGCTGGAGATCTGGGGGCGCGGCGGTGGCGGCTTCTACTCGCGCTGCCTCACCCGCCTGGTCGGCGGCAAGTACCGCTGTGTACGCATCGACGAGTTTATCAATGTTCGCGAACGCTCGACCCAGCCTTCCATCACCACCACGCTGCCACGCAGCGGCGAGGTGCTTTACTTCACAGAGACGCGCATGCCGGAAGGAACGAATGGCGATCTGTTCTATGAGGACGAGAAATAGACGTGCTGCGGCCCTCACTCCTCCACATGCTTCTCCACCAGCGCATCGAGCGCCTGGTAGAGCTCATCGGTGTCCAGGGTGTCGCGATTGCTCAGGATGAGGGTGCTGCGATTGCCGGCGAGGTCGCGGTAGTAGCTGTTCTCAAATCCGGCCCAGGTGCCGTCGTGGCCGCAGGCATGCACGGAGCCGTCGTCATCGGTGTAGAGGGTCCAGCCCAGGCCGTAGTCGAAGGCCTTGCCTTTGCGGGTGGTGGCGGGTGTGAGGGCTTCCTTCCACGTCGCAGGTTTGAGGAATTTCCTGGCGCGCACGGCGGCGTCCCACTTGGCCATGTCTTCCAGGTTTGACCACACGCCGCCGTCTCCCACGACCATGACTTTCTGCGGCCACTCGGGCGGGGTGCCCCAGCTCGGCTTCCACGTTTCTTTCTTCTCACGCCATTCGTAGCCGAAGGCGCGGTTGTATTTGTCATCATCCTCCGTCTGCGGCACGGACTTGGGGCTCTGGCAGATGAAGGTGTGCTGCATGCCGGCGGGGAGGAAGATCTCATCCCGCACGAATTCGCTGAAGGGCTTCTTCGCCACGCGCTGCACGATGCTGGCGAGGAGGAGGTAGTTGCTGTTCGTGTACTCAAACTTGCTGCCGGTGCGGAACTGCAGGGGGTAGTCCTTCTTCAGCTTCGCGAACATGCCGAGGTAGTCTTCGTTCACGGCGTAGGTCCTGTGGCGCATGGGCACGCCTTCATCATCAAAGTCGAAGTACTCGGGCAGGCCGGAGGTGTGCTGGAGGAGATCGCGGATGAGGATGGGATTGTCGCGGCTGTATTCGGGCAGCTCGGGGAGGTGGTCGCGCACGTCGTCGTCGAGCGTGAGCATACCACGATCCACCAGAATGAGGAGGGCGGTGGCGGTGAAGGGCTTGGAGCAGGAGGCGAGCTCAAACAGCGTGCTGGGGGTGATGGGTGCCTCGTCCTTCACGCTGGCCAGGCCGTAGCCTTTTTGGAAATGCAGCCTGCCCGGGCACGCGGATGAAGATGGCCACGCCGGGGCTGCTTTCATCGATGCCGGTTTTGGCCACGAGGCGGTCGATGGCGGAGACGAGTTCTTTGCTGGGGCGCAGGTCTTGCGCGAGGGCTGCCGTCGCCGTGGCGAGGGCGAGGAACGTGGTGAAATGGCGCAGCATGCGGGGCAGTGCGGAGCGGGTGAAAAGCATGGGCGCTGTCCCTGCGCCAGTGACGGGAGAGGGGCAAACAGTTTCAGTCCAAGCTTTCAACCGGGCGCGTCCAACAAACGAATGTGGCGGTGTGATGAACAGATTTTTTAACCGCTGATATGACGCTAATCAGACGCTGATAAATCCAAATCAGAAAAGGGTTTTTGAATGAGGAATCCAGTAGATCCCTCTGATTCCTGAGCTCCTGCCTTCCTTTTTTCGGGCTTGGAATTTCAGGTCCGACATTCTGGATTATTAGCGTCATGTCAGCGTCTCATCAGCGGTTAGAATCTGAACTTCTCGCCGAGGACAGCCGAGCCTCTCAGCAGCCAGCCTGGAGACGTTCGATTTTCCGCAGAGGTGCGGAGGGGCAGAGGGAGCAGAGATTGAATCTGAACTCTGCCACCTCTGCTCCTTTGCCCCTCTGCGGTTGATTCGAAGATGTCTTCAGCCTCCGATGACTCCAGGGTCGAGCAAGAGGAAGATTTCTCTACGGAGCTCCTACTCCGCGCCGCACAGCCTCACCATCTTGATCTCCACGGTGCGGTCCCCTTCTCCGACGAACAGGATGCCTTCCTGCTGGGTGACCGTGAGGTCCATGGAGCGCTGCGCGAGGGCGCCGAGGGCCTCGCTCTCGGCAGCGGGGATCTGCCAGACGGTGAGGTTGCTCACGCGGGTGAATTTTCCGGCGAGCGCGGCCCACCAGGTGGCGGCGTTGCTGGCAAAGCTGTAGACGCTCACCTTCTTGGACCGGCCGCAGAGGCGCACGAGCTTCTTTTCATCGGGCTGGCCGAGCTCAATCCAGTGCATGAGCAGGCCGGTGAGATCATGCTGGCTGAGCGCGGGCTCATCCGCCTCCCACATGTCCTTGCCAAACTCGAGCTTGCCGAGGTCGTTGTTCTCCGGGGCATTGAGAACGAAGGCCAGCAGCCGGATCATCATGCGCTCCTCCGTCTCCGAAGGATGCCGGGCGAGGGTGAGCTCGTGGTCGGCATAACGGTTGGCGTCGAGGTCGGAGAAGGAGACCTTGGCTTTGTAGATGATTGCTTTGAGGGCCATGCCTTCGCTTAGACGGGAATGCGGCGGGTGGCAAGGGAGGGTGTGTGACGGCATTGGTCAGGGAAGGCCCACCGCATGAGAGCTCCGCCCTCCTGCTCGGCTTGCCCTTCGAAGCTTTAGCGAAGAATGGGTCCTCGATTCTTCCGTGCCGCAGCCACCAGATGAGGGAGCATTGGAAAAGGGGGAAGGCGGTGCCTCACCCGCACACGCTGGGACGAAGGATTCTACGGACGCGCACAACGCGTCCCTACCATCCGGCGCGGCGCATCGGGATGGTAGGGAACCGCTGTGCGGGTCCGTGATTATGGGTCTGCGGCTCCGCAGGCGCTCAAA
>NZ_JBAQCR010000006.1:0-18606 GCF_049294395.1 Prosthecobacter sp.
AACCTGCCCGAGCGCACGTTCATCGGTCTTTGCGAGGAAGTGGGCCGGCGGATGAGCAACGACAATCTGTGAAAGCGCCGAGCAGACTTCGAGCAAGCTCCGCCGAAGATCTGCAGCGTGCGCCGCCAGCTCGCGCTGCTCGCGTTCATATTGAGCACGACCTTCCACCGTTTCGATTTTCACCGGTTCATAGCCGAGAGAGCTCAGATCATAAGGGCTTGCCCGCATGTCGAGATCCCGGCCCTTGAGCGCCAGTTCAAAACACTTGCCGATCAAGTCGGAGCCGGTCCAGGGCCAGAGCTTGGAAGACCACTTGTACAAATCCATGTTCGCATGCAGGCAGGCGGCCTGCTCGAGATCAGGACGAGAATCGAGCGTGGGCTGCAGGACATTCAAGGGCCGTGCATCCGGAGTAAAAAAACGAAACGCATCATAGTGTGAGCAGCACACGGGAAGAGACTCCACAAAGACAGCCAGTTCATTCGGTGGCAGACGCAGTTCATAGCCTTGATGCCGCACCTGCTGCACCGACTGACGGTACACCATGGCCCACTCATGCAGCCCGAAGCAGGTGAACCTCCCTGCCCTGCCGAGGATGCGCGTGCAGAGCATGGCCACCCAGGCGGCGAATTCACGTTCCCGCTGCATGAAGCGCCTCGCGTCCACATGCAGCAGTCCCTTTTCACAAACGAACCGATCACTTTGCAACCAAGGGCATGCTTCGAGGTCAGCACTGGTGACTTCCAGCCCCACACCGTAAGACGGCACCCACTGCTTGAGCTTCGCCGGCGCAAAGCTGTAGTAGGTGAAGAGAAAATCATGTACCGGATGTTTCGTGTCTCGGCTGCGGCGGTCCACGAAAGCGTCAGCATGTGCAGCGACGCGCGCTGCATGCTCTTGCATGCGCTGCCTCCACTCTTCCCCGCTCCAAATGATCATGGCACCAGCAATGTCGCGAGTCCGAGAAAAGTGCCCATGCTGATCACATCCGTAGCAGTGGTGAGGAAGATGCTGGATGCGGTGGCAGGATCAGCGCCAAACTTTCTCAGCAGCAACGGAATCAACGCGCCGCTCAAGCCGCTGACGACGCAGCTGAAAGTCATCGCGACCCATACCACAAACGCCAGCATGAGCGCGTTGGGATTGTGATTCATGCGTGCATAGATCCCCATGCCGATGCCGGCGGAAATGCCAACGAGCATGCCATTGTACAAACCTAGCAAACCTTCCTTGATCACGAGGCGGCGTTCATCCCCCGGTTTCAGATCACCCAGAGTCATGCCGCGCAGGGTCACCGCAAGTGCCTGACATCCCGTGTTGCCGGACTGTCCGGCAAGCACGGGCAGGAACGCGGCGAGCAGCACGAGGCGACCGAGCGTCCCCTCAAACACCCCAACAACGGTCGCGGCGATGAAGCAAGTGACGAGATTGATCTGGAGCCATGGATGGCGGAAACGCAGGCTGCGCAACAGCGGTGTGGAGAGTCGCTCCTCCTTTTCCACCCCCACCATCGATCCGACCTGGGCGCTGATTTCGATGGCACGCGCCTCGAACAAGGTCTGCCCGCGCACCAAGCCCAGCAGGATGCCGTCTTTGCTGCATACAGGATAGACGGGATAGTGCTTGTTCACGACCAGCTTCATCGCCTCGGTTAGCTCCATGTTGGGATCGAGCTTGAAGGGATCCCGCACCATCACGTCTTTGAGCCTGGCATCCGGCTCGGCGAGCATTAGATCGCGCATCACCAGCAGGCCCAGCAGGCGCCCTTGTTCATCCGTGATATAACCGTAGGTGATAAAGGCCTTCTTCGCGAGCTTGCGCACTTCTTCAATGGTGTCGCGCGCGCTTGCGTCAGGGCGGAAGACTGCCACCGGCTCCTCCATCAGCCAGCCGACACTGTCTTCTGGATGTTCGCGGTTACTGGCCCACTGCCTGGCCTTTTGCAAAGGCACAAACGTCATGGCGGCAGTCCGCGGCTCTTCCTGCATTTCCTCAAGCACGTGCTGAGCCACCATGGGGTTCAGCTGCTGCAGCACCTTGGCGGCGTCTTCGCCAGAGGCTTGCTCCAGCAGATCAGCGGCGTCATGCGCCCCACTTTGAGATACGGCGTCGAGCAGGGATTCAGAAGACGATTTCATACTGTAAGAAAAGCGTAACCGAACCGTCGGCGCTTGTCATCGCCAACGCGAAAAAAACCTCGCACTAGGCGCGCAGACGGGCACATTCAGCCCATGTCCCTGTATGACCGCGACTACATGCGTGAAGGACCGCCACGTTCCGTTGCCGGAATGGTGCGGGATTTTACGGCATTCCACGTAATCCTTGGGATCAATATTGCGGTGTTCGTCATGCAGTTCGTCTTTGAGACCGGCTGGGTCCGGCACCCCCTGACGGGGGAGATGTACATGCCCCTGGGCGGCGTGAGCGTGCACGAACTGATGCGTGGCAATGTCTGGACGCTCTTCACCTACATGTTTGTGCATGGCAGTGTGGTGCACTTTGCCCTGAACATGATGATGCTGTGGTTCGCCGGGCGCGGGGTGCAGCACCTGTTTGGCAGCCGCCATTTCACCCTCATCTATATTTTCTCCGGCGTGGTGGGTGCCGCCACGGAGATGGCCGTGAATGGCTTTGTGACAGGTGACATGACCACACCGCTCGTGGGTGCCTCGGCGGCGGTTTTTGGATTGCTCATGGCTCTGGCCGTTGTGATGCCGGATGAAAAAATCACTGCGTTCATCTACTTCATCATTCCCGTGCAGCTGCGCCTTTGGACACTGGCCAAGGGCCTGTTCATCATCCAGCTGGTCTTTGGCCTGGCGGGCATCCTGTTTCATATCCTGCCCGAAGGGATGCAGATCGCTTACTTTGCGCACCTTGGCGGCGCGGCACTGGGCTGGTTTTACGCACGCAGCCTCGGCTATGGCGGCAGACCACTGACTTACGCCAGTCAGTGGCAGCCGACACAGTACCGACAGCCGCGCAAACCGGCCATGGCCCGTTCGCGTTCACGGCCGGCAAACGAACTCGAAATCGACACGGTTCCCCTGGCCTCACAGCGGCAGCTGGACTCGGTGGAAGCGTGGATGGAGGAGGTGGTGAATCCTCTGCTGGATAAAATGAACCTGCACGGGAAAGACAGCCTCACGGCGGAGGAGTTGCTCACTTTGGAACGAGCCAGCCGGGAAGTGGATCGCCGCCGGCAGGCCAAAGGTGGCTGAAACTGCACCACGTGCCATGCTTCCCACACGTTCCGCACGTCTGGCCGCCTTGCTCCTTTTGGCCCTGCTGTTTGGCTGGACGGTACGTTCCAGCCGCAAAGGAAAAACGACCAACCTTCCGCCACCAGCTCCCATCGCGGTCCCGCTTCAGGATACGCCACCCAGCAGCTTTCCTGACGAGTGATCGCTTTCAGCCGTCTTTTCCTCTTCTGAATTCGTAAGTCTCTTCCCATGTCCATCGCCACCCGCAAAGGAGACCAAGGCCAGACCGACCTGCTGTTTGGCTGTCGTCTCGCCAAATCCCATCCTCGAGTTCACGCCCTTGGTGCGGTGGATGAACTGAACGCCGCCCTCGGCCCCCTGCGCATCGCCGCTGCACGCGAGGAGACGCAGCAAATTGTACCCAAGGTGCAGCGCTGGCTCATTGAACTCATGGGAGAGCTGGCCACACCGCCTGGCGAAGAAAGCCGCTATGCAGCCACTCATCCCGATCGCATTTCCACCCCCAACGTCGACTGGCTGGATGAGTGGGTGGCAAAGCTGGAGGCTGGTGGCGCGCTCAAGTTCAAAGGTTGGGCGCTGCCCGGCGAAGCCGGTGTGATGAGCGGTGCCTATGCCGATCTCGCCCGCGTGGCCTGCCGCCGTGCCGAGCGCAACGTCATCGATCTGCAAGGCACAGCCGATCATGTGCCCAATGAAGAGATCATCCGCTTCCTCAACCGCTTGTCTGATGTGCTTTGGCTGCTGGCACGGTGGGAAGAGCAAGTGGCCTCTCCATCCTGAGGATGTGGAGACTTGTCTGACAACTTTGCATCAGCATGCTCAGCCATGAGGCTGGCAGGCAAAAAAAAACGGAGTGATGCATGGCATCACTCCGTGTTGGAACAGTCTGTTGCTTCAGCTTATTTCGGGGCGTTAGCCGCTGGCTTGGCAGGTTCTGCCGGCTTGTCAGGCGCTGGTTTGGCGGGCTCTGCCGGCTTATCAGGCGCTGGCTGGGCGGGTTTTGTGCCCGTGGCGGGGTTGGCATCAGGAGACGGGGCCGGCTTGAGTTCGGTCTTGGGAGCTGATGGCAGTGGCACCGCAGGCGTGGTCGCGCTGATGGGGGGGGTGGGATTCGCCGCTGGAACGGCGGGAGCCGCAGAGCTGCTTGAACCGGCTGGAGGCTGGACCATGTTCAGGCCGGGGATCATCTTCTTGATATCAGGCAGCCCTGACGGACTGGCATTGCCACCTGCGGCAGGAGGCTGCTGCTTTGCCGGCGCAGGGGCGGCGAGGATTTCAGAGCGCTTTTTCAGTAGACTGCTGACAGTGTATTCCGTGACCTCATAGACCCAGCCTTCGAATCTCTTCTCGTTGGCCAGTTTCTCTTCCAGCTTCTTCTTTTCTTCGGCGAAAGCTTCGTCGTTTTTCTTTTTGTCTTCAGGTTTTTCGTCCTTCACGGCGGCGCGCTCCTTGGGAAGGTCGGCACTGATGCTCATGGTGAGGTAGTATTTGTCTCCCTCACCCTGCCCAGCCTGTTTCACCACCTGGATGTTGTAGGTGAAGCCGTCAAAGGTGACCAGTTTAGCCTTCACGGCGTCCTTCATGGTGGCGACGGCTTTGTCTTTGCTGAGCACGTCATTGAAGGTGGAGCTGGAGAGCAAGGTGCCAAGTGAGACCTTGCCAGCGTCGATGCTTTCACCGGGCCCTGCTCCATCAAGAGTGAAATCTGCCTTGTCATCTGTGCGGGAGGCTTTCCAGGAGTCAGCCGGTTTTGCAGCGGTGATTTCGACAGATTTCAGCCTCTGCACATCAAAAAAGCCTTTCGCCAGCCAGGCGTCTGGCTTGGTCACCAGATCAGGCAGCTGGTCATTGATCTCCCAGATGGTGTCCTCTCCTTGGATGCGGATAAAGCGGTTGCCTTTAGGGCCGCCAAACATCTGCATCTGATCATTGTTGGACCCGCCGGAGCTGTTCACCTGCCCGCCCAGCACAAAGGAGTATTTCAGAGCATCCTTCTCGTCGAACAACTCGACGAGAGTGCCCGCGCCGGAGGCTGTGGCATTGCCGGGAGAATTCACCCCCACCTTGCCCCAGGAATCCTTGCCGATATGGCGGCCACCTTTGATCTTTTCATACTTGAGGCTCAGCAGCGCGGTCTGAAGCTTCTCTTTCTCCACGGGATATCCCGCACGCTCAAGGACGACCCAGGTGTCATTCTGGACAGCGAGGGTAGCCTCAGACTTGTCCTCCTTGATTCGGATTTTTTTGATGCCGTTGATGTCAAATTCCGGGAACAGCAGCTCCCGCAATTTCACGTTCATGGCGGAACGATTCAGACGCGAGTTGCGCTTGTTGGACTGAAAATAAGCGGTGCCAACGATGGCAACGAGTAAAACCAAAAGGATGACGATCTTCTTCATGGCGTTGAGGAAAAGAACAGTGCTTAAAACGGGTTTTGAATGAAAATCAGGCCGCCGCTGTGCGGGTACGGCGTTGCATGGCGAAAACAAGGCCCACCACGCCAACCAAAAGAGGCACGACGAGGACATTGAGGGTCTTGATCAGAGTCTTGCGGAACTCCACCTCCTTGTTGACCTCTTTACGGATGTTCCGAACCTCCTTGTCGATGGTCTTCGAATTTTTCTCCATCTCTTTGATGTTGTTCATGGTGCTCTGGTCCACGATCAACGCACCCTTCTTCAGGTCGAGCTGAGGCCGTGCTTTGCTGAGCTTTTCCGCCAGTGCCTGACGTTCCTTCTCCAACTCGATGAGCTGCGGGCGGTATTTTTCCTCAACCGTCTCACGCATTTCCTTCAGCTTGATGAAGGGGCGGACCGGAGACTTGCGATTGCGAACCTGGATGAGGTCACCACCGCCGACGAGCACTTCAATGGCGTTGAGCACCATGGGCAGGTTGCCGCCATTGGTGATGAGGCCGACTCCGAGTTCACCCTGCTTCAGGCAGAAGGCATCATAGAGCATGTCGGCATCCGAAAAGAGAATGACATTGCGCTCACTGTCTTTGGACTCTTTGAGCGAATTGTCTGCTTTCTTTTCTGGCGTCTTCGCCGCTGCTGCAGCTGCTCCTGGGGCGCTGGCATCCTGCTCGGGCCCGCCAGTCTCTTTGGATCCAGCCGCCGCTGCAGGCTTGCCATCGGGGAAGGCCGTCTTGAATTTGCCGGCGATGCGCACACCGAGCACCTGCTTTTTGCCGCTGGCGGTAAAGTTCACCATGGGTTCGCGGCGCAGCTTGTCAGCCGCTGCCGTGTCGATGAGTTCCGAAGCCTCGGAACTGGAGGCAAGCGTGATCACATCAAGCCCTTCCTTGCGATCAATGTTCAAGACTCCGGCGTTGATGAGGGTGAAGGCCTGCAGGCCGGAAGTCACACGGTCATCTTGATTGATGGCTTTGCCGGGGAGTTGCAGAGCCGTCGGCATGAGGCGTCCTTGAAGGTTGCCTTTGTAGTTCATGTCCGCCAACACCATGTCTTTCTGGTAGCCGATGCCCCAGGCTTTGAACAGGTTCGGCAGGTCAGAGGAAGTGTTGATCATGTTGCCCGGCTGGCCGGTCATCGGATTGGGCTGGCTGCTCATGGCCTGAGCGAGCAGGCTCTGCGGATCCACAAAGGCAACCACGTTGCCGCCACCGAGGAGGTATTGGTCGATGGCAAACTCTGCGGTCTTGGTGATGTCTGCCGGATGCACCACAAGAAGCACGGTGATGTCGCTGTCGATTTTATCAGTCGTCATTGGCACCTCACGCACCTCGTAGTCAGCCCGAAGCTGCTGGACGATCGCCCAGGCTTCTGGTCCGCGCTGCTGCTGGAACGGCATGGAAGGCACCCCGCCGATGGGCATGGCGCTCATGAGACCGATGACCGTCTTGGTGGGCTTGATGACCTTCGAGATCGCACGCGACACATCGTATTCGAATGCCGTGGCATCCTCAGGATTGAGGAAAGGCAGGACTTCTTTGCGGTCCAGACACTGGACGGTGAGGCCCAGATAAATCTGGTCGCCTTCCTGATTGACCTGCATGCCACGAATTTCGTCGTCCTTCGCCTTGTCTTCATCATCCGTGTCCGGATTTGGATGAATGACTTCCAGGGAAACGCTGCCGTTGCTTTGCTTCTCATATTCCAGCAGCAAGTCCTCAATGGAGCGTGCGTGAGGCTTGAGGATGTTCGGCATCACCCGGTCATCGTTCGTGGCATAGAATTTGATCGTCACCGGCTCGTCGACGTTGATCCGGCTAAGAATGTTTTTCGTGCCCTGCGAGAGGGTAAACAAACCGTCCTCGGTCAGGTCGAGGCGAAGATTGCCAAATCCCACCCCGCCAACGAGGAAGTTGAGGGCGAAAATGACAGCAATGATCAACAGTGTGGTGACGCCGGCTGCGGCGTTCTTGTTGGAAGCACTCATGATGAGAAAAAAGGTTGGTTAAAAAGGAAAGCTCGGCGGGAAATCAGGCACGCTTGGAGCGGAGACCCAGGTCGGTCACCAGCAGCGCCACAACGATGACCGAAACGAAGTAGAGCACGTCACGCAGGACGAAGATGCCCTTGGTCATTTCAAAGAAGTGATCCATGAAGCTGAAGTAGCTGATGAAACGCACGATTCCCTCCATCCCGTTCGGGACAGCGTTCACAACCGTCTGTGTCAGACCGGGATCGCCGATGAGGGCGATGACCAGACAGAAGGCGACGCTAATGATAAAGCACACGACCTGGCTGCGAGTAAAGGCGCTGATGGCCGAGGTCACCGCCAAGCATGCCATGGCATACAGGTAGCTGGCCACATAACCACTGATGATAGGGCCGCTGTCAGGATCGCCCAGATAGGACACGGTCCCAACGATCAGAAAGGTCAGGGCCAGACCAATGAGCCAGATCACTGCTGCCGCCAAAAACTTGCCCACAATGGCCTGCCATGGGGAGACCGGCATCGTCATGAGCAGTTCAATGGTTCCCAGGCGGTGCTCCTCTGACCACAGGCGCATGCCTACAGCAGGAGCCAGCACCGTGTAAATCCACGGATGCCAGACAAAGAAACGTGTGGCCAGTGAGACGTCGTCACTGTCCAGCAGGCGGGAGAAAAAGAACGTGAAGCCATTCGTCGCCAGCAGGAAGATGACGACGATGACATAAAACACGGGAGAGTTGAAGTAGGCCATAAACTCCCGCTTAAAGACGGCCAGAGTGTTTTGGATTGCTCGATTGCTCATGCGTTAGTTGGATTGGGGGTGAAAAAACTAAAAGATCTCAGGCTGCTTTTTTGACAGCTGTATCAGATTTGGTGATGCTGCGGAATACCTCGTCGAGCGTGTTCGCGCCGGGAACCAGCTTCTTGAGGCTTTCGGGCGTGCCGTCGGCAACCACCTTGCCACGATCAATGATGATGGCACGTGAGCAGGCCGCCTCGACTTCTTCCAGAATGTGCGTGGAAAAGATGATCGCCTTGTCCTTGCCCATGCGCTTGATCATGCTGCGCACTTCATGCTTCTGATTCGGATCAAGACCATCAGTGGGCTCGTCGAGAATGAGCACATCCGGGTCATGAATGATGCTTTGCGCGAAGCAGGTGCGGTGGCGGTAGCCTTTGGACAAGGTGTCCACGCTCTGATTGCGCACACTGTCGAGGAAGCACATGTCGAGGACACGGTCGATGGCCTTGGTTCGCGCCGCGCCATGCAGGCCGCGCAGTTCGGCGCAGAAGCCGAGGAAGCTGGCCACGGTCATGTCGGAATAGAGCGGCGCGTTTTCAGGGAGATAGCCGAGGCGCTGCTTGGCCAGCTCCGGCTCTTCAAGCATGTCGATCCCACAAAGATTCACGCTGCCACTGGTGGGCCTGAAATAGCCGGTGACCATGCGCATGGTGGTGGATTTACCGGCACCATTCGGCCCGAGAAAACCCAGGACTTCCCCTTTTTCCACGGAGAAGGAGACATCATCGACAGCCACTTTGGTGCCGAACACCTTGATGAGGTTCTTAACTTGGATCATAACGTCGTTGGATCGGTTGGTTGGGAGAACGGAACGCCACGGGGAGGCGGTTCTGGTTGTTCGCCCCCTCCGGACGTTCAATCGCGGAGTGCTGCTTTAGGAGGTACGAAGGGCTTTTCAACTGAATTCTCTCGGGTTGCGGGAGCCTTCAACGCCAAAATTGACAATCAGGTTGCAGAATAAATTTCAACGTGACGGCGCATCCAGCACACCTACATTCTGCGCCCCAGTCGCCAATCCTCATGCTTTGGAACCAAAACATTGATCCCACCAAAGATCTCACGCAAAAACCCTTCATTTTGTGGAGGCCTTTCATTGCCGCCTGGGAATGGCTGGTACCCCCGACCGTGGCGCATCGGGACCGGCAGTCGCCGCTGGCGCGCTGGATCGCCGCCTTTGTGATCCTGAGCATCTGCACCTCCCTGCTCATTCTCGGCATCGTCTATGCGCGACCGCTGAAAAACTCGTACAAAAACATGCGTGCGGGAAGCATGGTCAAGGAGGCGCGGCTGATGATGGAAAACGGCCAGGGCGTCAATGCGGTGATGAAGGCCCAGGAAGCTTACACGAAAGCCCCGGAGAGCGAGGAGGCCATCCGGCTGAACTTTGAGTATTTCACGATGATGAAGCGTGACACAGCTCTCTACTTTTATGACAAGCTGAAGAATCTAGACGTTCTAACCCCCGCCGACGAGCAGCTCCATGTGCGCTGCCTCCTGAACCTGGGAAAGCCCAAGGAGGCCGCCCAGGCGCTGGAACAACTGATGCGCGTGGAGAAGCCCAGTGAAGCGCTGATAAAGCTGGCCGAAGAAGTCTGGGGCCAGCGTGAACAGAACAAACAGCTGCTCAATGTGCTGCGCAGCTACACTCTGGCACATCCGGATGACAAGGAAGGGGCACTGCGGTTCGCCAAAGTGCAGCTGGCCTCCGGAAATTCGACTGAAGCAGGGCTGGGCATGGAAACACTTTGGAAGCTGGCCTCCGCAGATGACGCGATCGGTCTGCAAACCCTGGAGTACATCGACAGCCTGCCCAATTTGACGCCTGAAGACACCACACGGTTGATCGACCGCCTTAAAAACCATCCCAAAGCGGACGACAGTCACTACGTACATGCATTGAAGCGCGAAGTTCAGCAGTCCCCAGGACATAAAAAAGAGATCGTCATGGCTGCCACGGCCAAGTACCGGGACAAAAAGCGTGATGAATTGCTGCCGTTCATACGCTGGCTGGTGGAAGAAGGGGAATTCCGCCAGGTGCTTTCCGTCCTGCCTGAGGATGAAGCCAAAGCCCATCCGCGCCTGCTGGAGAACTATCTCAACGCCCTCACCATGTTGCAGCGTTTTGATGACTTGGAGCGACTGGTCAACGATCCCAAGATAGCAGAAGTGCTCGATCCTACGACGGTCGCAATGTTCCGTGCTCACCTGGCCTACATTTTGAAAAAGCCTGCCGAAGAACTCCGTTCCAAACTGATTACCGCCAAAGACGCCGCTCAGTTCAACGGGCGATATGATGCCCTGCTGCAAATCGCCAGATATGGCGAGGAACGAGGCCATTTTGACATCGCGGAGGATGCCTACCGCCTTGCCATCAAGGCGGCGAAGCGCGCCTCAGCTTCGCCCCGTATCGAACGCGATGCCTTCACCGGCCTGATTAAGGCGTGCCTGGCCAACCGCAGCACTGAATCTCTGATCCAGGCCTCTCAGGAGGCGGTGACACGCTGGCCGGATGACACCAATTTCGTCGAGAACTATCTCTACGTCAGCCTGCTGGCCGGCAAAAACATCGAACTCGCCCTGCGCAATGCCGTCAATTTGCTCAAAATTCAGCCTGCAGACAATCAGCGCAAACTCACCGTCGCCCTTGCTCGCTGGCGACTGAGAGACACTCAGCAGGCAGTACAAAATCTCCAATACATTGATCTCAATCCTCTCACTGAGGGACAACGTGCCGTTTTTGCAGCCATCGCCAACAGCGGTGGATTTCATGACGAAGCACTGGGGGTGATCAAAGCCATCAATCCCAAGGCCAGCATGCTGCCAGAGGAGCAACGCTGCTTTGAGAGCGTTTTAGTGAAAAAGTAAGGTCTCTCACAAGCATCAGCAGTCCACGCCATCCTCATCGGCTGATGGCAGGATGATGCATTAATCAGAAGCTTTTAAGGTTTTGAGCAGCTTCGAAATTCTCGGAGTTCATGGCCAGGTCTAGCCGGTGAAGACATCAGCAAAGAAAAAAGGCCGCCTGCAAAATGCAAGGCGGCCTATATAACCCAACTGGCGGAGCGGACGGGGCTCGAACCCGCGACCTCCAACGTGACAGGCTGGCGTTCTAACCAACTGAACTACCGCTCCTTTGCCGTTTGGGGTCGCGATAGTAAACGCTCATCGCATGCTGGCAAACGGAAACTTACATAGTTGTAAAAAATCATCACGGCACCTCTTCGCCTGAGCCGGTGTAATACCAGCCGACAACCTTGCCATTGAGCACCAGCGCCTGCGCTTCGGTTGGTTGCAGCCCAAACACTGTCTTCACATTGCAGCCCACTTTCACCGCCCAGCCTGGCTTGCCTTGGATCACGGTTGGCTGCGGGTCCTGCCAACTGGTGACATTCTCCGGCTTGATTTCGGTGATCTGCCCGCGCTTCATGCTGGCAATCAGCAGTGGATAACCGCTGGTGGAATCTCGAACCGGCTTGCCGTCAGCTTCCACTTCGCTGCTGGAAGGGCTGGCATCTGCCACCGATGCCTCGGGCTGACTCTGACGTTTGTTCGCGGCAATGGCCTTGAGCTCCTCCGCGCGTGTGATCTTCCACTTCTCATAGGACTCATTGAGCTGCGCCTTCAAGTCTGTGCCATCAACGGGCAATTGCGCACGTGCAGGCGAAGAGGCAGTCGGCGCGAGGGTGAGCACCCCGTTCTCTGCAGCCAGAGCATAGGCCTTGCCACCCGCGGCAATCTTGCTCGATCCCACGCTCATCTTGAACATCGCGTCCTGCATGAGCTTCACCTCCCGAGGAAAGGCGGACGCCGGAATCTTCAACCAGTTGCCGGTCAGTGCTTCGATGGGCTCAAATTTCGGGCCTGAGGAGACCGATTCAGACTTTGGCGCAGGGGCCTTTTCCACCGGCTTCTCCACCATGACAGGCTTCACAGGCGGGGGCGGACTCTCCTTGACAACCACAACGGGTTTTTCCTCCTCGGCTGGCTTGACAGGCAGAGCCTTGGGCTTCACGGGAGGATTGAGGCTTTTGAAAACCAGCTTCTTGCCGGGAGGCGCCCCGAAATAGTCGTATGCAAGAAAGGCACCGCCAATGATGAGGATAGTATAGAATAGAGATTTCATGGGAGTATTGATAGATAAATGCTCATGCGTCACCGCATGATACAGCGATTGAGTACTTCAATTTCTTGGGATCGCAGTTACATTTTTCTGCAAAGTTTGCGTCAAAAGACTCATAGACCGGAAGCTTGCGGGCGGGAAGGGCTGCGCTACATAGCCCTTATGCCCCAAACCAACCTGCTCCTTGGAGTTAATATCGACCATGTCGTGACCTTGCGTCAGGCACGTTACCGCGCCATGCCGGATTCCCCCAATGCGGAGCCTTCGGTCCTGGCTGCCGCCTTGGCAGCCGAGGTGGCGGGCGCTGATTCCATCACCGTGCATTTGCGGGCTGACCGCCGCCACATTCAGGACGCGGACGTGTATTTGCTCCGCAAAAGCATCGGCACCAAGCTGAACCTGGAAATGGGCAACACCCAGGAGATTTTGGACATTGCGCTCCAGGTACGCCCGGACTTCGTCTGCATGGTGCCGGAAAACAGGGAGGAGGTCACGACCGAAGGAGGCCTTGATGTGGCCGGTCAGCGTGACGCACTTCGCCGCACTGTGAAGGCGCTCAGCGACAACGGCACCCGAGTCAGCATGTTTGTTGATCCAGACCTCGAACAGATTCGAGCCAGTGCAGAAATCGGCGCGGCCATGATCGAACTCCACACCGGCACCTTTGCCAACCACACCGGCGCAGAACGCGACGCCGAGGTCGAGCGCCTCTGCGCCGCTGCGGAGTTGGGCCACGCCCTTGGCCTCCAGATCAATGCCGGACATGGCCTGACCACGAAAAACCTCCCTGCCCTGTGGCCCGTGCCCCACTTGGCGGAACTGAACATCGGCCATCACCTCGTTTCGCGCGCCGTTTTCATCGGCCTGCATGGTGCGGTGCGTGAGATGCTCGCCGTCATGGCGACCTATCGCAATTGATCCCACATGAAAGCCACCGGCATCGGCATTGATCTCGTGGAAGTGTCCCGTATCCGCGAGATGCTGGAGCGGCACGGCCAGCGCTTCAAAGAGCGCACCTTCACCGCTGGCGAAATCGCTTACTGTGATTCCTGCGCCGAGCCCGCCATGAATTACGCCGCACGTTTTGCCGCCAAAGAAGCGGTGGCCAAAGCACTTGGCACTGGCATATGGGCGGAAGGCGTGAATTGGACCGACATCGAGGTCGTGCGTGCAGCCAACGGCAAACCCTCCGTCCTCCTGCACGGCGCTGCCAAACAGCACGCCGGTGAAGCCACCTGCCTCGTCAGTCTCACTCATACACGCGAGCTGGCCATGGCGCAGGTGTTGCTCGCGTGAGCTTTTGCTTTTCACTCCCCTTCCCAGCCGCTACAATCGGCCTTCATCCACATGCGACGCGCGATCTATCCGGGCAGCTTTGACCCCATCACCAACGGCCACCTCGACGTCTTGCAGCGTGCAGCCGGTATTTTTGACAATCTCATCATTGCCGTTGCACGCGACAATGCCAAGGAGAGCCTCTTTACCGTCGAAGAACGTGTCGAACTCATCCGCAACGCCGCCGCCGAGATTCCAGGCATCGAGGTCATGCCCTTCGATGGTCTGCTGGTTAATTTCGCCCGCAAACATCAGGCCTGCGCCCTCGTGCGTGGTCTGCGCGCGGTGTCAGACTTTGAATTCGAGTTCCAACTTGCCCTCATGAACCGTAAATTAGAGCCCAATCTCGAAACACTCTTTCTCATGCCCCGCGAAGAATACACCTACATCAGCAGCCGGCTGGTCAAGGAAATCTGCCGGCTCGGCGGCCATATCGAGCAGTTCGTTCCGCCCAATGTCGTGGCAGCCCTCTGCAACAAATTACAAAAGGCCTGATTTTCCCCCAATCCCCTTATGCACCGTCCCTTTTTCATTGACCTTCGCACCCTGCCCGATGGCGGCAAGGACATCTCCGGGCAGGAACTGCCGGCTTTCTTTGACCTCGCCCCCAAAGACTCCATTCAGGCCATTTCCCCGTTGAAATATGACCTCCACGTCGAGCGTGACGGCAGCGAGCTTCTCATCAGCGGTAAGTTGGAGGCCACTTTCAGCCTGGAATGCGGCGCCTGCATGGAACGCTTCGACTACAAAGTCGATCTGCCCGACTACAATTCCGAAGTCGAGATTGCAAAGGATGAAACGATCAACTTGACGGATACGGTACGGGAAGATACTCTGCTTGCCCTTCCGAGCTACCCACGCTGCGATGCTGGCAATGTCCATCCTCGTCAGTGTCCCGCCGAAGGCAGGTTTGAACCGGTGCTGGAAACAGCTCCCGACGAGCCTCAAAGTGCGGGTCCGGGTGTATGGGAAGCTTTGAACAAGTTAAATTAGAAGAACAGACCCCACCTCGATACTCTCATGGCCAATCCGAAGCGCAGACAATCCAAGAGCCGCCAACGCATGCGTCAAGGCGCAAACCGCTGGAAGGCGCCCACCCTCAAGAGCTGCCCAGAATGCGGCACCTCAGTCCCTGGCCACGTCGCCTGCCCCTCCTGCGGATACTACCGCGGTCGTCAGGTGATCAGCAAGGTCGCTGGCGAAGCCTGATCCCATCTCGTTAATCTATTTCCAACCCCGCCGAGTTTCACTCGGCGGGGTTTTTTCGTTTGTTCTCACCTGGCAGCTTTTACAGGCTGCCTAGGAATCATACATCACACACCATCGCGGCGTGGCGCAGCGCCAGAATCGGATCGTCCCAGGTGGGGATGAATTCGTGAGCGACGAAGTCGTGGTAGCCGATTTCGAGCAGCGCCTGCATGACGGCGGGGTAGTTGATCTCCTGATGCTCGTCGAGCTCGCAGCGGCCAGGATTTCCAGCAGTGTGAACATGGCCGATGTAGTCCTGATGGAGACGCAAGCGGCGGATGATGTCTCCGTTCATGATGCTGACGTGGTAGATGTCGAAGAGCAGCTTGAAGTTGGGACTGCCGATGTTTTTGATAAGATCGACGCAAAAGTCCACGTCATCGCCGAAGTAGCCGGGGTGCCCCTTCATCGGATGGGAGCTGTCGCGGGAGTTCAGGTGCTCCAAAACCAGCGTGATGCCTTTCTTTTCGGCGAGCGGCAGCACATGCTTCCAGACATCGAGACATGAATGGATAGCCTTGTCGCGGTCCATTCCCTCAAACTTCATGCCCGTGAAGGTGATGACCTTTTTGCTGCCGACATCGGCGGCGAGGTTGATGGAATCGGTCAGCTTGGTGACGACCTCATCCCGGAATTCGGGATTGCATGGCCCTTTGGCGAAGCCGTGGCTTCCGACGAGTGAGATGTCAAGGCCGAGGGCCTTCACATCAGGGTAGTACTTGCTGTCGATGCCCTCCATGCCGACAAGGCCAATGTTCTTGCAGTGCTTGGCCAGAACCATCGTGTCCATGGGTTTGAAACACCAGCCCATGACGGTGTGCTTGATGCCGTGGTTTTTGATGACGTAGGCAGGATCAGCCGCCGCTTTATCGATGGATTGAGCGCTGAGACGTGAAGCAGCGGTGGCAGCAAGAGCTGAGGCGAAGAAATGACGACGGTTCATGGTTGGAGAAGTCAAACGGTGCCAGGATCACTTTCCTATGCAGAAGGTGGAGAAGATGACATCCAGGATGCGTTCGACATCGACCTGGCCAATGACGTCGCCAAGGGCCTGGAGCGCCTCACGAATCTCAAGGGCGATGAATTCGGGAGCCTCATTGTGTTCCAGAGCCGCCCTGGCGGCCAGGAGACGCTCGGCACTGCGTTCGAAGGCAGCCTTGTGCCGTGCATTAATGGCGATGGGATGATCCGCAGCGAGCGGCCCCGCAGTGGCAATGACATCGCGAATGGCATCGCGCAGCGGTTCCATGCCGTCACCTGTCAGACAGGACAGCGGGATGGCCCCAGGCTCGCCGTTCCAATCAGCATGAATGCCCAGATCGCTTTTGTTGAGGATGAGAATGCGGCGGCGGGCAACTTCGGGCGAGAGCGCCAGTCGGGACCCACTCGATGCACGACTGCCATCAACAACTTCAATCACGAGGTCGGCTCGTTCCAATTCACGCTCAGTTCGCTGAATGCCAACGCGTTCGATGTCGTCGCCGGCCTCACGCAGACCGGCGGTATCCACGAGGCGCAGCGGGATGCCATGAACCTGGATGATTTCTTCAATGGTGTCGCGGGTAGTTCCTGCGGTGGGACTGACGATGGCACGCTCAAACCCCAGCAGGACATTCAGCAGACTGCTTTTACCGACATTGGGAGCGCCTGAGATCACTGTCCGTGCACCATGCCGCAGGATGCGCCCCTGCTCGGAAGTGGCGATGAGTTTTTGCGCGCGCCCAAGCACGGCATCGATACGACGCAGCAGATCGGCCCCCGTTTCGGGCGAGATGTCTTCCTCTGGAAAATCGATGTAGGCCTCGATATGGGCGAGCACCGGAATGATCTCCTGCTGCATGGCTGTAGCTTCACGGCCGATAGCACCGCCAAGCTGCTCATTGGCAGCACGGAGGGCGAGCGTGCTTTGCGCATGAATCAAATCCATCACGGCCTCGGCTTGCGTAAGGTCCATTTTGCCGTTCAAAAAGGCACGCTGGGTAAACTCACCGGGATCAGCGGCTCGCGCCCCACACGCAAGCCAACGGTCCAGAACACGCTGGGTGACAAGAACGCCACCGTGGCCATGGAATTCGATGACGTCTTCACCCGTGTAACTTGCGGGCCCCTTGAAGTAGAGCAGCAATCCATGATCCAGATCACCTCCGTCTGCGTCCACAATGGGAGCGAGATGCGCCATTCTTGGCATGACCTTCACTGGCAATCGGGCGACCCGGGCAGCGATTTGCAGCGCCTGCGGGCCGGAAACGCGCACCACACTGATTGCAGCCTCTCCCAAGGCGGTGGAAATGGCGGCGATAGTGTCGTTAAGCATTGGCGATGGTGAGGGGTGCGCGGCAGAAGTTCAAGAAGCGTTCCAGGAAGTTGCAACAAAAGACTTCTTCAACGCTGAAGTCTTGATCCCTGATTGGGCAACGCTTATGCTGGCCGCTTTCCAACTAGAATCTCCAGTCACGCATGTTTGAACCTGCCATTCAATACACCGCCATGGGCCCATGGGCTCCGCGGCATGTTTCATGGCTGGAAATGGCCTGTTATTTTGGCGGTGCCTTGCTGGTGGCCTCGCTTGGCACATGGTGGATATTGCATCGTGGTGGACAAATCGGGCTGGATGAACCAGACACCCGCCGCAAACTGCATGAGAAGGCGATCTCGCGACTCGGTGGTGCCCCCATTTTCCTGGCCGTGGGTCTGGCCTCGCTGGTGGCAGGCTACATTGGCGGACTTGGCTGGACTCGCTGGCTGCCGGTGGCGATTTGCAATGCCTTGATTTTCAGCGTGGGCTTCGTGGACGATCTTAAACCTCTAGGCGCCAAAGTGAAGCTGATTGGCCAGATCGGTACGGCGTTGATTTTGTATTCCCTGGGGGTTTCGATCGACATTCTCAGCAATCCGTTCGGAGAGGGGTCAGTTTCTCTGGGATGGTGGAGCCTGCCTTTGACACTGCTCTGGCTGGTGAGCATCCCCAACATCGTCAACCTCATCGACGGAATGGACGGGCTGGCGGGCGGCTTCGGCCTGTTTCTTAGCCTGACCCTGGCATTTCTGGGCTATTACAGCGGCCAGCCCGACGTCCTGGTTGTCTCGCTGGCAATGGCCGGCGCACTGGGAGGATTTTTGATTTTTAATCTTCCTCCTGCCAGGATATTCCTGGGTGATGGAGGAGCTTATTTGATCGGTTTTTTTATCGCCTCAGTCTCCCTCTTCACTTCGAACAAAGGATCGATCATCGGCGCGCTGCTGGTCATCATTATTGCCCTGGGGGTGCCGATTTTGGACACCCTGTTTGCCATCATTCGAAGAGCCATCCGGGGAGTTTCCATCTTCAACGCGGATGCTGAACACATCCATCATCGGCTGATTCTGCTTGGCTACAGCAAGGGTGGTGCGCTTGCCGCCATGTATGCCGTCTGTCTCGCTCTGAGCTTGGTGGGATTGAGCATTTTGATGATCAAGGGCATCGCGCTGCCAATGGT
>NZ_JBAQCR010000007.1:0-5358 GCF_049294395.1 Prosthecobacter sp.
CTCTAAGCGTGGTCAAGAAGGCTGCCAGACGGCGACGTTCCTGTTCGCCAAGCTTGCGAGCTTCTTCCATTAGGGTTTCCAGACTCATGCTTTAAATTCTATTTCTTGGCCGATTGAAGGCAAATGAAACTTTGCCGTTGCGCCAAGATGACCTCCCACAGCTGGAAGATCACTTAGATGCAGATTTTCTTCATTGCCCTGCAAGACTCGGCCCGCATAGACTGACTATCTCGAACCTATGCGCTCCCTTCTCTGTCTCGCCTTCCTCACTTCGGCTGCTTTTGCAGCCGACACCCACAAGCTGACCCGTGTTTATGAAAAGCTCCCCACTGAGCGCCCCATCGCGGTGGTGATCCCGGAGGATGGCAGTGGTCGTGAGTTCCTGGCGCTGCAGCGCGGGCAGATATTGATCCTGCCGAAGGACGAGCAGGGCACGGAAGCCAAGACCTTCCTGGATCTCTCCCCGCGTGGCATGGAGGCGAAGGACGGCTTTTTTGAAGAAGGCCTCAACGGCCTGGCCTTCCACCCGAAGTTCAAGGACAACGGCCTCTTCTACCTCTGCTACACGCTGCAGAAGCCCAAGCGCCTCGTCATCACCGAGATGAAGGCCAACGGCGACAAGGCGGACGAAAGCACCGAGCGCTCACTCCTCGAAATCCCGCTGGTGAACTGGAACCACCACGGCGGCAACATCGTCTTCGGCCCGGACGGCTTCCTCTACATCGGCGTGGGCGACAACTCGAAGCGCAACGGCGAACTCAAGATGTCCCAGCTCAACGCCACGCTCTACGGCAAGATCCTCCGCATCGACGTCAACAGCCGCGAATACTCCAAGGCCTACGGCATTCCTGCCGACAATCCGTATGCGAACGGCGTGAACGCCCTGCCACAGATCTACGCGAACGGCATTCGCAACCCCTGGGGCCTGAGCTTTGACGCCAAAGGCCACCTCTGGTGCGCCGATGTGGGCCAGGACATCTGGGAAGAAATCAACTGGATCACGAATGGCGGCAACTACGGCTGGAACTTCCGCGAAGGCCCTGCCGCATTCCCCCTGATGACCGACACCCCGCCCGCCGACGCGAAGTTCATCGAGCCCATCCATGCCTATAGCCACGCCGACGGCCTCAGCATCACCGGTGGCATTGTTTACACCGGCAAAGCTCTGCCAGAGCTTCAGGGAGCCTACGTCTACGGCGACTTCATCCTCGGCAAAGTCTGGGCGCTCAAGACCGATGACAGCGGCAAGGAAGTGAGCAATGCGCTGCTTTACACCAGCCCGCAGACGCCTGCCGCCGATCCCAAGAAGAAGCCCACCGTGCTGGTCAAACCGACCGCCTTCTGCGCCAACGCCGCCGGAGAAATGCTCGTGCTCGACTGGAACGGCGCGATCTACAAGCTGGGCAAGTAGTCTAGATCTTGCTTTTCGACCGCAGCCGCGCCTATGATTCGTCTTCCAATGGACGAATGGCATTATCTGCGCGGTGAAACTACCTTTGGCCCCATCAGCGGGGTCATGCTGCACAGCCTCATCAAGCGCGGGCGTTTGCAGAATGACACCCGCGTGAAGAGGGCAGGCGAGGCGGAGTGGAGTACCGTCTCACAGGTGATTCCAAGTCTGCCCACCATCCCGGACTCCCCGCCTCCGGAACAGTCCGCGAATGCCATGCCCTTCGACTCCAGCCTGCCGGGGGCATCAGTCGTTTATGCGCCACCCCAGTCAGCCGTGACAGCGTTGCCTTCGACGGAACTGCCTGCAGGGCTTTGGTTTGGCATGATCTTCAGCAGCGCGGCTTTGCTGTTGGAAATCGCCTGCTGGACTTTGGTTTCAATTCAACCATTCCAATCTGCAAAACAGGAGTTCAGATGGATCCCCTCTCTCCCCCGGTCTTTGATGGAAGGTTCTGCATTTGAGACCGCACTGCTCGCATCAGCCATCAGCATTGTCGCAACCGCCATATGGCAGGGCTGCGCTTTTGCTTCGCTGAAGCGTTTGTACGGAGACATGGTCCGTCGCAGCGTCTGGTCAGGACTCTGGTGGTTCGTGCCCATTGCCAATCTGTTTAAGCCATTGCTGTGTCTGCGGGACATGCGGCACCTCAGCCGAACACGGCGCGACTATGTGGACTTCCAGGTGCCATGCGGCCCTTTGCTCATCACCATGGAGGCTCTGATTGTGGTTCGCGTTCCCATCAGCATTTTCGAAGTGATGAACGTCAGCCCTCATGCTGCGGCCGGGTCTAACCTGGACTTGGCGCAGGCTTCGAACTTTGCCATCATCGCCTTGGCCATGATCCTGCTGGCCATTGTCATCCGTAATTTTTTCCAGCAAAGAACACTCTATGCCCACTGGAGGGATGACGAGTACTGGAAAAATGTGGACATCCACTGACAAGCCGGGGACGATCCCCTGCCCGGCCTAATGATCATGGAGCGGACGCCCGTCGATGAGGTTGGCGATGTTGTTGGCGAGCATCAGCGTTGCGACAAGGGCAACCACCAGCCACAACAGCCCCAGCACCACGGCCTCCACGCAGAACCCTCTGACGGAACGCGCAGGCTGGCACAGCAGCTGCCAGCTCAGGAACGACAGCGAGCCCACATACACCAGTAGTAGAGGATAGTAAGCGATCAGCACCAGATCCCGCAGCCAGAGGGGATACCCGCCGACGTTTGTCCAGAAGTACGGTGTCTCACGCAGCCAGACAAAAGGCAGCAAAAACCCGGCCTTCAAAAAGGCCGCTACGTAAAATAGCGGCTTGAAGAAGGTGATGGGCTGGCTCTCGTTTTTCATCATTCCCATAAAGAAAGCACTCTCACAGGACTTGGAAACAGCCCAGTGATAAGGATGCGCCCCCGCCATTCTACGCGTTCCTTTAGCGCATTTATCCCCGCCAGGAAGATTGAACGCCAAGATTGCCCTTCTTGACACATTTCTTGGCCACCGCCCCTCTGACGAAAGTCTTCACCCCCCACGTGCGTAATTCACCCCATCATCCATCTATGATGTCCAAAACCACCCTTTCGCTGACTTGCGCGGCCTTCGCCGCAGTGTCCCTTCATGCCCAGGACGCTGCCGAAAAAATCACCTATCAGGATCACATCCGCCCGCTGCTGGAGAACAAATGCTTCTCCTGCCATAATCCCGATAAAAAGAAGGGTGACCTCGATCTGACCAGCTTCGGCGCCCTCATGAACGGTGGCGGCGGCGGGTCCGTGGTCGATCCCGGCAATGTGGACAGCAGCCGCATCTGGAGCACCTGTGCCAAGAAAGAAGAGCCCTTCATGCCGCCGGAAGGCGCACCGCTGGGCCCCAAGGATCTCGATCTCATCGCCTCATGGATCAAAGGCGGCATCCTCGACACCAAGTCGAGCATCGCCAAGAAATCCGCCAAGCCGAAGGTGGACATGGCCGTCAGCGTTACCAGCGGCAAGCCTGAAGGCCCCATCGCCAAGCCGGAGCATGTGCTGCTGGAACCCGTCATCGTCACCCAGCACACCACCGCCATCACGGCCATGGCCGCCAGCCCATGGACTTCGCTGATGGCTCTGGCTGCACCGAAGCAGATCCTGCTCTACGACACCGACACCAAGCAGCTCGTCGGCATTTTCCCCTACACCGAAGGCTACGCGCGCAGCCTGCGCTTCAGCCGCAATGGCTCCCTGCTCATCATGGGTGGTGGTCGTGGCGGCAAAAACGGCCACGCCATCGTGTGGGACGTCAAAACCGGCAAACGCATCACCGAAGTCGGCAAGGAGTTCGATCAGGTCATGTCCGCCGACATCAGCCCCGATCACAAGAGGATCGTGATCGGCAGCCCTTCGAAGAAGGTCAAAGTGTACAGCACGGCCAACGGCGAAGAGGAATACGTCATCAGCAAGCACACCGAGTGGGTCATGAGCACCACCTTCAGCCCGGATGGTGTGCTGCTGGCCACCAGCGACCGCAACGGCAACGTCAACGTCTGGGAAGCCGAAAACGGCGGTGAATTCTACATCCTCGGCCAGCACAAGGCCTCCTGCGTGGACCTCTCCTGGCGCGCCGATTCCAACATCCTCGCCTCTTGTTCCATGGACGGCACGATCAGCACTTGGGAAATGAACGAAGGCAAGCTGGTCAAAAACTGGGCCGCTCACGGTGGCGGCGTACAGTCCGTTTCCTTCACCCCCGATGGCAAGATCGTCTCCTCCGGCAACGACGGCCTCGTCCGCGTCTGGGACATCAACGGCAACAAACTCGGTGAAGCCCCCAGCCAGGGCGATCTCGTGACCAAAGTGGTCTCGCTCTTCGATTCCAAAAACGCCATCTCCGCCAACTGGCGCGGTGACATCATTCAGTGGACCTTTGGTGCCACGGCGCTCCGTGAGAGCGGCCGCTACACCAGCAATCCTTCCCTGATCGCCCAGCGCATCGTGCAGACCGAGCAGCGTCTGGCCGAACTCACCACCAAGCTCCCGGCGCTGCAGGCCGCCATCAAAACCGCCGAGGCCGATGCCAAGGCGCGTGACGAAGCGCTGGCCAAAGTCCGTGCCGAAGTCGCCGCCAACGAAGCGCGCAGCAAAAACCTCCCCGGCGAGATCGCCAATGACGAGAAAGCCCTGGCAGCCCTGAAAGCCGCCCGCACCAAGGCCGAGCAGGACAAGGCCGCACGCACCGCCGCCATCAAAGCCTTCGCTGAAAAGTCCGCCAAGATCGCCGCGCAGGAAAAAGAGCTCGCCCCTGTGGCTGCTGAAGCCGCCAAACTGGCCGCTGCTGACAAGGCCGTGGCAGACACCAGCGCCGCGCTCGAAGCTGCCAAAAAGGAACTCGCCGCCAAGGCCGGTGATGCCGCCCTGACCGCCAAGGTCAAAGACAGCGAAGGAAAGCTCGCCGCCGCCAAGGCTGAGCAGCAAAAGATCGCCCCAGTCAAAGCCAAGGCCGATCAGCTCACCGCCGCCCTCGCCAAAGCCAAGGCCGAGCTGGGTGCTGCGCCTGCAGCTCCGACAGACCTCGACAAGCTCATCGCCGAGACCGACGCTAAGATCAAAGCCACCGCCGATGGCATCGCCGCGAAGAAGGCCGAACTGCCGAAGCTGCCCGCGCTGGTCAAAGCCGGCCCGGACCGCATCAAGAACGCCGAGTCCAATGCCGTCACCGGCAAAAACAACCTCGTTGCGGCGCAGACCGTTGCGAATTCTGCGAGCACCGAGATCGGCATCCTGCAAAAAGTGCCGACCGCGCTCAAGGCCGCCCAGTTCAACACCGGTGTGCTCGCCGAGAAGGAAAAACTCGCCAAGCTCGAAGCTGATTTCACCGATTTCACCGAAGCCAAGAAAGACGCGGAAGCCGCCAAGGTTTCTGCCGCAGCACGCATCGAG
>NZ_JBAQCR010000008.1:0-1668 GCF_049294395.1 Prosthecobacter sp.
TACGGTACACCGCCTCTGGACGCCAGCCACACCGCCTTATCATACTACCGATCCGCTTGTCATGGTGACGGGTCTCCAGCTTCACAAAGGCTTCCAGCGCCTTAGCCGTGATCGCTCGAACGGCCCGGACCATGTTCCACGTAGAGCCGAGGTTGAAGATATGCGTATCCCCAATCCACGGCGTCTGGCGGCGCAGTAACACATAGGTGTCGCCATGCTTCAACAGCCATGCCTCTCCGGCGTCTATCTGGCTCTGCATCAATTCCACGATCTGCAAGTCTAATAGACCGGGCTCCTGCACCGTCCAGCGGTCGATATAGGGCAATAGAACGTCTGGCACCCGCTCGATGATCTCGACAAAGGCTGGCATACGCTCGGGTTTCACACCATGATCTCTTCAACAGAAATAACTGATTTATTTACAGCGCCAAATTTTCTCGCGCCTGCGAAACCATTAAATGTAACTGTAGTTCCAGAGGCTGTTGCTCCAGCGCGAAATTTGAAAGTAGTAGCACTAGTTGCCCCAGCTATTACAGGCGCTGGAAACAGAGTAAGTATCCCGCGTTGGTTAACCCCGCCTACCGTTTCTGTTGTGGCGAAAAAAGCATCCGCTACAGAATCTCGAAATAGCGCGCCATGTATATCAGCCGCCGCGACCACTGATTCAGCTAAAAACGCAGTGGCATAAACTTTTAACAGATTAGGCGCGCCTTTAGGGGTAATACTCTGCGACATAAATTCATACCCCTCGGTTATTTGAGGGATTGTGTCATCCTCTGGGAATGCAGTTCCTGATCCTGTAGCCACGGCAGAATAAGATGTATATCTACGCTGCACCACCTCTCCGGGCAGCCTATCGCCTAGCGAATAGATACTGACAAGCGACGGTGCGGCATCCCACGTCCCCGCTGTGGTGAGAGTGTATTCCAGATACCCCAGCACCCGCATCGCCTTTGTCGTTACCGCTGTTCCAGTGTAGATAACACCAGAGCTATCCGCTGTTCCAGTGCCGCCTTCCGCTGTGGATGACTCAAGCACATTATCCTGTAGCCCGAACACCCCGTCCGTCATGGCGCATTTGATAACCCCGAGGCGGAATGTCCCGGCATCGTTGAACGCTACCAGCCAAAGCCGGAAGATAGTCGCACTGGTTGCGCCAATCGTTGACCCGCTGGAGACTACGATGGACGCAGCGGCGGTAACGTCGAGCACAGAATATGCCCCAGTCCCGGCCGTGGCGTCTCGAAAGCCGATGCGGATTTTGTCCGATGCTGACGGGTCTGTCCCGGCGGCGGTCTTTATAGCAATCGTTTCCGCATTACCTGACCTGCTGGTTGAAATCTCCAGATTCTCGATCAACCCGGCAAACGAGACAGATGAGACAGATGATCCTCCACTAGAAGCATCCGTCTCGGCAAACCACGTTGTCCCGTCGCAGACGATCAGCCGCATTTCAAATTGCGTGATAACCGAAAGATTGGCGCCGCCGTTGATCGTTTCTGCCGCATTGGGGTCTATCGTGATGGCATTGGCCGAGGAATCCGCCTTTCGGACGTAGCACCAGAACCCATCCGCCATCGTTGCGGCAGCAGTGAGTGTGAGCGTGACAGCGCCAGCCGTAGCATCGACATTGATGACTTTGCCAAGGTCCCCGGCAACAATCGTGTA
>NZ_JBAQCR010000009.1:0-3372 GCF_049294395.1 Prosthecobacter sp.
CGCCATTCGCGTGCGGGCGTCCTGGCAGTCGGGCGGTTTGGCGGAGGGCGCTGCGGGTGGAAAATAGGGCCCGGCACGCCAAACACACCCAACCTACGGCCGGAGTGGCGCAGCGCTCTCTTTGCTCCATGGTGCCCCCATGCCCACCGAACAGCGCGACTGGTACGACACCCCCCTCTACTACGACATCGTCTTTGACGACGGCACCCTCAAGGAGGCGGACTTTCTGGAAGAGGCCTACGCCAAATACGCCACGCCCGCCAAGGTGGCGCGCCACCGCCTGCTGGAGCCCGCCTGCGGCAGCGGCCGCCTGGCGCTGGAACTGGCCAGTCGCGGCTGGGAGGTCAGCGGATTCGATGGCAACGCGCACATGATCGCCTTTGCCCAGCAGCGGCTGGAAAAGGCGGGGCTGAAGGCGCGCCTGTGGGAGGACTGGATGCAGAGCTTCACCCTGCCGAAGGGCGTGAAGGGCGGCTTTGACCTGGCGCACTGCCTCGTCAGCACCTTCAAATACCTGCTCAAGGAAAAGGACGCCGCCGAGTGCCTGCGCCGCGTGGCCGCCACCCTGCGCCCCGGGGGCGTGTTCTTCCTGGGCCTGCACCTCACGGATTACGACCGCGAGGAAGACGAGCACGAGCGCTGGGTGGCCAGGCGCGGCAGCATCGAAGTCGTCTGCAACACCCACACCTGGCCCGCCGACCGCAAGACGCGCCTGGAGCAGCTGCGCACCCGCCTCAAGATCACCGACTCCGGCCGCACCCACACGCAGGAGACCCGTTGGCAGTTCCGCACCTACAGCGCCGCGCAACTGAAGGCCCTCCTCCGCAAAGTCCCCGAGCTGGAGTACCTGGAGTGCTACGACTTCACCTACGACCTCACCGACCCCCGCAAATTTGACGACAGCTACGCCGACGTGCTTCTGGTGCTAAGGAAGCGGTAGGGGCGGGGGAAGTTTGCAGTGGTTGGCAGTGGTTGGCGATGGTTTGCAGTTGTTTCCAGAGGCAGCGCCGCACCACGCAGCGCTGGTAGGGATGCGCTGTGCGCGTCCGTAGAATCCTTCGTCCCAGCGCGTCTGCTGCCTCATCGCTCTCCCCCTTTTCAAACGCCTCCGCCCTCCGCTGCCGGGCGCTCCTAGGACGGCGCACCTTTGGGATCGCCTGCGGGCAATGACAGACCCGGAATCACGGACCCGCACAGCGGTTCCCTACCAACCCGAAATCGACGCAGCGCTGGTTTGGCACCTCAAAAATCAAAAATCGATGGCTCATCAATCGTCAATCCTCCGGCTGCGGCGCGTCCTGGGTACGCCTGATTGACGATTGATGAGCAAGGATGGTTGATTGTCGAAGTATCCTCTCCCCAAACCTCCCTCTAGACAACTCCCACCGCCTCCGCTCCAATAGCGCCCGCATGAATTTGAAATCCCTGGCCGGCCTCGTGGTGCTTCTGAGCGCCTCCTTCGCATCCGCTCAAGCTCCGGAGACGGACGCCCCTGCTGCCTCCGCACCGGCGCAGCCCTCCTCCTTTCAGTTTCAAGACGGCGACCGCGTCGTCCTCATCGGCAACACCGTGCTGGAGCGCGAGCAGCGCTACGGCTCCTTTGAGCCCCGGCTGGATCTCGCCCTGGGCGAAGAAAAAGTCACCGTGCGCAATCTCGCCTGGAGCGGCGACACCGTCTTTGGCCATGCGCGCTCCTACTTCGGCCCGCCTGAGGAAGGCCTGCAGCGCCTCTCCGTGCACCTGGAAATGCTCAAGCCCACCGTCGTCATCCTCTGCTACGGCAGCGAGCTCGCGTTTGAGCGCCTCGGCGGCCTGCCCGAGTTCCTCACCGGCTACCGAAACCTGATCGACCTCATCCGTGCAAAGTCCCCCGGCGTGCGCGTCATCATCGCCACCCCGCCGCCGCTGGAGACCCTGCCGCCCCCGCTGCCAGACCTCTCCGCCGCGAACCGCAACCTCTCCAGCCTGCGCGATGCCCTGCACAAATTTGCCCTCATGCAGAACGCGTATTTTGTCGATTGGTTCGAGCTCATGGGCGGCCTCCCCAAGCCAGGCGTCATCCGCAAGCCCCTCACCGAAAACGGCGTGCACTACACCCGCGAAGGCTATGAAAAGCTCAGTGCCAAGCTCATCGAAGGCCTCGGCCTCAAGCTGCCCGATGCGCCCTCCCCAGCCCTCGAAAACCTCCGCCGCGCCGTCATCGCCAAAGACACCCTCTTCTTCAACCGCTGGCGCCCGCACAACGAGACCTACCTCTTCGGCTTCCGCAAACACGAGCAGGGTCAGAACGCCAAGGAAATCCCCATGTTCGACCCCCTCATCGCCCAGGGCGATGAACAGATCCAGAAGCTGAAGGAAGAAGCCCTGCAGCAGGCGCGCAGGCCGTGAGGTCCGGCGGCGCGAGCCGCTGATTCGTTCTCGTTCTCCTAGTTGATTCGCTGCGCTCACCCTTCGGGCTCCCTGCGGTCGTCTGTCTCGCTTCGCTCGGCTGTCCTCGATCCTAGCGCTCTGCTGAGGCCCAGCCGTTTGCAGTCGTTGGCGATGGTTGGCAATCGTTTGCAGTGGTTGGAACATCACGCAGGCACCACCTCATTCCAGATTCGGCTTTGGCGCGTGAGATCAGCCGGCTTTCTTCACCAAGGATGGCGTCAAGTCGGGCTTCTTCGGTGTAGGCTGGAACTGGCCGCCCGGCACCCGCGTAAGTGTCCGGCCGCGCTGATTCTCCCGAAACAAGGCCAAGGCCTGCTCTTTCGACAAGACCTGCCTGGGTGAGCCCTCGAATAATCCTTGATTCTCCATCGTGGTAAAATGCCATCTTTGCCGGTTCCAGTTCACCCCAAATTGGCCGCCTCAGCCACCTTGGCAAAGAGAAAAGGCCCCTCAGTCAGCCTCAGATGGGGCTTCTCCGTCCTCCTTCCCAGTCCCCTCACAACCTCCGTTTTTTGCCTCCTTCTTTGCGCCTTTTTGCGGCCATTCATTCCCCGCCCCCGCATTCCAAACCGCGCCGCATCTTCCACTGGCGCGGCCCCGCCTCCGGCGGCTCTTTCCCGCCATGAACCTCGACGACCTCGTCTTCACCGCATTCAACAAACGCGTCGCCGCCCTGCACCGGGACACGGGCGAAATCATCTGGCAGTGGACCGCCCCCTCCGGCGAGACCTACGCCAGCCTGCTGCTGGATGGCGACCGCCTCATCGTCTGCGTGCACGGCTACATGTACGCGCTGGAGGCCGCCACCGGCCGGCCGCTCTGGTCCAATGCGATGAAGGGCTTCGGCTTTGGCGTCGCCAGCCTCGCCTCCGTGCGCGGCAGCCTCAGTTCCAGCGCCCAGCTTCTGAACTCCGCCGCCGAATCCGCCGCGCGGTGAGGCCG
>NZ_JBAQCR010000010.1:0-1547 GCF_049294395.1 Prosthecobacter sp.
GGTGAAGCCTTCCCAATTTGAAGAAGCGGAAGAAAAAGCAAAAAAAACAAAACAGAAGCTCGGAGACATTTTGCTCTCTCTAGGTAAAATTTCCGAGACGGATTTGAAACGGATGGAAGCTTTCGTCTTGGGCATACCATTCATCAGTTTAACTAATCAGAAAATAGATTTTTCCGTGCTCTCTCTCATCCCCGAGCCTATTGCCCGCAACTACAATATCGTCGCTTATAAAAAAAACCAAGATACCATGGAAGTGGCGATGCTGGACGTGGATGACTTGCCGGTAATTGATTTCATCAAGAAGCGTTCCGGATTGAAAATTTTGCCCAGGCTGACGGATACTTCTTCCATTAGATTTGTGCTCGTACAGTATAGGCAAAGCCTGGAAGCCGAGTTTCAAGATATCATTCAGAAAGAATCTATGTCACTTAATGTCTCTTCCTCGGAAGATGGCAAGAAGCCGGGAGAAAAATCAGAATCTGAATTGTAAGAAATGGCGGAGGACTTGCCAGTGGTGAAGATTGTGGACTCTCTCATCTTTCACGCCATTTTACAAAATGCATCCGATATTCACATTGAGCCGGGGGAAAAAGAGCTCACGGTGCGTTACCGTATAGACGGCATCCTGCACGATGCGATGGTGCTGGATAAAAATGCGGGGCTTGGCATCACCGCGCGCATTAAGGTGCTGTCCAACTTGAAACTGGATGAAAAAAGATTGCCTCAAGACGGCAGATTTAAGATAGAACAAAACGGGGAGAAAATTTCTTTTCGTGTTTCCACTCTACCCACTTTCTTCGGAGAAAAAACAGTTATCAGAATTCTAAAAGAAAATGCGCACGGATTTTCTTTGGAGACGCTCGGTTTCCACGGCGAGGGACTGGAGAGGATACACAACTCTCTGAAACAAAAAACGGGAATGGTACTCGCTACGGGTCCGACCGGATCCGGCAAGACCACTACGCTCTATACGATGCTTGATATTCTAAACAGACCGGAAGTAAACATTTCTACCGTGGAAGACCCTATTGAATATCAAATGCCGAGAGTCAATCAGACGCAGGTGAAGCCGGAAATCGGTCTGACCTTTGCCAACGGGCTTCGTTCTCTTTTGCGTCAAGACCCGGACATTGTGATGGTGGGGGAGATTCGCGATGGAGAGACGGCAGGGTTGGGAGTGAACGCTTCACTTACGGGACACCTGGTGCTGTCCACCATCCACACGAATTCCGCTTCTGGCGCAATTCCGAGATTGATAGATATGGGAGTGGAGCCTTTTTTGATAACTGCCACCGTCAAGACAATCATCGCGCAGAGACTGGTGCGTAGACTCACTCCCGACAAGGAAAAATATTTTTTGTCGCCTGCCGAGATAAAAAATCTTGAAAAAATAGTTGATTTGGGTAGGGTGCTAGACTTTCTGAAAGAGGAAAACATCGTGGGCGCGAAAGATACTTGGGATAAAATCCCTTTCTACAAACCGGTAAAGAGCAGTGAATTTGAAGATGGATATTCCGGCCGTATTGGTATGCACGAGGTGTTGAAGG
>NZ_JBAQCR010000011.1:0-14198 GCF_049294395.1 Prosthecobacter sp.
GTGATGCCGCCTTCCATGATCGTCTTCGTGCTCGAAAGAATCAGGTCCGGCATGTCCATCAGCGCGGCGTTGTGGTAGGTCCAGATATCGCCATCCAGCCACTTGATGACCGCCGTCTTGTCGCTGGCACCATGCATGCGTGTGCCGCGTGCCGCCCCCAGCCAGGGGAACCACACGCCAAGGTTTTTCCACTGCCCGGAGGGCGTGCCCTTGATCGTTCCCAGCATGGAGCCGCGCCGCTTGTCAGCACCGGCAAAGACATCGCTGGTCACGTCGAAGGTTTCAAACCCCTCTTCGGCAGTCAGCCCCTTGGCAAAGTACATGGTGCCACCGTTCCATGTGAGGATGGCGGGGCCGGATTTGATGGTGGTGCGGTCGAATGACATAAGGTGCGGTGGTGGAGTGGATGTTTAGGATTTGGAAAGGTGGCCTTCAGCTTTGCGGCGTTTCTGCTCGCTGCGCAGGGCCGTCAGCTTGCGCGCCAGCTGCCCGCGCAGCTCGGTGATGAAGTCGATCTGGTCATTCACATCCAGTGTGACCTGGTGCAGCTCCACGCAGTTGATGCATTCGTGATAGGCGGTGTTTGCTGGCTTGGTCATGGCGGTTCAGAGTTGCTTGGCGCTGATGTCGCTGCCACGCAGGCCCGTCTTGAAGGCAGCAGCGCGCAGGGTGCTGCCTGTGAGTCCGGTGACATCCACGGGCGCGGTGTAGAGCTGTCCGCTGAGACCTCCACTGGTGGGTGTGCTTCCATCCAGTGTGTAGTAGATCGCGGCTCCAGAAGTGCCGCAGGTGATGGTGGCATCAGAGCCGCCGATGGTGATCAGAGGCCGCTGCACAAAGTCACGCGGTGTGATGCCTGCATCACGGCGGAAACGCACGTCATAGGACACCTTGCCTTCCAGGTTCACTTCCTTGAGCGCATTGCGGCTGTCAGCCGTCAGCACGCCGTAGCCGGGATTCCAATGATGCAATGCGGAGAGCACATTGAGCGCACCCTGTTCAGCGGTGATCTGCGTACCATCGTCACCCATGTTCACCAGCGGGTTTTCGATCACACGCACCGTCTGCACTAGTTCAAGCTGCGGGCCGGGCACGTTCGGTGCTGGCACTTCGCCCTCGCTCATCATGATGATGACAGCCAGCCCGCCCTTGAAAGTCTCGCCCGTCTCCACCTGAACCAGGCCAGCCAGGGCGTTGTCGATGTTGGACTGGATCAGCGTCGCGTCCTCAGCATCGCGTGGCCTTGAAACAATCACCTGCACTCCGGCAAACAATTCATCGGCACGCAGCATGGCGGCGATGTCGAGCTGGAGTTGTTGCAGGGCGTCTGGCATCCACCATGCAACCACGTTGCAGGCATCTCAGCACCTGACCAGGACGACCAGATGTCAGCCATTCATTGAGCTAAGTCAGCCTCGCCAGCTCAGCCTCGACATACCTTTGCGCCGCCTTCTCCACCACGGCCAGAAACGCCGCATCATCCGGCAGCAGGCCACGATCCTGTGGCAGTGTCACGCTCTTCTTGAGCAGGAATAGGAATTCGATTTTGCTCTTGTCGATGCGCCGCGCCAGAAACGCCGCGCCGCGCTTGGACTTGAACACAAAGAGATCACTGAACTCACCCGCCCGCTTGCCATAGGCCGCTGCGCTCCATGGGATCGTGAGCATCTTGGCTTGGGTGGCAGTCACCGTCACCGGCCCAAAGGCCCGCTTGAAGATCTCGCCCTGCAGTGTCAGACGCACCCGCCCAGGGGAGCCCTGGCCGCGCACGCTTTCGGTGCCCGTCGCCAGCTTTTCCAGGTAGCCTGTCACGGGCGCACCCAGCCGCGCTGCTGTCTTGTGCCGTGTGGTTGCTGCACGCGCGATGTGCTCCCGCGTGAGGATTTCAAAATCATCCGCCAGCTCGTCAAAGAAGCGCGCCTGGCTGGTGAAGTCAAAGCTGTCCAGCAGCGTGGCGATGTTGCTGTCACCACCGTATTCAAGCTGGATGCTGATCGCACTCATAAGAGCCCGGCTGCACGGCGGCGTTCACGGTCGGCAAAGTTCGCCTTGAGGCGCAGCAGCATGGCAATCTTCGCATTGTCTGCGGCGCTGCGTTCAGGCTTGGCAGCCAGCTTGGGCAGGGCGTTGCTGGCGGGCTCTGTGAGAGACACGGCGGCAGGCGCAGCCACCACACCCGGCTCATGCGTCTGCCATTCATCCAGCGGCACTTCACGCCAGCCCATGCCGCTGTTGAACGCAAAGGGCGCATGGTCCGTGTTCAGCGCATCAGCAAACAGCGCGGAGGAACCCAGTGCTGCCCAGATGGGCGAGCCTTTGAGCGCCAGCATGTGGCCCTCGGTGAAGGCTTTACGCGACACCGCTTCCCAGTTCACATTATCAGCCGCCGTCTCCCAGCGCTTGTGCCATTCACGCTGATGCTGGCTGGTGAATTTCATCAGCCTTACAAGCTCCCAGGCCGGATAGCGGTCGGCACGCATGCTGCCGCGCAGCTTCATGCCAAGCCCGCGTGCCAGTTGTACCTGAGTGTCCATGATCAGGTTGAGACGCTTCCCGCTGCTCAGATCTCGCAGAGATCCTGCAGCAGCCGGTGGAATGCCCAGCTCAGCATCACCGGGAAAACCCTGCTCAGGGTTGTAGCCCAGCTTCACCAGCATGCGCCTGGCTTCGATGCGGAGCTGCGCCAGATCATTGTTGATGCCCTCGCCTTTCACAGCGCGGTCGACCAGCTTCTTGAGTTCCTGCAGGTATTGCAGATTGGCCGTGCGTGCGGAGAAAAACACCCGCTCTTTGAGCCGCTGTGTCATCTCTTGTATCTCAGCACTGCTCATCGCCGTTGGCAGCAGGCTGCGTTCACGCGCCAGGCGCATGGCCTGCGTGATGGCGTCAGAGATGGCGAGTTTGACTGACACGGGGGTAGGTCACAGCAGGCCGCTGGTGTTCTCGATCGAGAATTGATTCGGGCGCGCTGGCTTCGCCACTTCGATGTATCCGCCTGTAGCCTGCTGATCCAAAGGCGCAGCCGTGACAGGTGGCACCACTTGGATCTTGCCCGCTGACAGGCGGTCCAGTTCATCAAAGGCTTTCTCCCAGGCCTTCACGCGCAGATCATCCAGCAGGCTGCGCATGGAGGGCAGCTTGGTGATGAACTCATACACCCAAAGCGCAAAGAATGCGCTCTCCAGCTCATTCGGGATCGTGCCATCTTCACCGCGCTTGACATCCACTGGCACGCGGCCACGCACCCGCGTCACCTGCGTGTCGATGACCTTCTGTGCCAGCGCCTCCGCATCCTGTCCTTGCGTCTTGGCCGCACTGGAAAGTGAAGGCCATTCCTTGGGGATGCGGTCCTTGCATTCCTGCAGTGTGGGTGTGATCCAGGCCATGAGATGAAGAGGGTGCGCCGATGAGTGTGAAATTAACCGCCCTGGGCTGCATCGGCCTGGGCCGGTTCAGCTGGCTTGAGCAGCTCGCGCACTTCCTTGATGTTGGCGCATGCACCCACCTGCTTGAGCAGCTCACGGGCGGCTTTCAATTCAGCATCCAGCTCAGCACGCTGGCGCGTCAGGTCAGCGATGATCGTATCCTGCTCAGCACGTTCACGTGTCAGCTTGACGACGATCTCCTGATCAGCCCTGGCAGAGTCCTGCGCTTCCCTGAGCCAGTTCTCCACTTCAGCGGTGCGGTCCGTCGACGTTTGCAGATCCACGCGAAGTTTCTCGATCACTTCACGCATGCCGCTGTCCGTTGGAAGCATCGCCAGGCCTTCCATGCCAGGCGGCTCCTCCAGGATCTCAATCTCAAGCTCAGGGAACTGCTCACGCACTTCCGCGAGGATCCTGTCTAGCTCCGTACGCGAAGCCCTGAACTTGCCTGCATGCACCAGCACGATGCCCGCTGCTGCTTTGATACGCTTCAGCGCTTCAGTCTCAGGCGGGTTCTTGGCATCCTGCTCCACCTGGGAAAGGATCGCGGCGGCGATGAGCTGATCACCCAGCCCTGCAGCAGCCTTGGCACGCCAAAGTTCAGGATGGTTTGACTTGATGGTATTGAGGGTCTCTTGGGGCAGGTTCATGATCGTGGGATGGTGGTGTGTGGGTGGCGTTGGATGGCTCACAACTGCGCACCGCCTTGGCAGCGATGCGCAGCGGGTGAATCATCAGCCCGAAGGCTGCTTAAACTCAGGTCCAGGTGATGACACGCTTGCGGATGCCAACGGTGCTGGTGATGACATTGCGGGCGTAGCAGTCGACGATGATCTTGACGCGGTGCGTGCCGACCTCGATCCACACGCGCATGGCACCGCCTGTGGCGATGTGCTGGAAGCGCTTCACGTTGCTGCTGTCCATCGGCATCAGGCCGCTGCGTGCACTGTAGGCATAGGCCGTGGTGCCAAGCAGCGCCGCTGCTGCCGTGGCACTGCTGCGGTAGCGGGCGCGCAGAGGGATGACGTCATCCACCTGCAGGTAGTTGCGCAGCTGCTCAGGAGTCCAGCCGCCGCGCTCAAGGCCGTTGGTGCGTGTGGGCGTTTCATAGGCGTCCTGGCGGTAGTTCCAGACACCCTGGCCCAGTGTGACCACGTTGGCGTCTTCGCCGCGTGCATCGCCGCAGTTCTTGACCATCTCACGCAGGTTGCCATCAGGGTTGGCAGCGGCATCGCCCCAGTTCTTGCTGGTGTCAGCCGTGGCTGCTGCATCCAGCTTGGTCAGACCGTCTGCAATGAGGCTGCGCAGGATCAGGTTGCGGCGGCTCTGCACCACGGCCTGCTGCATCTCAGGGACGAGGCCGCCCTGGTCGATGTCGAGATACGTGATGATGCCGAGGTTGTCGACGGCACCATCCACCGTGCTGCCGGTGATCTTGGTTTCAGAAAACTCACCATGCACAGGGCGTGCGAGCTGCTGCACCGTGCGCTTCTGAAGTTCTTCCGCCTCGGTTTCCGCGAGGTAGGAGAAACGCAGTCCGCCCACAGGGGCCATCGGGAACATGCGATCAAGCAGCTCCTGCAGGTTTTCGCGATCGCGAATGCCGGTGGAGAACTGCGTAAGCGGTTGGGACAGCGCCATCGTGCCCGCAGCCAGGTTGCCATCATTGGCGGCTTCGATCACGTTGCCAGAACGCCAGGCGGCGCTCAGCTCGCTTTCATTGGCGGCATAGATCGCACCAGGCCGGGCATGATTGAAGCCAGGATCAGACTGCAGGGATCCCGGGGTGATGATCAGCGAGTCAAGCCCGCGATCATTGGCAGCCATCGGGCCGCTGGAGAAGCAGCGCTGCAGCAGCATGGAGGCCAGCGCGTGAATAGAGAAGTTCAGTTTCATGAGATTTGAATCAAGGGTGTGTTTGAATTGGGCTAAGCCGTGAATGAGTCGGAGGGATGAAGTGAAGAAGGATTAGGAGAAGGCAGGAGGAGCAGCGGTGCCGGAGAGTCCGACAATGATCCAGCCCACCGTGTCATCGACGTATTCGAGTTCTGCGATGTCGAGTGCATCGGCGAAGACGATGGCGGTGAAGCCAGACTTCGTGGTTGGTGTCAGTGTGCCGTCGCCACCATCCACAGCCAGCTCGATGCTCAGCCGCTGGCCTGGCAGGCCGTTGGCAAGCGTCAAGGCTTCAGCGCCTCCTGTGGTTTTGCTCACGCGGCGTTTCGTCACCGGGATGGCCAGCGTAGCACCCGCAACGGTGTTGACGCCATTAGGCTCCACACGCGGGAAGCAGCTTTCCACTTCCACCACATCACCATCCGCGCCAGCGGCAGTGAGGATGCGCCCTACCAGCACCACACCCGTGAGGGCGATCTTGCCAGATGCGGCCGCATAGACCTTGACGCCGATCGTTGCCATCGCTTCAGAGGCCACCATCTTCACGGTTTTCTCTTTGCCCAGCAGGATCACTTTTTGCGTGAGGCCGGTGCTGGATTCGATGTTGTCGATCGTTCCCAGGGGCAGGTTGGTGGCACCACTCAGCGCCACAGTAGTTCCAGCCGTGGCACCGTCTTTCCACAGCAAGTGACGCGCTGAGACAGCGGCATCATTCGTGCGGTTCAGAGACTCGCAGTGGATGTCAACCGCAGCGTCGTAGGTATTCGCCGCGATGTAGTTTGAGGAACCGCCAAAGAGGTTTTGGCAGGAGATGGCCAGCGCGCCGCAAAGAGCTGCGAGCACGCCGGTGATATGATGTCGCTTGGAGCGATTGTGTTTCATGGTGGGTGTGTGTGTTTGCGTTTTCGTTTTCAGCCGACGTGCGTCGGAGATTTGTTAGTGATTGAAGAGTTCAGGCCTGAGGGAGCGGGCGCGGTTCCAGGCGTATTCCTGATCCCCTGGCCGGGCTGGCCCGCCTTTGGTGATTTCAGCAAGGCAGTCATTCACCACCTCATCACGCATGCGGTTGCGGTTCGTGCGCTCGTTGGCAGCCATGATCAGCTTTCCGGCGTCCTTGAGGTTGTCAGTCACACCGCCGTTGAGTCCGAGCTTCGGCTTCGTCTTCCCCAGCTCAGCCAGGCGCGCATCCACATCGGCCTCGTTGGCGGCTTCGATCAGCTCTGTGCGCAAAGCGCCGGCATTGGCGTTCGTGACGTGGCCTTTGGCGATCAAGAGTTCCACGGCGGACTGCACCCGGGCGGTGCGTGCGGCGGTGAATCGCGCCTCAGCCGTTGCGGCTTTCTCATTGGCGGCGGTGATGTCAGACTCATGCTGCGCTTCATTTGCTGCCGTGGCTGCAACCTGGCTGCACAGGCTTTGCAGCAGCTCGTCATGGCTGGCTTCATTGGCTGCGGTTGGAACGGCAGCACGCATGCTGGCGATCTGCGCCTGCATCTCCAATTTGCGAACGCGACTCCACTTCACATCCTGCACAAAGGCATTGATGGCGGAGAGCATGGTCACCTCATCATCATCCGCCTTGATGAAACCTTCAGCGATGAAGGGAGCGAGCAGCTTCGCGGTGTCGATCGCACCAGCAGCAGGCGCTTCATTGCTCGCCATAAGAGGAGGCACGTTGATGTTGGGATTGTTCGTGAGTCCGCCGCTGTGCAGGGAGTTGGGGCGAAACACGGGCATGCCGTTTTTCATTTCCTGCCTGCCTGTGGCATCCATGACCTTCTGCATGCGCCACTGCGGCGTGTGGTAAATGAGCTGCTGATCTTCCACCTCCTCTTTGCCGAGCCGGTTGTACTTCGGAATCAGCCGGATGGAATCTTCCTTGACCTCGACACTCTTCACAAAGCCACGGGCTTTCTTGTCGGGATACTTCGCGGCTTCCGTGGCGTTCGGGTGGTAGGGATGCCCGACAAAAATAGGACGGCCCATGAAGGCGCTCTTGAGCGTGCCCATGATGCCGCCCATGTCCGCCGCCATTTGATTGCCCGCCTCAGCGTCGATGCGCTGCAGGCCGCGCACCATGCGTCCATCCACGGAGACCATCACCGGGTATTCACCGAATGGCACAACCATCACGCCTTCAGTGTCGACACCGTAGGCCTGCTCGTTGGCAGCCATGAACATTGAATCTTCCGCCGCATCATTGGCGGCGATGCACGCGCCCGGGCTTGATAGCATCAAAATGCGGGAGCGGAAGAATTGAATGATGGAGGGGCGTTTCATGCGTGGATTCGTGGTTGTGTTGGGGTTCAGGATTCGCCAGCCAGGGCGCGCAGCAATTCCGTGGCGACGATGACCTCCAAGGCCTGCGTGCTCGCGTCCTGGTCGATCATCTTGACTTCGAGATCTTCCGCATTGGCAGCCAGCGCATGCAGCGCATTGCGCGTGGCATCGGCTCCCTGGGCGGCATTGAGCGGCAGCAGCGCGTCAATCAAAGGCCTGGCATCGCGCAGGGTCGCGGCGGCAAAGGTATCACGCTCGCTGTTCTCCAGACGCTGCAGTGTGGCAGCAGCTTCATTGGCAGCAGTGGCCAGAGGACTGGCTGGCGCTGCAGGCGGCGTGGCTGGTGTGGCAGGTGGCGTGACCACCTGGCTCTCGTCATGCGTGCGGTTGAAGCGCTCCGCCACATCTTCCACGCTGAGCTTGACGCCCAGGCTGGTGACGTGGTCATCGACTTCCATCTCCATTTTCACGTCCTGATTCTGCGGCGGGATGAGCTTGAAGAAGGCCAGCGGTTTGACGCCTGCGCCGAATTGATCCGCGATGATCCGCTTGTCGAGCTGCCGGTTGAAGGTGCCCGTCACGAAGCGGCATCCAGCCGCCGTCATGAGGTCACCGTCATCACCCTGCAGGCTGGCACCCGCGCCATTTTCACGGCTCATGGTTTTAAGGTCGCTGCCCAGGGCAATGGTCACCATCGCCCGCTTCATGGACTCAATGATCCAGCCGAACACCTGCTCCCCGTTGGAGGCCTTGTTGTCCAGGATGTTGAACTTGTCCCCCAGCGTGGTGGCGATGGTCAGATCATTCGCAAAGGACTTGAGCGCATCCACAAACCGATCCCATTCCTTGCTGCCGGGCTGCGCCTGGGTCTCGCCATGCACGGCGGAAATGCCAAAGCGCTGGCAGAAGTTGAGCGCGTCCTGCAGTGGCAGGCGCTTGAAGATGTAGCAAATGCTCAGCGCCTTCATCAGGCAGCGATCGCTGGCAGCGATGAGCCAGTTCTCCGGGTCAGTGATTGCCTGCCCAGGCGTCGTGCCTTCCACACCGGCCCACTGCAGCTTGCCCGTCGTATTGTCAAAGAGCGCGAGATTGCAGTAGCGGATGATGGCCGTCAGACCTTCAGCCGATGGCTGCCAGATGATGCGCTGCGCACTGTAGCGGTAGAAGCGCGCCTGGATCGTGCGGCGGATCACCATCTCAATGTCACTCTCAAAATTCCGGTCCAGCGCATCTTCATAGCCGAGGTTGGAATAGAAGTGCTTCAGCGCGGCCTGATGGCGCTTCGCTTCCTCCTGCAGTTCGTCTGGCACCTCTTCACCGATCAGCACGTCCCATGGCTGCGATGACACCTGGTCGATGTATTTGGGAACGCAGACCGAAAGCGTCTCATCACGCTCAATCATCTCATCCCAGGCCAGCGCCGAGGTTTTGAGCATCCCCCGGTCAAAGCCGTCCAGCAGTGTGGCCAGGCCGCGTGCCGTGACTCCGGGCAGGACATTGACCCGCTGCTGCTTCCAGCGGAGGGCGAGGTTTTCAGTGATGGTGGAGTCAGGGGTCAAGCGGACTCATCTTCTCACCGCACCCCATCTCCGCACCTGACCAGGACGACCAGATGTCAGCCTCAAATCTGCCCTTTGCGCCCCTTTTCGGCTCCCGGGGGACGAACCGCCCCCAACCCTGCCATCTGCCACCCCGGCCCAAACCCGCCTTCAGGATCGCCGCCAGAATGCCCCTGCAACCCGCCTGCAAGGTTTTTGAGGCGTTTCAGCCCCCTGAATGGTGTCAGAGTAGCGGAATCGGGGTTTTAGAGCCCAAAACCGGCCCTCCTCAAATTCCGATCAAACCCCGCAGAAAATCCAGCCCCCGGTCCAGCGCCCCACCGCCCCCGCTCTCTTCACGCGGGCTGGACTCAAAGCCAAAAGGCCCGCTGACATTCTCCTCACTTGCACTCTGCATGTGTGCCAGAGCCGTACAACGATCACTGTGCCCTTCATCAGTGCGCGGAGCCTTGTAGCTGAACTGGCTCTTGTTGATCACGATATTCATCGAGTGCAGATCCTCACGCAGCTCGGTACTGATAGGAACGAGGATGCGCCTCTTTTCAAAAGCAGCCCGTAAACGCGGATACATCACGCGTTTGACCGGTGCCGTGGTAGTCACAAGTTTGATCTTCCCAAATTTCCCCTCCGAAGGTTTATACTCACCGAAAGCCTGCACGGCCAGATCGCCAAAGCCAATACCCGGCCCTGTATAGTCGATCTCCACAATGGAGCACAGCTCCATGTAAGGATGAAGGATCTCCATTTGCACAGGCGTGCTGGTGTTCTTCAAGCTCGTGATATTGCGCACGATGTTCATACCCAGCCCGTTCAAGGCTGTGATCATCACCGTGGGATCATTCACACGTCCAAAGTCGATGCCTGCCACTTTGCGCAGCGGGCTCAGAGCCAGCATTTCAGGCGTGTCATACTCGCTGGCCTCAATACTTTCGCATGCCTGAATCATCTCATACGGCAGCAGCACACTGGAAGCATCCAGCCACACGCAGAGCATTTCCTGCATCCAGCCTTCCAGGTCATCACCGTAGAGCTTGCGCAGGCGGTGGGGATTCTGCTTGATCCCCATCAGCACGGCCTGCCAGATGTTAATGACACGCGATGACCAGGCTAACCCCTCGGCCCGCTCTTCCGGCGTCGAAGGATTATGCACGTAGCCAAAGCTTGGGGCATTCTTACCAGCGGGAGTTGTGATGTAGCGGAGCTGCTTCTTGCCGCTCATCTCATTGGCCACGATGCCGATGACCGCCCGCATGAAGTCGCTGGCATTCTCGATCCAGTCGCCTTCGTCAATATAGAGACTTGAAGTGCCACCACGCAGCGTTCGTGGTAGTCCTGGACACCCTCGAATTTGTCGCCGGTTGCTGAGCTTGACCATCTTGGAGGTGATCAAAGCCTGCGATCCGCCCCCATCACGCTCGATCTCTTCATCTTCGATTGCCAGCCCATAGGCCTGCACCCAGTCCTTGGCTTTATCGAGTGTCAGAAGACTCTGCCGCTCAGAGGGTGATACAATCGTCCAGTCGCTTTGCCCGCTGTACGCGCTCGTTGCGGTCACACCTCCAGCCACAAACCCCTTGCCCGTCTGTCGTGAAGCCACGTCACAGACGTTCGGGTTCATGTCGTGCGCGCTGACGAACTGATTCTGCGTGTACATCGACCTCGGGTCGTCGATGGGATACGGATTCTTCCAGCCGTTGAAGTTTTGCCCCGGCTTCCACCCCTGCGCAATCGCACGTTCGTACGTCTTCTCCAGCTCCACCACCTCCATGGCCAGCAGAGGGTTGACCTCAGACAGCGCTGCGATGATTTCCTTTTGCAGCTTGCGCCAGACTTCATCCGCCTCACGCATCGCACGCGACGCCTGGCTGATCGTCGGCTCAGGGTTGCCCCGCAGCCGCTCCATCGCATCACGTTGCGCTGTGGTTTGTTTGGCCATGATCGTCAGACTCCGAATCGCGCACGCATCCGTGCTGCACGTTCTTCTTCGGTGAGAGTGTTATTGCCCAGATCTTCCTTGGTCTCGTTTTCGCGGGCTTCCAGCGCTTCAATCCTCCGCTTCTGCAGGTCGATCAGTTCTTGTGCCTGGCTGAGCTTTCGCTCCGCCTGCTCCAGCTTGACGGCATCCTGCTTGAGCTTGGCCATCTGCAGTTCCTGATCGCGCATGCGCAGCACGTCCTTGGTGCTGGTCTCAGGACTGGCGGCATCCTGAAAGATGCGCATCGCCACCAGCTTGCGCGTGGTCTCATCCAGCTCGGCACCGTGGCTGCTCAGGAATTCCTTTTCCTCACGCTTGGCACGCTCCAGAGCCCAGTGGCCGCGATGGCTGCCCTTGAACCGGCTCAGCGCCCCCAGGGAGGAACTGATGCCCCACTTCTCAAGCTGCTTCAGAAGCTCGTCATAGTGCATGCGCTGATCAAACATCAGCGCGCAGAATTCATCGTACACCTCCGCCTTGTTCAGACGTTCAGCCAATGATTCATTGATGACGGCGGCGGTGCTCATGGAGTTCAGAGGCGTTGCTGCGCTGCATAGGCCGCGCCGCGTTCATCCAGCAGGTAGAAGGGATCGGCATCGTCCATCTCATTGGGCGTTTGCAGGATGTAGCTCTTTTGCATCAGTGTCTCGATCGCATCGTCCACCAGCCCCTTCATGGGCCGGGGACGTACGCGGGCGTCGATCTGGGCGCGCACCACGCTCAGCAGTAGCGGATGGCCTTCAGCTTCTCGCAGGATGCGGATGATTTCAGTCGTGAGTTTCATGGGGTGATGAGGGGAAAATTGGGGCGTTACTTCTTGGCCGATGAAAGCCGGATGGCGTCGTCAATGCGCTGATGGATGCGCTGCGTCTCTTCCTGACGCAGGCGCTCGTGATTGGAGAGCCTGTCATTGATCTGCTTCAGCACGTCGGTGTGAGACCTGCAGGACTCAGCCACAGGGTTTAGGCGGTTGTGCAGATCCTTCACTTCCCCCATAAGCCTGCGCTCCGTCGCACCAATGGCATTAATGATTTTTTCCTGCCGCCCATCTCCAGCATCCATGATGCGCTTCACTTCAAGGTTCACCTTCTCCACCTCTTCTCTGTGCGCATAGCATGCCGTATGCTTGATCTCCAATGGCTGCGCGATGCTCACCGGGTCTGACTTCGTGCCACTGGCCCGCATGCCGCGCTTGTGCGCAAAGTAAAGCCCCGCTAAAAACGTGAGCATGATGACAAAGTTCTTCACGTAGTCCGCAGGGACATTGTCAACGCCAGCCAGAGCAATGGTGATCATGGATTGAGAAAAAGAGGAATCAGAGCCAGCGCCATTTGGCGTCGATGACGAAGGGGGCGTCTTTGTTGATGATGACCTGACAGGCGGGATTGAGATCAATGCGGCCACGTTCACTGATGCGATCCCCGACCTTGGCGGTGAAGCGCACGCCATTGGCGATGACTTCGACTTCGCGCAGCCAGGCTGCATGCCTGCTGCCCCAGCGGGAGACCATGAAGTCATGATGCACCGCGATATAAGCCGTGTTGATTTGAGACGTGATGACGCCGGACTCTCCCACGCCATTGTCACCCACCTTGAAGCATTGCAGGTCTGTCTTTCCTGGCTGGGCCTTGCATCTCTTGAAGGCGCGGATGTCTGCAGGATCAGCGAAGCTGCTGGCCTTGCAGATGATCCAAGCCCTGCCGTCTTCATCGCTCAGCGCATTCAAGGCACCCTGGGACTTCGGCCCCCAGTCTCCATCCACCACCACGCCAAGCCCCGCCTGAATGCGTTTCTTGACGGCTGCGCTGGCCTTGAGCAATGCGGCCTGATCGGTCGGACTCCACGTGCCATCGGCTGGCAGCTTGAGCAGCGTTTGAATGTCAGCGATGGAGATCATCGGGAGTAGCGTGCGGTGACTTGTTCATAGGCTCTCTGCTCCACAGCATCGCCGCGCCAGAAGTGCCATTGAGCACAGGAGGCCAGGTTCAGGCAGGCGATGCAGAGGAGGAGAGCTTTCATGAGATGGATGTATGGGCCTGCGGCAGGTCACGGGTGATCAACCCGGCTTAAGCGGACCCACCGCAGGCCCTTGGTATGTGGGGTGATTAATTGCGCACGTTGGCGGTGCTCAGCATGAACGCGACGCGCTCGCCATAGACCGGGATGCGCTCTGCCAGCTGCATGCAGCCCGGGCCGTCTTCGTAGTGTAGTCCCGGCTTGAGCTGTTTCTGGCGCGGCTTCACAGCGGCGGTTGGCAGCACCTTCACTGGCTGCTTCGCACTCGGGATCTGCGGTTCAAGGAAGGCGCTCTTGATGATGACGCCCGCCTCCTGAATCAGCAGCGCATCGCCCTGCTTGAGCACACCTTTGCTCACTGCCGTGCTCAAACCCAGCTCAGCCAGGCTGAACACTTTCAGGCTTGTGGGGTCTGCTGGATTCGTCACGATGGCCAGCCCGCGCTGAATCGCCACGTTGTCCCCCGGGGCGATCTTACCTTTCGCCGCCGCCACATTGAGACCAAGATCAGCGAGAGCCACAGTCACCTGACCTGCAGGCGATGCCATGAAGGCCGCGATGCCAGCGCATGAACTCAGCGAGAGCATGCAAAGGCACCCGGCCAGCAGCAGCGGCTTGGTGGGGACGTTCGTGCCCTTCAAGGTGGCAAGGATCGCATCCACGACACTGAGCCCGTTCTTGCGGGCGGTGAAGAAGCGGCAGACAAACGCAAGCAGCAGAAGACCCAGCACACCCCACCGCTCATAAGCCGGAGGCAGCGCGTTGGTGACAGCCTGCTGAATCGCAGGATCAATGTCCTGGGCAAAGACACAGGGCGTGGCGAACAGCAGAGCGAGGGCGAAGAGGCAGAGCAGTTTCATGAGGTGGCGTTGGGTGAGGGATGAAGGACCGCCGCCCCGCTCTCCGCAGGAGTTGGTGGTACACCGCCCGCCCAGCCAGGGGAGGCAGTGCACCACCGGTTCCCCCCGAGGAACAAGCACGGCTAAGCGCACCCCCATTCAGCCACACCCCACCCACTCCAGCACCTGACCAGGACGACCAGATGTC
>NZ_JBAQCR010000012.1:0-10478 GCF_049294395.1 Prosthecobacter sp.
CCCACGCGTGAGCGTTGAGATGTGTGCGTGAGGCAGTGCGTGCAATTCCCCATCCCCCCCACCTCAAATCAGCTCCCGGATCGGCTGCGCGCCGTTCTCCACGAGGTAATGCGGACGCCCTTTGTTATCGGTCACCGTCGCGGTGTTCACATCGATCCCCAGGTTCCGATACAGCGTGGCAAAGACTTCGGGGAAGGTCACCGGGCGGCTGTCGGCCTCGCCACCCAGGCGGTCCGTGGAGCCGATCACCTGGCCGTTTGGCATGCCACCACCCGCCAGCAGCGCCATGGCCACGCGCGGCCAGTGATCACGCCCCACCTGCTTGCTGATGATCGGCGTGCGGCCAAACTCACCCCACACAAGAACGGTGCAGTCCTTGTCCATGCCGCGCTGATGCAGGTCTTCAATGAGCGCGGTGATGCCTTTATCAAAGATCGGAAAGTCCTCGCGCTCGCGGGTGAAAATGTCATTGCCCGCTCCGCCATGCCAGTCCCACTTGCTGTAGTTCACCGTGACCACACGCGCCCCGGCCTCCACCAGACGCCGTGCCGTGAGAAAACTCTGCGGCACACGCGGCGCGCCGTTTTCATCGATGCGCTTGACCGTGTCGCCCATACCATAACGTGCCACAATGCGCGGGTCCTCTTTGGAAAGATCCAGCGCATCAGCCAGCTTGGAGGAAGTCAGCACGCCCATGGCCTGCTGCGTGAAGGCATCCATGCCCTCCATGCGGCCGCTGGAGTCCACATCCCGGCGAAAACGGTCGATGCTGGCGAGCAGCCGCGCGCGATCCGCCAGCCGGTCATACGTGATCCCTTGCAGCGTCAGATCTCCCCGGCTCGGCCCTGTGTGCCGAAACGCACTGTGCGCAGAGCCCAGCATGCCGGGCCCCGGCTCATTGTACGGGCCGTGCGTGCAGTCGTAGCACATGCTGACAAACGGCGGCACGGCGGGATCCAGCGCCCCCTGCAGCTTGCCCACCACGCTGCCAAACTGCGGCCATCCTCCCGGCGGAGCCACGCCCGTGGGCACATGCCCCGTGTAGCACTGCGCCGCATCATGCCCCGCCTGCGCCCCCACCAGCGAGCGGATGATCGTAAACTTGTCCATCATCTTCGCCATGCGCGGGAAGAGCTCGCAGATCTCAATGCCCGGCACATTCGTCCCGATGGGCTTGTGCGGCCCCGCGATCTCCCTCGGCGCATTCGGCTTGAGGTCAAACATGTCCTGATGCGGCGGCCCGCCCACCAAATAGATGAGAATCACCGACTTGTGCGAACTCCCAATGCCCGCCTGCGATTCCAGCGCCAGCAGTTTCGGCAATGAGAGCCCGATCGAACCCAGTCCGCCGATCTTGAGAAAATTCCGCCGCGACACCCCATCACAGAGCGGACTGGCGTGATCTGCAGGAGCAAGGATTTTGAGCATGACATGAAGTGGTTGCCAAATGCCGCCGATGGCCTCTGGAGCGCGCAAAGATACGCCGCCGCCCCGAAGTCTCTTTCCAGCCCCCATGCCACCCGCTCGCATTTGGGCCTCAGCGAACGCGACAGCGTCTTGGAGTGCGGCGGCAAGCCTGGGCGCGACGCCGCTTTCGCAAGCCGGACGGCAGCCTAAGACCGAAGCGAATACTTCACCCCGCGAAAGCGGTGTCGCCGATGCAGGCTTGCGCCGTGCATCTCTGCCACCGCACTGATTCGCTCTGCTCACCCTTCGGGCAGCCTGTGGCTGTCTATCTTCGCTTCGCTACGGTTCCAAGACGCTCACGCATGTCATTGTGACCATCCCCCCATCTACATCCCCCCCACAAAACCCGCATGCAAACACCCCCATGCTGCGTAATTCCCCCCCAATTCCATGAAGCGCTTCCTCACACTCGCCGCCGTCCTGCTCATCACAGTCGCCGCCGCCCTCCTCTTCTCACCGCTGGCCGCACTGCACGCCGCAGACCCCGTCACCCTCTCCGTCGATTCCCCCGCCATCGTCTTCTCCCCCGGCAACTGGACCGGCGATGCCGGCCGCAGCGGCAAGCTCTTCCGCCAGACCTGGAACGCCGGCGCCTACTTCCGCGTCACATGGGAGACCACGAACGCGAAACCCACCGCCAAACTCCTGCTCGATACCTCCACCTTTCCGCTCCTCTTCAAAGGACCGCAGATCGCCTACTGCATCGATGGCGTGTGGAAATCCAAGATCCCCTGCGCCAATGAAATCGTCATCGAAGACCTCCAGCGCGCAGGGCCGCATGAGCTCTGCGTCGTCCTTCAGTCATCGCAGCAAAAAGAGCGCTGGGGCAGCCCCGGAAAAAGCGGCCTCAACGTGCTGCGCGTCACCGGCCTGCAGCTCGATGCCGAGAGCCGTCCCGTGCCCAACCCACCCGCCGCCAAGTGGGCCATGATCATCGGCGACAGCATCACCGAAGGCATCGGCGCCACCGAGCTCTCACCGTACTCCCAGCTCATCGGTCAGGCCCTGCAAACCCAGGGCTACGAATACTGCATCAACGCCTGCGGCTGGAGCGGCTGGATCAATCCCGGCGACAACCCACCCGGCGATGTCCCCGGCTACTACGTCATCACGGGTTCCACCAACGGCACCGGCGGACAGTACGATGACACCGCAAGCCGCTGGAACAAGATCGACGGCAACAACCACTCCCTGCTCGACTCAAAGGGCCACCTCAGCGCCGATGGCCAGCCCGGCCACGAGCCCGCCCTCATCCTCATCAATTACGGCACCAACGACGCCCTCCACAAGTCCAACCCCAGCGACACCCAGGCCAGCATCATCCAAAGCCTCGCCGCCCTCCGCCGTAGCGCCCCCGACGCCCACATCATCCTCCTCATCCCCTTCGGCCAATACTACGCCAAAGAGCTCAAACACGCCGTCGCCACCCATCAGCAAACCCATCCCTCAGACAAAAAACTCTCCCTCATCGACCTCGGCCCCAGCGTGGCCAGATCGCTCGCCCCGAAGAACGGCGTGCTGGGTGGACTGCATCCGAATGATCGCGGCCACGCCCTCTTCGCCGCGAAAATCATCCCGCAGGTGCTGGGGATTTTGGGTGGGGAGAAGTGAGGCGTGTGAAAATGGAGGATAGGTTGCCACCCGATGCGATTATGCACCACATCTACAAGCCGCTGGGTTCATTCAAATCAGGCTGTCTGACTTAGCTACTGTACGGAAACCCACCTGCTTGGACTTTTTGACCTTCTCAATCACCCCCTTCTGGACCAATTGGGCGAGCCAAGACTTAGCCTGCGGTTTCGTGATAGCCAGTAGAGCCGCCACTTCATCTTCTGTACGGGCGTCTGCGAGTTCACGACAGAGAATCTTCCGCACCGCATTCAATAACTCCTCTTCGGGTGACGGCTTAGTGTCTGCGGCTGTTGGCTCCAATGTTTCCGTTACTGCTGCAACAGGCTCTATCTCGGGAGCAGCATCATAAACGGGTGGTTCCTCCCGCAGGGTAAGCGGCAATGTTTCTTGTTTTGGCTCCGCGATTACGGCCGCAGCCGCAGCAACAAGCGCCCATCCGAGTTCACTTCCGCTTTGCGGATTCGGCCATGCTTTGCCACCACGATTTAGAAGGGCCGAGTTGCCTTTGCCTGAGTTCGCGCCATTGCGGACAAAAACCGGCACGAAGCGCAGACGATCAAGCTGCTCAACAGCTCCAGCCCATGTGCCACCTTTCTCGAAATCCGAAGTCACCACCAAAGCAGCATCCGCGAGGGCATAGATGAGTTTGTTGCGCTGCATGGCGTGCCCCACATTGAAGCCCGCTGCCGGATCATAGGGAGAGATGAGAACCAACCGGCCATCCATCAAAGGGGATCGATTATCGCGGGCCAAAGCAGCCTTCTCTAAACTGTCTGCCATTACAACTGCCACTTCACCACCTGCCACCAGAGCGCCATGCATGGCTGCACGATCAATTCCCCTGGCTCCGCCAGAGACGATCGAACGATGCGCCTCAGCACTGATGCGTCCCACGTTCTCCGTGTATCTGATGAGTTCATCATCCACGTGCCGAGAGCCTACGACTGCCAGCCCGCCTTTCTCCAATAAAGCAACATCCCCACAACCATAGAGAAGCGGCGGAGTATCTTCCTTGAGCCTCGACTTTAGCCGCTTCGGATACTTGGAATCAGCGCGGCTGATTACCCAGATGGAGCGCGCGTTCCAGCGCTCCACTGCTTGACTCAGCAGGAAACCACGACTCAGCAGCGCGTTTAAACGCTCGCGACCAAAAGGCTGGGAGCAGGTTTCAATCAACTCCTTCGCATCCGGCGCGATCAAGTCAGCGGGCTGCCTCTGCTTTTGGCGCAAAATCAGAGCGAGCCGATTGTATTCACCGAGACTAAGCAGATCACACGAAGTCTCACTGCGCCCGGCGATTAGCGGAGCAGTCAGCAGCAGGATGGCCTGTGTGTTTGGTGTCAGAGGTTCGATCATTCGTCAGAGTTTGCAGTGGATGCCAGTGCCAGAGGATACACTGCTCCGCTGCCATTGGATGTTAAAAGATAGGCAGCAACCGTCAGCGTCCACTTGGAATCCACCATGTCATCCACCAGAAGCACGGGACCGGTTGGGATGTTTCCCAGAATTTGCAAAGCGCCATCCACGTTTCGCGCCTGCTGACTGCTGTTGGCCATGTCTTTTTGTGCAGGTCTCTCATCTGTCTTTTCCAACACCACATGGAACGGCAAATTCAGCGCGGCAGCAAGACGACGAGCAAAATCAGGCACCAGAGTGGGGTGACGGCGCGAGGGAATACACGTCACCCACGCTGGCGGTGGAAATGGAGCCCAATTTCGAATCATCACGACACTGGCTTCGACGAGCTGATCGGCAAAGCGTCCATTTCTAGATTTTCCCTCTCGAACCAAAGTACCCCAACCCGCATCATTCCATACGCATAAGACTCGTCCAGTCTGCGCCCGGAAAGCCTCAGCAATATTCCCCCTCACGTTCATATGAGGCAAACCTCCTCCTGGCCATTGACGGCGCGGCTCCAAAGGCAGGCTGGTTCGACGAAGATATGCCAGAGATTCGCGCTCGATTCCTTCGTCGAAAGATTCTGGCAGCGGAGCAATTGGAGGAGGCTGATGCTCCCCTAACTCTCCATCCAAGGCATGTATCAGGTATTCCATATGTCCATTTTCCAGAGCGACATAGGACTGCATCTGCTGCTGCTCGGAACGCCGCAGATCAGTGAGACGGTCCGCTCTCTCCCAAAACGCTTCCGCCAAATTGGCCACTGTGAGACACCACTTGCCGCCCACTTTCACAATTGGTGCAGGCGATTCCAGTGACATGAGTTGCAAGGCCTTGTCGATCCGTCCGCGTCTTGCGTTGACCAGCGGCATGAGTTCATTGAGTGAAAGCCCGTCCGGTGCGCCCTGAAGAGCTGCCAGAACTTGAGCCGCTTCATCACGCGAGGGAAATGCACTCTCGATGAAGAAGTTCGTAATGTCGGTTTCTTCTGCTCCGCTGAGCAAGACCCCATGAGCGGCATTCAATGCTCGGCCAGCACGGCCTACCTGCTGATAATAGGCCACCACTGAACCGGGAGTCTGATAGTGTATCACAAAAGCCAGATCCGGCTTGTCGAACCCCATGCCGAGTGCCGGTGTCGCCACCAGCGCCTTAACCTGATTATCTAAAAGTGCGTTCTCTAGCTCCACCCGCCGCTCTCCGGTTTCGCCAGTATAGGCTTCTGCCAGAATACCACGTGATTGTAGCCAACCCGCGATTTGCACAGCATCCCGCACTGTCAGAGTATAGATGATACCGCTACCGACGATATTCGGAAGGTGAGTGGCCAGCCAGGCCATGCGCTGCACTTGGTTTGGGATCCGTATCGTTTGCAAGAGCAGAGAGGATCTGCCCAACTCGCCACGCGCCACCGTGAGATTCGGCCCCAGAACCAACTGCAAATCAGCAAGCACTCGGTTATTTGCCGTGGCGGTGGTCGCCAATACGCGAAGATTAGCAGGCATCGTGCGCAGAATGCGTTCAATGAAGCGGTAATGCGGTCGAAAATCGTGGCCCCAGTCGGAGATGCAGTGCGCCTCGTCCACCACCAGCAGTGATATGCGGGCGGCAATAGGAGCCAGTACATCTGAGCAAAAGCGGGGGTTGGCCAGTCGTTCAGGTGAGATCAGGAGGATATCCACGTCGTCTTGAACCAGCGCATCCTCAATGGCTTGCCAGTCGTCTTGATTCTCCGAGTTTATAGTGACAGCGCGTACCCCCATCCTCTCCGCCGCTGAGATCTGATTCCTCATCAACGCCAGCAGTGGCGAAATCAAAATGGCCGGTCCCATGCCTTCTTCACGCAGCAGCTTGGTGGCGATAAAATACACTGAGCTTTTGCCCCAACCCGTCCTCTGCACCACGAGCAAACGGCCACGGCCATCGACTACATGTCGGATTGCTTCTTCCTGACCGTCATGAAAAGCAGCCTCGGGATTCTGTGTTCCGAGGCGCAGGAGTTGGAGAGCACGTGTTGGGTTGTAAGGCATGGCATGACGATTCTATAGTTCCGTGACACTCAACTCATGCCTGCGGAGGCGGCAGAATTGCTGGATGTTCGGCAAACCATACGGATTTTACTGAATAGATCTTGGTGATATTGCCATGGCAAGATATTCCGCAGAAAAATGGCGTTGAACCAGCGTGCGCAATAAAACTATTGCACAATAGGCGCGTTGCCGCTGTGCCATTGCGGCGCAGGCAGTAAAGCAACCGCCATCACCCGCCATGCGAAGCTTATAGCTGGGAAATGGGTGTCAGGGTAAGGACCATCGCAACATGCGACCAGTGATCACGCATCCCCCCTGCAAACTCCCCCGCCCTCCCCACGTAAATCATTTGAACCCACCCGCCTCCTGCGGCAGGTGCGCCACCGCTTTTCCCCTCGATTCCGCCTTCGCCTTCGTCCTGATCCATCCATGAACTACCCAGCCTCCCGCAGTCTGCCTCTGCCTCGTTTTCGATTGAAGTCCGCTCTGCTCGCACTCGCCCTCGCGTGCATCACTCAGGCTGAGTTTGCCTTCGCAGCCAAGGACCCCACGGACGTGACCGCCGTCGTCGCGGGCGCGGTGAAGGATGACAAGCTCTCGATCACCGCGGGCAACGATCTCTTTGGCGACACCGCCGCAGGCGTGCCGAAGAAACTGCACATCGAGTACACGCTCGGCGACGAAAAGCTCTCGCGCGATGTGGGCGAGAACCGCAAGCTGGAAATCGTAGCGCCTGCGGGCAAAAAACTCGTCATCACCAAGGCCGTCTATGGACCTGCGGATGGCTCGAAGCCGAAGACCGTTGCCGTCGTCACGGAAAATCCCGGCGAGTTGCTGGCCACGCTCCCCGGTTTCAAGGTCGAGCTCGTGCGCAAGGCGGACGCAGCCACGGAAGGCTCGTGGATCTCCATCGCGAAAGATCCTCAGGGCCGCCTGCTCCTCGGCGCGGAACCGAAAGAACCCATCTCCCGCCTCACGCTCAAGAACGGCAAAGTCACCAAGGCCGAGATCCTCAAAATCCCGCTCAGCGAAGTCATGGGCATGCTCTTCGCCTTTGACAGCCTCTACATCAATGGCCGTGGCAATGGCCCCGATGGCAAGAACGTCTATGGCCTCTGGCGCTGCACCTCCACCACCGCCGAGGAGGCCTTCGACAAGGTCGAGTTCCTCCGCGAGTGGCGCGGCGGCGGTGGCGACCACGGCGCGCACACCATCCTGCTCAATCCCGACAAAAAGCACCTCAACGTGCTCTGCGGAAATTTTGTCGATGTGCCTGCCGATGTGCTGCCCACCTCCCCGCACAAAAATTACGCGGACGATCTCGTGCTGCCACGCGCCGAAGATGGCAACGGCTTCGGCGCAGGCCGCAAGCCCCCGGGCGGCTTCGTCGTCCGCATGGATCCCGATGGCAAGAACTGCGAACTCATCGCCAGCGGCGAGCGCAACACCTACGGCGTCGCCTTCAATCACGATGGCGAGCTCTTCGGCTTTGACAGCGACATGGAGTGGGACTGGGGCACACCGTGGTATCGCCCGGTGCGCGTCTATCATGTGACCAGCGGCGCAGACCATGGCTTCCGCGAAGGCGCCAGCAAGTGGCCCGAGTATTACCACGACAGCCTGCCCGCCACCGTGACCATCGGCATCGGCTGCCCCACCGGCGTGGGCTTCGGCACCGGTGCCAAATTCCCCGCCAAGTACCAGCGCGCCTTCTTCATCCAGGACTGGACCTATGGCCGCCTCATCGCCGTGCATCTCACGCCGTAGGGCGCCAGCTACGGCGGCACTTGGGAAAACTTCGTCGCGCCGAAATCGCTCCACGAAAAATCCGGCAAGACCCCGCTCAATTTGACCGGCCTCACCATCGGCGATGACGGCGCGATGTACTTCACCATCGGCGGACGCCACACCCAGGGCGCGCTGTTTCGCGTGACCTACGAAGGTACCGAATCCACCGCACCCGCCGACCTCCACGAAGTCGCAGGCGATGAATCCCGCACGCTGCGCCACAAGCTGGAAGCGTTCCACGGCCACGAAGACGCAGCCGCCGTGGACACTGCATGGCCGCATCTCGCCAGCGAAGACCGCTTCATCCGCTACGCCGCACGCATCGCCATCGAAAGCCAGCCCATCAACTCATGGAAAGCACGCGCCTTGGCAGAGACAAACCCCACCGCCGCGCTGACCATCCTCCTCTCCGTCGCACGACTCGGCGGCACTGAGGCGCAGGGCGATCTCTTCAAAGCCCTCGCAAAGGTTCCCCTCCCGCCGCTCAGGGTCTACAAAGGTGGCGCAAAGGTTCCCCTAGTATCGGTCGAGAGCCAGGACCAGCACCTTGAGCGCATTCGCGTCATCGAAGTCGCCATCAGCCGCATGGGCAAACCCGCCGCTGAAGTCGCCGCGCCCATCATCGCCATGATCAGCCCAATGTACCCCGCACCGAGCGTCGCGCTCAATCGCGAGCTGTGCCAGACACTCCTCGCGCTCGATGCACCCGACACCATCACCCGCACGCTCAAGCTCCTCGCCGCCGCACCCACGCAGGAAGAGCAGCTCAACTACGTCGTCGCCCTGCGCACCATCACCAATGGCTGGACACCGGAAATGCGCCGCCAGTATTTCGCCTGGTGGGCCCAGAAGCGCACTACATCGCAGCATCCCGAGACCACCCTCAAGTGGTTCACCGATGCCGGCCGCGACTTCAGCGATGGCGCAAGCTTCAGCAACTTCCTCGTCAAAATCCGCCGCACCGCCATGGCCAACGTGCCGCCCGAAGAACTCGCCGCGCTGCAGCCCGTGCTCGACTCCTGGATCGAGCCCGCCCCCAAGCTCAAGAAGCCCAAGAAGGACCGCACCTTCGTGAAGAACTGGCAGATGTCCGACCTCATCGGCGATCTCGACAAACTCAGCAAAGGTCGCAACTTCGCGCAGGGGCAGGACGCCGTGAACGGCACGCTCTGCCTCATGTGCCACCGCATCGGCGATGAAGGCGGCTCCGTCGGCCCGGATCTCACCGCCGTGGCCAGCCGCTACTCGCCGCAGGTCATTCTCGAAGCCCTCATCGAACCCTCGAAAGTCATCTCCGAGCAATACGCCAACACCGACATCACCCTCAAAAACGGCAACTTCCTCACCGGCCGCATCGTGGGTGACACCGATGACAAAATCATCCTCCGCCCCAGCATGCTCGCCCCCGACACCAAGGAGATCAGCAAAGCCGACATCAAGACCAAGGAAACCTCCAAGCTCTCCCCCATGATGCCCGGCCTCCTCAACACCCTCACCAAAGAAGAAATCCTCGACCTCCTCGCCTACTTCCAAGCCGCCGGAAAGCCTGAGGGTGCCGCGTTTAAGAAGTAGGTGGAGCGGTGAATGTTGGCTATAAAGATGGCGAGACAAATCCAGCCCATTTGTATCGCCATCCCATACCATGAAAGTTGACATCGAAAGCGAGAGCGAAGCCGTGCAGGCCTTTGTGCTGGCCACCATTGAGGAGTTCCACCAAGAACACGGCAGAGCCTCGGTGATCCGCTTTGATGTGCAGGCAAACTGGGGGCAGATCCACGCTTATCCGAGCACGCACCACACGCCGGAAACCATTTTCGATGACGTAGGAAGCCCCGTGAACTTCACATATGACAGCGAGACCTGGATGGCACACTCGGACGCCAAGGACGCACTTGAGTACAAAGGTCAAAGCTGTTCGCCAGACGGTGCCATGGGCCCATTCAACAACTTCGTCTCAGTCATGGTTTATGATGCAGTCATGCTCGCGTTGAAAAAGGTTCCGCCTGAAAAAATCCCCAAGTCACTCGTGGTCGACGCCGCTCCCGAAAGCGAGGGCATCTTCCACGAGGTCATCATTCCTGATGAACTCCCACACTGAATTCGAACCGGCCTGATTTTGCGCTGACCATGCAGGAATGGCTTCGCACCCCCAAAATATGGGTG
>NZ_JBAQCR010000013.1:0-14166 GCF_049294395.1 Prosthecobacter sp.
AACAAAGATAGCACAAACGCAATATGTCCGAAGCTCACGCCCCTGCCAGCCGCTGGCCCCAGTGGATACACCGCCTTCTCAGGCGGGGCTGGCCCAAACGTGTTCATCTAGCGCTGGAATCAGGTTCTCCAGCCTTGCGGGGTGGGCTGCCCGTGCATGACAGCCCACGGTTCTCCATCTGCCTCGCCGGAACAGGCCGCTATGTTGTATTGCGGCAGCAGCGCCTTGTAGTCATTACACTTCAGCGCGGCGACGCCATCATGGCTGCGCCCCAGGCACTGATGGAGCCGCACCCTTCAGCGCACTATCTTGCCATCGGTTTCGTCTTCACGCCTGAGATGACGCGATACCTGCTGGCAAAAAAAGGCCGTGGAGGCCATCGGTTTCTTCAAACTCATCACGACTCACGGGTGCTGGATGAAGACGGCAGGCATTTCTTCCAAGCCTTGCAAAACCGGCGCGGCTCACCACCCGACGACCTCGCCGCACGTCGGCTCGTGGAACTCCTCCTCATCAAGACCGCCGAGATCTCTGAGCAGCCCGAGCCATCGGTAACAAAAGCTGGCAAGGCGCGATTCACTTGGCTGGCCGCCTGCCAGTTCGTGCAGGAAAACCTTCATCACCCCATCGGGCGGCAGGAGGTGGCGGACTTTCTGCATCTTCATCCTAACCACGTCTCCCGGCTGTTCCGCGACTTCAGCGAACAGTCTTTTCTCGATTACCTGCTGCACGCACGGCTGGAACGTGCACGACCTCTGTTGAAGGATCCGCAGCTCAACATCACGGAGATTGCCCATGTCTGTGGTTTTCGTGATGCCAACTACTTCATCCGTTGTTATCGGCGTCATTTTGGCAAATCACCCGGCCGTGCCCGCCTGTCGCATTTCGCATGATCTTTGTCGTGACGACGACGCCGTGTTCTGCGTTAATCTGGTCCCCACAACCGCCCATGAAACCCATCGTTCAAATTTCCCTCGACCTCACCAACATCGACGAAGCGCTCGAAACCGCCGCCCTGGCCATGCGCGCCGGTGTGGACTGGCTGGAAGCCGGAACGCCTCTCATCCTTGCCGAAGGCCTCCACGGTGTGCGCGCCCTGAGAAAAGCTTTCCCAAATACGCCCATCGTCGCTGACTTGAAAACGATGGATGGCGGCTACTTGGAGGCCGAAATGATGGCCAAGGCTGGTGCCACCCATGTTGTCGTCATGGCCCGTGCTCATGCCGAGACGATCAAGTGCGTTGTCAAAGCCGGTGCCGACTTCGGCTGCAAGGTCATGGGCGACAACATGGTCTGCGAAAGCATGATCGAAGGCGCGAAGTTTCTCGAAGACCTCGGCTGCGACTACATCATCCATCACATCGGTTACGATGAGCGCCGGGGCATCGCCGCTGCGGGCAAACGCATGCCGAGCCCGCTGGATCAGCTCCGTGAAGTGTGCAACGCCGTCAAAATCCCCGTCCAGGCAGTGGGCGGTCTCAGCCTGGAGCAGGCCATCAAGTGCCCTCAATACGGTGCCCCGCTGGTCGTCCTCGGCGCCCCTCTCACCATCGACGCCGATGCCTTCAAAACGGCGGACGGCAATCTCGAAGCTTCGCTGCGCATGATTTGCGAAGCCGTGCATGCTCAGGACGTTCCTGCGTTTTAATATTCAACCTCCTTTTCCCAACCATGAAATCCGCCGCCGTCGTCAATTACGCGCCTGAAAAAGGCTCCGTCGAAGTCCGTGAAATCGAAACGCCTACCATCGGCAGCGAGGACGTGCTCCTCGAAGTCGCGAATGTCGGCGTTTGTGGCTCCGATCTGCATCAGTGGACCGCCGACCACTCCTGGCCAGTGAACTATCCGGTCGTGCTCGGCCATGAGTTCGGCGGACGCATCGTCGAAGTGGGCAAGGATGTGGAAGGCTGGAAGGAAGGCGACCGCGTCGTCTCCGAAACCGCCGCCATCATCAGCCCGAACAATCCGATGACGAAGCGGGGACTTTACAACCTGGACCCGACCCGCAAGGGCTTCGGCTACGGGGTCAATGGAGCCATGACGAAGTATGTGCGCGTGCCCAGCCGCATTCTGCATCACGTGCCAGATCAGCTTCCCTTTGAGCAGGCCTGCCTCACGGAGCCCTGCTGCGTGGCCTACAGCGCGGTGGTGAAGAATGCACGCATCGAACCCGGTGACCGAGTCGTCGTGCTTGGGCCAGGGACCATCGGCATCCTTTGCGCCGCCATGGCGCGTCTTTGCGGTGCACAAGTTGCCATCGTCGGTCTGCCGCAGGATGCGCATCGTTTGGAAATCGCGAAGCAGTACGGCTGCGAAGTCATCATCGGCGATGCGAAACCTTGGGCCACCGCCCGCGACGGCCTGGGTTGTGATGGAGTGATTGACGCCGCAGGCGCGAGCATCACGCTCAAGATCGCGCTCGACATCGTGCGCCCTGCCGGATGGATCAGCAAGGTGGGCTGGGGCCCGCAGCCTCTTGGCTTCAACCTCGACCCTCTTGTGCAGAAGAACATCACGCTGCAAGGCAGCTTCAGCCACAACTGGCCGATCTGGGAGCGCGTCATTGCCCTGCTCAGCAGCGGTCAGTTTGATGTGAAGCCGATCATCGGTGGTGTCTGGCCCGTGACCGAATGGCACGAAGCCTTTGAGAAGATGCACAAGGGCGAAGTCGTGAAGAGCGTGCTGCGTCCGGTGTGATCGCCGGCTCATCTCCATTCCTTTGAAATCGCATGAGCATGCGATTTTTGTCGGCTGTGGCACTGTCTTGGGCGAGCACCCCATCGCAGTGCCTGCCAGAAACGGGGCAATGGACCTTCACCCGCTCGGTGCTGGACTTTGTGAAGAAGTTCGTCAAATAGCCTGTGTGATGGACGGCGCACGGCCGTTCTTCTTTCTTCACCCACCACCACCATGAAATCCATTCTCTGTCTCGCTCTCCTGGCGACCTCCGCATTTGCCCTCGATTATCCACGCGCCATTTTCTCGGATGACTTCGCAGCCGACGGTTTTGGCAAGGCCTGGGGGCATTACAAGAGCTCCAGCGTGGTGAAAGACGGCGTGCTGGTGGGCATCACAGCGCCGGAGTCGGATCACGCGGCGGTGGATGTGATCCGAATCGCTCCTGAGACGGATCTGGAAGTGTCTGTGAAGTTCCAGTTCGTCAGCGATCAGGCAAAAGGCTTCAATGTCTGGCTCGATGACAAGGACTACAAAGGCGCTCACGCAGGGCACATTTGCAGCATCTCGGTGAATCCGAAGGCAGTGGTCGTTGCCGACGCCAAGGCTGGCACCTTCAGCAACGACATTTACACACGCAAGAAGACAGTGCCACCCACGCTGACCGCCGAGGACAAGGCCAACATGCTGAAGTGGACGAAGTCGGCACCCACCACGGTGTCGCTGAAAGAGTGGCACACACTCACCGTGCGCACCCAGAATGATGTGGTGGAAACCAGCATCGACGGCAAGGTTGTCAGCACTTTCCAGTCCCCCGGTGTCGCACATGATCACAAGACGGTCGTGAGTCTCACCACCAACCGCATTGACGTGAAGTATGACGACTTCAGCATCAAGGGCGTGGCGAAATAATCAGACGAGTTTCCCTCTCACCAGTTTTTGATCCATTTGGCGCCGAGGCTGGCATTGGCCTCGGTGTCTTTGGATTTGGCCATGACGTTTTTGTCGTCTTGAGAATATGACCAAAGGTCATAGGTGGAGTTGATCGTATTTTTATTTTCGCTGCCGGCCTTGGTGTATTGAAACGGACGACCGAAGGAATCGACGAGGATGTAACTGCCGCCCACCTTGCGCCACATGCCCTCCGGCATATCGGCCATGATGACGTTCTTCATTTCGTCTGTGCTGACCTTTCCATCCGACTGAGGTTCGCCTTTCTCAGCACGTCCGGCTCCCTTGATGGCGTCATAGCCGTCTCCCCGCAGTGCTTGATACAGGCACTTGGCGGCACCGATGCGATAGACCTTTCCGGGCATGATCTCAGCCGTTTCATCTGCATTTACCGGCTCGGGATATTCACCATACTCCTCGTAGTAGCGCTCCAACGCCGCCGCGACAGTCTCCATGGTGCCTTGGGTTACCTGCCGCTTGGAAGAAGCCGGATTCCCGCTACCAAGCACCAAGGCTGCAAGCAAGGCAATGATGCCGATGACAACGAGCAGCTCTATCAGCGTGAAACCATGGCCTTTACGGGTGATTTTCATGGGAAAATGATATGTGGAACCGCAGCTTTCCCCAAGCTTAAAATTATTGACGCATTTCACACAGACTTTGTCGTGGAACTGCAGGGCGTGTCTCCGTTATGCTCACTGTCATGAATCCCAACCCAACCAGCAGTGACCCAAGCACGCGGCGTGCCTTCGTGAAAGCGTCTGCCGTCGCGGCGGTGGCCCCCATGGCAGCTGCGGTGGCGGCGGATCAGTCGTTCGTGAAGGCACCCATGCGCGAGATCGAGACGGATGTACTGGTATGCGGCGGTGGCTGCGCGGGCACGGCAGCAGCGCTGAGCGCCGCCAGGAATGGTGCGAAGACGCTGCTGGTGGAAAAGGCTCCGTTTGCAGGCGGCATCATCACCAGCGTGGGGCTGCCCTACTTTGACGGCATTGCAGACATCAAGACGCATCGCGTGGTCGTGCGCGGTATCGCCCTGGAACTGCTGGCCAAGACAGGCGTGTGCAAGGCGGATGCCAAGGAAATCAAACCGCACAACCCCACGATACCGAACACCTTTGAGTTCAAAGTTCTGCTGGACCGTGAACTGCAGGCCTGTGGCGACAAATTGACCGTGCTGTTCAATTCCTTTGTATGTGATGCGGAGTCAGCCAATGGCCGAGTGACTTCGGTGGTGATCGCCAATAAGGACGGACTGGTCCGCATCAAGCCCAAGGTGGTGATCGACTGCACCGGCGATGCCGATGTGGCGGCCCGTGCGGGTGCGCCCACCGAGCAAAGCGCCGAGGTGCAGCCGCTGACGCTGCATTTCCGAATCGGCAAAGTCCAGCGTGTGCCTGACATCAGCAAGCTCTGCCGTGCTGGGCTGGTGAAAGCGCAGGAGCTGGGAGAACTGCCGCATTTTTACGGGCCGGGCGTGATGTTCATGTATTCCAACGACGAGGTCTACGTACATGGTGTGCGTGTTCCCGCGAATCCCACCGATGCGGCGGATCTGAGCCGCGCGGAGATGCAGGGCCGGGCGGATGCGCTGGCCATGCATCGTGCATGGAAGCGTGACATTCCCGCCTTTGCGGACTCCTATTTTCTCGAAGCCTATCCTTGGATCGGTGTGCGTGAATCGCGCAGGCTCATCGGGCAGCACATTTTGAACGAGAAGGAAATCATGCAGGGCCGCCGCTTTGACGATGCGATTGCCACCGGCTGCTGGTATCTCGATCTGCACCCAAACAAAACCGTGGTCGGCAGTGCGAACGACTTTGATCCGCAGAAAGTGCAGCCAGGGCCGTATGACATTCCGTATCGCTCTCTGGTGCCGCAGCAGATTGAAAACCTGCTGGTCGCGGGCCGCTGCCATAGCGCCACCCGCGGTGCCCATGCTTCCACCCGTGTGACGGTGACCGCCATGGCCCTTGGAGAGGCGGCGGGTTGTGCGACGGCGATGAGTTTGAAACAGAAAACTTCGGTCGCATCGCTGAATGGTCAGCGCGTACGTGAGACTCTCTCCCAACAAAATTCCGGTCCTTTTACTGATTCTTAAAGCATGTCCCGTCTTCAAAACAAAGTCATCATCGTCACAGGCAGCGTCACCGGCATTGGCAAGGCCATCGCCAAGCGCTGCGTCTCAGAGGGAGCCCGCGTGCTTATCCATGGTCTTGAGCAGGATCTGGGAGAGCAAACCGTGGCTGAACTCGGCGCGGAGAATGCCGCTCTCGTCATCAAAGATCTCGCTGACGAAGCCGCGCCGCAGTTGCTGGTGGATCACGCTATCAAGGCTTTTGGTAAAATTGATGCTGTGGTCAACAACGCCGCGCAAGTCGGCACAGGGAACATCCAGACGACGGATGGTGCGTGGTTCCGCCGCATGCTGGAGATCAACTGCGTGGTGCCTTACCTCATCATCCGCGCCGCGCTTCCGCACCTGCGCGAAACGCATGGCAGTGTCATTAACATCGGCAGCGTGAACGCCTACAGCGGCGAGCCCAACCTCATGCCGTACAGCGTCAGCAAAGGTGCGCTCATGACCCTGACCCGCAATCTGGGCGATACGCTCATGCGCGAAGACGGCGTGCGGGTGAACCAGATCAATCCCGGCTGGGTGCTCACGGAAAACGAGGCCAAGCGCAAACGCGAACACGGCCTGCGCGAAGACTGGTATGCCGATCTTCCCAAAGTCTATGCTCCCGCCGGACGCATCCTCTGGCCCGATGAGATCGCTGCCTGTGCGTCATGGCTGCTGGCCGATGAATGCGGCCCCATCAGCGGTCAGGTGTTTGACTTGGAACAGCATCCCTTCATCGGCCGCAATCCACCCAAAGACGCCTCCACCATTCCCTCCAAATAACCACCATGCCCAAACTCGCCGCCTTCCCCAAAGCCTTCATGCAGGCCCTCTGCAAAGAAGGAACCATGACCGTCTCCGAATGGATTCAGCTCGCCGCCAAACTCGATGTGCAGGGCCTTGAATGGTATGCTGGCTTTCTCGAGATGTCCGATGAGAGCAACTGGCCGCGCTTTCGCAAGGAGGTCGAGGACACTGGCAAGGTGATTCCGATGATGTGCTGCTCGCCCGACTTCACCCACCCGGACGCTGCTTTCCGTGACAAAGAGATCGCGAAGCAGAAACGCTGGATCGACATGACGCACACGCTCGGTGGATCGTACTGCCGCGTGCTCAGCGGGCAGCGTCGTCCTGAACTGACGCTGGATGAAGGCGTGAAACTGGCCGCTGAATCCATCTACGCCTGCCTGCCCTATGCGCAGGAACGCGGCATCACTCTGATCATAGAGAATCACTACAAGGACGACTTCTGGGAGTATCCCGAATTCGCGCAGAAAATGGATGTGTTCTGCAAACTCGTTGATGCGGTGAACCACCCGAATTTCGGCGTGAACTATGATCCTTCCAACACCTACCTCGCGGGTGAAGACCCGATTGAGCTGCTGAAGCGCGTCTCGCACCGCGTGGTGACCATGCATGCGAGCGACCGCTATCTGGCGGAAGGTACCATCGAAGATCTACGCAAAGAAGAAGGCGGCGCACAGGGCTATGCCAAGCGCCTGCGCCATGGCGAGATCGGCAAAGGACTCAATGACTACGATGCCATCTTCACAGAACTGAAGAGCAAGGGCTTCAATGGCTGGATCAGCATCGAGGACGGCGTCGATGGCATGGAGCAGCTCGCACGCAGTGTGGAGTTCCTGAAAAAGAAGATCGCCATCTACTGGCCGGAATAAGGCACTTTTGACTCAAATCATTCCCCAAACGAATCAACCATGAAACGCCTCCTGCTCCATCTGAGTCCCTGCCTCGTTCTGATCACCTCCGCACTCCATGCACAGGAACCGGAGCGCATTCGCGATGTCATTTACACCAAGCATGATGGCGTGGCGCTGACCATGGATGTGTTCAAGCCGATGAAGCCAAATGGCGCGGGCATCATCAAGATCATCAGCGGCGGCTGGAAATCGAATCACAATGGCATCAGCGATGGTGGCTGGCCGAAGGCGGGCTACACGACGTTTGTGGTTGTGCATGGTACGCAGCCGCGTTTTCAGGTGGAGGAGATCGTGGCGGATCTGAATCGTGCAGTGCGCTTTGTGCGTGCTCATGCGGCCGACTATGGAGTGGATCCGCAAAAGCTCGGTGTCACTGGCAGCAGCGCAGGCGGGCACCTGAGCCTGATGCTGGCGACACGCGGCGGACCTGGCGATGCGAAGGCGGTTGATCCGATTGACCGCGAGAGCAGCGCGGTGAATGCCGTGGCATGCTTTTATCCACCGACTGATTACCTGAACTGGTTCGAGCCGGGCGACAATGCGGTGGGTATTGGCAAGCTCTCGGCGTATGCGGGGGCGTTTGGTCCGAAGGCGGCGACCGAGGAAGGACGCGCTGCATTGGGACGCGAGCTCTCATCGATCTACTGGGTGCACAAGCGGCAGCCTCCCATCTTCATCGTGCATGGCGATGCTGACCTGCAGGTTTCGATCACACAGTCACAACGCTTTCTCAAGCGCTGCCACGAAGAGGGGGCTGTGTGCGAACTGGTCATCCGCGAAGGCGCGGGGCATGGCGGCTGGCAGGAAATGCCGCAGGACACGGAGCGCATGATCGAATGGTTCGATCTTCAGCTTCTCGATAAGAAGCCGGCCAAGGCGTTCACACTGGATGTGTCTTCCCTGCCCAGCACACCGGTACAGAAAGCGAAGAAGCCTTGAGTTCACTTGGCCTTTATCATGAAGCCCTTTCTCTGCCTCCTCCTTCTCCACATCACAGCTTGGGCTAATGATTCTGCCACACTCGCCGCCCTGCTGGCCAAAGGCGGCGTGGTGACGATTCCGGCTGGGGACTATCATCTCGATGGCAGCAAGCCTCTGCCGTTAGACTCAAACATGACCGTGTTCGCCCATGGGGCCAGATTCATTCTGCCAGAGACACTGCCTGACAAGGCGCGGGCGGTTGTGTTTACTGGAGAGAACATCTCACACTTCACATGGCAGGGAGGGGAGTTTGTGGGTCATGTGTTTGATCCTGCTCAAAAGGAAAATCTGTGGGAGCCCAATGCGAATACCAAGGGCATTGAGATCACCACGACGAAAGAAGGCGGCACGCATGACATTCTGTTTCGCGAAGTGAAGGCCAATGGCATGGCCGGTGCCGTGATCGGAGTGCACGGACAGGCTGGAAAAAAAAGCGAGAGCGAAGTGACGGCCTACGCCGAACGCGTGGCTTTGGAAAGCTGCACACTGCTGCGCAGCGGCAAGTTCATGTGGGACTACGGCTACCTCTGGCAGATCATGACGTGGCCGGAGTCCTACGAGCCATGGGAAGTTGAGCGGGCGAAGAAGTATTTCCGCACCGATCTCATGCGGGAAGTGACCTTCAGCGGCGATCTCGTAAAGTTCGACAACACGAACCGTCCGCTTGCCATCAGCGAAACCGATGAACCCAAAGAAGCACTCACATTCATGGGTGCAGAACTTCCGAAAAACATTGTTCGCGGCCGGCAGTATTTCGTCGTCGAGTCCACGCCGGAACACATCAAGATTTCGGATCAGCCTAAAGGTTCACCGGTTCACTTCGAAGGTGGCGGAAGCGGCAGCCTGGCCTTTAACATCAGCGCGACTTACCTCGCCGCGTATGCTCCGACGGGCAGCGGGCCGGGTAAAGGCGCCTTTGACATTGTGGGTGCCAAGGATGTGCGCGTCACCGGCTGCCAGCTCAGCGCGATAGGCGACACGATGCACATCCAGCGCAGCCGAAACATCATCTTCGCAAACAACCACATCCTCGGCAGCCGCATGGGGGCCTTCTTTCTGGCGGAGTACTGCCAGAACGCCACGATCACCGGCAATCTCGTGGACGGCACGAACGGCTCACGCGTGGTGAGTGTGGAAAAAAGCTGCACAGACGTGACGATGACAGGCAACACCTTTCGCAATGGCGGGCGCGGCGCGTGGATCAACCAGCCCGTCAACTTCGTCATGACGGGCAATGTCTTCGTGAACAACACGACCAAGAACGAGCCCGACATGCGGCGTGGTCGCATCTCCTACCGCACTGCCAAACCGGGAGAGTTTCCGGAACTCTACTTCACGATCTATGAGCCTGGCGCGACCTACGGTCCCATCATTGTGCGCGATAACATCTTCATCCTAGGAGACTCGGCCCCTGCTGAAGCGGTGACCTTTGCACCTAACGGCCATGACTTGCAGTTCACCGGAAACACTTTTCAAAACAAGGCGGCAAGCATCGTCGTGGATCCGAGCTGCAAGAATACCCTGATCGAAAACAACCAGGGCGCTACGACCGTCAGCAAGCCGGTGGATTTCAATCACGGGCGGCGGTGAATTCCGGTCTTACCCGCCCAGCGTCGGCGCGAAACTGAAGGGGATCAGCGGCGTATCGAGCGGCAGCCGGTATTTGTCCGGCTGTGCGTGGTTGTAGGCGCGGGTGGGGTGGTTGATAAAGCTGGCATCTACATGCCCCACATTTTGCACCGCGTGATACACGCCGGCAGGAATGCGCACGAGGCCGCGCTTCCGATCGCTGAAGTACAGGACATTCAATTTCTGATAGGTTGGGGAATCCGGCCGGTCGTCGTAGAGAGCCACACGAAACGAAACGACGGCCATAAACAGCCGGTCGGTCTGCAGGAGGTGTTTGACCCAGCCCTTCGTCTGCCCAGGCCGGATGCTGGCGAAGTAGGCGTAAACCATGGGACCGTCATCAAAGTCCCACGCGGTGCTGTACACCTCGCAGAGATCACCTCGTTCATCGGGATGTGTGACCGCAAGACGCACTTTGACGCCATCGATCAGAGTTTGGACCAGCTGGCCTTGCGGCGTGACGGTTTGCCGGTCAGGCGTGGCGGAAAGTTCAGATTTCATGAATGAAAGTTAAGATTTGGGCGCGAGCCCCTTGCACTTACGGCGGCGGTCAAACACCGTTTTTTTATACCCTCGGAACAGTTTGCCGAAGAAGTCCGCCTTAGCACGGAACCACAGGCCTATCAACGTGCCTGCTGCCTGGAAAGGATGGGTGGCCAGCTCTATCAGCTCTGCTTGTTCAATGTTCTCCCCCGCTTCCAATCTTTTGGTCCATGCCGCCTGCTCATGACAGGGTTTGTCACGATAGACATTCTTTCGTTCAGCCGCAGGCAGTTTCAATACGGTGAGCCGGGGCACAAAGCAAAACACGCCTCCGGCCTCATGCATTCGGACCAGCAAGTCCGCCTCAGGATCCATGGTGATCTCGCGGTAAGACCGCCACCCTCCCACTTTTTGCGCCAGGCTTTTACGATGCATCACTCCAGAAGGAGGAATCCACATGCCGGACTGATAGTGCTGGGGATTGTGCGGCATCAATGCCCGCTTTTGATCCGGCAGAATGAACGAAAGGGCTCCCCAGGCCACATCTGCACCCGCATCCAGGGCGGCCACCAGTGATTCCAGATGGTGCGGCAGCCAGAGATCATCATGCCCCAGATAGGCGATGTATTCGCCCCGTGCGCGCTGGATGCCATCATTGTTCGGCCCGCCCTGCTGCCCGAAGTTTGTCGCCCGATTGTACCAATGCACACGCGGGTCCTGAATGGCGGTCACCACTTGTTCAGAGTCGTCCGTGCAGGCGTCTCCCACCACCCACAGTTCAAAATCCGTCCGCGTCTGGCGCAAGATGCTGCCAATGGAGTATGGCAGGACCGAACTCCAGTTGTAGGTGGCCATTACGACAGTGACTTTGGGTTCTGTATTCACCATCGCGCCCCGATACGCGAACGCCCGGCGTGCGTCAACTTCCCCGGCCCAATTATCGCAGCCGGGTAACAACACACCGCATGAATGCAAAACCGCTCGAAAGACATGGAATGCCTGTGCTATAGGCAGTCCTCATGGCTCTCACCCGCATTTACCTGATTCGTCACGGCGCCACCATTCTGACTGCTGAAGACCGCTTTGCTGGCGCCACCAATGTGCCGCTGTCCGATGAAGGCCGTGCGCAGGCGGGCCGCCTGGCGCAGCGTCTGAAAGGCCTGCCGGTGGCTGCGGTGTACGCCTCACCTCTTGATCGCACGATGGAAACTGCGCGCATTCTGGCGGCTCCGCATCAGCTGGAGGTCCATCCACGTGATGGCCTGCGTGAGATCTCGCATGGCCACTGGGAACAACTGACGCGTGCCGAGGTGGAGCAGCAGTTTCCTGCTGAGGCCTCTGCATGGGATGAAGATCCTTTCACCTTTGCACCCGAAGGCGGGGAAAGCGGCCTCGCGGTAACCGCACGCGCACTGCCGGCCCTTATGGAAGTGGTCAGGCAGCACGAAGGCGAATCATTGATCGTCGTTTCGCACAAGGCGACGATCCGCCTGCTGCTGAGTTCCCTGCTGGGATTCGATCCGCGGCGGTATCGGGACAATCTGGATCAAAACCCGGCTGCACTAAACGTCGTGGACTTCAAAGATCCGGTGCGTGCGCGCTTGATGCTCTTCAACGATACCTCGCATTACTCCGAGGACACGTTGATCAAACCGGACACACCCAAGGCTTGTCTGTCGACCTGGTGGGCGAAATGAACTGGAACTGAATACCCCAGCCCATTTCGAAGATCGTTGCGAAATGGAGCGGCATCTCGACTGTTTTGCTTCCATGAACGACGACCTTCTGCGTGACACCGAACGCTTCCTGCATGAACAGATCCCGCTCACGCAGGCGATGGGTGTGAAAATTGAAAGCTACGACGATACACAGCTCGTGGTGACGGCACCGCTGGAGCCCAATCACAATCATCTTGGCACCGCCTTCGGCGGCAGCCTCAGCGCACTGACCACGCTGACCGGCTACGCCATGCTCTGGCTGCAACTGGGCGACCGCAATGCACACATCGTGATCCGCGAAAGCAACATCCGCTACAAGCGCCCGGTGGGCGGCATGCTCCGAGCTGTGTGCATGAGGCCGGATGAGGCGGCGCTGGCCGCGTTCAAATCAGTCTTCCAAAGCACCGGCAAGGCGCATCTCAAACTCCAGGTGCAGGTCATCCACGCAGAACAAGTCTGCGTGCTGTTTGAGGGGGACTTCGTGGCGCTCCGATAACACTCACAGCAGGAGCGAGGGCACGCCTTCTCACCTGGCTTTCGCCGCGCCCATGTCCACGAGTTCGACTCGGCGGTTCTTCGCACGGCCTTCCTCGGTGGCATTCGTTGCCACGGGAGAAGCGAAGGAAATTCCCACCGGAAACAGCCGCTCTTTGGAAATGCCTTTGTCCGCCAGATTCGCCACCACGGAGTCTGCACGCCGTTGTGACAGGCTGCGATTGTACTCAAAGCTGCCTTCAGTATCCGTGTGACCAACGACGAGCACGCGCAGGTCCGCCTTTTCCTGGAGGAGTTTGGCGATCTCCGCCAGCGTGGCTTCGGAATCCGGGCGGATGGTGGCTTTGTCAGTGTCGAACTGGATGCCGTAGAGTGCCACTTTGCCATTGAGGGTGATCTGGCTGGCCATTTCTGCCGCCTTCACCAGCACCATTTTCTGCTCCATCGGTTTCACCTCGCAGATGTCCACACGCACAAGGGTGCTCTTCTCAGGAACCTTCAGCGAGGCAGCGGTCCAGGAGGCTTCGAATGACCAGACGGAGCAGAACACATCCCCTTCAGGACGTGAGAGGCGGGTCGCAAGGTAGTGCGACTTTGTCTTGTCCGGCCCCTGCATGGCCATGATCTGCGGATGATCCCGGTTCGTGTTCTCCGGAGTCATGCCATAGACTTCCATCGCCAGATTGTCGCCCTTGTTCTTCTCGATCTCCTCGCCGGAGGCACGGAAGAGAATTTCGAATCCTTTTTCCTTCAGTTCATTTTCATACTGGCGCACGCCTTCCAGCGTACCGATGCCCGTAGGCAGATTGTAAAACAGCGTGGTCTTGCGGCCTTCGACCTCCACTTTTTTGAAGGGCTTCATTTTTCCTTCGCCATAATCAAACACGATGCACTCCAGCGCCATCTTCAGCGCGTCGTAGTTCTTCTGTTCATACGATACCAGCGCGGAGCCTTCGTAGCGCTTGAGCAGCGGATGGTCCTTGCCACCCTTCACATCCGCAGCTTGTGCCCCCCCCAAGCACAAACCACAGGCAAAAACAGTGATGAGCAAAGCAGACTTCAGAATTTTCATATGCGGGAAAGTGAACTCACGGCGCCGCCACGCAAGCGAACTCCTTGGATGGAATGCCGAATCTTGAGAGGCGCCGGGCTTGGTTCGCTTTGAGTCTTGGCATTCTGCTTCCTTCAGAGCTTGCAAGAAGTGCGCAGGCCTGCCGTTCAAATTTCCCCATGATTCGAACGACACTTCTCTCTCTTCTTCTCGGCACGGCCTCCCTCGCTGTGGCCGGTCAAACCCTGCCTGAAAGCGCCAAAGTCGGCCAGTTCTACGCCGGCTGCCAAGCCTACACCTTCAAGTCGTTTGATTTGATTACGGCTCTCGAAAAAATCGCCT
>NZ_JBAQCR010000014.1:0-1679 GCF_049294395.1 Prosthecobacter sp.
GTGTTTCGGGATGCGGAGGGGAATGAGGTGTTTATGACGCAGTATGTGGGGTGACTGAGGTGGAGTGGTGGAGTGTGGGTTGGGGACGTTCGGTTTTGCCGCGGAGGGGCAAAGAGGCAGAGGGGGCAGAGAAAGAGTGGGGAAGGTAGATTTCTCGGGGTGGGGAGATCCCGTGCCTTGGAGGGGTGAATGGGGTGAATTTGGTGTTCGTGGCGTTGCATGGGGCGGCGGGTGCGTATTATATCAGCCCCCCAATTATGCTGACGTCCTTCATTCCCACGCTTGATGCCCTCCCGGCGCGTAAAACGCCGCTGATGGAGCGGTTTGCGGCGCTGCTGGAGCCGAAGGGGCCGGCGCAGATCGAGGCGATGGCGAAGGAGTCGCGGATGATCACGCGGCGTAATTTTGGGCGGACGATGCGGTTGTTTGCGCCGCTGTATGTTTCCAATGAGTGCGTGAACAACTGCAGCTACTGCGGATTTTCGCGTGATAACAACTCGATCCTGCGTGTGACGCTGACGATCGAGCAGGTGGTGACGGAGGCGAAGCACCTGGTGGCGCAGGGTTTTCGGAACATCCTGCTGGTGGCGGGCGAGCATCCTAAATTCGTGAGCGACGGGTATCTGGAAGAGTGCATCCGGGCGATTCGTGAGTTTGTGCCGACGATCGGCATCGAGGTGGGGCCGATGGAGGCGCCGGAGTATGAGCGCATGGTCAAGGCGGGCGCGGAGGGCCTGGTGGTGTATCAGGAGACCTATGACCGTGAGATTTACAAGGACATGCACACGGCGGGGCCGAAGAAGGATTTTGACTGGCGGCTGGCCTGCCCGGAGCGCGGGTATGCGGGTGGATTTCGCCGGATTGGCATTGGTGCGTTGTTTGGCCTGAGCGACTGGCGGCTGGAAGCGCTGCGACTGGCGGCGCATCTGGAGCATTTGTACAAGCACTGCTGGAAATCGAGTTTTACGGTGGCGTTTCCGCGGCTGCGGCCGGCGGCAGGTGGCTTTACGCCGATGACGGATTTTCCGGACTGGGCGCTGGTGCAGACGATCTGCGCCTACCGCATCATCTTCCCGGAAGTGGGGATCATTTTGAGCACGCGTGAGTCCGCGCCGCTGCGCGATGCACTGGCACCGCTGGGGATCACGGTGATGAGCGCGGGCAGCCATACGGAGCCGGGTGGCTACACGGGAGCGGGGAATGATGACCTGCACCTGACGGTCAAGGGCAAGCGCGTGGAAGTGGAGACGAAGGCGGAGTCAAATCGTGCCGAAGGGCAGTTTGGCATCGCGGATCAGCGTTCACCGCAAAGCGTGGCGGAGATGCTGCGACTGCAGGGGCTGGATCCGGTGTGGAAGGACTGGGATGCTTCGATCCTAGCTGCGTGAACCTCGAATTTTGATATGAAGATCACTTTGAACGGAGAAAAGCGTGAACTGGATGGACCACAGACGGTGAGGTCGCTGCTGGAGAGCATTGGACTTGGTGGCAAGCCGGTGGTGGTGGAGCAGAATCAGGTGGCGCTACTGCCGAGAGAGATTGATGGGGCGAGCGTGAAAGAGGGGGATGTGATCGAGGTGGTGCAGATCACTGCTGGGGGGTGAGGGGCGAAAGCACTGCACTAGTTGCCTTCAGATAAATAAAACAAGCCGCCTTGGAGTTTTGCTCCAAAGGCGGCT
>NZ_JBAQCR010000015.1:0-19322 GCF_049294395.1 Prosthecobacter sp.
GCTTTACAAAGGAGGCGCTTCCTTGAAACTGTTTCACTCCATCCAAAGCCGCATCACACTGAGTGTGTTGTCGTTTGGTCTTCTGATGATTCTGCTCAACAACTGGAGAAATCAGCATTGGCTGAAAGACCGTCGGCTCGTACGCCTGGAGCAGGAGGCTACTGAAACAGGCAGCCGCCTGGCCGGCCTGCTGCAGCACCTGTCCCGCAAGCAGCAGGAGCGTGCCGCCGAACTCGAGATGGCCTACGTGTCCCTTTCTGCCGACGTGGATCTGGGCCTTGTATGCAACAAGGAGGGAATCGTCAGCTGTTCCACCCACATGCAATGGAAGCGGATGGACGTCCTGAAAACACCGCTGGCAGCAGAATGGCAGCGGCACGCTTCTGTGCTGGACACGATGGCGCCTACATTTGAATGGAACGCTGAAAAAAACAGCCTGGTGGTGATGGTGCCTTTCTTTGAAACTTACGAATCCAACAGCCGCGCTGCGATCTTGATTCGCTACGATGCCACCATGGCGCTGGTCGAGGTAAATGAGGAAGCCTGGCAGGAGTCTTTGCGGCAGGCCGGGGTGCTGCTGGCATCATGCCTGCTGCTCTGGTTCGCCCTGGACGAACTCATCACGCGCAGGGTGCGCCGGGTGGTGGAAATTTTGCGAGCCGCCAGCTCCACGAACGGCCTCCCGATGACATTGGAGGGGCATGATGAGCTCTCCATGATCTCCGTGGAATTTGCCGGGGCTTTGACCAAGCTCAGGACGGCGGAAAACATGGTGCTCGAAGCCGCAGAACAGGAGCGCAGGAAGATCGGCAGAGACTTGCATGATGATCTCTGTCAAAGACTCTCAGCGATCAAAATGAAAGCAGGGGTCGTGCAAGGGATGATCCATGAAAAAGATGGCAAGATAGCCGCCCTCGCCGGGCAGGTGGCTGAAGAGCTCTCAGAATCGACCGTGATCGCGCGCAGCATGGCGTGGGGGCTTGCTCCTGTGGGCATCGAGAATCACGGATTGAAAGATGCGCTGGAGAATGTGCTGGGGTTTGCCGAGAAGTCATACATGGTGCGGTGCTCGCTCGACTATTCCGATTTGAGCCCATCACTCACCGGGAGCTCCCAGGAACTGCTCTTCCGGATTGCGCAGGAACTGGTCATCAACGCCTGCAAGCATTCCAAGCCGGATGTCATCACCATCACCGTAAGAATGGAAGATGCCAATGTGGTGTTGAGCGTTATTCATGATGGAACTCCATTTACAGAACGCACCGCATCGGACGGGCATGGCATGGGCCTGCATCTCATGGGCCAGCGGCTGCGTACACTCTCTGCAACACTGGAGAGAACCATTGAAAAAGGCGAACGGGATTTCTCGATTGCCATTGTGCGGATTCCGCTAAAGAATCCATGATACAAAAACGGGCGGTTGCCCACGAGAACCTCGCACCCATGAAAGCCAATCCCACACAAGCCGCCATACGAATTGCCATCGTGGATGACCACACCATGATGCGTGAGGGATGGCGGCTCTTCATTGAAAATGCCGCAGATCTGGCTTTTGCCTGGATGGCCGGAGACGCCTCTGAGGCGGTGCGCAAAGTGGACGAGGACACACCGGATGTACTCGTCGTGGATATTTCGCTGCCAGACCGCTCAGGGCTTGAACTCATCAAGGATCTTCGCCTGCTGCGCCCGAAGCTGCCCATGATTGCCATTTCCATGCATGATGAGAAGCTCTATGCGCAACGCGCCCTCAAGGCAGGAGCACGCGGCTATGTGATGAAGAGCGCCCCGCAAAAGGTGCTGGAACAAGCACTGCACCGTGTGGCGAGCGGCGGCATAGCGGTCAGCGAGGAAATGTCCGAGGAAATCCTGAAAGCTTTTTCCTCCGGCAATGCCGCCGAATCCAAGGATTCCATCTCAGAGCTGAGCGACCGTGAGTTTGAAGTCTTCGTGCTGATCGGCCAAGGGAAGAACACAGGTCAGATCGCGGAGGCGCTGCGAATCAGCACCAAAACCGTGGATGTTCACAAAATGAACATTCGTGCAAAACTGGGGATGAATGAGACGGGCGAACTGGCTTATTTCGCCATTCGATGGGCGGAAGGGCAGAAAGCGAACTGAGCGCAAGCGATTTCCTGGAGCCAATTGGACTGCTGAATTTGCAGTTCTTTAAGAGCTGCCAGCCTCTGATTTTACAGCGGCGTCCATTGGTGTTGATCCCCATGGCAGAGCTGGCTTTCCGGCATCTATTCTCATGCCATGTTTTTCATGCCGTGACAGATCTCTGCTGAAGACCGCAAGAGACCCCATGGGGCTGGCTGGCATTATTCCAGCCAGCCAGCACCGGGGCGAATGAGTGCGCCGGCAAAATTTCAGACATTGCGGCGGCGACGGCGCATGCCCAGGCCCAGCAGGCCAAACATAAGCAGCAGCAGGCGACCAGGCTCAGGCACAACCACAACGATGATGCCCTGCGTATCGAACAGGCTCACGTCCCACCGGAATCCGGACCCGAGTTCAAACAGATCAAGATCTGTGCCGGTCTCTGCACCGGTGCGCAGGTAGCTGCCGTTGTAGAGGACCCCGCCGACATTGTAGGTCAGGTTAGCGCCGTTCCAGTCGAGGAGTTTGAACACATCCCCTGCGGTGGCATTGTAGCCGTTGTTAACGAGGGTGATTTTGGAGCCTGTAACAATGGTCAATGCACCGCCAACAAGGATCTGATCGTGCTGAGCGCCGGTCACCGGATCATTGAGGAGGTGACTGTAAGTCGGATCAGTGGTGATGCCATTGATCCATGTGCTGTAGCCCGCAGTATCGTAACCGACCGTATTCATGGCGGTATAGCTGGAACGTTGGGCTTGGAGAGTGATGTCCGAGGTGGCGCCAAAGGTGGCCGAGGAGACAAAGGTCAGCGTCCCCATGGATGCCCCGGCTTCGTCGCCAGGGCTAAGTTGGCCAAGAATGGTCGCGGCACCTTGAATCTGGCCGGTCCCAGCGACGGTGGTGCCAGCAGCGGATGAGAATCCAGCAGCATTAACGGCTCCCGTATCCCCCACATTATTGCGCCCCACCTGCAGGATGCCGGCGGCTACCGTCGTCGTGCCAGTGTAGTCGTTGTCCAAGGTCATCGTGGCCCAGCCATCGCCTGCTTTGACCACATTCAATGCAGCGGAGGCCGTAGGGCTGGCACCTGGAGCAAAGAACTGGCTGTTCATAGTGCCGTCACGGAATTTGGCGTCCCACAACACTTCCGTGGAGGCCGGTGTGCTTTGAGTAATGGTCAGCGTGCCTTCGGTGGCGGCGGCGTTTTCAATGATTTCGGTGCTGCCATTGGTGCTGCCACCCATCGCGCCAGTGTCGCCGATGTAGGGGCCGACGCCGCCATTGGTGCTCAGAGAGCCGATGGTGCGGGCGCCGCCACCGGTCTGCAGGATGGAGTTGTATCCCATGTCCACATCGTTGGCAGCGGTAAGCGCCTTGGTGTTTTCCAGGCGAAGAATGGTGGTCTGATCCTGGTCGTAACCGGTGTTGGCGCTGATACGGACATCACCTGTCCATCCGCTGTTGTCGGCCTTGAGCACGGCGTAGTTGTAGGTTCTACCGCTGGTGTTGTCGTTGGCACCGCCAGCGTCGTCACCGTAGAAGGTGATGTTGCCGCTGGTGGTGGTGCCGTCGAGAAGGCGGCCGTTGAAGTTGATGTAGTTCTGGCTGCCACCGTTCTCAGCGCCGTCGTTCATGTAAACGAGGAGGCTGTCGTTCAACGTGATGTCTCCATTGATGTTGATCAGATCGCCGTTGCCGACGGTTTCGATCGAGAGCTGTTTCGTCTGGGTGGGGTTGTAAACGACATTGATGTTATGATTGATTTCAATGGTGTAATTCTGAACCACATCCTGGTTCGAGATCACCAGTCGCGCCGTCCCCTGGCGGTCAGCAGACCCCAAGGTGATCGTCTTACCCGTCAAATAGCCGGTGCCAAAGACATCCGCCTGATACATGCCATAGACAGTGCCCTGCTTCACGATCAGGTTGCCAGTCCAGTCGGGACTGTTGTTGCGGAACTCCATCTGTCCGATGCCGTCCTTGATGATGTCGCCGTTTCCGGTGAGGAAGCCTGCGCCATTGCTGAAGCGCATGGTCTGCCCGCTGAGGACATCAAAGGTGGTGGTGCCCTCGATCGTGATGAAGCCGTTGAGATTCACGGTGCGAACGGCCGGGTTGGCAAAGCCCGCTGGTGTGGCGACACTCGGGTCCAGACTGCCGACAGTCACGTAATTGCTGCCCTTGAAGGTGATCCATTCTTCAAGATTCCAGTCCACGGCACCGTTCATCGCTCCCATCTGGATGGCCAGGTTCGTTCCGCTGCGCAGGATCGTGCCATCCGCAAAGGAGTTGTTGGTGCCGAGAATCGTGGAAACCTGAGAGGTTGTGGCCGTGGTATTGTCCCCGTTCAGTCGCAGCGTGCCTTCGCGGATATCGAGCAATCCCTGGAAATTGGCGTTGTTTCCAGTGTTCAGCGTGCCTTCCAGCGTCAGTGTTCCAGCGCCGACTTTGACGATGTCACCGCGATACAGAGCGGTGGAAGCCAGGGTTCTGACACGCAACTCGGCTGCGCCATCGACCACGTCAATGGTGCCACCTGCGCCGGTGGCAGTCACACCGCGGTTGCCGAGATCAGCATATCCGGTGCCGGTATAGCGCAAGGTGCCGCCGCCAAATGTGATCTGGTCCACGGTGGCCGCGCCAGGATTGACACCGAGCTGGGACACATCGCTGATGGAGAGAATTGCACCATTGATGAAGGTCTTTCCGGTGTAGGTGTTCGCGCCGTTGAACACCACGACACCGGAGGTGCCGATGCTGGCGGCGTCCACCGTGCTAGGGCCAGTGATCGTCACATTGATCGCACCTGTGATAGGCACGTTCACATTCAGATTGCCAGTGCCGAACTGGTGGAAAATAAGCTCGGAACGTCCGCCCGTCGTCGTGAGGGCCGCGCCAGCACTGCCATTGATGGTCTTGTTTGCCGCTCCTACATTGCTGCTCACCAGGATGGCACCGCCTGAGGAGGCGACTCCGGTGCCGGCAATCGTCAAAACACTGCTGCCGAGATCGATGACGCCGTCTGCGCTGGTGTCAAAACGCAGGGTGCTGATGGTCAGCGCAGAACCGCGCGTGCCGCTGAAGCCAGCACCACCGTTTTCGGAGATGTTGCCGCTCGCAGACCAGCTGGACACATCATTGTTGTAGTCGCTCGCGACACGAATCGTGCCGAAGGAACCCACGTCATTGCCACTGGCGCTAGCCACCATGGCGAAGTCTGTGGCAGTGCGCAGCTGTGAGCCATAGGTCAGCCAGGCAATGATGGCGTCCTTGGCTGCCGCAGTGGAACTGACATTGAAGTCGAGGGTGATCTGAGCGGTGCCGCCTGCCGCGTTGTCCTCGACAAGGTTGGCAGTGGCTCCCAGAGCACGGGTGAAGTTGCTGGTGGTGTTGTTGGCATTGGCATTGCCCATGTTGATGGTCATGTTGCGGGCCGTGCCTGCATTGGTGGTGCGAGCCACGATTTCATTGCCTCCGAGGGTGAAATCCAGCACCCGGATGGCGGCATTGTTGGTGGCGAAGGCGGTGGTTGTGTTGGCATCACTGCTTGCCAGTGCGATCACAGTGCCGCCGTCAAACCGCGCATTCAGGCTGGCCACCAGCGCCTGCACCGTGGTGCCGGTGTGGTTTAGAACCAAGGTGCCGCCTGCGAGGACGAAGTTGGCATCCGAGGCAGACGCAAGCCCTGTGTTCTGCAGGATGACTGTTCCGCGACCTTGTTTGAGGAAGCCAAAGTTTGGCGCGCTGGTGCTGCCGGTGTTGCCAGTGATCACCTGATTGATGACCACGGTGCCACCGCTCTGCGCCTGAAGATTGGCCACAATGCTGCCTGTCACAAGCGTGCCTGTGCCAGTGCCGAAAGTCACCGTGCCATTTTCATTCAAACCGCCCACGTATTTGGCTCCCGTGCCAACCATGGACCAGGCGGCCATGTTGAAGGACTGACCGGCCCGGGTCAGGAAGAGAGAGCTGAACGAGTTGGCAGTATTCCCCATCACAAACCCCTGCATGGTTGTGCTGCCATTGATGGCAAAAGAGGTGGTGTTCGAATCTGCATTCGGTATGCGGCTGATGGCGGTGTTCGTCCAGAATCCGCTGCCATCATTGCCCGCAGCATTGGGGTCATAGTTGATCAACATGTCTCCACGCAGGAGAGAGAGACGCCCGGCTGCATTGTACTGCTTCTCGAAGATGAAGCTCGTCTGGTCATTGCCGGCGGCAAGGTTGACACGCAGCACTTCATTCTCGTTGGTGCGAACGCCGGCCAGGGTCGGCAGAGTGGAGATCACATCGGCGATAGGAATGGCGTTTCCGCTGCCATCAGCCTTGTCTCCGAAGGTGCCGCGGAAGATGAATGCCTGCATCAGTTCACCCGAAGTGTCGAACTGGACAATGCGGGAGTCGATCTGCGTGATGTCATTGCTGATGGCAGTATTGCCACCAACAATGTTGCCGTTGATGATGGTGTTGCTGTTGCCATCGAGGCGGATGCGCGGCGTGAAAATCGTCTGGCCAGCAAGATCCACGTTGTCGATGGTGATGTTGCCAAAATAGTTCAAGGTGCGGCTGAAATTGCGGAGGATCTGCTGATCGCCTGAAAGCACGCCAATATAGATGTCCTCACGCGCGGTTGCGGTGCCGATCTGGACACCTGCAGTGGAGCTGAGATTGCCGCTGCCTGTGATGACAACGCCGTTGCCATCGCCCCCCGCCCCGAGTCCGGTGCGACCATTGGTGACCTGCAGATCCCCCTCACTGATACTGGTGATGCCGGTATAAGTGTTGTTGCCAGCCAAAACCAGCTGAGCGAAGCCGGTCTTGAGCAAACCTCCTGTGCCCATGATGTTCGACCGGACATGCAGTGTGCCTGTGCCAATGGCTCCCGAGGTGGTGAGATAATAGCCATTTTGGGCATTGAAGATGGCTTCACGGCTGCCGAAATCGAGATTTCCGCCCAGAATGTAAGTGGCAGCATCCGCTGTGTTGCCCACTGCAAAAGTGGCGCTGCTGACCATGCCGGAAGAGATGGTCAGGGTGCCGTCCACATAAAGCAGAACCGCGTGATGGTTCGTGTAGCTCGTCAATGCGGTGGTGTTGTTCACTGAGCCGCCGGAACCATTGTTGTCAAAGACCGGGCCGAAGCGCAGCGCGTTGATCGCGGTGCTTTCTTTCATCACGGTGGCCAGATCATTGAGGCTCACATTCTGGTTCAAACCCAGAGCGGTGCTGTTGCCCAGGAGGCCGCCGGAGGCCGTGAAGTATTCCGAGTCATCGAGCGGACGAAGGTAGCCGCCCTCATACGTCATGAAGTTGCTGCCGCCCAGATATTGCAGGTTGCGCTGCTGGTTCCAAAGATCACTGACGTTGGCATTGTTGAAGCCCAGGATGCGGAAGTCCGTGTCCAGTCCAAGCGGAATGACGCCCCCGAGAATGCCGACGGCGATCTGTTTGTCGGTGGCGATGGTGTTGTTTCCCACCAGGGTGGTGCCAAGAGAACCCACGGCCACACGGACACTGTCCCCTGCCGCCGCAGTGCTGAAGGTGGAGGTGGCATCCAGATCCACGAACCGCACGACAGCACCCGCAGAGCGGTTCAGCGTGTTGACGGTGAGCGTCATGTTGGTGCCTGCGCCATCCGTAGGATAGAAATCCACAATGTTGGTGCCTGACTGAACATTGACCGTGCCCAGCGTTTCCGTGTTGTTGACCGTGCCACCGTTGAGACGCAGCCAGCCATTGCTCATATTGGTGATGGCGCTGTCATTGATGCGGTCATTGTTGTTGCCGCCGGTAGCACCAGAGGTCGCATCGAGACGGTTGGTATTGTCCAGGGTGATCATGCCCCGGCGCTGGAGGTTGATGGTGGTCACACCCGAAAGCACGCCGTTGACGCCATTGAGTGTAAGGCCCCACTCCGCCCAGCCTTCAGCCAATCCCTGAGTGGGGTAGTTCACGCCGTTGATCGCATATGTATGGCTTTCCCAAGGCACGGCGGCGTAGCCGTAACGCAGCACGTTCAAATCTCCGGTGAACGTATTGTTGGCGGTCAGACGCAGCTCGCCGAACCCGATTTTTGTAAAACCACCCAGCCCCTGGATCACCCCGCCAATCACCAGCTTGGATGCCGGCGATTCCGTTGTATTGCCCTGCTCGGCGACGGTGTAGTTGCCAATGGAGTCGGAGATGATGATGTTCCGATCAGCGGTTCCTGTCAGATTGAGTTTCCCATCCAAAAAGGTGGAGCCGTCCTGAATGGTGAAGAAATCAAGCTGAAGGTAGTTGTAGCCACTGTTGGCAGCGGCGATCACGCCATTCATGGTGATGTCCACCGTGTTGTGGGTGTTGAACTGGTTTTCAAAGAGCAGACGCGCACCCGTGTTTGCTCCAAGGCCGAGTGCTGCGTTTGTTGCATCCGCCTGAATCTGGCCACCATAGCCGATTTCGATGCCGTTGGTGATGTCCGAACTTTGAATACCGTTGTCGGCAATCGAAGCAGACACTTCATGCCTGAAGCGTACGCTGCTGCCACGGATCACCAGACTGTCGAGCGCACTGGAGAAGCTTGCGTCTGCAAACACCATGTTGTCCGAGGCATTGCGACCTCCGATGATGGTGAGGATCTTGTTGTTGCCTGCGATGACCGGGCGATTGCGGGTGAACGCACCAGTCAGGCCGTTGGCGTTGCTAAGATTGGTGTCATACGTGCCGATCACGAAGGCTGACGCATTGACCGTACCGCCGCTGTTGATGGTGGCGTTGTCATCGAGGGTCAGGAATGAAATCTGCCCTGTGCCGGAGGAATTGCGCAGAGCTCCCGTGCCATTGAAGCCCGTGCCGGCGATTTTGAAGATTTCACGGAAAGGATCGCTGTCATCTCCGAGATTGAGCGCCTGACCACGCAGATCCACCGAGGCTCCGGCAGCGACGACGGTTTCATTGCCAACCCCAAAAGCACCCAGCGCACGCGCACCACCGACATAGAGGATGCCCTCGTTAACCATGATCTGACCGAGGAGAGTCGCGCCCTTGTTGATGCCGGTGTACCCATCATAAACGTCAGAGAAGTTGTTGGCGCTGATCTGCATGATGCCGGAGCCGGTCTTGGTGAAACCATTCTGCGCATAAACGATGCCAGAGATGTTCAGACCGACACTGCCAGTATTGGCTGCCACCGGGATATTGAATGTGAGACCGGCCGCCGTCGTGTTGTTCATGGTCTGCTTGCCGCTCAAGGTGCCCGCTGCAGCTGCAAGGGTCGTCACGGTGGCACCATCATTGTAAGTGATGTATTCGCCGGTGTTACGGCTGTCATTGAACTGCAGAATGCCTGAACCACCGATGGTGGTGATGCCGCGCACATTGCCCAGTGCATTATTGTTCCCGTTGATCTGGATCGTGCCGCCATTGACGACGATGTCGCCATAGAAGTTGCTGTTGTCGTCGTCGAAGAGCAGCACCCCTGAATTGCCGGTGTCGAGAATAATCGTGCCATCCCCGGTGATGGTGCCCGTGTTGTAGACAGCAGTATTGGTGGTGAGGAAGCGAAGCACCGACCCGGCACCCATGTTGATGACGTTGCCCTGAGGCGAGACGCCGTAGCCGCCAAGGAAAGCGTTGGTGGCAACGGTGGGTGCGGCCGCCGTGCCGCCCACCTGGATTTCTCCTTCATTCAGGTTGAGAGCACCGCTGTAGGTGTTGAGGGCATTGAGGTAAACCTTGCCCGTGCCAGATTTGGTCAGAATCTGTGCACCTGTATTGTTCTGAATGACGGCATCAATTTGGAGCGCCCGCGCGCTGTTTTGCAGGATGATCAGAGTCTCAAGCCCGGCCGTCGTCGCCGCATTCTGAATGAAGCCGTTGCTGATGATGACATCCCCCGCGTTCACGTTGGGGGTGATGAGAAGGCCACCGCCCGTCATGGCCAGCACTCCGCCACCGAGATTAAGGGTGCCGCCACCGGCTGTGTTGAATCGCAGAGTGTTGGCAGCCGTGCCTGTGATTGAGAAATTAGTCACGTCCACGTTGTTCGTGGCCGCGTACGTGTTCACGCTGTAGGCAGTGTATGCGGTGACCGGACCGTCGCCACCGTTGGTGGAGTTCATCGCCCAATCGGTCTTGCCCACAGTAGCGTAGCCACCAAGAATGCCGTTCGTGTTGGTCGTGTCCACCTGCGCGATTCCTGCAGCACCGAAGTCGATGGTGCCGCCGACATTGCGCGTGATGGCATTCATGCGAAGAACAGAAGTGCCGCTGGTGCGGGTGACCGCGTTGGCTCCAGGAGCGATCGTGGTGGCACTCACCACTTCGATGTGGCTGCCTCCGTTGAGGTTGATCGTGCCACCCGATGTGCCGAGGATTTTGGTCTGCCCAGGAACATTGGCGTCCACTCCGACAGTTGTCAGCGCGGTGATGGTGCCCAGGGTCAGGGCGGCAGCGTCAGCCAGCTTGCTGTTGTTGTTCGTGCTGTAGTCAAGAACGAGCGTGCCATCGCGCACCACCGTCTGGCCTGTCCATCCGGAACCATTGACGCCCGAAAGAATGACGCTGCCTTTGCCAAAGATGAGCAGGGTGCCGCTGCCGGTGACCGCCGAGGTGGAGTTGTTGAACTCCACGGAGGCTCCTGCATCGACGGACAGGCGCAGCTGGTTGGTCAGGGTGAGCAGTCCGGTCAGAACACTGGTGCCGCTGGTGACCCCCAAGCCGCCGTCTGCGACGGAGTTGGTGATGTTGTTGGCCAAGGTGATGCCAGTGCGGATTTCCAAGCCATTGCCTGAAGCACCGTTGACGGTGATGGTACCGCTTCCCAGTGCGTTGCCAGCGCGGATGGCCAGTGTGCCGGCGGTGATGGTCGTGCCACCCGTGTAGGTGTTCCCCGCACTTGGATCAATGACCCACATGCCGCCGTCCACTTTTGCGAGGGAGGTGGCTCCGCCTTGATCGGTGATCTTGAGGCTGAAGGTATTGTCGCTGATCGTCGTGCCGCCCAGGGTGAGTGTGCGCGCGCCGTTGCCGGTGAATACGATGGACCCCGTGTTGCTGAAGGTGAGAGTCGGATTCGTCGTGCCAATAAGGGTGCCTGAAGCATTGATACGAGCAGCCAGAGCGCCGAGTCCCATGGTGAAGAGACGATCGGTGCTTTGATTCGTCAGGCCCTGCCAGGTGAGAATACCGCCTTGATTTGCCGCAGTGTTGCTCACGAAGACGAGATTTCCTGCGGCATTGCTTGAAGCGCCGACGCCGCTCGCGATCCCGCCGTCGGCAAGATAGTAGATGGTCATGCCTGCGCTGGCAGTGGCACCACCGGTGGCACCGATGGTGGTAATGCCCGTGTAAGTGTTGCGTGCGCTGCTTGTCAAAGTCGCAGCAGTGGAGGATGACACCGTGCGAGTGAGGTTCCCTTCACCCGAGAAGAAGCCGTTCATGGTGCTGCTGGCCCCTGTGATGGAGAGAGTCTGGCCGGAAACTATTTCAGCCTCAGTCAGCACATCGCCCGTCAGGGTGGCAATGGTTTCGGAGTTGATGATTCTCAACTTCGCGGTGCCGGAGTAGATGCCGTCGCCGCCATCTCCATTGAGAGCCACACCGACAGTGTCCAGAATTGCCGCACCGCCGGCGAGTTCAAGAGTGCCATTGTTGATGATGAGAGTTCCGGTGAAGGTGTTTGCGCCACTGAGGCGCCAGGTGCCAGCCCCCTCTTTGATCACCGCCGTAGCCTGGCTGGTGGTAGGATTGCTGATGATACCAGCAATGGTGTTGGTCAGGGTGTTGGAGCCATCAAGCAGCCAGTTATGCGTGCCCGTGGTTCCAGAGGTGAGTGCACCGTTGATGATGATCTGCTTCACTCCGTTGTTGATCAACTGGCCACCCGTGGTGTTCCCGGTTGCGGCAGTGACCAGTGCCCAGGTGATGTTGCTGGCAAAGGTGGCGACTCCAGCATTGGGGTCATTGAAAATGATGGTGCCCACGTCAGCACTGTTGGGTGCGATCGTGTTGGTGCCCTGGCCGAAGCCGCCATCACCAATCTGGTCGCCGTTCCCATACTGATCGTAGCGGCGGCCATTGAAGTTGTTGCTGCCGAGAGTGATGCTGCGAGCCACATTGGTGTTGCCCATGACGCTGGTGTTTTCCGAGCCGTCGCCAAGATCCCCCTGCAGTTCAAGCATGCCGACATTGACTGTGATGCTTCCGCTAAAATCATTGCCGGCGTTGGTCAGAGCCCAGCGGCCCGAGATGCCGTAGCGGTCATCGTCAGTCACATTGCCCATGGCGATGGAAAGGACATTGGCCCCCTGAGAAATGACACCCGTGATCTGGTTGGTGATTGGGTTGAAGTAACCACCAGTCTGACCGGTAAGTTGAAGGGTGTTGGTGGCGGTCGCAGTAATGCTGCCGCTGAGAATGAGCGCTCCGCTGCCATTGGCGGTGATACGGTTGCTTCCAGTGCTGGTAATAGTCGCAGCAGTGCCGGCCAGAATGATGTTTCCAGCATAGGTTTCCCCCGCTCCGACATAGTCAATGGAACCGGCCCCGGTGCCGGCACCGAGTGTGACCGAGCTGAAGGAGCCGATGGCATTGGCGAGGTTGGCGGTCTGGATTCCACCGCTGCTGTTGTCAGAAAGCCTGCCGAGCAGCAACGCACCGGTGTTGGTATTGGTGCCATACATGGCCATGAAGTTGCCACCACCAAGAGTCAGATTGCCCGAACCTTGGAATGAGCCTGCGATCAACTGAGTCCCGCCGTCATCGACGGTCAGCGTCTGACCAGCACCGATGAGGGTGATGGCACCACGCTGCATGTAGAGCTGGCCAATGGTTTCCGTATTGGCAATGCTCAGCGTAGCTCCGTTCAGAACGTGAGTGTCGTTATCATCAAAGATGGCCGAACCATTGGCGAGAACGACCGTGCCTTTGTCAATGTAGGTGCTGCCGGTATTGAATGTATTGACACCCGCGAGGGTGGTGACGCCCGAATTCTGGAAGACCCAAACGTTGTTGCCAGAGAGCACCCCGTCGTAGGTGTTGCTGGCGCTGCCGCCAAACACCACGGTGCCGTTGTTGATGATGTTCAGCCGATGAGTGCTGTCAGCGTTGACGAGGGTGCTGTTGATGAAGAGGATGCCGCCGCTCTCAGATTGGAGAATGGCGACCTGGGTGTTGGGAGCTCCCGTGGTGGAGCCGATGGTCAGATTGCCGGTCAAGGTGATGTTGCCCAGTCCCTGGCGCAGCAAAGTGGCATTGCGAGCCGTGGTGCCATCGGTGTTGGGATTGAGCGTGATGTTATTGGCGACGATCGTGTCTGCAATCAGGTGCCAGCGCAGGTCGGTTGAACCACTGGTCGTGGACTGCAGGATCACATCGCCCGTGCCGAGAGATCCGGTGTAAGTATCATTGCCGATGCGCAGAGAGACGCCAGCATTGACGGTCTGGAGCCCCAGAGTGGTCGTGCCGGAGTAGGTGTTGTCCGAAGTCAGGTAAACCGTGCCACGAGACTGAATGAAATTGCCGGAGCCGGAGATATTGTTGCCCAGCACCAGGTGGCCGTCGTTGGTGTTCGTGATCAGAGTGCCGTTGTTGACGATATCCGAACGGCTGCCGATGCCCCCAGCAGAGTTGTTGCCAAATTGAACGGTGGCGTTGGTTCCGATGGTGAGAGTGCCGTTCAGCTGATTGGCCGCATTGGTCAGCAGCAAGGCGCCTCCCACGATGGTGCTGTTGACGGTAAGACCGGTTCCTGGTGCCGAAATGATCTGCCCGCTGAGCACATGATTGAAGGCGGAGTTGAGACTGATGGTGCTGGCACTTCTCAACACCAAAGGAGCGGACAGAGTCTGCGCTGCTCCGCTGCTGATGGCCAGCGTGCCTCCATCAAGATTCAAGAGTTCGGTGATCGTGCCGCCCGCAGCGACATTGATTTTGAGCGTGCCACCAGCATTCACCGAAGTGAGGTTCGCCCAGCGGTTGGTGACAGCCGTGGCGGCAGCCCCAAGTCCGGAGTTGTTTTGGATTTCCAAAATTCCACCCCTGACGGTCACCCGGCCTTGGAAGGTATTGGTGCCGGTGATGGTGGTGGTGCCGGAACCAAGCTGTTCAAGGTTGCCCGCGCCTGAGATGACAGCGGCAATGGTCAGCGAGTTGCTGCGGTTGAAGCCGAGGGTGCCGTTGTTCAGAATGGCTCCGCTGCCCACCATGCCCGCAGCGCTGCCACCAACGGTGCTGTCGCCAAGCTGGAGGTAGCCGTAGCCAATGTTGGTGGTGCCCGTGCCGGTCATGTTGTTCGTGAGCAAGGTGCGCCCGCCACCGGTGGTGGTGAGGATGGTGTTGGCAGTACCGTCCACGTTGGAAAGCACCAAATCCCCCAGGACATTGTATTGATTGATGATCAGTTCATTGCCGGCGCCGGAGGTGAGGCTGGCGGAAATAGTGGAGGTATGCGCGCCCACGCTGCTGCTGACAAGAATGCCGCCCGTTTCAAGGGCCATCGTTCCGGTAATGTCTGCATCATTTGCTCCGCTAAAACGAATGGTCGCCGTGGTGGCACCTGCCACTGCGCCTGCGGCGGTGATGTCCGTATTGAGATTCGTGCCGAAAGCGTCTGCGGAATAGCTGGTGAGTCCGGATATGGCAGTGCCCGCTCCGTTGGAAACAGCCCAGGTGCCATCGCCAAACGTGGCCCAACCGCCGAGGATGCCACTGGCTCCATTGACAGTACTCGTCGCAGCAGCGCTTGTGCCCACGGTCAGGGTGCCACCCGCCGCACGCGTGATGGCTCCCAGATTGATGCCTGCGAAGCCAGAAAACTGGCTATACTCGGTCTCAGCATTGAAATGGATCAATGATTCAACCGATGACGCACCTGCATTGAGGGTCGTGGAAGCAACGGACTCCAGAATTCCAGTTCCCGTGCTGATGAGGCGAATGGTGCCGCCGTTCAAAGTCAGCGCCCCGACCGATGGCAGGATGTTGTTTCCTGCACCATAGTTCAGAATGATGGTCGAATTCGACGAGAGCGTGATGCCTCCGGTGTGAGCGAGGTTGCCAGAGAGTGTCAAGCCGCCAAAGTTGCTCAGAACCAGTGCACCTGCGCCGCTTGTAGCCCCAGAGAATCCAGTGGCGGAGACCGCACCGCTGCGAGCTTCGCGGAGGGTCAGCCCGAGTGTAAGCACCGCATTGCCTGTGCCGGCGAGCGACCCGATGGTGTCAGCCAATGTGACGGTGAGTTGAGTGCTGGTGCCGTTGAGATTGATACGGGCGCCATTAATCCCCGTGCTGTTGAAAGCACCACTTGCAGCATTGAGAGTCAGGGCCGCGTTAGTTCCCACATTGATGGTGCCACCAAAGCCCGTGCTGCTACCCGTCAAAGACAAGGTTTGTCCTGCGACGGTGGAATTGACGTTGATCACACTGTTGAGATTGCCGGTGAACACTGTCCCGATGGTCTGAGTGTTTTGATCCATGAGCGTCAGCGAACCGTTGACGAGCTGAATGGTGCCACCGGTGGATGAGGCAGCAAAACGGGAGACGGTTTGTGAGGTGCCGTTCACATCCAAGATGCCACTGACGCTGCGAATGCTGCTGGCCAGTGCCAGTGTGCCGTTTCCGCCTGTTCCTGGAGCACCAACACCTGCCGCGGCACCATAGATGCCCATGCGCAGAATGCCGCCGTTGGAGATGGTCTGTCCGGTGTAGGTGTTGGCACCACGAATCTCCAATGTTGAAGAACCGTCCTTCTGGAAGTCCCCTGCACCTGAAATGACGCCCCCGAAAACGGAGCTGGTGGAGGTGCTGGTGATGAGCCTGATGCCCGCCGTCTGGAGCACGATCAAGCCATCCACGCCATTGATGTAATTTGCATAAAGGCCGCCGACGTTGCCACTGGGGAAGACACGAGAGGCGCCTTTGCCACCACCCTGGAGGATGGCGATGGTATCATTGACCGTGACTCCTGAGGTGAATACGCCCCCATTGTTTTCGAGGAACAAGGTTTGCGCAGCGTCGAGACCAAACGCCCCAGAAGTGTTAAATCCGCCCTGGTTCACCAGGAGGGTTCCATCAAACGTAGCGCCATCCGAAACCGGATTGGTCCAAGTAAAGGTGCCTGAACCTTCCTTGATAAGCCAGGTGCCGCCAGCACCAAAGATCTGACCGTTGTATGTGGAGGTGCTGTTGTCCCCGCCGATGGCCAGCGCACCGATGCTGGTGCCGATAGTTCCGGCACCAAAACCTCCAGCGGTGAGAGCACTGAGATTGATGGTGGTGCTGGTGCCGTTGCCGCCACTGAGAGAACCCACACGCTCAAACGGCGTAAGATTGGTGGCATTGACTGCAAAGTTCAGCTTCTGAGTGCCCGAATTTGCAAAGACGATCTGAGAGTTGTCGCTCAAGACATCTTGGAAGGCATACCTGGCACCGTCCCAGATGCCGCCGCCCGCCCAGACCGTTCCTGCATTGATCGTGGTTGCACCAGAATAGGTGCTGAGTCCGGTCAGGAAAAGGTCGCCTGCACCATTTTTGGTAAAGCCCCCGAGCCCTGTCATGGCACTGCTCAGCACGCTGGTGGGAGTGATTGTCAGAGTAGGAATGTTGGTGACGGTCGCACCGGGGAGCTCATTAATGAGCACGTTGTTGCCATCGATGATCTGCAGGATGATGCCGGTGGCGTTGGTCATGCCGGTGCTGCCGGAGATCAGCATGCCGGCAGCCAGACCCGCAGTGCTCGAATCCAGTTTAATGACGCGGAAAGTGTTGTCGGAATCCGCCAGACCACTGATGATGGTGGGGGTGCCATTGGTGTAAGTCGTGGTCAGCGTGGCCCCGCCGCCAAGAGCGAGGATGGTGTTGCGGGTGCTGGTCAGTGAAGTGATGGTTTGGTTCGAATTCACGCCGAAAACCGTGTTCCAGCCCGCATTTCGAACATTCGCGGAGCTGGCAAGCGCCGCACCGCCGGAGAGAATCAACCCACCGCCCGACTGTCCGCCGTAGGTGCGGATGAGCACATCCCCGGTGAAGTCAGTGGTGCCCGCAAGAGTTTGCGTTCCGCTGCCCAGCTTGGTAAGACCACCTGTGCTGCCCCCCGTGATGGTGCCTGAGAAGACCGCGTCGGCGTTGTCCAAGCCCAGGGTGAGAGCGCCGGTGCCCGTCAGCAGGACGTTGCCTCCGTTGCTGCCACCGCCGGAAAGAGATCCCAGAGTTTCGCTGTTGCCGTTCAGATCCAGAGCGACACCTGCGGTGTTCGCCAACACCACGCCAGAACGATCTGGAATGATGGAGATTGGGCTGGCACTCGCGATTTGAATGACTCCGGTATTGATGATGGTGCTGCCCGTGTAGGCATTGCCACCCGAAAGGTACAGCATGGAGGAGGCACCATCCTTGACCAACGACACCGGACCGCGCTGAACGAAGCCATCCGTGTCCCCAATGGAACCGGTGAAGGTAAAGATGCCAGTGGACGAGCCCGTGAAGGTCAGCGACTTGGCCCCGGAAACCGTGGAGGTGGTGTTGCCTGTAAATGTCAATGCACCAGTGCCGTCATTCTGAATAACACCCCCACCGGTGGTGCCTGCGAGATTGATAATGCGGTCGGTCGTTTCACCGGCCCCTGTGTAAATCAGTGTACCAGTGTCCGCGCCTGAACCGAGAGACAATGTGCCGTTCGCCGCCGTGGTCTGCGCGCCCAGACTGCTGCTGCTCGAGCCACCAGAAACGTTGTTGATCGTGCTGACACTCAGCGCGCCGTTTTTGATCCAGGTGCGGCCCGTATAGGTGTTGGCACCCGTCAATGTCAGAGTGCCGGTTCCTGCTTTGGTGAAGTTCAGGGTGGAGTTGGAGCTGTTGGTGATCGTACCACCAAAGGTCGTGCTGGAATTGTCGCCTCCTGCCGTGAATGTCGAATTAGTGCCTGAAGCCGTGTTGGTGACAGTGCCGCCTGCAACAGCACTTTCACTGGCCAGAGAGCCAACTGCGCCATTGAAACCGTTCATGTCCAAGGTGCCGCCTGCAAGCACAGTCAGGGCAGTCAGGGTGGGCAGCGCATCGTTGAGGCCGTAGGTGATCTTGCCGGCCGTAATCGTCGTGGCTCCGACGTATGTATTGGCAACTTTGAACGTCAGATTGCCAGCGCCTGTTTTGTTGATGCCGGATGCTCCCGTTCCCGTCAGGGGGGAGCTGATATCCAAGGTGGCCAGAGTTGGGGACAGAACCTCACCATTCCACTGCACAGGACTGATATCGAAAGTGCGAACCGCTCCGTTGAGATCGACGGCACCGAGTCCGAAGAACACCAGCTGGTTGGTGCTGGCGGTGGCATTGGCATTCACAGAGAGGGTGAACTGTGTCCCGTTGACAATCGAGGCGATCGTTGCACCGGCTGGCACGCCAAGCCCGATGACCGGCGTACCAACAACCAGTCCTGCCGTGCTTGTGACTGTCACCGTGGCGTTGCCACTGGTGGTGGTGGCGGTCATTACCACGCCGAGCTGCGACACCGCCCCGAGGTTTTGGGAAGTTGCGCTCAAATTGCCATTCAAGGTGAAGGCACCTGTGCCAACGTTCAGGACCGGCGAGTTGCCACCGTTGTTGTTAAACACCACGCCGCCAACAGTCTGATTGAAGTTGTTTGTGTCGAATGTAGCACCGCCCTGGATGGTCAGGATGCCAGTGTGTGCCATTTGATTGGCAGCCCCCAGAATGACCTGCGTGTTGCGGTCCGTGTAAGCCGCCGGATTGCTGCTGTAGCCACCCGATACGGTCAGATTCCCAGGCACGGCAAAAGTCGTGACTCCATCCGCCAGGGCATTGTTCAGGACGATTCGCCCTGAGTTCACCCAGGTGCCACCCGTGTAGGTGTTGGAACCGGTGATGAACACATCATTGGTGGCGTTGAGAGTCCCGCGTCCCTGATTGCCATCAATTACAAGAGCCACCGCTCCACCAGCCGCATTGTTGACGATGTTTGCAGAGACTGTGACATCCGCATTGCCCGTGTTGTCCGCCTGATTATTGAGCCAGCTCAGGGCATGGAGGTAGAGATCGGCCGGACTGGAAGTGGTTCCGGCGGTCAAGGAACCATTGATGATGTTGATACTGTTGGCAGAGGCTGTGGTGGCGACAGGTGAGGCGATCAAACCGCCGCTGGCCAGCGTCAGGGTCTTGCCGCCCAGATCCAGCACGCTGCTGGCAGTAGCACCTGTGTTGGCCTGAAGGTTCAGGCTGTTGAGAGT
>NZ_JBAQCR010000016.1:0-9341 GCF_049294395.1 Prosthecobacter sp.
CCGCAGCACTCCGCTAACATCCATACCTCCGCTTTAGCTTCAGTCTCGTGCGCCGCAGTACTCAGGAGTGTGCTGCCCGCGTTGAACGCCACAAGCGAGTGGATCTTCGGTGTGGAGGGAACTGGTGTGTGGATAAGAATTGGGGCTGTGGCGGAGTGCTGCGGACTGAAGTCCGCGCTCCGGGGAATTATTCTTCTTTGCGAATGTATGTCCATGGCCAGGCTTTCCAGTCGGAGACTAGGCCGGCCTTGACTGGGTTGTTGCGAATGTAGCGAATGGTTCTTTCCTGATGGTCGGGATCGCGCATAAAAGTGTCCCAGTAGTCGCTCTGCCAGAATGGCGTCTGAAGACCCAGCTGGGCATTGGCCGCGCGGGCGGTCGCGCCTTTCCATTGTTGCAGGACCTTTTTCATGGGCATTTCACCCACTTCAAACATCACATGCACGTGGTTCGGCATGATCGTCCAAGCGTGGAGTCGGTAGTGCGTGCCATCGAACCTTCGCAAGATGTCTGCTGTAAGCTGCGCGATTCGTTCGTCTCGTAGGTGGCACAGGCCGTGGCCGAGATCGAGCCAGGATTCGAGCTGGATGCGGCGCTCGCGGGCATCTTCGATGTTCAGCAGTTTCTCCCACTCTTCCTGCATTTCTGATGGGAAGGTGTCAGCTAAACGGAAGGTCACGAACTGGGTGAGACCGGGCTCATCGCGATGCGGAATATAACCGCGCTCATTCCAACCTTGGAAGCCTTTGATTTTCTCGTCACGCGTTAGCTGCGGGGAGGTCGAACGCTGGCGCTCGACCACTCGTCGCAGTTTGGGCCGGTGCGGTGGACCGACTCGACGAGAATGAGGTGGTTCGCTCATGCAGCGAGAAAACGAAAATTGCCGCAGCATGCAAACAAAAAGGAGCGCGGCACTTTAGTCAGCAGCAGGTCGCTTGTGCTGGGAGGGTGTTTTCCACGATGAAGGTCGCAAGCACGGTGATGCTCGGCGCGAAGAGAACAGTGAATGTGTAAGAACTTGGCGTTTAGGCGGGGTGCTGCGGACTAAAGTCCGCGCTCCAGCAGGGGCTTGGCGAGCAATCCTTCGCGCCATGCGGCAGGGATCGCATCGATGCCATGGGCCGCTCCAAGGAGCATGCCGAGCTCAAGGGCACGGGCGCAGTTGTCGCCGCCAGCCATGGCGTTTTCGATGGTGGCGGTCTCGAAGTTTTCGCCGTGATGGCGGATGAGCCAGAGGACGGCGGGAAGTGCTTGGGGGATGGGGCAGGCGCGACCGAGCTGACCGATGGCATCGCCATCCGTGGCAGCTTCAGCGGCTTTCAAAGCCCATGCAGGCGCGGTGTCGGTGATGACGCTTTGCAGTTCGCCGCCATGCAGCAGGCGATGCGTGGCACGTGCGAGAAATTCCGCGCATTCGATCGTCTCGGGTGAGCGATGGGTGATCACCGTTTGCTCAATGGCAGCCGCGACGGCTTCGGACTCAGGCTTGTCAGCGAGGAAGGCCATGAGGGGCGCGATGCGCGCAGGTCCGGCGAGTTCATCGGACGGTGCGCCGCTCGTCGCGGCGGTGGCACCGGCTTGGAGATTGGCGAGGGTTCCTTTGGTGGCCTTGTCCACGTAGTCGTTGTAGGTCGGCCACATGGCCTGCCAGTCGGTGAGAAAGGCGGTGGCGTCCCAGCGGCGCTCGCGCTGAAGGAATGTGAGCAGGCGCAGAGCCTGATCGCCCGCATGGCCTTGGGCGCCTGCCTGCTTGTGCGGGTGGTAGGACTCCGAGCCTGGGGCAAGGTAGCCTGTCACACGGCCATGCTTTTTGAGGATCAGCGCAGGATCGTAAATCCAGTGAACGCCGAGAGAGATGGATTCAGCGATGAAGCTGCCCTGCAGCATGCCGGCAAGGCGGGAGGAGGAGTCGGGAGTCATGGAATAGGAAAGGAGTGTGAACTGATGGGAGCGTTACGCGCATGCGGCGTTGTGAGGGACTGAAAACTGCGAACTGAATCGAAGCGCAGCGAAGATAGACTGCCGCAGGCAGCCCGAAGGGTGAGTGAAACGAATCAAAATTGAAAACTGTGAATTGAGGTGCTTGCAGTCATCGGCATCGTGCCCGCTCATTCCACTCTTCTCTCCATGACTCTCCGCGAACCTGAAATCGTCGAACTCACCACGCCCACCGGTCCCATGCGTGCACTGGTGCTGCGCCCGGCGGGAGCGGGACGGTATCCGGGGCTGCTGTTTCACTCGGAGATCTTTCAAAACACGGGTCCCATCTGCCGCACGGCGGCCTTCCTCGCGGGGCATGGCTTCATCGTGGCGTTGCCAGAGATCTACCATGAGTATCTGCCTGCGGGAACGGTGCTGGCTTATGACCAAGCGGGCTCGGATGTGGGCAACAAGCTGAAGACTGAGAAACCCGTGGCTGCCTACGATGCGGACAATCGTGCGGTGCTAGACTACCTGAAAAGCCACCCGGACTGCACCGGGAGGCTGGGCTCCTTCGGCCCCTGCATCGGCGGGCACCTGACCTATCGCGCGGCCTTGCAGCCAGATGTCGCTGCAGCCGCATGCTTTTACCCCACCGACCTGCACAAGCGCAGCCTGGGAGCTGGGATGAACGATGATTCGCTGGCTCGTGCGGCAGATATCAAAGGCGAGCTGATGATGGTGTTTGGCCGGCAGGACCCGCATGTGCCCGCCGAGGGGCGTGCCATGATCTACCAGACGCTTACGGCTGCTGGTGTGAACTTCACCTGGCATGAATTCAATGCCGCCCATGCCTTCCTGCGCGATGAAGGCCTGCGCTACGATGCCGAGATCGCCCGTCAGGCTCTGGGCATGACGGTGGATTTCTTCCGCCGCTGCCTGTGCGAGTAGAAGGCGTTACTTGCAGGGAACGAGGTAGTCGTAGGGGCTGCTGCCGCCGACACGATAAAGCACGTAGCCTGCCTTGGGTGCGGAGATTTGAATCCACGAGGCTTCCGGGTCCTGGGTATCTTTGGACACGACGGGAAGAACCTTGTTCTTGTCATCGGCCACTGCTTTGCCTGCGAGCGTGACCTTGGTTCCTTCCTCCAAGACCGCGAGGCGTTTGCCATCGGTGCCGGGCTTGCTGCGGATGACGAGACCCACCGGGGCATTCACCTTGTGGCAGCGGGTCAAGGGTTCATCCGCACTGGCCAAGGTTGCAGAGATGCAGAAGGCAAACACGAAGGCGGCACGCAGCAGAAGGGAGAGTGACATGTGGGGATGGCTGTCAGCGCAGGGCCTGATAACTCAACACAAATCTCACTCCGCCGGCACTTCGGCTGCGATCAGAGAGGTGCGGCAAAGACGGGCATACATGCCTTCCTGAGCGATGAGTTCGTCATGCGTGCCCTGCTCGATGATACGGCCGTGGTCGAGGACGTAGATGCGATCCGCATTGCGCACGGTGCTGAGGCGATGCGCGATGACGAAGCTGGTGCGGTGCGCCATGAGGTGCTCGAGCGCTTCCTGAATCTGGCGCTCAGTTTCTGTGTCCACGCTGGCGGTGGCTTCATCCAGCAAGAGGATGGGCGGATTGCGCAGCAGGGCGCGGGCGATGCTGATGCGCTGCTTTTCACCGACGCTGAGCTTCACGCCGCGCTCACCCACATGGGTGTCCAGCAGATCAGGCAGGCGTTTGACGAAGGCATCCGCGTTGGCGCTTTTCAGAGCCTCCCAGAGCTGCTCATCGGTGGCATCGCGTCGGCCGATGACGAGGTTCTCCCGCACGGTGCCGTTGAACAAAAAGCTTTCCTGCGTGACGTAGCCGATGTGGCGGCGCAGCCATGCCTTGTTGAGTTCGTGAACGGGCGCACCGTCGATGGTGATGACGCCTTCATCGTACTCGTAGAAACGCGTGAGCAGATTGATGAGCGTGGATTTGCCTGCGCCCGTGGGGCCGACGAGTGCGATGGTCTGGCCGGGATGCGCATCGAGCGAGACCCCATGCACGGTGGGTGTTTTGCCCGCATAGCTGAAGCCGACATTCTCATAGCGCACATGACCGGTGACGCCGGACAGTTCGCGTCCACCGGTGGTGTCGGCTTCCGGTTCGGCATCCAGGATGTCGAAGACGCGCTCTCCAGCAGCTCGGCCGGTTTGCAGAATTTGATTGAGCTGGTGCAGGCTCTCGATGGGATCGTAGAAAAACTTGAGCAGCAGGAGGAAGGCGGTGAGGTCACCGGTTTGAATTCTGCCAGCCATGAGCTGGCGTGCGCCCACCCAGAGCACGATGACCATGCCGGTGCTGGTGAGGAAATTCATGCCCGGGCGGTAGATGGACCAGATGCGCATGACGTGGAGCGTGGCGGTGCGCAGAGCGCCGCTGGCGCGGTTGAAGCGTTCATGCTCCTCGCGCTCCATGGCGTAGGCCTTGATCTGGCGCATGCCGGAGACGTTGTCCTGAAGCAGGGAGTTCATGGCGCTGCTGGCCTTGCGCACCTTCCTGTGGCGATTTTTGGAGGTGCGGGTGTAGAGCAGGGCACCGGCCATAAGAAAGGGCAGGGGGATGAGGGCATAAAGCGTCAGAGTGACGTCTGCCTGGAGCATGAAGCCGCCCACGACGATGATCTGCAGCACGGAAATGAGCCCCTGCTCAAGGCCATCAATGAGCACACGCTCCACAGAGGGGATGTCCTCGGCGACGGTGGTCATGATGTCGCCTGAGGGGCGGTTGTCGAACCAACGGAGGGGCAAGGTTTGCAGGCGCTGGTAGATGTCGCTGCGGAGGTCGTAGATGACCTTCTGCTCAAAGGTGTTGTTGAGCTGGATGCGCAGGGAATTGAACAGATGCTGGGCAAAGTAGGCGGCCAGCGCCCAGCAGGCGAGCGGGCCGAGGCGATCCCACTGCTTGCCCGGCACGACGACGTCCATCACCTCGCGGGTGATGTGCGGAAAAACGATGACCATCAGGGTGCCGATGATGGCACAGGCGATCTGGGCGGAGCCGAGCCAGGGGTAACGACGAAGGTAGGAAAAGACGCGGGCGATGGTTTTCAATCGGGATGGGAGCTTGATGCGTGCGGGTTAGCAGCTATCTAGCATACGACATACAGCAACAGGCATATACATGAAATACCATCTGGCACGCGGCGAAGAACAGCTCGGCACCTTCAACGATCTGGATGTGAGCGCCGGACTGCGGGAGGGACGTTTCAAACCCACCGACCTTTGCTGGACGGAAGGCATGAAGGACTGGGAGACTTTGAAGGATCATTTGCAGGAGCTAAATCCCGAGGTAGCTGCGCCGTCCATCTCCGAGCAGCCCTCCATCACAGCTCTGCGCGCCGAAGTCAGGCAGGATCAGGTCATTCGCCTTGAGATGGCGTCATTGGGCCAGAGGTTTGCCGCCAAGCTCATCGATTTCGCCCTGATCATCGTGCCGCTGTGGGTCGTTCTCACCATGGTTTTTGATCAGGCGTTTGTGGAGGAAACCCAGAAACTGCAGAACGATCCGACGGCCATGGTGAACGCCATGCAGAAGCGGGCGGAAAAACTCCAGGCATCGGGGGGCATGAAACTGCCGCTCGCGAGTTTGGTTTTTGACATGGCTTTGATCGTCAACGTGGTGTTGCTCACCCTGCGTGGTCAGACGATTGGCAAGCTTTGCCTGGGCATACAGGTGGTGCGTTTTCCTGATGGTGCGAGAGCCGGTTTCATCAAGGCCTTGCTGCTGCGCTCCGTCCTCTTCTTCATCCTTGTCTTTACCGGCCTCATTTACTTTGGAGGGCTGGGGCTGGCCCTGCTGATGGCTGACTCCCTCATGATCTTCCGCAAAGACCGCCGCTGCCTGCACGATCTGGTGGCAGACACCCTGGTGACCAAACGGAAAGCGTGATCACATGGGGCCGCCCGGTTTGCCGCTGTTCTGATACTTGTTGATCTCCTGCATGCTTTCACGCTGTTCAGGAGTGAGATCACGCATCTTATCGCGATAGCGGTCGGTCACACCGAGGACAAAGCACGAGACATCGATCACTAGAATGACCATGGCAATCACGATGCCATAGCGCTTCAAGGCTTCGTCGATGACTTTGTTCTTGTTGACGGAGAAGGTCTCCGATTTGGAGAACATGGACTGAAACAGCCGCCGCCAGCCTCGTGGTTCCCGCGCAATGCTGAACGACCAGATAAAAAGGGCGGTCAGTATGACGCAGGCGATTTGGTAGGGGATGGGAATATCACGCATGACTTTATCGCCGAAGGACGGCAGGCTTCACAGGGGCGCAATTTATAGGTTGCCCATGTAATGTGTGCAAACGGCGATTTGTCACGGAGCTGCGAATTGATCGAGCGCCGGGCTGTCCCCAGCGGCAACCATCCGGGCCTGAGCATTCGCAGCCAGGTGATTGAGCATGTGGAAGGCATCCTCAGCATCAATCCCAAGCTTGGAGGCCACCTCGTCAGCCGTGCTGCCTGTAGCGGTGAGTGCAGCGCGCACCTTGGCAAGCTGAGTCAGGAAGTCTGTGGCGGCTTTTTTGCCGGCCTCAACGCCGGGCTGGTGGTAGGCGTTGATGTTGACCAGGCTGGCGTAGAAGCTGACGGCGCGCTCAAACAGAGCGATGAGCATGCCCAGGGTGAAGGCGTTGAGCTCGGGGATGGTGAGGGTGATCGATTCGCGGCCTTTCTCGGCCAGCGCCTTGCGGGTGCCGCGCAGGAAGCCCTGAAGGTAGTCGCCCGTGGTGAAGCCGGGATCGACTTCGAGGGAGGCGGTGTCGCGGGACTTGGACACTTCGATGAAGGTGACGAAAAAATTGTTCACGCCATCGCGCAGCTGCTGCACATAGGCGTGCTGGTCGGTGCTGCCTTTGTTGCCATACACGGCGATGCCCTGATTCACCACGGCACCGTTCAGATCGTGCTCCTTGCCCAGGCTTTCCATGACAAGCTGTTGGAGGTACTTGCTGAAGAGCACGAGCCTGTCCTTGTAGGGCAGCACGACCATGTCTTTCAGACCCTGGCCTTTGCCAGCCTGATGCCACATGAGCGCCAGCAGCATCGCGGCGTTTTCAATGGCAGGGCGCTGGCGTGTTTCCATATCCATCGCGGCGGCTCCGGCCAGGAACTGCAGCACGTCCACGCCTTGCAGCGCAGCGGCCAGAGTGCCCACGGCGCTCATCAGACTCGTGCGTCCGCCCACCCAGTCCCACATGGGGAAACGGGTCAGCCAGCCCTGCGCGGTGGAATGCTTGTCCAACTCGCTGCCCACGCCCGTCACGGCGACGGCATGCTTGGCAAAGTCGAGTCCTGCGGCCTTGTAGGCGGTTTCGGCTTCGAGCATGCCGTTGCGCGTTTCCTTGGTGCCGCCGGATTTGGAGATCACGATGGTGAGGGTCGTGGCCAGTTCGTCACCGATCTGGGCCATCACGCGGTCGATGCCATCGGGGTCCGTGTTGTCGAGGAAGGAGATGGCCAGCGGCGGATTGGCCGGGGTGATGGCATGCGCCACGAGCTGCGGGCCGAGCGCCGAACCACCAATGCCCACGACGAGCACGCGGGTGAACTTCTGGCCATTGGCTGCCGTGATCGCGCCGGAGTGGACATCTGCGGCGAATTTCAGCGTCGCTGCGAGGGTCTCGCTGATTTCATGCTGAAGCGCGTCATTGGGGGCGAGGCGGGCGTTGCGCAGCCAGTAGTGGCCGACCATGCGCTGCTCATCCGGATTGGCGATGGCACCGGCTTCGAGCTCGATCATCGCCTTGTAGGCAGACTCGATGCGGGGCGCCATTTTGCTGAAGATGTCATCCTCGAAAGCCATGCGGCTGATGTCGATGGAGAATCCCAGGTTGGAGTAACGAACGAAGTACTTTTGAAAGCGGTCCCAATGGCTCATATAAGTTGTTAAGGAGCATGCACGATGCCACGGCGCAACCAGTTTGAGGCATTGACTCAAAGTGCTCTTTGCGACATTCTCGCGCACCATGAAAGCTGCTCTCTTCGCCCTCGCCATTCTCTTTTCCGCCATGACCACCCTCGCCACCGCCACCGCCGCAGACGCCCCCTACCGCCACGTTGTGTTCTTCAAATTCAAGGACAGCGCCACACCGGCCGAGGTGCAGGGCATTGAAAACGCCTTCATCGAACTCACCAAGAAGGTCAACACGGTCACCGCTTTTGAATGGGGCACGAATGTGAGCCCGGAAGGTCTCAATGACGGCTTCACGCATTGCTTCCTCGTCACCTTCAAAGACAAGGCGGGCCTTGACGTGTATCTTCCGCATCCAGAGCATTCGGCCTTCGTTGCCAAGCTCAAGCCTCTGCTCGACAAGGTCTGCGTGGTGGACTTCGTGGCGAAATAAATCAGCCGCACACCGCGCAGTCGCTTCGTAGGTTGGGTGTGTTTGGCGTCCAGTACGCAGGGAACATCCAGTGCTTCCTCCGCCAAACCGCCCGACTGCGAGGACCTTCGCAGGCCAGGGTGTTTGCAGCACGCTCAAGGACGGGCGGGCTGTCGCCACACCCATCCTACGAACAAACAGATCGCTCTCTCACCCTCCGCACACCGCACAGTCATCACGCTTCGGCAGGCGAATCTTGCGGAACTGCATCGTGGAGAGATCCATGGAGAGCATCACCCCGCAAAGCGTCTCACCAACGCCGGTGATCAGCTTGATGACCTCGATGGCTCCGATGCAGGCCGCAGTGCCTGATACCGCGCCAAACACCGGGAACTGACGCTTCCACGTGGGAGGCACTTCGGGCACATAGCAGGCCAGGCAGCCCGTTTTGCCGGGCACAAAGGTCGTCACGCTGGCTTCCAGCGTGTGCATGGCGCATTCCACCATCGGCTTGCCGGCACGCATGGCGGCGGCATTCAGAGCCAGTCGCTCCTGAAACAGCGGCGCGGCATCCACGACGAAGTCCGCCTGGGCGACCAGTGCATCGGCATTTGCCGGGGACACATTTTCAGCGACGCCCACGATTTCACAGCGGGGATTAAGTTCCTGCAAACGGCGCACGATGGAATCCATGCGCGATTTGCCGATGTGATCGTACGTTTGCAGCAACTGCCGGTTCAAATCTGACGGCTGCAGATCACCGCCGTGGGCGAGCACCAGCTTTCCCACGCCCGCTGCGGCGAGTTCCAGCGCCACCAAACCGCCCAGACCACCGACGCGGGAGATCAGAACCGAGGCTCCTTTGAGCTTGCGTTGGCCCTCCTCACCGACGCCGGGCACCCACATCTGCCACTCATAAATGGCACGTTCGGGCTCGGTAAGCGGGGGGAGTTTGGTCATGGGCAGGTAAGGTGAACAGTCTTCAGCAAAAATATTTTCATCATTTTTCAACACTCCGCCCGAACCCCTCACTAACTCCGATAC
>NZ_JBAQCR010000017.1:0-20385 GCF_049294395.1 Prosthecobacter sp.
GAGCAGAGCCTGCAGGTGCTCTCGCGCCTGCTCACACGCGGCGGTCATTCCGTGGTGGGGGTGGGCACCAAGGCGGAGGCCCTGACCCAGGCACGCCAGAAAGAGTTTGATGCCGTCATCTCCGACCTCGGCCTCCCGGATGGCACCGGCCACGAGCTCATGCGAATCCTGCACACGCAGCATGGCCTGCAGGGCATCGCCCTCAGCGGCTACGGCACGGACGAAGACCTCCAGGCGTCCCGCGAAGCCGGCTTCGTCGCGCACCTCATCAAGCCGGTTCGATTCACCGAACTCCGCCACGCTCTGCATGCCCTGAGCCATGCCGGGCTGCGGCCGAATTGAGAAGGCTGGACGCGGGCCATTTTGGAAAAGAAACTCGGGGCGATGTTCCGGGGATCAGTGTATGGCGCAGCGTAACTGCAGCCCCTTATGAAGCCGAAGCGCTCCGCCAAAATCAAAACCTTCGAGCAAGCCTACGCCTTCGTCTTGAAAGCGAAGACCTGCCTCATCTTTGGCTCGAAAACCTCCGACCTCCCCAGCCTGTGGGATGTGGTGGATCTGCCCGGGAGACAGCCGGGGCAGCCAGGATGGGGTGCGAAAGTGGAGGCGGTGTGGGCATGGAAGAATGAACTGCCAGCGCAGTTTCCCGATGAGATCTTCTACGGCAAGCTGCCCGGCGGACTCGCGATGCTGATGAGCATCGAGCACCTGCAAGAGGTCCACTATCCAGCGCATCATCGCCCAGTGTCCACATGCAGCCCGCTGGCCCGTCGCGCCTTCGAACTGATCCGCAGTGAACCGCACACCACAGCGGAATTGCGCAAGGCGTTGTCTCCCTCAGGTGCGATCAGCAAGAGCAAGGTGGACGGTGCTCTGGTGGAGTTGCAGGTGACGCTGAACATCACTCGCTCCAACGCACCGAAACTGAAACTCGACACCTGGCTGCCCTTTGCGGAGCAGTATCCCGACATCGGAGGTGAGGCATGAACCGCACCGACCGCCTCGTCTCCATGGTGATGCTGCTGCAATCGCGCCGGGTCATTACGGCTGCGCAGTTGGCCGATCATTTCGAAATCACGGAGCGCACAGTTTACCGCGATCTCGCGGCACTGGGTGAAGGTGGCGTGCCCATCGTGGGGGAGCCCGGTGTGGGCTACAGTTTGATGAGCGGCTACTGTCTGCCGCCTGTGATGTTCTCGCCTGAGGAAGCCTTTGCCTTCGTCACTGGCGGCTTGCTGGTCGAACGCATGACCGATGCCTCCATGCGCGATGCCATCCGCTCCGCCATGGGCAAGGTGACGGCCGTCCTGCCTCCTGGCCTGCAAGGCCGCGTGGATCGGCTGCGCAAAACCATGGTGATTGGCGGGCGGTCTCCGACCAAGGGCAGCGTGCCTTTGAGCACCGTCCAGCGGGCCATGGCCGAGGGCTGTGTGCTGCGGCTCAACTACCTGGGTGCCGCACGTGGCGCGCCCACCGAGCGTCTGGTGGAGCCGCGAGGGCTGGTGTTTTACCTCGATCACTGGCACCTCATCGCCTGGTGCCGGTTGCGCGGAGACATGCGGGACTTTCGCGTGGATCGCATCGTCCGCTGCGAGACGCTGCCGGAGCCGATCCCACCGCACCCAGATTTCAATCTCACGCAGCACATCGCCAAGTGCATGATGCCGGAGCGCAGTGAATTCGCCGTCATCGAAGTCCCGGACAGGCTCATCGAAAGTGTCCGCCGCTTCTGGGGGCCGACGATCATCGAGGAAGAAGCCACAGGCAACGAAGTGCGCGTCCGCTTTGTCTTCCGCTCGGACGGCTTCGACTATGTGGCCCGCTGGTTGTTGAGCATGGGAACCGATGCCCAGATTCTCTCTCCCGAAGTTCTGCAGATGAAGGTGACCGAACTGGCCCTCGCGACTGCGGAGCACCATCAGCCGAAAAAATCGTCACGGGTGAAAACACCCCTGACATAAGGCTGTCAGTGGGCGGTGCGATGGATGGCGGGTGATCGCAAAAGATGGCGATCCGCATTCACACTCCACCGAAATACCACCCATGAGCCAAGCCAACGAACCCACCGTCTCCTTCTCCCTCACCTGCAAAAGCGCCGCTGATGCACTCGACTTCTACGCCAGGGCCTTCGGTGCCGTGGAGCTCTTCCGACTCTCCCCGGCCCCGGGCATCGTGCCGCATGCCGAGTTCATGATCGGCACCACGCACATCTACATCTCCGATGAGTTTCCTCCAGGGCACGCCTTCGCCATCCCGGAGGGCGCTCTGGCCCCCTGCGTGTTCACGATCCAGGTCGATGACTGCGACCAAGCCTTCGCCCGCGCCCTCGCCGCTGGCGGGTCCCCGCTGACACCTTCCCGAGATCAGTTCTGGGGCAAACGCACCGCGATGCTCCGCGATCCCTTCGGCTACCGCTGGAGCTTCAGCCAGCACCTCGAAGACGTGCCGCCGGATGAACTGATGAAGCGTGCTCAGGCCTTCATGAGTGAGGGGGCCAAGTAGGCTGATTGCTATCGTCTCTGCCAGGTGGGCTCACCCACTTGGCGGAGCCGATGGCGGAGCGGCAACCGTGGGCTGGGCTCGTTCGCTACATATCCGAGTTGTTCACAAAGTGACAATGTAACGTTAATAAGGTTTCCTTGACCTGCGTTCTCCCTCCCTGCAAGCTCCTGCAGCCATGAGACGCCCTTGGATCAAGATCGAAATCTGTACGCCGGACAAGCCGGAGATTTGCAGTTTGGCCACCCAGTTGCGTCTCGATGATGACGCGGTCGTGGGGAAGCTGGTGCGCTTGTGGTCCTGGGCGGAATTGAACCGCATTGATCCTAACGACCTTGGCGTTACCAAAGAATTCATCGACAAGATCGTGGGGCGCAAAGGTTTCGCCGCAGCTTTGGAGAAAACCGGCTGGCTTATTGAAACGAATGAGAAACTCTCCTTCCGTAACTTCAAACGCCACAACAGCCCGGTGGCGCAGAACAAAGCTCTGACCGCGAAACGGGTGGCCAGACACCGACTGCGCAAAGCCGCCGTGACAGAAAAAGTGACGGACGAACCGTTAGCGCCAAAGCCTGTGAAGGCACCCAAGGTGAAGAAAAGCGCCGCTCCGGTTCATCCTGCTGAGGAAGTAATTAAAACAGATTCCTCTTTGATTATCAGTGAGGAAAATGTGGCACATATTGAGACGGAGGTCGTGGAAAATGTCACGGCGCCTGCTGAGGTTGTGGTCGAGTCTCTGAGTGTGGTGGAAGAGCCTGAGATGTTGCCATCAGAGGTTCCTGAAGAGGTGGCTGAGGCTGCACCTGAAGTGATCCATGAGGCACCACTTGAAGAGATAGCAGCCGCTGCTCCAGAAGTGCCCACAGAAGAAGAGGCTGTCGATATTCCTGAATCTCTCCCTGAAGTGGTCGCAGTTACGGCTCCTGAAGCCCCCGCAAAAAACGTCGCTGTCGTTGCTCCAGTTGAAGAGCCTGCACCGCGCAAAAAACGCAGCAAGTCGGCTGAGATCGATGATCAGCCCATGCTGTTCTAACCCTTCCTACCGCTGCATCAATGGCGTTTCATTTTGAAACGCTCAATCCGTTTCCCTGAGCAGTCCATCTTCATTGCTTGGAGACACGATGGCTCAACTAGGGTTATATAAATATTCAGTGATAAATGATTATTAAGCATTGTTAAATAGCTATTTACGTAACGTTTCAAGCCAACCTTTCCCCACCCATACTCGGCATGAAAGATGGCCTACGTTGAAGCGCGGGCACCGTCCGAACTGGTGGCAGTTTTTTCGCGCCAGCGGTAGCGCTCCGCCCATGGGTTCGGCTTTCGCTCGACGACATCGGCGATGATTTCACCCAAGACGGGCGTGAACTTGAAGGCGTGGCCGGAATCTCCGGCGGCGATGATGAGGCCGGGATGTCCGGGGTCGTGGTCGATCCAGAAGGCTCCGTCGAAGGTGTCGCAGTACAAGCAGACGCGGGTGGAATGCAGCGGGGCATCGGCCAGGGTGGGAAAGGTTTCGCGGAGGAAGGCGCGGTAGCGCTCCTCCTCCCCTGCCGGCAGTGTTCGCGGATCTGAGGCATTGACCCGGCGGCCGGGGCCGTGGTTGGCCACTTTGACAAGTCCGGCGGCATTGGCGGGAAAGCCATACCAGCCGGTCCGGCCAATGTCGGCACCCCAGACGGTAAACTGCGGCGGAGTGAAGGGGCGCGGATCCTGCGGTTGGAAATGGAAGACCGTCTGAGCCGTGGTCCACATCACCTCCTGCAAATGCGGCAGCAGCGTGGGCGTCCAGGCTCCGGCGGCGACAAGGACGGCATCGGCCTGCCAGGTTTGCCCGGTGGCGGAGGTGATGCCGGTACAGCGGGAGCCCGTGAACTGCGGGCGCGGCTGAGGCACGTTTTCGGAGATTTCCACTCCGGCCTGCCGGGCCTCGGCGGCCAGCCGCGCAATCACCCGCCCGCTTTCCACCCAGCCACCGGCGGGATTCAGGTAGCCATCACGGTAAAGCGCATGATTCCAGGCCGGGTGCAGTTCACGCAGCACCTCAGCCGAGGTCCGGCGCAATGGGTGGCCGCGTGGCGTGAGGAAGGCACGGCTGTCATGTTCAAAGCCGCCGGGCTGCATCGGCTCGCGGGACATGACGAGGAAGCCGACCTGATGGTATAGCTCCTCGCCCCACCTTGCATTCCACTCGCGCCAGCGTTGCAGGCTGAGCTCGCCCATCGCCGTATGCTGCTCGTCGTTGGCGTAGTCCATGCGCACCACCTTGCTGATGTCCGTGGAGGCGGCGTCGGGGTGCGGGAGGGGGCCTTGATCGATCAAGGTCACCTGCCAGCCCCGAGCGCGGAGCTCAAGGGCGGCGGTCAGGCCAAAGCAACCGCCGCCGAGAATGAGAATGGTGGGGGTCATGTGTACTGGATGGTTTCAAACACCGCGCCACCGAGCAGGCGTTCCCCATCATACAAAGCGCAGATTTGGCCCGGCGTGAGGGCGCGCTGCGGCTCCGAGTATTCAAGTTCCGCACGACCATCGCCTAGCGGGCGGAACACGGCATTGCCCGCCGGGCAGCGGTAGCGCGGCTGAGCCTGCAGCAGGCGCTCCTCGTGCAAAGGGGCGCCGGTGCTGGAAATGGAGTGCAGTGTGGCTTTGCGCGCCCAGAGCAGCGGTGTGTCGGAATTTTCAATGGCGACGACGAGTTCGTTGGTCTGCGGCCGCTTGGCCACCACGACATAGGCCTGCTTGTGGATGGGACTTGCCACGCCGTGGCCCTTGCGCTGGCCCAGCGTGTAGAGGTGCAGGCCGCGATGTTCGCCCAGCACCTTCCCTTCCAGATTCACAATGGGTCCTGGCTGATCCGGCACAAAAGTGCGCAGGAAATCTTCCATCTTCACCTGGCCGATGAAGCAGATGCCCTGGCTGTCCTTTTTCTCCGCCGTCTTGAGGCCGAACTCGCGGGCGCGCTCACGCAGCTCCGGCTTGAGCAGATGCCCGATGGGAAACTGCGCGATGCGCACCTGATGCGGCTGCATCATGGCGAGGAAATAGGTCTGGTCCTTGTTCGGGTCTGCGCCACGCAGGATGGAGGCTGGATGCTCGCTGTTTGCATCCACCTTGCGTGCATAGTGCCCGGTGGCGATGGCCTCAAAGCCATGCTCCTGCGACCAGTCCCAGAGGACGCCAAATTTCATCTCGCGGTTGCACATCACATCCGGATTTGGAGTAATGCCGGCCTGGTAGCCTTCGATCAGGTATTTCACCACCTTTTCGCGGTATTCCGTCATGAGATTGACCACCCGAAACGGGATGCCCAGCTGCCTGGCCACGGCCTCGGCATCGGTGATGTCCTCCTCCCACGGGCAATGGCCGATGATGTTCTCCTCGTTGATCCAGTTCTTCATGTACACGCCGGACACGTCATGCCCTGCGCGGACGAGCTCGGCTGCGGCCACGCTGCTGTCCACGCCTCCGGACATGGCTGCGAGAATCTTCATCCGCTGAGAATCGGCGGCTGATGGCTGGCGTCAATCAAGAGGCGCAGCGTCATTGCTTGTTCATCGCCACCTGCCGGTATATCTCGGCGCATGCGCTTTGTTTTTTCTCCCTTCCTTTCATGCTGCCATGCCGCCCTCCTCGGACTGGCTCTGATTCTGTCTGCCTGCTCTTCTCGCAGTTCCCTTCCCATGTTGATGGTGGAGCGGCTGAACTGGATGGATGAAGTTGCCTTGGCCAAGCAGGTGAAGTCATTGCCCATCACAGACCCTGTGCGCGAAGCGGAACTGCTGCGCACGATGACCCAGCGCGGTGTCGCCGCCGGGTTGAAAGAAGAGAACGTGCGGCGCTTTTTCACCGGGCAGATGCTGGCGGCCAAAGTGGTGCAGGAGGAATGGCTACGGCAGCATCCGCAGGGGGTGACCTCTGATGTCAAAGTGCCCGACCTCAAGCAGACTGTTCGCCCGGCTTTGGATGCCATTGGGCAGAAGATGATCGCCAGCCTCGCCAAGCCACGTACTCCAACAGCATCCGCCGCCATCCTTGTGGAGGCAGGCCAGCGCCTCGCCCGTGCAGGTTACTCGAAGACGGTCAGTCAGCCAGCCTTGGAAGGGCTTGAGGCCGGGCTTGCTCCCTGAGCAGTTCATAACCTCCCGGACGAACCCCGGCTTGATCTTTGCCAGCGCCGCATTCAGATGAGGGATGGAAAAGATTCAAAAAGTTCCCACCAGCGAGTTCCACTCCGGCTACGGCTGCATCATCATGAGTGCGGTGGTCGGAGTCTTCGTCTTCATCATCTGGTGGGGCTATTACACGCTGACCACCATGGATGCGGCCATCGCGGCGATCACGCAGTCGGCGCCTGCCAAACTGCCTGACGTGGCGGCAGTGCCAGACTTGGAGAAAAAGCTCACTGACTTTGCCGCCTTGGCGAACGCAGGGAAACCGGCCACGATGAAGCTCAGCGTGGCGGAGCTCAATGCCATGCTCGTGCTGGCTCCAGACGGCGGCAGCGGCAGCTACAAAGACATGCTGAGGGTGAAATCACTGGATGCCGCCAAACAGACGATCATCACCGATGTCAGCCTGCCGATGAATAAAAAATTCTGGGAGGACTCGAAGCGTTACCTCGTCGGCGAAGTGGACTACACCTTGGAGATGACCGAGCTGGGACCCGATGCCAAAGTCAGCGCTGTGCGGGTGCCGGGCAAGACGGTGCCGGAGGAAATGGTCAAAGGCATGGCGATGTATGGAGCCATGGGCCCTTATCAGAACGACAAGACGCTGGGCCCGGTGCTGAAGGCGCTCAAGAAATACCAGGTGGAAGCAGACGGGGTGGTTCTTTCCACAGAGAAGTGAATCCTCATTCTCAGACCATGAATCTCCCCCAGCACCCCAACCCCTGGAAAACCGTTTCCACCCGGGAGACCTATGCCAATCCATGGATCCGCGTGCGTGAGGATCAGGTGCTCAAACCCACTGGCGGCCCCGGCATCTATGGCGTGGTGGAGTACAAGAACATCGCGGTTGGCGTCATTCCTGTGGATGAAGAAGGCCACACCTGGCTCGTGGGCCAGTGGCGCTACTGCCACGGACGCTATGAGTGGGAGATCCCCGAAGGCGGCTGTCCGGCTGGTGAATCCCCATTAGAGGCAGCAAGGCGTGAGTTGAGGGAGGAAACCGGCATCGTTGCCGCCACCATCGAGCCCCTGCTCTCCGGCATCCAGCTTTCGAATTCCACCAGCAACGAAGTCTGCGACATCTTCATCGCCACCGGCCTGACCCACACCGAGGCGCAGCCCGAGGACACGGAGGAACTCGAAGTCCTGCGACTGCCGCTGACGGAAGCCATTCAAATGGCCCGCGATGGACGCATCCGCGACAGCATCAGCGTGCTCGCGCTGCTGGCAGTGGCAGGACGTGGCGATTTGACCGCATGACTTGCACATTCTTGCGGCATCAAAACTCTTGTCGGGACATGCTCACGGTGACAGAGTGGGAAGACCATGAACACAGAGCAACTGGAACAACTCAAGACACTGGTGGCAGACGCAGGCGATCTGCCAGAAGCCGCGAAAACCAAGCTGCTTGAGCTGCTGGCACAGACCGAGGCAGAAGCCCCCACCGCAGAGCCCGGGCAGGCCCAGGGCCAGTGGCTTTCTTCCGTGGAAGAACTCGAGGCCGCGCACCCGGAAGCGACGGGCTTTATGAACCGGCTGGCGACCACGCTGGCCAACATGGGGATCTGAAGTGGAACCCACACTTTCAAAAGAACCTAGAATCCGCCTTTGACAGAACTTAGGAGGCGTGTAGTTTCGCGCCCCTTTTTCCCCGAGGGAATGTCGCCATGCCAAACACACAAGTTATTCTCAAAGAACAAATCAAAGGCCTCGGAGCCGAAGCTGACGTCGTCAGCGTGAAGCGCGGTTTTGCGCGCAATTTCCTGCTTCCCCAGGGCAAGGCTTATGAAGCCACCAAGGGCAACCTGCGCTACACCGAGCGTCTCAAGGCCGTGCGTGCCGAGCGCGAAGCCAAGGAAGTCGCTGAAGCTGAAAAGATTGCCTCCAAGCTGAAGAAGGTGAAGCTCAAGCTCACCCTTTCCACCGGTCAGGGCGGCAAGGCTTTCGGTTCCATCACCACCATCGACATTGCCAAGGCTCTTTCCGAAGAGTCCAAGATCGAAGTGGATCGTCACATGATCGTCCTCGAGAAGCCGATCAAGAACACCGGCAACTTCGAAATCGTCGTCAAGCTCGGCCACGAAATCACCGCCACCGTCAAGCTGAACGTCTCCGCCGCCGGCGAAGCCGCTCCTGCTGAAGACGACGCTGAATAAAGCCGGCCCTTCCAGTTTAAAACCCCTCCTGCAAAGCCGCGTGAACAACGCGGCTTTGTTTTTTTAGCAAATAGGGAGCTTGGCTGAAGTTGTTGTGCGCCGCCTAATGCGTGCACTCTGGTGCAAAAAGACTCGAAAGAGACACTTCCGTACCGGGTATTGATATTGACAATCATGCCTCCGGTTTGGAGCATGCCCCCACTCACCATGAAGAAATACAACGTCGGAATCATCGGATACGGCTGGGCCGCCAGCGCTCACATTGACGCCATCAACAAAACCAAGCAGGGACAGGTCACCGCGATCTATTCCTCCCGCAAACTGGACGACGCCGAGCTGACGGCGAAGCACGGTACGCCCATCAAGAGCTACCAAAACATCGACGAGATGCTGGCCAATCCGGACATCCACGTGGTGGACATCTCCAGCTACCCCAGCCAGCACCGCGATCAGGCCATCAAGGCGGCGAATGCCAAAAAGCACATCATCCTCGAAAAGCCGATGGCCAACTCGCTGCAGGAAGTGCGCGAAATCGTCGCCGCTGCCAAGGCCAATGGAGTCAAAGGCTGCGTGTGCTTTGAGTGCCGCTTCTCAAATCAATTCCAAGTGACCAAAGCGCTGATCGACGAAGGCCTGCTGGGCAGCATCCATTACGGCGAAGTCGATTACTACCACGGCATCGGCCCTTGGTATGGTCAGTTCCGCTGGAACACCGGCAAGAAGGACGGCGGCAGCGCACTGCTCACCGCCGGCTGCCATGCGCTGGATGCCCTGCTCATGGTCATGGGCGGCGAAATCGAAAGCGTCACCAGTTTCTCCACCAAGACGCAGAGCGAGATCTTCAAGCCCTATGAGTACGACACCACCAGCGTCACGCTGATTCACTTCAAGAATGGTGCCGTGGGCAAATCCGCCGCCGTGGTGGACTGCCTGCAGCCCTACTACTTCCACACCCACCTGTGCGGCAGCCAGGGCAGCCTGCTGGACGACAAGTTCCACTCCATGAAGCTGCACACCGACAAGCACGCCTGGAGCAAGCTCTCCATGAAGATGCTCGACTCCGGTGACGTGAGCGATCATCCCTATGAATCCCAGTTCCAGGCCTTCTTTGATTCCCTGGACGAGGGCAAGGACATGCCGCTCACCAGCTTCCCCGAAGCGCTGCGCACCTTTGAAGTCATCTTCGCCTCCGACAAGAGCGCGGAGCAGGGCGGCAAGCCGGTGCGCATTGCGGATCTCGGCTGAATCTGATCCTCCGTTGCGATCACTCACAACCGCGTGGCGCTGCAGCGTCGCGCGGTTTTTTGTGCCCGCACGGCCCGCACCACCACTTCACTCAGTCGTTTTACCACACCAACACTTCTTCTTCCTCATGCTGCTGGGGCTGCGGCCCGGCCACAGCGGGAAGCCCGCCGGGTTTGACGAAGTCGTAGATGATGGGGATGCTCATCAGCCCGGTCTTGCGGTCGTCAAACCAGTCGGAGTAGAATGGCTTGCCGAAGACACGAAAGCCCATGGTCTGGTACAGCGGCAGCAGCCGCTTGCCGGATTTGGTGACCACATGCGCGGCCTTCTGTTTTTTGGCGTAATCCTGCATCGCCACGGCCAGCTGCATCAGCGGCATGCCAGTGAGGCTTTTCCGGGCGCAGCCGCGTGAGACTTCCATGATGAGCCCGCTCTGGGGGAACACCAGGTCCTGCGCATCAGATTCACTTTGCAGTTCCAGTCGCGGCACTTCATCACTGCGCAGCATGCGGACCACGCCGGTGATGTCTCCGGCGGCGTTGAAGAGCGCAAAATGATGGGCGAATTCATCAAATTCATCGATCTCATGCAGCAGGCCGGTCGTGTAAACTTCACGCCGGATCTGCGCAATGATGGATCGATTTTCGTGAAAAGGAATCTTCTGGACCATGATTTGATAAACTGCCTCTCTTTATGATAAAGAGTTTGCCTGAAGCAAAACTAAATACGCCTAAATATAGATTAAAAAATCACGGCACACCGCTTGCTTCGGGTTCGGAGACCCGCGCGTCTGGAGCGCTTTGGCGTGCAGTGCCACATCCGGCAAATCCAGGTGATCCCCGCACAATGGGTTCTAGGTTCACTGAGTTCAGAAGGGATTTAGAACCCCAGCCTCCAACTGAACCCTGAACGAGCCGCAGCCACTGCCTCCAAACCCGGGGATCAACATGCCGTTGCTGCTACAAGAGCGGTTTTCAAGTTAACCGAGGCCAATGATGCCACCCGCCCCAGCCTTTTCCGCTGCCGCCAGTTCGATCAAGCGCACCTCCGGCGGGCACACAAAGCCAGGCGGAGCCTTGCCTGGCAGCAAGATGCGGAAACGATATAGATCTTTCAATTTCAATACATCGTACTGCTTTTGCAGAGTTTCAGCACTCAGGGGCAGATGACTTGGAAATGCCCAGAGTGCGGAATAGCCGGACTGTTCATGATGAATAGGCCCTGCGCTGCTCAAAAACTCCGCCACGGGCCCAGCCAGCCGGTTCCACCGCAGCAGCAGAACATGGTTGGCGGTGATGTGTCCATCATCCTGATTGAAGCCGTGCATCCACTTGCCCTTGTAGCGCGTCAGACCATCCTGCAAAAAGGCTCTGCTGCTGCCCAGAAGGATGCGGGTGCAGCCGAGCTGCCTGGCATGATCCAGCGAATGAACGTAGAGGGCGGCTAGAGCCCCCTGACGCAGAAGGTCCTGCCGCCCATCCTTCACTCCTGTCACCACCAGGTTGTAGCCCCTGCCCTGCTTCATCACCAGGTCTGCGGCCACACGTTCCCCATTCAGTGTCAGCCACTGAATGAAACCGAAAGCATAAACCAGCCGCAGCATCCAGCGGGGCGTCAGGCGGGCATTCGTGGTGTGCCGGCCCAGAATATAGGGCTTGTAGAAATGCTCGTAAAACAGATCAAAATCACCGGCGGCCTTGGAAAGCTGGCTGGTATAGCCTTGCTTTTTAACACGCCGTAAATCCGACGCCACGCTGCTGCGCTTCAGAGAGAAATCCGACGCATTCTCAGGGACCGACTGCCAGGTGGAGATCAAGGGCGGCATCGCCAGAAAGTCCTTCCCCAAAAACAGCCGGGCTGAAATGCGGTCAATCCCGACGAGGGTCAGGTCGGCTGAGGCCTGCCGCTGGTTCAGATGCCGCCGCAGCTGCCACACCGGCACCTGGGTGGTTTTCTCCACCACCGGCTCCCCTGCAAAAAAATAGGGGCCGACCTGCGCAGCCCAGCGTGGCATTCCGGCCGCGAGCATCCGGACTTCCTGCCCGGACACACGCGAGGTGCCGCAGAGCTCCTGCACGGAAACGCGCCAGCTGGTGAATGGCAGGCGCAGGCCCACCCACCAGCGCAGCAGGGTATGCAGAAAGACAATCATGATGGCTGAGCGTGACTTTGGCTGGTTGAGTTCACATCGGGCAGGATGGTTTCATGGGTCAATGCAGGCGCTGCAAGTTCGCAAAGCTTCAACTGTTCAGGCCCTCCCTCACGCACCGCTGTCATGGGAATAAGACGCACATTGGCGGGGCAGACAAATTCCTCAGGCACGTCTCCGGGCAGCAGGATGTCAAACCGGCGCAGGCCGGCGGTATCGAGCTTGTCATAGTGCTGCTGCAGAGTCTTGACTGTCAGCGGCTCATCGTGTGGAAAGACCCAAAGGGCCGAGTAGCCGTCCTGATCATGATGAATGAGAGAGGTCTGGCTCAGAAACTCAGCCACCGGCCCCGCCAGGCGATTCCAGGCCAGCAGTGTGACGCAATTGGCGGAGATGAATCCATCATGACTGCGCAGGCCCGTGGCCCATTTGCTCTTGTAGCGAAAGACTCCGTCATGCAGCGAAGGCATGCTGCCACCCATGTTGATCTCGGTGCAGCCCAGCCGTCTGGCCTCCTGCATCGAATGCACGTAGAGGGCGCTCAGCACGCCTTCTTTAAGCAGATCCGCCCGCCCATCCAGCACGCCGTTGACACGTTTGGTGAGCACTTTGCCTTTGATGGTGAGAATCCCGCCGGCCAGTTTTTCCCCCTTGCGAGTCACCCACTGGATCATTCCCTGGCGGAACACGTACCGTAACATCCAGCGGGGGGAGACCATCCTCATGCTGCCATGCCGTGCCGTGGTGTGAGGACGGTGAAACTTTTCACAAAAGAGAGCGAAGTCCTTCGCCTCCCGGCTGAGGTGGCATTCAAAGTTTCGCGTGCGGATGCGGCGGAGGTCTGTCTGGGCATTGCGGTGCGAGCGCCCAAACTCCTGCAGATCCTCCGGCACATTCATCCAGCTGGTGATCCACCGCGGCAGCGCGCCACTCGTTAACAAGGCGCTGCAGCCGCCAGACGGGTACGCGTGTGCGGCGCACCACGGCGGGCTCCTGTGCAAAGAAGCGTCCGATGATGAAGGCGGACGGGGATCCTGCGCTGAGCAGCACCACCTCCCGGCCAGAAGCACGCGCAGGTCCGCGCAGCAGAACCACCGGCACACGCCAGTGGACGAACGGCAGAACGATTTGCATGCACCGGCGCAGCAAGGTTTGCAGCTTCATTTGAAGAGCCGCCTCATGCGTATTCCAGCAGCGCCTTGATGACCTTGCGCTCGGCCACGGCTTTGAATGCGGCGGTGATCTCATCCAGCGGGAAGCGGTGCGTGATGAAATCCGCCGAGGTGAGCCTGCCCTCACGAATCCACTGGCAGAGAGCGGCCTGAGATTCCTTCTCATAGCGGCGTGTGGGCCACTGATGGACGAAGAGGTTGAAGTTGAAATCGGCCTTCGCTTTGTCGATGTGCAGCACGCCGTGGGTGAGCACGCCATAGATGCAGTGGGAGCCACCACGACGCAGCAGTGGCAACCCCTGCTGTACGATGTCGGGATGGCCAACGGCATCGATGACTGCATCAAGCTTCTTGCCCCGAATCTTGGAAAGCTCGCCGATCTCCACGTCTCCCGGCGCAAAGGCCGCATCCGCACCCAAGGCCAGCGCCTTGGCCTGCTTGTCAGCATGGCGGTCCACGATGCCGATCCAGCCGAGGCCAAAGAGGCGGCCGAGCTTCACAAAGCTGAGGCCCACCGGCCCAGCGCCATAGATCAGCACGTCATCGCCAGGCTGGAGGTGAAAGTCACGAAAGGCACCGAGCACCTCGCGCCAGGTGCAGAGGAGCACGGCCTGCTCCGGCGGGATGTCGGCATCCACACGGGTCTGAATTTCGAAGACTTCCACCCAGCCGTGCGCCTCATCGGCCACGCCGTCTGCGACCATGGCGTCATGATCATTGGCCAGGGTGTATTCACCGAAGCCGCCCCAGCCGGAATCAACGCCTTCTGTTTGCAGATCGAAAACAAGACCGCCGACCGCGCGATCTCCCACCTTGAAGTTTTTCACCTTGTCTCCCACCGCGACTACGATGCCGACGCTCTCATGGCCGAGGGCAAAGGGGAACTTGTCCTCCATGCCGGGAAATTTACCGGCGAGCAGTTCGGAGTCCGTGCGGTTGCACAGGCAGGCGCATTCCGTGCGCACCAGCGCCTGATACGGCCCGGGCTTGGGCTGCGGCGTGTCGAGGATGGCGAGTTCTCCTGGGGCGATGGCGATGACGGACTTCATGGGGCGGAGAGAGTAAAAAGGGATGCAGAAGTGAAAAGAGGAATCCCGGAGCGAGGCCCTTTTCACTACTTCACGCCGTCTCATCCGGCAGCGGCACGTTTTGCTCCACCTTGCCCGTGCGCGGGTCCGGGCTGAGTTGAGCCACCCTGCGTGCCGAACATTTCACACTCGTGCAGCCACCATCATCCAGGCAGCTGCGCATCAGGGCTTCCAGTTGCTGCTGCAGTGCAGCGACATCGACACCCGGTTGCGGGACAAACAGACACTCCGCGGCATCCGGCCCCGTCTGACGAAACTGGTAGATGGCCACCTCTTGCTGCTCATCCATGAAAAACAGAAAATTGGTGCCGATGAACACGCGCCGCTCCGGAGTCTTGAACACATAGCACATCGTGCTACGGCCAATGATCTGCTCGATCCGCTTGAACGGCCAATGGGCATCCACCGGCCCGAGTTTGACACGGTCATGGACGCGGTACCGCAGCAGCGGCAGCGCCTTGTTGATGAGCGGCGTCACCAGCGCGTGGTCGGAAAGAACGCCATCGGGCACCGGCTGATCGGCAGCGTCCACCGCCTCAAACACCAGCATGTCATCATGGCAGTGCAGGTGCTCCATGCCCCGCCACTGCCGGGCAATGCCCAGCGTCTCGCCGCAGCCATACATGTTGAAAGGCTCAATGCCGAAGGCCCTGCGGCAGAGGTCGCGGATGCCAGGCGTCACGGCATCTCCTCCGGCCCAGATGTAGCCCTTGTCCTTTGGCATGCGGAGATTCAGCTCGCCATTGAGCTGGGCCTGCGCCAGCCGGCCGAACAAGGAGGCATAGCCCATCATCGCATCCGGCTGAATGCGCTGCACCTCGGCCAGGATTTCACTCCAGGGCGCTGTGATGTTGATGCGGTGATAAGTGCAAAACAGCGCACCGATCCAGGGCCGCGTCGCATACAAGGCGGCAGAAACGGAAGGTGAAGTGGCCGTGACGAAGGCCAGGACCTTGAGCCGCCTGCGAAAAAACGGCAGAGGAGGCTGGCTGGCGCTGTGCGGAGAGGTGGAATTGCGCAGATTCTGGCAGGCATGGCCCCAGTCCACGGAGGCGATGTCATGCGGAACCGCAAAGCCCGGGCCAGTGGTGCCGGAAGTGGTGCTGACCATCCAGCGGCCATGCAGCAGCGTCCCCCAGTTTTTCGGATCATGAAGGAACTTCTCCAGCTCAGCGCGGCGCAAACGCTTGTCAGGGACGATCTCATCCCAGTTCTCCACCATCAGCTCCTTCTTCATGGGCGGAATGTCCGTGATCTGGCAGCGCTCCACATCGATGCCCGCGAGATGCCTCCGGTAAAAGGGACTTACCTCCAGCGCATAGCGCGCCATGGCACGCCAGCGGCGCTCCTGCAGCTTCAGCAGGTCCGCACGGCTCATGAAATGGGCTTCCTTCACGGCCCGGCGCGCGCGCAGGAGGTTTAATAATCGACTCATGGAGGATGGTTGTCGGGTTGGGAAGGCGTGCGGTCAAGGCGCGAGCCGGAGGGTAGATGAATCTTGCGGCTCATAAGGGCCGTAGCCGAGCCGCCAGCCAACTTCCACGCCGCCTAGCAATCCCCGCACATCATCTCACCACATCCGCACTGGAAATCCGCACAATTCTTGCTTTGTAAATCGACCCCATGCTCCGCAAGATATTCGAATACCTGCTCTGGCCCCTGATCCTCGTTGCTGCCTTGATCCCCACCGGGATCGGCATCGCTCACAAGCAAGGGCCGCTGGCTTTTAACATCACCTACTTCAGCCTCGCGGCGCTGTTGTACTTTCTGGAGCGCGTGTATCCGCACGAGAAGGCCTGGCTGAAGTCGGACGGACAGGAGTTTCCAGACCTGGCGCACACGGCCTTCACCAAATCGTTTGTGCAGCTCATCATCATTTCCGCCACCTGGCTCGGCCTTGCCTCCGTGGTGGGAGGGGACTTGGGCACAGGGTACTGGCCGAATCACTGGCCTATGTTCTTCCAGGTTGTGCTGGGTTTGGTGATCGCTGAGTTTGGCCTCTATTGGGCGCACCGCATCGCGCATGAATGGATGCCGTTGTGGTGGTTTCACGCGGTGCATCACAGCTCCAAAAAGCTGTGGTTCTTCAACACCGGACGCTTTCACATCATCGACACTCTCAAGAGCGCCCTTTTCTCCGCACCGCTGCTGGCGCTGGCTGGCGCGCCTCAGAGCGTGGTGCTGTGGTTCGGGGCCATCACCGCCTACATCGGCTTTCTCACGCATGCGAACATTCAGATGCGCTTCGGCTGGCTGAACTACATCTTCAACACCCCTGCCCTGCACCGCTGGCACCACTCCATGGACCTGCGCGAAGGCAATAAAAACTACGGCGAAAACCTCATGCTGTGGGACATCATCTTCGGGACGTATTACGACGACGCCAACCGCCGCCCCCCGGTGGAGATCGGCATCAAGTCCGCCATGCCCCGCACGTTCTGGGGCCAGGTGGTGGAGCCCTTCCGCTGGCACAAATTTCAGTCCTCCGCCAAAGCAGGCACCCACAAGCACGAGTTGTTGTGAAAAAGGTGGGCACCCCACCCCGAAAACGACTTGCTGCACTCCGGTGCCCATGCGAAGCATCGCTCCCCGAACAACGCGCCCGTAGTTCAACGGATAGAATGGTGGTCTCCGAAGCCGCATATCCAGGTTCGATTCCTGGCGGGCGCACCAGCTTGCTACATGGCTGGAACTTGGTTGCAGTGGAAGTGGCATTGCCAAACGGCGTCCCGTAGCGCCTTTGTCGCACGAGTTCTGATTTGCCTCTCTGTCTGAGTGCGCTTTCCTGCCCTCCCATGTGTGGCCGTCTGAACCAGTTCGCGAAGATCCCAGCGCTTTCTCTCGCGGGGAAGAAACTGCGCATCGAACGACGGCCCCAAAAGAAGAACGAGGACACGAAGTCCGAGGTGCCAGTGATCCACAACATCTGCCCCACGGACTACGCGGACGTGCTGACCATGCAGGCTGATGAGATCGGCATCGAGCGCATGCGCTTTGGCTTGGTTCCATCGTGGGCCAAAGGCGGCAAGAGGGACGTCGCAAAGAAGTTCGGACTCACGTTCAATGCGCGGTGTGAGAGCATCTTTGAGCTGGCCTCCTATCGCGGTCCCATCTTGCGCCAGCGCTGCCTTATCCCCGTGGTGGGCTGGCATGAATGGCCTGACCGCACCACTCCCTACTTCATTCATCGCACGGACAATGCACCTGTCTTGCTGGCTGGCACCTGGGATGTGTGGGAGAGTCGCAGCCCGGAGGATTTCGAAAGTGGGGCCGTCATCACCTCCATGAGTGTCGTCACCACGCCGCCGGGGCGCTACATGGCAAAGTTTCACGACCGCAGCCCCCTCATTCTGGAAGACGAAAGTGCCCTTGCATGGATGCAGCCCGGCATGAGTGCCGACGACTTGCGCGCCCTCTTTCGTCCCTATGAGAGCGAGATGCTGGAGGCCTACCGCGTCTCCACCACTGCCAATCGTTCACGCGACAAAAGCGAAGAAACCCTCCGCCCGATCGCGCCGCCCGTGCCGCAGGCTGGAGATGAGCCGGTCAAAGTGGGAGTGGATCCCGGTCCACAAATGCTGCTCTTTGAGCCCTGAACGAGCTAAATTTCTCGCTTAGTTTACGAAGCTCTTACAAGCGCAAATCCTATAATGGATGTTATAGTAAATCTTGAGAATGACGCAAAATAGCGACGCATCATTGATCTTGGTGCGTTTATTTTTTTGACGAATTTATGAAGTGCGACAAATTCAATATCATGAAACTCCTCATAGCCATGGTGGTCTTTGCTCTAATCGGGCATGGCATGGCTGCGGAATCCAACGGCACCGTTTCGGTGGCGATTGGCAAGGTGACACTCATCCCGATGGGTGGCAATGCGGAGACTCCGCTGAAGGTGGGTGATGCGGTGCCGGTGGGCTCCACAGTGAAAACCGGCCCTGCTTCACGTGCGGTCATCAAGACCACCAAGCAGTCGGCCATCCGCATCGCTGAAAATTCACAGGCCGTATTCATGGAACTCGTGGATTCCGACACAGCACCCAAAGTGCTGGTGGATCTCAAGTCGGGCAGTCTCGGCGCGCTGATTCAGCCGCAGGCGCAATCCACCATGGACTTCAAAGTGAAGACCCCCAGTGGCATCGCGGCTGCACGCGGCACGATGTTTGCGGTGGCCGTGGAAGATGGCAAAGGCTTCGTCAAAGTGGAGCATGGCAAGGTGGACGTAACCCCGAACGATGTGAAGAAGCAGGTGCCACAGAGCGGCAAGGTGACGATCATTAAAGGCAATGTGACCGAGACTCCCCCAGGCAAGCCAGAGCATGCGCTGAAGGAAGGTGACATCGTGACCGTGGGCAGCACACTCAAAACCGGTGCGGATTCAAACGCCACGGTGACTATGACAACAACTTCCGCGATTCGCCTCGGCCCGAATTCCGAGGCGGTGGTGGCTGAGATCGTCGAGTCCAAGGACGCACCCAAGGTGCTGCTGGACCTGAAGAACGGGGCCATCGGCGCACTGGTGAAGCCTGAGACCTCCGGCAAGATGGATTTCAAAATCAAGACACCCAGTGGTGTCGCTGTGGCAAAAGGTGCCTTCTACTCCGTCTCCGTGGAGAACGGCAAAGGCTATGTGCAGACGAAAGACGGCGAAGTCGTCATCGTCCCGCTGGAAACCGCTGCCACCAATCCCAAGCCTCAGGAATAAAACGGAATGGCTTTGGTGTGTCCATCTTTGAGGACTGTCCGCGCCCTCGTTTGGGGGGCTGCGTTATGGATTTTCCTGCACGGATCAGTGGTTCAAATTTCTGCGAATCCCACCGGTGGCGTGGTGGTGCTGGGAGATGCACAAATTCAAAACACCTTCCCTGGACTGACGACCATCCATCAGCAGACGGACCGAGCCGTCATTGACTGGAGCACCTTCAACATCGCCAGCGGCGAGCACACGAACTTCATCGTGCCGGATGTCAATTCGGCCACGCTCAACCGCGTGCTGGACGGAGGCCCTTCTCTCCTGAACGGCACGCTCACCTCCAATGGTCAGCTGTTCCTCATCAATGCCAGCGGCATCATCTTTGGCCAAGGCTCAGTGGTGGATGTGGCGGGGCTCACCGCTTCCACACTGGATCTGAGCAACCGCATGTTCATGGCCGGTGGAGAGATGGCCTATCAAGGAAACACCACCGCAGGCGTCACCAATGCAGGCTCCATCCGCGCCTCCAGCGGCGATGTGTTTCTCATCGGTTTTCAGGTCAACAACTCCGGTGCCATCCGCGCGCCTAATGGCACGGTGGGACTGGCCGCAGGTACGGATGTGCTCATCATGCCCGCGGGCGATGAGCGCGTGATCGTGCGCAATGCCGCAGGACCTCAGCGCGGTACGGGTGTGACCAACAGCGGCCTCATCGAGGCGAACGTCGCAGAACTCAAAGCCCACGGCGGCAACGTGTATGCGCTGGCCATTCGCAACACGGGGCGCATCGCCGCCACCGCCGCCACAAGGCAGGGCGGCCGCATCATCCTCAGTGCCAACGGCGGACGCATCGAGAGCACCGGCAAGCTGGTCGCACGTGGTTCCTCCGGGAACGGCGGACAGATCAGAATCAACGCCGGCAACAAAGGCAGCGCCACTCTCGGCGGACGAGTGGATGCCAATGGCACCACGGGTCGCGGTGGCAGCATCGCGGTGACGGGCGGAGAGGTCACCATACGGCGCGCCATTGTCGTTTCTGCCGATGGCGAAACCGCAGGCGGACAGATCGAAATCAACGCCCGGCCGCAGGGCGACGCAGATACTGCCACAGCGCCGACAGTCACATTCATCGACGGCACCATTCGTGCCGACGCAGCCAGCGGCAACGGCGGTGCCATCCGGCTGGGCGGCAGTTCACTCACCCTCGGCGGTGC
>NZ_JBAQCR010000018.1:0-3768 GCF_049294395.1 Prosthecobacter sp.
ACGGCAAACACCACGGCGTACGAACACCCTCGCAGTCGGGCGGTTTGGCGGAGAGCGCAGTGGAAGATAAAGCACTCTCGATGCCAAACACAACCAACCTACGAACTCACCAGCAAGTCCCCAGATCTTGTTTCCCTTTAATGCTTCGCAGGTAAACATAGCCTTCGACAACCAGAGACGCCTGCTCGCCGTCAAGCTGCACATTCACACGCTCATACTCCCCGCCCTCGGTGTCTTCCAGCACATCCAGTTGGGCGAGCCCTGCCTCGTCCACGCTCCAGACTTCGCCTTCGATGCAGACGCCATCAGGCGCGCGAACCATGCCGGGATAGCCCCCCAGATCATACATGCGATAAAGCGGGGCCGTGCGGGCTTTCGTCACAAACCGTTGCGTCTCGATCCATCGGTGGTTATCCCCACCGCGCTTCAGCGTGCCGTAAACGAATACCAAAGTCATGGCAGCGCATCCTCCCGTTCATTCAGCCAGGAGCCCCGGCTGTACCGCATCTGCGTCAGTTCATTCGCACGTTCGATCATCGCATCGGTCATCTCTTCCTTCACCAGCACGTTTTTGGCCAGTTGCGCGGCCCAGCGCGGCCAGAAGTCCTCCGTGAGCTGCACCTGCTGCACGCTGCCCTGATGCAGCAGCCCCAGCTTGCCGCGCCGCTGCCCTGCCCCGGCGACTTTCACCTTGTCGCGCACCACATCGTGCATGGCGGGCGCCACAAAGCAGAACGGGTTCTCGATCAAATCTTCCGGCCCGGCGAGGCGGCTGCCATCGTCCAGCGCTTTGGCCAGCGACTCATGGATCAGGCGGTAGCTGTCCAGCGGATTGGTCTGGGACCAGGGATGCACCGCCGGCACGATGAAGGAATACGTGAAATCATTCTCATGCAGCACCACACCGCCGCCCGTCCAGCGCCGCACCACGGGCCACGGCGGCAGGGTTTCCGCCAGCTTGGCCAAATTCTGCGCATAGCCGATGGTCACCGTGGGCTGATCCCAGCGGTACACGCGCAGCACCGGCACCTCGCTCTGCTCCAGCCAGGCCTGGTCGGCAGCCATGTTCCACGGGCCGTCATGCGGCGGCGCGTCGAGGTGGAGGATGAGGTCGTTGAAGAGAGGTTTGGCAGAATCCACGCGACCATCATGCCTCATTTTTCCACACTTGCAGCCCGGATGTTACTTTGGCCTCCGCCGCAGCGTTTAAAGCCCTCTCATCATGCCTCCCTCCCGCTTGCTCCTGCTCTCCTTTTCCCTGCTTTTCACCGTCCTGTCCCCTGCGGCAGACGACTACCAGCCCGGCCCTGATTCCAAACCCCAGGAAGGCGTGCCGAAGGGCGACGTGCTGAAGTTCGAATTCAAGGGCAGCAAGATCTTCCCCGGCACGGTGCGCGACTACTGGGTGTATGTGCCCAAGCAATACACGCCCGACACACCCGCCTGCGTGCATGTGAACCAGGACGGCATCCAAAATCTCGCGCCCGTCGTCTTCGACAACCTCATCGCCAAAAAGGAGATCCCGGTGCTCATCGGTGTCTTCGTGATGCATGGCCGCGTGCCTGCGGCAGATCCCGCCACGCAGCTCGACCGCTTCAACCGCAGCGTGGAATACGACGGCCTCGGCGAGAACTACGCGCGCTTCATCCTCGAAGAGCTTCTGCCGCAGGTGGAAAAAATCGTGCTGCCGGATGGCCGCCCGATCCGCCTCTCGCACAATGGCAACGACCGCAGCATCGGCGGCAGCAGCAGTGGGGCCATCGCCGCCTTCACCGCTGCGTGGGAGCGGCCCGAGGCCTTCAGCCGGGTGTTCAGCACCATCGGCACGTATGTGGATCAGCGCGGCGGCAACGACTACCCGGTGATGATTCGCAAAGCCGAGCCGAAGGCGCTGCGCGTCTTCCTGCAAGACGGCAGCAATGACGCGAACGGCACCGGCGGAAACTGGTTCCTCGCCAATCAAGAAATGCTCTCCGCGCTGGAGTTTGCGGGCTATGAATCCAACCACGTGTGGGGAGACGGCGGCCACAATGGCAAGCATGCCACCGCCATTTTCCCCGATGCCATGCGCTGGCTGTGGAAGGACTGGCCCAAGGCCGTGACGAAGGGCGTGGGCTCGAAAGCACCCGTGATGGAAGTGCTGGGAGCTGGTAGCGAATGGCAGCTCGTGGGAGAAGGCTACGGCTTCACCGAAGGCCCGGCGGTGAATGCGAAGGGCGAGGTCTTCTTCACCGACATCCCGAACAGCCGCATCCACAAGGTGGGGCTGGATGGCAAGGTCTCCGTCTTTGCCGAGAACACCGGCAAGGCCAACGGCCTCATGTTTGGCCCCGACGGCCGCCTGTATGCCTGCGCCAGCGGCAACAAGCAGATCGTGGCCTACGATGAAGCCGGCAAGATGACTGTGATCGCCGAGGGCATCGACTCCAACGACCTCTGCATCGGCCTGAACGGCAATCTCTACGTCACCGATCCTCCGCACAAGCAGGTGTGGCTCATCAAGCCGAACGGCGAGAAGAGCGTGGTGGACACGAATGACAAAGGCGGCCTCGCCTTCCCCAATGGCCTGCGCCTGACGCCGGACCAGAGCCTGCTGCTGGTGGCCGACATGCGCGGCCAGTTCATCTGGAGCTACCACATCGAGGCCGATGGCAAGCTCTCCGCCAAGCAGCCCTACCACCACCTGCGCATCCCCGACGGCCTGATGGAAAGCGGCGCCGACGGCATGACGCTGGACACCAAGGGCCGCCTCTACGTCGCCACGCACGCAGGCATTCAGTTCTGCGATCAGGCCGGACGCGTGAACGGCATCATCGCCAAGCCGCAGCGCAAATGGCTGGCCAACGTCGTCTTCGGCGGTGCCAACTTCGACGAACTCTACGCCTGCAACGGCGACAAGGTCTTCAAACGCAAAACGCAGGTGAAAGGCGTGCGCTCGGCAGAGGCCCCGATCAAGCCGGAGAAGCCGAGGCTGTAGGAGAAACGCAAAGCTCAAAAACGCGCGGCAGCGTCTTGGAGTGCGGTGACAGAGATGCACGGCGCAAGCCTGCATCGGCGGCACCGCTTTCGAACGTCTCATGATGCGCGTGAAGTGACCGGCCTGCATGCGCCGGGGAGCGGGTGCCGCCGAGGTGCGCATCGTCAACGCAAGCCTTCCCGCCTGCGAAAGCGGTAGCTGCGTTCGTTCCTCACTTCGCGACCACACTCCATATCAGAAGCGTCGGCGCACGGAGCCATATGGAACCGAAGCGCAGCGGAGGTAGACAGCCGCAGGCTGCCCGAAGGGTGAGCGCAGCGAGCCGAACGAAGTGAACCGGAGCGAGGCGGAGATAGCCGAAGGCAAACAGACAACTGAAAGGAGCCCGAAGGGCGAGCGCAGCGAATCAATCAATCAATCAATGCGGTCGCGCAAATGCACGGCGCAGCCTGCATCGGAGCCACCGCTTTCGCGGAGTGAAGAATGGGCTCCGGCCTCAGCCTGCCGTCCAGCCTGAGAAAGCGCTCGCAGTCGGGCGGTTTGGCGAAGTTTGCCATGGAGCTTGGGATCCCCCTCGACGCCAAACACAACCGACCTACGGCCAGCGCGCCGCGCCCATCGTAGGACGGTCGTGGCGACAGCCCGCCCGTCTGCGAGCGTATGGCAAACACACCGGCGCACGAACGCCCCCAGAGTCGGGCGGTTTGGCGAAGCGTGCCATGGAGCAAGGAATCCCCCTCGACGCCAAACACAACCGACCTACGGCCAGCGCGCCGCGCCCATCGTAGGAC
>NZ_JBAQCR010000019.1:0-23513 GCF_049294395.1 Prosthecobacter sp.
ATCTGCCGGTGTGTGCACGCGCAAGTCGCAGCGCTGAAAGCACCACCTCGGTCGCGCTGTTGTTGAAGCGTACGCGTTCCGCACCCGGGATCATCTTCTGCAGCCTCTCGGCCACCTCGATCTCCAGCTCACTCTGCGCCGCCCAGTGCGTGCCTTTGTGTGCCTGGGTGCCAATGGCATTGGCCATGCCCTCCGGTGCGTGACCGTACAGGATGGCCCCCTGCCCGATTTGGAAGTCGATGTACTCATTGCCATCCACATCGAAAAGGCGCGAGCCTTTGCCGTGGTCAAAATACAGAGGCACCGGCACCTCCATCTTGCGGATGCCGCTGTTGACGCCACCTGCGATGCTAAGCTGGGCGCGGGCGAAAAGCTCCGCGGATTTCGGGAAAGTGTAGGACATGGCCGTAAAAGGGTAAAATCAATGCAGCGGAGAACTGTCGTAAATCACCACCCGCTCCCAGAACGTCTTGCACGCCGCCACAAAGCGCAGGTGCTTAGGGCACTCCTTCTGATAGAACTCATGGTCCTTCAGGTCCTTGAAATGCAGCGTCAGCGAGTAGCTGAAAGAGTGGTCAGTCACCGGCCGCTTCTCCGTGTCCGCAGGCTTGCCCACAAAGGCATGCACGAGATAGTCGATTTCGAGCAGATGCATCAGCTCCGTCTCAAAAGTGGCGCGTTGTTCCGCAGAAAGATCAGGCTTGAGCCAGAAATAAACGTTATGAATCATAGTGAGCGCATTGGTACGCGCACAGACAGTCTGTGCAATCGCCAAACTCTGGTTCCAACGCAGGACCAGACGAAGACGGGGCCATTCAGGCAGCTGAGCCAAACAAAAATATCTAAATTGGGTGTTTTTTGCTAACCTCCAGCCCGTTGCGGCGTTAAATAACACAGAAGACATCACCACGGCGTTCCTGCCGGGTCGTTTTCACTCCGCGCAAAGGACCATGGCCCCACTGGGAACGACTTAAAGTCCGCGTTGCACGTCACCACGAACAATGCAAACCTAGTACCATCATGAACCCCACATCCATCCTTGCAATCGGTCCTCTCGGCACGCCTGAGATGATCATCATCGGCATTCTCATTCTCGTCCTGTTTGGCGCGAAAAAGCTCCCCACCTTTGCCCGCAGCTTGGGCAAGAGCATGGGTGAGTTCAAAAAGGCCCGCACCGAGTTCGAGCAGGAGCTTCAGAACGCTCAGGAAGAAGTCGAACGCCCAAAAATCACGCCTCCTCAGGAAAAGCGCCAGCCCGTCGCCAACGTCGAAGATTCCTAGTCGAATCCATCCGCTGGCATGCTGCCACTTCCACAGTTCACGCGGCGGGTCTTGGGACCCGCCGTTTTTTTTGCTCTCGCGGCACTCCTGTCCGCCGCAGAGCCCGAACGCCTGACGTTCTGCTCCTACAATTTGAAGAACTGGCTGACGATGGAGCGATCCATCGGCAAACCTGCCACCCCAAAGCCCGAAACTGAGCGCGCCCAGGTGGTGAAAACACTGACCGCCATCCACCCCGACATCCTCGGCATTTGTGAAATCGGCACCGCCGATGACCTGGCAGAGTTGCAGCAGCGCCTGCAAGCAGCAGGCGTGGATCTGCCCTACACCGAACTAGCCCATGGAGGCGATCCCTCACGCCGCCTCGCCCTCCTCTCGCGCCTGCCCATCAAGACACGCAACACGCAGACCACGCTCACCTATCAAATCGGCGCGCAAACATTGCCGTTACAGCGCGGCATTCTCGATGTGACGATCGCCATCACGCCCACCTTTGACCTGCATCTCCTGGGAGTGCACCTGAAGTCCATGCGCACGGTTTCCGAGGCCGACCAGGCCGAGATGCGCCGCAATGAAGCACGTCTTCTGCGCCTGCACATCGATTCCATCTTCACCCAGGAGCCAGGAGCCTGCATCCTGGCCTACGGCGACTTCAACGCCCACCGCAACGAGCCCTCCCTCGCGGAAATCATGGGCAGCCCGCGATCCGCCGAGACGTCCCTGACAGATGTCCTCCTGCGCGATGCCAATGGCGAGGTCTGGACCCATTTCTGGGATACTGCGGACATCTACTCACGCCTCGACTACTGCTTCACCAGCCGCCTGCTGCGGCCGCACATCGACACCCGCAACTCCTTCGTCCACGCCGACCGCGATTTTTACAAAGCCAGCGATCACCGCCCCCTGGTCCTCAAAATCAGCCCAGAGCCGATTTTGAAATGAGTGGCGCTGCTACTGCTTCACAATCTTCAGCACCCGATTGTTGTAGCTGTCCGTGATGTAAAGCTCTCCCGTGTCCGGCTTGATGGTGACGCCATGCGGACGCGAAAGCTGACACTGCCGGGGATCCCCCCCCACTCCCGCACTGCCCTGCTTGCCTGTCCCGGCGATGCGCTCGATCTTCCCTGTGGTCGGAACAAACCGGCGCACCAGATGAGCCTCGGCATCCGCGATAATGACGCTGTCGTCCTTGTCCACGCACAGATGCTTGGGGCCGTTCATCGTGGCTTCGAGCGCGGCACCTCCATCCCCTTCGCCACCCTTTTTGCCGCTGGCATTGACCACAGTGCGGATATGGCCGGTTTTATCGACCACTCGCAGCGCATTGCCACCGCGTTCGAGAATATAGATGTTTCCCTGACGGTCGGGCGCCACAGCTCGTGGATCTGAGAGAGGTGCGTCGATGGCCACCGCACCGTCCTCAGGCTTGCCACGTTTGCCATTGCCAGCGATCACCTTGCTCTGGTGCGTGGCAAGATCGAGTTCATGCACCTGCAGCAGATCCGCGATGTAGAGCTTGGTCCCCTCAAAGTTCAGCGTGATGCAATAAGGGCCATTTCCCTTTTCCTTGCCCGCAGGGGCACGCCAGCCTTCGAGATTGGAAACAATGCGCGCCTTCACGTCCACCACACGCACCCGGCCGTTCCAGGTGTCAGCGATCAAAACATTGTCATTGGGCAGCACGGCCAGATTGTGCGGCCCATTAAACTGCGCACGAATGGCCTGCCCGCCGTCACCGCTGTCTCCGGGCTTCAATTGACCGGCCACATGCTGGATGGTGCCGCCGCCATCCACCTGCAGCAGGCGGTTGCCAGACACCATCTCGACGATCCACATGTGCCCGCCGGAGTCAAAAGCGGTGCCAAAGGGCTCCTTCAACACAGCATCCGTCGCTGCGATGTCCATGGCATGCTGCGCCCCCCCGCCGGCGACAAGCACGATTTGATCTGCGTGAGCAAAGATTGGCAGACTTAGGGCAAAGAGACAGGTGCGGAGTGAGATCATGGTGGTGAAGAGAGATACTTGCTGAAGCACCGGTTTTTTCCAACCGATATTCACATCGCCAATGCATCCATTTTCAGAATTTTACGCACTCGGCATGGCGATTGCTTTAACATTAGGATGCTCTCTCCCATCCAAGAGTACGTCGAACAATTGTATTCACGCTACGCGTCCAGCATGGACGGTCATGTCGCAGACTATATCCCAGAACTGGCCAAGGCCGATCCACGCTTGTTTGGCATCTGCATCGCCACGCGCGACGGCCATGTCTATGAAGTTGGCGACACCCGCCATGCCTTCACCATCCAATCCATCTCCAAAGCCCTGGTTTACGGCCTCGCGCTGGAAGACCGTGGTGAAAACCATGTCCTGTCGCGAATCGGCGTGGAGCCCTCGGGCGAAGCTTTCAATGCCATCAGCCTCAAGGAAGGCACCGGCGCCCCCTTCAACCCCATGATCAATGCCGGGGCCATCGCCACCGCCGGGCAGATTTTGAAAAAAGACGGCCTGAGCCGCATCGACCGCGTGCTGAATTACCTCAGCGGCTTTGCCGGAAGGCCCCTGGAGATCAATCAGTCAGTCTATCGCAGTGAGAGCGAAACCGGACACCGCAACCGCGCCATCGGCTGGCTGCTGCGCAATTTCGGCATCCTGGATGAAGACCCGGATGAGACCTTGGAAACCTATTTCCAGCAATGCTCGGTGGAGGTCACCTGCCGGGATCTGGCGCTGATGGGGGCCACACTGGCCAATCAAGGCATCCAGCCCTTGACTCGCAAACGAGTCATCCCCTCCGAGTACGTGGACAACGTGCTGGGCGTCATGGCCACCTGCGGCATGTATGACTGGTCCGGCGAATGGATCTACCGCGTGGGCCTGCCCGCCAAAAGCGGCGTCGGCGGGGGCATTCTGGCCGTGCTGCCCGGCCAGCTGGGCATCGGCATTTTCTCACCACCATTGGACAAGCAGGGCAACAGCGATCGCGGCATCAAAGTCTGCATGGATCTCTCTCGCGAGCTGGCGCTGCACATGCTCAATCCGACCGCGACTCCTCTCTCAGCCATCCGCCTGGCCTATCATGGTGGCGAGGTGGTCTCACGCCGTCGGCTGACACCGCAGGCGCGCGAGCTGCTGCGTGTAAACGGCTCCATGATCCAGGTCATGGAACTTCAGGGCGGGCTCACTTTCACCACCATTGAGCCCGTCATTCGCCACGCCACGTCGCTTGCCGCAGAGTGCAAGCACATCATCTTTGACCTGCGTGCAGTCGTCAACGCCAACTCCGTGAGCCTGATCCTGCTGGCCAACCTCGGCGCTCGCCTGGCCCCCCACGGAGTACGCGTGATCTTCTGCCAGCCCGCCAAGCTCATGACCTCCCTGCGCACCGTCGGCATCGCTGAAACGGACATCTTCCCCACCATGGATGCCGCCTTGGAGCACTGTGAGGATTCCCTGCTGCTCGAAGTCTCTGGCGTCTCGTGGCGTCCGCATGCACCGCTGTCGCTTAAATCCTGCTCCCTTTTCCGCCAGTGCACCAATGAAGACATCGTCTTTCTCGAAAAAGAACTGCAGCGGCGTCAGTATGCGAGCAATCAGACGATCATCCGCACGGGAGAGATGGCCGCTGAGATGTTGGTGCTGGTCGGCGGCACCGTGGAGGTGCAGATCCATACCGATCATCAAACACGCAAGCGCATCGACGTCCTCACCGCCGGGATGACCGTGGGTGAGATGGCTTTTCTGGACGGCTCAGCGCGCTCGGCAGACATCGTGGCCTTGGAGCCGGTGGAATGCGTGGTCATCACCAAAGCCTGGTTTGATTCCCTGAACGAGCGCAACCCCTCGCTGAAGATCACGCTGCTGCAGGAAATGACGCAGGAAATCGCCAGCCGCCTGCGTCAGGCAAACCTGTCCATCTCTGCCTTCCACCGCTCGTAGTGGTATTACTTCTGCTTCAGCAGACGCACCCGGTGCGTTTCGCTGTCGCCGATATAAACGGTGCCGTCTGCATCGCAGAAGATGCCATGCAGGCGCGCCATTTTGCACTGAAGCGGATTGCCGTCCGGGCCGTCGCCTTTTTCACCGGTGCCGGCGATGAGTTCGAGATTGCCGGTTTTCGCATCGATCATGCGCACGCTGTGGCTTTCGGTGTCAGCCAGCCAGGCATTGCCAGCCGCGTCAATCGCCACCCCCTTCGGACCGCTCAGCGTCGCCAGTTTGGCCGGACCACCGTTGCCGCTGAAACCTTTGGCCCCCGTGCCTGCCATGTGATGAATAGTGCCCGCCTTGAGGTCGAATTTGAAGACCTGATTCCCCTCGCGCGTGACCAGCCAGAGATTGCCCATCTTGTCGAAATCCAGTGAGCGGGGGCCTTTGAGCGGCGTGCCTGCGATAGGCGCACCATCCGGTGTCGCGCCCGGCTTCCCGGTACCGGCAAAGGTGCTGATCACGCCAGTCTTCATGTCGATCTTGCGAATGACATTGTTGCCGATGTCACACACATAGAGGCTGCCATCGGGGCCGAACTGAATGCTGTGGGGTTGTTTGAACTGAGCCTTTACCGCCAGGTCGCCATCGCCGCTGTACCCCGCCACGCCGGTGCCTGCGAAGGTGGTGATCATCTTCGTTTTCATGTCGATCTTGCGCACGACGTGGTTCGACATATCGACAACATACAGATCCCCCTGCGCATCAAAACGCAACTCATGCGGCAGATTGAAGGTCGCCTCCAAAGCATGGCCACCATCACCGCTGTAGCCTTTCTTTCCCGTGCCCGCGATGGTGCTGATCGTACCGTCGGGGGCCACTCGGCGGATGCGCTGGCCGGTATATTCGCAGAACCAGATGGCACCATCCGGCCCGCGTGTGACGCCAAAGGGATTGTCGATCTGCGCCGCAGTGGCAGGACCGCCATCACCACTGCCCCCTTGGGTGCCATTCCCGGCAAAGGTTGAGATGGTCCATTCGGCGGCGGTGGCAGATTGAACGAGAAAAGCGAGGGTGAGGAGGAGGCGCATGATTGGAACTTGGAACGATGATGGACTGAGTGGTGAATGCCAAGCAGGAAATGAGTACGCAATTCATCGCACCGTTTTGCTGGCGCAATTCGGCAAGCCTGCCAGAATTCGCGAACAACCATGAAAATGCTGCTTCTCTGCACCTGCCTTGCTGTTTTGACCACAACACATGCTGCAGTGCAAATGCCGTCCATCTTCACCGATCACATGGTGCTGCAGCGCGACCTGCCGGTGCCAGTCTGGGGCAAGGCAGCCCCGGGTGAGGACGTCACCGTCGAATTTGCCGGGCAGAAAAAAACAACGAAGGCCGATGCAGCCGGCAAGTGGATGGTCAAACTGGACCCACTTGCCGCCAATGCCGAGCCTCAGGCGCTGAAAGCAGGAAACGTGACCATTCAGGATGTGCTTGTCGGCGAGGTGTGGCTGGCCTCCGGCCAGTCCAACATGGAGTGGGAGATGCAGATGAAGCCGGACAGCGCCGCAGACATTCCCAAAGCCACGCATCCCAATCTGCGCCTCATCGAAGTGCCGAAGACCGTGGCACTGACGCCACAGGATGACGTGAAGACCGCCTGGGCGCGCAGCTCACCGGAAAGCGCCGCCTCATTCTCTGCCATTGGGTATTACTTTGGCGTGCGGCTGCAGGAGGAGCTGAAAGTCCCAGTCGGCATCATTCTCAGCGCCTGGGGCGGCACACGGATCGAACCCTGGACAAGCCTGGAAGGCTTTGAAGCCGTGCCCGCCTTGAAGGATTTCACCGCAGACATCCGCTCCAAGCTTCCCGGCAGCGATTCCTACCGCGCCGAGAATGAGAAGTATCTGGCCGCCATCGAAAGCTGGACGCAGGCCGCACGCGCTGCCTTGAGTCAGAAACAGGCCGTGCCCGCCATGCCAGCGCAGCCTGCGGTGCTGCCGCTGAACCAAGTCACGCCGACCTCGCTTTACAATGCCATGATTCACCCGCTGGTGCCTTACGCCTTTCGTGGTGCCATCTGGTATCAAGGGGAGTCAAACCATGCGGAAGGCTTCACCTACACGGAGAAAACGAAGGCCCTGCTCGCCTCCTGGCGCAGCGTCTTTCAGCAGCCAAATCTGCCTTTCTACTTTGTGCAGATCGCCCCATGGCAATATGGCGCGGAAGACGTGGAAATCCTGCCGCAGTTCTGGCAGGCGCAGCGCGAGTGTCTGAACATCCCGAACACCGGCATGACAACCATCTCGGACATCGGTGAAGTATCCGACATCCACCCCGCGCATAAAAAGGAAGTCGCCCGCCGCCTGTCTCTCTGGGCGCTGGCAAAGAACTACGGCCGCAGTGAGATCGAACCCAACGGCCCGCTCTATGCCAGCCACGCCACTGAAGGCAGCTCCATCCGCGTGAAATTTGATCACGCAGCCAGCGGCCTCGCTGCGCGTGATGGCAAGCCGCTCACACATTTCGAAATCGCCGGCAAGGACGGCATCTTCCACCCCGCCGAAGCCAAAATCGACGGCAGCAGCGTCCTCATCAGCACCGCCGCTGTCCCAGAACCCCGCCGTGCCCGCTTTGCCTGGAGCAAGCTCGCCATCGCCAATCTCATGAACAAGGACGGCCTGCCCGCCACCGCCTTCCACACACACTGGCCGGTGGACCCGGATCTGGGCGACAACCTCGCTCGTGGCTGCACCTGGGAAAGCAGCGACAAAAACGCCTACGGCTGGGACACCGGCCTGACCGACGGCTCCTATGCAGAGTTTCCGCCGAACTGCTACGCCACCAGCAACACCGACACGTTTCCCAAGCACGTCACGATTGATCTCAAAAAAGCCCACCCTCTCAACCTCGTTCGCGTCGGTGTTCCCACCGTCGGCTCGACCAAGACCATCGCTGTCTCCGTCAGCACGGATGGCAGGACCTTCCGCGAAGTCGGCAGGCATGTGTTTCCGCTCGGCAAGGCAGAACGCGCCGACCTGAATTTCCCTGACGCGGAAGCACGCTTCATCCGCCTGAGCTACCTTGATCATCACGAAAAGCTTTCTGCAGAGTATCCGAACACATTTGCCTTCACCACGGAAGTGGAGGCGTATCGGATGAAATAAAGTTGCCCGGTTGCGCCGCAACCGGTCCAGACTGACAGTCAGTTGCGGCGCAACTGGCCACCTTTTCTCCAACCATGAAACTGACTTTCTGCGGTGCCGCCGGCACCACCACCGGCTCGAAACATCTCATCACCGTCAACGGCCAGCGCATCCTGCTGGACTGCGGCCTCTACCAAGGCAGGCGCAGTGAAGCCTTTGAGCGCAATCGCGACTTTCCCTTTGATCCGCAGCAGGTTGACGTGGTCGTGCTCTCACATGCGCACATCGACCACAGCGGCAATCTGCCTCACCTGTGCAAACGCGGCTTCAGCGGCAACATCTTCGCCACTCCCGCCACGCGCGATCTGTGCAGCATCATGCTGCCGGACGCGGCGCACATTCATGAGAGCGACATCAACTGGCTCAACCGCCACCGCAAAAATGACAACCTGCCGCTGCTGGAAGCCAGCTACACCATGGAGGATGCGGAGAATTGCATGCGCCAGTTTGTGTCTGTGGGCTATCACCGCCCCATGATCATCGCCGACGGTGTCACCATGACCTTCATCGATGCCGGCCACGTCCTCGGTTCCGCGCAGGTCATCCTCGACATCGACGACCGCCAGACCGGCAGAAAATCTCGCCTGCTGTTCTCCGGGGACATCGGACGCCCCAACAATGACCTGCTGGCAGATCCCGAAGCCTGCGAGAAGGTGGACCACATCATCATGGAGAGCACCTATGGTGGGCGGCACCACGAACTGGCCACGGACTCCAATGAGCACATCTGCCGGATCATCCGCCGCATCCTGCAGCAAAAGGGCAAGCTCATCATCCCCGCCTTTGCGGTTGAGCGCACGCAGCAGCTTCTCTACACGCTGGATCAACTGCGCCACGAAGGCTGCTTCCCCCTGATTCCCACCTTTGTGGACAGCCCGCTGGCCGTGAAAGCCACGGAGATCTTCCGCCTGCACGTTGATGAGCTCAAACCCTCGGTGCATGAGGCGGCCTTCATGCGCAATGATCCTTTCGGCTTTGAGGGGCTGCAACTCGTGCGGGATGTCAATGAGTCGAAGAACCTCAACAAACTCAAAGGCGCGGCAATCATCATCTCCGCCTCAGGCATGGCCGAGTCCGGCCGCATCCTCCACCACCTCCGCAACAACGTCGGCAACGATCACAACATCATCCTCTTCGTCGGCTACTGCGCGGAGAACACGCTCGGCTGGAAGCTGCGCGAAGGCCACCAGCACGTGAACATCCTCGGCGACGAGTTTGAGGTTCACGCCGGCATTGAAATCCTCGACTCCTTCTCAGGCCACGCCGACCACGACGAACTGCTCGGCTGGTTCAATCGTGTCCAGGGTCCAAAGAAAAACGTCTTCCTCGTCCACGGCGAACCCGACCGCTCCACCGCCCTCAAAGCCGCCCTGGATGCAAAGCACGGAGAAAGCAGCGTGAAAATCGCAGTGATGAACCAGGCCGTGGAGCTATAACTTGCGCGATAGACTGACAAACTTGCCTTGAAGGCCAACGGCCTTCCGTCACATAGCCCAGGGGTGCCGAGCATTAGCGAGCGCTCCCCTGGGTTCCGGCATCCAGTCTGGGAAGCAAACCCAGCACTCCGCCACACTTCAAACCTGCCAGCAGCGTCTGCAATGAGCCCCGCCGCGAGTTTGTCTCATTCAGGCCATGCGTTCACTTCCGCCATGAACGCTCTTCGCCTCAGTCCATTGCGCAAGGTTCAATAGCTCATGGAGTAATTCGGGCGCTCTTGCCCGCATCACTCAGGGTGACATTCGAACTGCGGGCAGCAGCCCGCATCAGCATCAATTCCCGCCCTTAAACAACCGCTTGAAGAAGTGCCCGACCTCGAGCCCCGTGTCGCCGGTCCATTCCCAGGCGTTGCGCGCGGCACGTCTCACGTTGTCGGCAGCACGTTCACCTTTCGAACCGGGCTCAGGAGAAGAAACCGGCGCGCCGGGCACATTGCTGGCCAGACCGTTGTCCCACTGTTGATGAATGACCGCGCCAGTCTCGGCGGAGATGACGATGAATCCCACTTCATTGCCATCCGTGCCATTGAGCGCGAGCCCCCACTCAGGCGCCCCGGTGGTGGCATTGGCGGCGAGTTGGTAAGCAGCAGTGACGAAGTTCGTCTTGGCCAGCGCCGCGTTTTGCTGCGCGATTTTGAGCGCGTCGGAAGAACGGAATCTGATGCGGTTGAACGCGATGACCTGCGGCGGCACGCGCGTGAGCAGCTTGGTGCCACCACCGGCGGCCTTCGGCGCCCAGCCGCTTTTTTCAGCAGTGAGGATGGCACGCACGAGTTCGCCCTGACGGAATGGATCACGCGCATAGACGGACCACTGCGTCGGATCAGCGGCACTGGCCGGTGATTGCAGCAGCACCACGCCTTCGGAGGTCGCCGCCCCGTATTCCTGATCGATGATCGTGGCGATTTCGGGATTGGCCTGGCTCAATGTAGCGCTGGCCAGCAGGAGGCTGAAGAAGAGGGATGTTTTCATGGTAGGAGGCAGGTTGGAGTTCAGCAGTCTAAAAGATATTCAATCGCGGCTGCGCAGCTTGCTAAGCAGGCGCAGAATTTCAAGATAGAGCCAGACGAGGGTGACGAGCAGGCCAAAGGCGGCATACCATTCCATGTGCTTCGGCGCACCGGCAGCACAGCCGTTTTCAATGAAATCGAAGTCCAGCACCAGATTGAGCGCGGCGAGGATGACCACGAATGCCGAGAAGGCAATTCCAACCAATCCGTTGCCAAACAAGCCGGGAATCTGGATGCCAAACATGCCAAGCACCCAGGTGGCCAGGTAAAAAATCGCGATGCCACCAGTTGCGGCAAAAACACCCAGCTTGAAATTCTCGGTCGGTTTGATCATCCCAGTCGAGTAAGCGGCGAGCAGGGCAAACAGGATGCCGCAGGTCAGCATGACGGCGGTGAGGACGATGCCACCGAAGGCCTTCTCATACAGGGCGGAGATGAGGCCGACGAGGACACCGTTGCTCAGCGCATACACCGGCGCGAGTGCAGGTGCCGTGGTGGGCTTGAAGGAAATGATGAGCGCAAGCGCCAGAGGAACGATCCAGCCATAGGTGAGCGCAGAGCCGAACCAAGCAGGAGCACTGCCCCCCATGAGGATCTTCCAGCTCCAGCTGGCCGAAGTGACCAGCAGCAGGGTAAGGATGGCGGTTTTGAGCACGGTTCCATTGAGCGTCATCACTCCATCGGCCGGATTCCCGGAGCGTGATTTCTCAAAGACATGGTCGCTAAGCGTAGGATTGGAAGAGCGCATGATTTGTGAGTGTGATTGCAACCACAAACTACAAGACGCCCCGTGGGTTGGTCAATCGACCTCTTTGATGCTTTTCCTCAGATTGAGGCACCCACGAAAGGCACCAAAACGGAGTTCAAGCAGCCTCCGCTCAGCACACCGGATCCGCCACCGCATGGTGATCCATGGCGGCTTTGACGAAGCCGAAGAACAACGGATGCGGATTGTTCGGCTTCGAAAGAAACTCAGGATGGAACTGGCAGCCAACGAAGTAGGGGTGCGAGGGCAGTTCAATGATTTCAGCCAGATCACCCTTCGGTGAAGTGCCTGAGATGAGCATGCCCTTCTGCTCCATGAGTTCCTTGTAATCAGAATTGAACTCGAAGCGATGGCGATGACGCTCCGTGATGGTGGCGCTTCGATAAAGATCGAAGGCCTTGCTGCCGGGAACGAGATCCGTGACCCAGGATCCGAGGCGCATGGTGCCGCCAAGCAGCTTCACCTTCTTCTGCTCTTCCATGAGGCTGATGACCGGATGCGCCGTAGTCTTGTCAAACTCGGTGCTGGTCGCACCCTTCAAGCCGCATACGTTGCGGGCAAACTCAATGACGGCGATCTGCATGCCGAGGCAGATGCCAAAAAATGGAATGCCTTTTTCGCGGGCATAGCGGGCGGCGGCCACTTTCCCCTCTGTGCCACGGTCACCGAAGCCACCGGGGATGAGAATGCCCTGCAAACCAGTAAGATAAAGCTCAGGACCGGCCTTTTCAATGCTCTCGGCATCGACGCGGATGATGTCCACCTTGCAGTCGTGGGAGGCACCTGCGTGCGTTAGAGATTCGTAGATGCTCTTGTAAGCATCCTGCAGTTCGATGTATTTGCCCACGACCCCGATCCGCACGTGGTGCGTGGGGTGAATGACGCGCTGCACAAAGTTGCGCCAGCGGGTGAGATCCGGCTGCGGGGTGGTGAGATTGAGCAGGCGGCAGACGTTGTCATCCAGCCGCTCTTCATGCAGCTTCAATGGCACCTCGTAAATCGTGTGCTTCACGTCGCGAACCTCGACCACGGAGTCGATGGGCACGTTGCCAAACAGGGAGATTTTTTCCCGCACATCCAGGTCCAGCGGATGCTCGGTGCGGCAGAGAATGATGTGCGGGGCGATACCGATCTCGCGCAGCTTGGCGATGCTCTGCTGCGTGGGCTTGGTCTTCAGTTCCTGCGCGGCCTTGATGTACGGCACCAGCGTGGCGTGAATGAACAGCACATTGCCAACGCCGACCTCATGGCCAAACTGACGGATGGCCTCCAGGAAAGGCAGGCCTTCGATGTCACCCACGGTGCCGCCGATTTCGGTGATGATGACGTCTCCGCCCATCTTCTCCGCCACCTCGTGCATGCGCGCCTTGATCTCGTTGGTCACGTGCGGGATCACCTGCACCGTGCGCCCCTGATATTTCCCGGCGCGCTCCTTGTCCAGCACGCTCTGGTACACCTGCCCCGAGGTCAGGTTGTTCAGCTTCGAAAGATTCGTGTGGGTGAAACGCTCATAGTGACCCAGGTCCAGATCGGTCTCCGCACCGTCATCCAGCACATACACCTCGCCATGTTCGTACGGGTTCATCGTGCCCGGGTCGATGTTCAGGTACGGGTCAAATTTCTGCATGATGACCCGCAGGCCACGGAGTTCGAGCAGCGTGCCCAGAGAGGAGGCGGCAAGCCCCTTGCCAAGTGAACTAACGACGCCGCCTGTGACAAAAATGTATTTCATGGATTCTCTTCGGTTGGAGGTTGTCGGGGCGCAGTTCAAGAAGATTGTTTTTGAAGATGCTTTTCAATCGCGTCGGCTTGCTCCGGCGTATCCACGCCGGGCGAGAGCTCGTCCGTCAGCACCACACGAATTCGGGAGCCGTTTTCCAGGGCGCGCAGCTGCTCCAGTGACTCGGTCTGCTCCAGCCGCGAAGGCGGCCACGCCACAAACTGAAAGAGGAAGCTGCGCTGAAAGCCGTAGATGCCCAGATGGCGGTAGCTTCGCGGCCAGGCCTCAGGATTGCGCAGGTACGGCAGCGGCGAGCGCGAAAAATACAGCGCGTCTCCCTGCGTGTCGAAGATGACTTTGACCACGTTCGGATCGCTGATCTGCGCGGCATCCTGGATCGGCGCGGCAGCAGTGATCATCTTCACACCTGGGTCGTCGCGCAGTGTGCGGGCGAGTTCGTCAATCAGCGCCGGTGAGATCAGCGGCTCGTCCCCCTGCACATTGATGATGACCCGGTGGTCCGGGTACGAATTCGCCGCCTCGGCGATGCGATCCGTGCCGCTCGGATGCTCCGGGGCGGTCAGGACAAATTTCGCCCCAAATCCAGCCGCAGCCTCCGCTATCCGGGCGTCATCCGTGGCGATGATCACGTCGTCGATCTGCCGGCACTCCTGGCAGCGTTCCCAGACGTGCTGCACCAGCGGTTTGCCGGCGATGAGGTGGAGCGGTTTGCCTGGGAAGCGGGTGGAACCCCAGCGGGCAGGAATGGCTACGAGGGTGCGTGAAGAGTCGGTGGTTGCCAAGGTGTGGTGGTGGCGGGCAGGTTCCCCTGAGATGACGCGGAAGAGCGGTCGATGCAAGGGAGATTTGAGCGCTCATGCGGCAGCCCTCGGTCAATGCCCTATCCCCTCCCAGCAGACAGCCTCACCCAGACGCAAAAAACCCGCAGATCAGGTCGATCTGCGGGTTTTGGAAAGGGTGCCTTTCGCCGCGATTTCCCCGAAACTCAGGGAACTGCGGATGCCGGGCTTACTTGACGTGAGCCGAGACGAGCTTGGTCATCTCAAACATGGTCACCTGGCTCTTGCCACCAAAGACAGCCTTCAGCGCCTCGTCAGCATTGATGTTGGTCTTCTTGGCCTGGTCCTGCAGACCGTTCTTCTTGATGTATTCCCACAGCTTCTTGGTCATTTCGCCGCGGGAGAGCGGTTCGGAGCCGATCACTTTCGCAAGAATCTCATCCGGTTGGACGGGTTTGCTAAGGGCTGGGTTCAGTTTGCGGGCGGGTTTCGGATTGGTTGAGTCAGACATGGGGGTAAATGCTGGCCGAATTTTGCCCCATGGTCAACCTCCGTAATGCATCGGATTGATCCGAGGCGATAATTATAATCTTTTACGTAATATTGAGAAACAGTAGGCCATACGCGTAGCCAGTCCGCACTCAGCCCTACCCCTACGGCTCGGCTTTTGCCCCCATATCCCGCCCAGACTCCAGCATCCGTACGCTCTTTTCCACCAGCGGCAGCCACAGGCTCACCCGGGTGCCCAGCCCCTCACGGCTCTCAATGTCGATCTCCCCGCCATGCTCACGGATGATTCGGCGCACAATCAGCAGCCCCAGGCCCGTGCCCGTGGTCCGGGTCGTGGAAAAGGGCTGGAAAAGCTTGCCCATCTGCTCCGCATTGATCCCCTTCCCCGTGTCCTCAAAGCTCAGGCGCACCTCGAAATCCGTGAAGGTGCCGTTGATCGTCAGTATCCCGCCATTGGGCATGGCCTGGCAGGCATTGCGGATGAGATTGTACACCGCCTGCTTCATCTGCCCCGCATCCAGCGGCATGGCGGGTAAATCAGAGCGCAGGTCGAGCTTCAGCTTCACCTTGCAGGCCTCGATCTCCGGCTGGAGAAAGCGCACGCACTCATCCAGCAGCTCGCGCAACTGCACCCGCTGCAGCTGCGGCTTCGTCGGCCGGATCGCCGCCAGGAACTGCCCGATGATGAAGTCGAGCCTCTTGATCTCACCAGTCGCCACATCCAGGTGCTCCCGCAGGCTGGCCCCCTTCGCCCCCATCTTCTTCAGGCGTCGCTCCATCAGCTGCAGATGGATCGTCAAAGAATTGAGCGGATTGCCCAGCTCATGCGCCACCCCGGCCGCCAGCAGCGTGAAGGCATTCAGGCGCTCGCTTTCCAGTTGTTCCTCCGTGCGCTTGCGCGTCTCGGTCACATCACGGATCAGCATCACAAAACCCAGCGCCGAATCATCATCAATGCTCGTGATGTAGAAATTCAGGTACCGGTTCTCCGGGTAAAACACCTCCAGATCCCGGCTCACCACCGTCCCCGGCTTCAGCAGTTCATTCCAGTCCAGTCCCCGCACCCCCTGCGCCAGCCGCTGGCCGATCACCTGATCCTGCTCCAATCCAAAAAAGGTGCACGCCGCCCGGTTCACATAACTGACCTTCCCCTCCGTATCCAGCAGGATCACCCCCTCCTGCAGCGCCTCGAAGACCTTCTCCTGAAACTTCTTCTCCCGCACTAGCTCCAGCACGATGCCCTGAACCTCGCCCGGTTCCAGGCGGTCCATGCGTTTGATAAGCTTGTCAATGAAGGCAGATCTCATAGGCTGACGATTATGAACGACCTCCTGATCGTCTTTTGCACCTTCCCCGACATCGGGAAAGCCCGCGAGACTGGCACGGCACTGGTGGAATCGCAACTCGCCGCCTGCGTGAATCTCATCCCCGCCATCGAATCCATCTACCGCTGGCAGGGCAAAGTGGAAACCTCCGCCGAAGTCCTCGCCATCTTCAAAACCACCCCCACCGCCTATCCCCTCCTCGAATCCCGCCTCCGCGAACTCCACCCCTACGACGTCCCAGAAATCGTGGCCCTTAAACCGGAGCAGGTGTCGGAAGCGTACGCGCGATGGGTTGGAGAGAATGTTTTTTACCTCCCCCCCAGCACGTTTTAGGATAAGCGCCAATTCATTATGGACTGCATGGCAGAAGCTGTTGAAAACTGCAGCCAAAAAAGCGATGAAAATTACTGATGCCCAAAGTTCAACAAGAAAGATAGATGCGCCGGATGCAGCAGTGAAGGCTATGATTGATTGGTTAGTCGCTGAAGCTCAACGCTACATGGTTTCAGGAGGCAGGCTGAAAGAGTTAGGTAACAAGAAGCCTACAGGAGATTCGCCTGCCGAAAACTGGCATCTCCACAATTTTGATCAATTCAACCTGAGGGCCAAGCCTCAGCAAATACACAAAGAAGAAACCAAAGATGCCGATGGCAGAGTCATCAAATCCAGGACTTGGTGCGAAAATGCAGGTGGCGGCGAGATTGCTGCGGCAGTTGAGCAAACCAAATTCTTGTTGGAGGGCATTGTTCAGCGTGCCGAGAAAGGCTCCGAAGAGGCGATGACATGGCTTTATCATCTAACTATGTTTTTGACCCAGGAGTTCTGGTTGGTAATCGAAGCACAGCCCGATCTTGCGTGTCGCCTATCCGCAACTTGGAATTACGTTCCAATTCACTGGAATGACAGTCCAGGCACGATCAAGCGAATCAAGGCCAAGACGAAGCGACTGCAGATGCTGAAACTACCGCCAGTCAGTCTGAAAGTTCAGCCTGACAGTCCTCACCAACAGGCCGCATCCAGAACCATTAGCGCTCTGAACTACCTGATGCGAAGCCCTTTTATTTCCATGCCGCCAATGCCTAATGGCGAGCGTTGCAAGATGTTCGACGAACGTTTTCCAAATTGGTTGAGGAGGGCGATTGATTTCGCTGACCAACAACAAAGTGATTCTCATTATTATGGGGAAATTCTATGGGAGGCTTATGCTTCAGCCATGACTGCTAAGCCCGATTCACCTTGGAAAAAGCAATCGCGGCCACGCAAAGCCAAGGAAAAATTCATTCAGGCACTCATGGCTCGAAGAACGAAGACCCCCTGATGCCTATCTCAAGGGGTCTGAATATCCTTCGCCAAAACCTGCCGTTTCGACATTCTTGAGTGCATGTCCTCGCCACAAAAAGTAACTCCAGAACCCACTCTGACTTTGGAACAGCAGATCCGGCGTCTGCGTTTCCAGGCATTGATAGCGGACAATCGTGCGGCTGATGCCCAATACGATGCATTGCCAGAAACACGCGAAGGGCGGATCATTAGTACAGACTTTGCAAGGTTTCTGGATGATGGCTACCGGGTACACCTGCCTGGCACCTTGCGTGACATCACCCCTTCCTGGGAGGATGCTTGGCGTTATGCACAGGACAGGCTGGAAAGAGAAATTCGCCGACGGCAGGGACGAAAACTCCTGCGACTCATGGCCGGCGGCTGGGCTGCGGGCAAAACGTATGCATTGCAGCGAACAGCACCGGCTGATTTGAATTGGGATGGGACCCTGGTGGACACCGAATGGGCCAGACGTATGATTAAACTGGCATTATCCCATGGATGGAGAGTTCATCTGGCATACGTCCACCGCCCCGTTGAACTGGCCTGCTGGGGAGCTTTGCAGCGCGGCATTGACGAGGGCCGAATGGTGCCACTTTTGGCGCTGCCAGCTCTTCATGCCGAAGTCCAAGCTTCTGTTCTTAAGCTCGCTAAAGAGTTTCAAAAAAAAGCTGAAATTCTGTTACTCTACAATGCAGGCAGCCAGGCCGCCCCGCAAATTCCTTTTGAAATCGACATCGCCGATATTGCGCCTGGAGGCAGATTGCATTACTCTTCCGTTGATGTTGAAGATCTCGAAGAAAAAGCCCGCAGCGTCTGGCAGGAAGCCAGCCGCCAAAAGGTCTGGCCGCAAGCCGTCCTCGACGCAGCAGGCTCAGGAATGGACTGAAAAGGCCAATTTGGAGATCGCCAGCGCGCTCGCTGGGTCACCACTCAAGGCGATACCCAAATTAAGTTCGGCGACCAAAGTAAGCAAATAGGTCGGCAGTTCTATTTGCTTACCTTGCAGCCAAGGCTGTTATTTTGCTGCGCAGATTATGCGCCCATCACCTCCCCCAACGCCCGCTGAATCCTCGCCAGCGTCTTCTCCTTCCCAATCAAATGCGCAATCGTCGTCACACCCGGCCCGCGTGACTGACCACTCAGCGCAAAGCGCAGCAGCGGCATCATCGCACCCGGCTTCACGCTCAGCGCCTTCGCTGCCGCTTCCACGGCATCATGCACACTCTGCTCAGTCCACTCTCCGGCGAGAGCCATTTGCTCAGCAGCAGCCTTCAGCAGACCCGCATTCTCAGGCTTGGCCTTGAGCTTCGTCACCACATCCGCCTCGAAAGGATAGTCCTCGCGGAAGAAGTAATGCACCCACTCCGGCAGTTCAGTCAGCAGGCTCACCTTCTCGCGCACGCTGTGAACAGCGGCAGCAGCCATCGCGTCATCGGTCCAAGTCAGCCCCTTGGCCGTGAGGAACGGACGCGCATGCTGCAACAGCGCCTCCGGGCTCAGCTCCCGCAAATACTGCGCGTTGAACCACAGCGCCTTTTTCAGGTCAAACTTCGCGTTGCTGCTGTGAATCGCATCCGCATCAAACAGCGCCGTCAGCTCCTCACGCGATAGCTTTTCGCTCTCCGCCTTCGGCGTCCAGCCCAGCATGCAGAGGTAGTTGAACACCGCCGCAGGCAGGAAGCCCGCGTTCATGTAGCTGTGCTCGATGGCACTGCCTTCATCACGCTTGCTCATCTTGCTGCCATCCGGATTCAGGATCAGCGGAATGTGCGCATAAGTCGGCGGCGTGGCACCAAAGGCATTAAAAAGATCAATGTGCTTCCAGGTATTCGAAAGATGATCCTCACCACGCAGCACGTGCGTCATGCGCATCTCGATGTCATCCACCACGTTCACAAAGTGGAAGATGTAACTGCCGTCCGGGCGGCGGATGGTCATGTCAGGCTCCTCAGTCGGGGCGAATGTCACATCCCCGCAGACGAGGTCATGCACCGTGATCGCAGTGCGGCTGAATTTGAAACGCATCGCCCCATCAGCCTCGGCATACACGCGCCCGGCGTCCTCCAGCTTTTTGAAATACGCGTCGTAGATGTCCTTGCGCTGGCTTTGAAAATACGGGCCGCAGTCACCACCCACTTCTGGGCCTTCGTCCCAGTCCAGCCCGAGCCAGCGCATGCCTTTGATGATGCCAGCAGCGGCCTCCGCCGTGTTGCGCGCGCCGTCCGTGTCTTCCACCCGCAGGATGAAGGTACCGCCGCTCTTGCGGGCCATGAGCCAGTTGAACAAGGCCGTGCGGGCGCCTCCGACGTGGAGATCACCGGTGGGGGAAGGAGCAAAGCGGACGCGAATGGACATAATTGGAAGGAAGTAGTGCGGGCAATCCTGCCCGCTCAGAACGAGTTAAAACAGGGGGTGGCGACAATAGCCGGAATTCGCCAATTCAAATTTCAAATCTCAAATTTCAAATCTCAAATTTCAAATCTCACAGGACTGATTATGCTCACCGGCATGAAGAAGATCACCCGCATCCTGCTCATCCTGTTCGGTCTCGGCGTGCTGCTCGCCGTGGCGGCCCCTCTGGGCGGCGTCTGGTGGCTGCGCAGTTATGTGAACCAGGAGCGCCTCACCCTGGAGACAGAAAAGAACATCAATGCCCGCGTCCAGCTGGATGAAGTCAACCTCTCGATCCTCTCCTGGCCTCCCAGCCTGCGCCTCTCAGGAATCAAAATCGGCCCGCGCGATCAATACGCCGGCACCCCCATCGCAGCCCGCCCACCGATGCAGCATGCGCCTGTGAATATCGAGATGGCCTACCTGGAACTGGTGCCCGAAGGCCTGTGGCACCGCCATTTTTATCCGCGCGTCCTGCGCATCATCGGCCTGGACGTGACTGAAACCGTCAGCCCTCAAGACGGCAGCTCTCTGCAAAAGCTCTTCCAGCCGCCGCCGGAGAAGTTGGCGCAGATGCAGCAGGAAGAAGTACCTCGCGCCATCCCAGTCCAATCACCGCCCGTGGCCGCCGTCCCTTCGCCCGGACAGCCTGCACCCGCTTTGACCACTCCACCTGTCTCGGAGCAGCCCGCGCCTCCCCCGCCTGAGCCCAGCGCCGAACGTCTCTCCCTGCAGGAAATCAGCATCGAGCAGGCGCACTTCCGCGTCACCAATCAAGGGGTGGATTCACAGTTCAAAGCCGACATCAGCGACTTCAGCCTCGCACTCACCGACATCGACATCGACCCCGCAGACCTCACGGCACACAACCGACTCCACGTCCGCCTCGCCGCCAAGGCCGTGGTGGATGGCGTGGCCAAGATCGGCGGTCAGACCCGGCAGGTGCGCTTTGCCGACATGACCCTCCATGGCGAAGGAGACGTCAATCCCGTGGATCCCGCCACACGCATGTGGTCCCCTGCGGCGGATCTGAACCTCATCATTGACCGCGGCTCCTCCATCGGCGGAAACATGACCATCGGCGAGACCGCCGGCCAGCATCTGGACAAGCTCATGAAGTACGGCATCGACCTCAGCGCCGTCCGCATCGGCGGCATGCTCGCCCAGGACGTCCACGCCCACATCCTCTACCGCGAACAATCCATGCGCTTCCTGGAAGACACCCAGTTTGCTCTCCCAGACTACGAGTACACCATCAAGCGTGACTCCTGGATGGACTTCGCCAAAGACCAGCAGGGCATGCTTACCCGCCTCTCCTGTGGGGAGGCGATGAAGCAAAGCCTCATGCAGGGCATCGCCAGTCGCGGCATCAATCGCACCATCTCAAAGCTCATCGTAGAGGGCCTCTCCGACAGCCGTGGCCGCCTCACATTCGACCTCACCATCACCGGCTCACTGTCCCATCCCGAGGTCAAACCCGACCTCCAGGTGAAGCTCGAAAACCTGCTCGGTAATGACATCGAAGACAAAGCCAAGGACCTCATCAACACCTTCAAAGGCCTCAAAGGCCTGTTCAAATAACGCATCGACCGCAGCTGCCAGTGGTTTGATCCTGCCAATATTCCACACTTCCGAAAGAGGAGTGAGATGCGGCATCAATGCTTGGCACGAGTACTACTAGCTTAAGACAGTGTTTCTTCTGTAGCTGCCGCCTCTCAGCACCAAAGGTGCGACCTATCGCAGCCCAGGGCATGCCGAGCGTCAGCAAGGCCGCCCTGGGTCCATGCCCCACCTTGTCGGGAAGCAAACCCACCGCATTCTTCCCACGCCGCGCCCACCAGCAGCGTCTTTCAACGCCGCATCGTCGCGGTCTGTGCGTCCAACTTCAAAACCCACAAACAGCGCCCTTAACTGAGCGCCATTCATACTTGGCAAGTCATCACACGCCGCTTAGCATCCCCCCATATGAGCAATAAATCTTATGGATGCCTGATTGCCCTGCTGCTGCTCGGACTCATTGTGAGTCTCGGTCTGAATGTGGGCCAGTTCCTCGGCAAGCTGGACCTCGATGTCGGCGCAGACGCAAGTTTTTCAACCGCACGGCCCAAGCGCCATCTGCATGAATCCACCGTCGAGTCCCCCAAGCAGTCCTCGCGCGACAAGATCGTCCACATCGACCTCGAAGGTGTCATTTCATCCATGACCATGAGCGGGCTTTTTGCCGAAGCCATGCCCAGCGTGGAGTCCATCAAAAACTCACTGGAGCAGGCCGTGGCGGACACCAACGTGAAAGCCATCGTGCTGCGTGTGAACTCCCCCGGCGGCGAGGTCACCGCCTCAGACATCATCTACAATGCGGTCAAGAAAGCCGCCAAGGTCAAGCCTGTGGTCGTCTACATGGATTCGATGGCGGCCTCGGGCGGCTACTACGTGGCATGCGGTGCCACCAAAATCGTGGCCAGCGAAACCACCCTGACCGCCAGCATCGGAGTGATCATTGAGACCATGAACTACAGCGAGCTGTTTGGCAAAGTGGGCCTGTCGATGACCGCCTTCACCAGCGGTGCCTTCAAGGACTCCCTCAGCGGCGCACGCCCCATGCGTGAGGATGAAAAGGCCTACGTGCAGAATCTGGTCATGCAGATGTACGACCGCTTCCTCGGAATCGTGTCCGAGGCACGCGGCGTGCCGAAAGAGCAGCTCAAGAGCACCGTGGCAGACGGCCGCGTGGTGACAGGTCGTGAAGCCCTCGCCGCCAAGCTCGTGGATCAAATCGGCTACGTGGAGGATGCCTACGCTCTGGCTCGCACCCTCGGCAAAGCCGCAGATGCTGGCGTCGTGAAGTATCGTCATGAAGTGAGTTTCTTTGATGTGTTCGGCGCGGCCTCCGCCAAAGCGGGCGCTCAGCCCGCCAAGGTGCAGCTGGATCTCAGCAGCGGCCTGCTGCCAAAGCTGCTCCCAGGCGTCCCCTATTACCTTCCCCCGAGCTTCGCCCACTGATCATGCTGGATGTGCATTCATTCGGCGTCCTGCACGATCTGTCCGTCTTTGTCAGCATCGCCACTGCCATGGCGCTGGTCAGTTACTGGCTGCTTCGGCACGCGCGTCCAGAAGTCTCCTGGAACCATGAAGGCTCCGTGCTCTCTCGTCCCTACGGCGCGCCGGATTTGCTGGTGCTGGCCGGGATAGGCCTGCTTTTCATCCTCTCCATGCAGCCCCATGAGACGGGCCAGACCGGAGGAGACACAGTCAACGACGGCAGCCTGGTCCTCGGCATGGTGTTCCATCTCACCGTCTGCGCAGGACTTCTGCTCTACCTCTTCCAAGTCCGCAGCCTGAATCCCGCCGAACTCTTTGGCCTGCAGAATCTGCACTGGCGCTCGCTGGCGGTGACGCTGGGAATCTTCACCATCATCATCTTGATCTCCGTGAATGTGGTTTCGGCCATCACTGTGACCTGGCTGCAGAACTTCTGGACGGACCTGGAGCCCCAGGAAACCGTCAAAGCCTTCCAGAAATCAGACGGCATCGGCTTCAAATTCCTCGTGATCTTCCTGGCCGTGGTGATCGCGCCTCTGGCAGAGGAAACCCTGTTTCGCGGCTTCGTCTATGGCGTGCTCAAACGCTACACCGACGCCCCATTCGCAGCACTGAGTTCATCCCTCATGTTCGCCATCATCCACATGCACGTCGGCAGCCTGCTGCCCCTGTGGATGCTCGCAGTCCTCTTCTGCCTCGCCTACGAAATCACCGGC
>NZ_JBAQCR010000020.1:0-2181 GCF_049294395.1 Prosthecobacter sp.
CAGCATCGGCCTGATTTGCCAGGCAAACGCGCCAAAATCTCAACTCGACCTCCGCCACTTTCCAGCCTGTCCCCCTTGTTACTTCAAGGATTGCCACTCATTCGGCACGGCCTATGGGACGACTGTGAACCATTTTTGTTTGTTAACTGTCCCTGCTGCTGCGCCGGCGGCGCGCTGTGTGAGAAAGCTGCACGAGAAATTTATTCCCATTTGACGAGTAGGAATAAAGCAGCAACATAACTCACACTTATACAGTAGGACTAAACAATCATGTATTACGCCATGAAAACCATCGCCCGTCGTGCCGCTGCCAGCCTGCTGGAGACGCTGAACTTCACCGGCCTCTCAGGAGAGCAGGCTCTGCTGGCCACCATCGTCAGTGAAAATCCCGCCACGGATGCCCGCGTGCGGAAGCGCGCTAAATCACTCCTGCTGCTCGACGAAGGCGCGACGGTCTCCGAGGTGCGCCGCAGCACGGCGATCAGCCACCGCAGCCTCACGGAACTCGTCCAGCGCTTTCGCACTGGCGGGCTGTGCGCCGCGCTTCTGGGCCTGCATGCCTCCGCAGCCAGCCGTGCATGGCTTACCCTCAGCCCTTCATCGGCATTCCGCGTGCAGTTCCAGCCCGCCTCTTCAGCCAAGAAACGCGCAGCTGCATCATCCCTGCCTGCGCTGGTCAGCGCTCAGCCGGAGAAAGTGGCGGGCGCAGGCCGATGTACCACCAGGACCGCCCGCTCGTCTTGCGCGACAGCTTGATCGCTGTGCATTTCTGGATCTGCCGCATTCACCGCCTTCCCTGCCCTGTCAGAATGGCAGGCCCCGGCGATTGGAAAAACACCTGCATCGTCTCGAACTTTCCGAGCGCAATTCCTACCAAAAAGCATCTTATTTGACACATTTCATATTCTTCGCTTAATCGAATTCACACAGGGAACGCAGACAATTATCAAGAGATGCTTTCCCAAGTGTTTCTGAGCCGACTGGACTACCGGAGGCAAAGCCCGTTCCCACTTGAAGGATCGCCGAGCCACTCACGCAGGCGATGCTCATCCACGCAGGCGTTCCATTTCCTCAAACCATCATCTCTCCATGAGTACTACCGACAATCCCTTCCCGGCTCTCAATGCCAAGGCCGCGCGCAATCTGGCCACCGCCACCGTCACCGCCCCGCAGTGGGATGAAATCTCCCCACGCTGGCTGCTGAAGCTGCTGCCTTACGTCGATGTCGATGGCGGCGTTTACCGCGTGAACCGCGTGGTTTCCAAAGTGCCGGGACCCACCGTCGAACTGCTGACCGTGGATGAAGGCGAGCCGAGGCTGCCGAACACCTTTGTCGATTATGAAGAGAACCCCCGTGAGTACCACCTGAGCACGATCCAGACGATCCTGCACACGCATACGCGCATCACGGACCTATACAGCAACCGCTTTGACCAGCTCCGCGAGCAGGTGCGCCTGACCGTGGAGGCGCTGAAGGAAAAGGAAGAGCGCGAGATCCTCACGCATCCAAAATTCGGCATCCTGAACACCGTGGCTCCGCAGCAGAAGATCCAGACGCGCAAAGGCCCGCCCACGCCGGATGATCTCGACGAGCTGCTTTCTCTCGTGTGGAAGAAGCCTGCGTTCTTCCTCGCACATCCGAAGGTCATCGCCGCGTTTGGTCGCGAGGCCACCCGCCGTGGCGTGCCGCCGCCCACCGTTTCCATCTTTGGATCCCCCTTCATCACCTGGCGTGGCATTCCGCTCATCCCGAGCGACAAGCTGCCGCTGAGCAAGGAAGGCACCAGCAGCATCCTGCTCCTTCGCGTGGGTGAAAACCAACGCGGTGTCGTGGGCCTGCAGAAAGCCGGTGTCACGGGCGAGATCGAGCCCGGCCTCTCCGTGCGCTACATGGGCACCAATGAAAACTCCATCGCCTCACATCTCGTGACCCGCTACTTCTCCGTCGCCGCATTGGATGAGGACGCCATCGGCCTTTTGGAAAACGTTTCGGTGACCAACTACCACGAGTATGTCTATCCCAAGGCTTGATCATTCCTCACCCTTTGCCACGAATGATGCAGGCGTGGAAGACACCGCGCTGATCTCACGGCTTTTGGGTGAGTTCTTTCACGGTGGCCGCCTTCAGGCACCTGAGGCGCCCGCCACCCTGCCCTCGACCATCGCGGGCCTGCCCACGCA
>NZ_JBAQCR010000021.1:0-6415 GCF_049294395.1 Prosthecobacter sp.
AAGTAGTCCCCGCCTCCGTCCTCCCCCGCATGCTCAAAGCCTAACCCAGTCCCCCCACGCGGAGCCCGTCTCACCAGAGGCGGGCTCCGTTTTTGATTGAGATTGGACAATGATTGATCCGAATCACTCCGCGTGTTCGAGAACTTTCTGCCACTCGTCCTGCAACTTGTGCGCTTCAATCATTCCCAGCAAAGGCTGGCGATTCCAGTCATCGCTCAAGCCAGTCAACATGCGGCTGATGTCGCGCAAATGCTTGGCGGAGCCGCCTTCACGAAAGAACTGCAGTTTACGGACAATGACGTATTCCGGGGGCGCGAAGCTCACTTTGTCTCCATCAATGTCTCCTTCTATTGCATGAGCAATGCCCCAGGCATGAAGCTCATCTTTTCCGGTCATGTAAATATCGGCTTTGAAGCCAGTTTCATGATGGATGAGATTGAAATGACCTCGTTGATCACGGCTGCGTTCTGATTCAATCACCTCAAGTGGAGGGCAGTAAAACTCTGTGTCTGGAAAGGCCTCCAGCAGGCGTCGCGAATCCTCCCGGCGCAGAAAGACAATGATATCCACGTCATTGGTCATACGCGGCTCCCCGTAGTAGATCGCCGCTACGCTGCCACTGACCATGTAGCGCACACCAAGCTCGTTCAGCTTGTGCGTGAAAATCAGAAATGGCTCACGTGACTGCATGCATGAAAATCTCCTTCACCCTTTGCTGCACCTGTTCCTCGGTCCAGTCGGGGAACTGTTGTCGCAAGCGCGCCGCTTTGATCTTCCTAGCTCCCCAGTATAACTGAAATGCCGTGCGCAGCTTCTGCGCGCCGGTCATGCGCCGCAGTGTGGCGATGTATTCAGGGGTGAGGTTGGAGGCCATGGCGCGAACATAGTGCAATGAGGTCCGCTCTGCACAAAAAAAGCGGCTGAGTTTCCTCAGCCGCCTTCGTGAATTTCTATCAGAACCCGTTGCGGCGCAACGGGTCAACTTTAGCCAATCACCTCAGGCCATTCCGTATGGAACATCTGGCCCTCAGGCTTGTCCGTGCGCTCATAGGTATGAGCACCAAAGAAGTCACGCTGGGCCTGCAGCAAATTCGCTGGCAGGCGCGCCGCACGGTAGCTGTCATAGTACCCAAGGCTGGCGCTGAACGCCGGAACCGGGATGCCGTTCAGCGTCGCGATGCTGACCACTTCACGCCAGTTCTGCTGGGTGGTGCTGAGCACGTCCTTGAAGAACGGATCCAGCATTAGGTTCGCCAGGCTTGCGTTCGTGCGATACGCATCGGTGATGCGGTTCAGGAAACGAGCGCGGATGATGCAACCCCCGCGCCAGATGGCGGCGATGCGACCCAGATCCAGCTTCCAGTCCTTCTTCGCACCCATCGTCTGGATGAGGTCCAGGCCCTGCGCGTAGCTGATGATCTTGGAGGCGTAGAGAGCGTCATGCACTTTCTTCACCAGTTCAGCCTTGTCCGTCGTGATGTTCACGGTCGGTCCGGTGAGCTGCGTGCTGGCAGCCACGCGCTGCTTCTTCTGGCTGGAAAGAATGCGGGCTTCCACAGCGGCGTTGATGGTGCTGATCACCACGGCGTTTTCAGCGGCGTTCATCAGAGTCCACTGGCCTGTGCCTTTCTGGCCGGCCTTGTCCACGATGAGTTCCACGATTGGCTTGCCGGTCTCAGGATCCTTCTGCTCCAGCGCTTTGCCGGAGATCTGGATGAGGTAGCTCTGCATGTCACCTTCGTTCCATTCGTTGAAGATGGCGGCCATCTCGTCGGTGGTGAATCCAGCGTGCTTGAAGATGTTGTAGGCTTCGCAGATGAGCTGCATGTCGCCGTATTCGATGCCGTTGTGAATCATCTTCACGTAGTGACCCGCGCCACCAGGGCCGATGTGGATCACGCAAGGCTCGCCGTCCACTTTCGCCGCGATGCTTTCAAAGATCGGCTTCATCACTTCCCAGGTGGAAGCAGGGCCGCCGGGCATGATGGAAGGGCCTTTGCGTGCACCTTCTTCACCACCGGAAACACCCGCGCCGATGAAGCGCAGTCCCTTGCCAGCGAGGTAGGCGTCACGGCGCTCCGTCGTTTGGTAGAAGCTGTTGCCGCCGTCGATGATGATATCGTCCTTGTCGAGGAGGGGGATCAGCTGCTCGATCACCGCGTCCACGGCGTCACGGTCCGTGTCTTTCACGGCGGTGGATTTCACCATGATGTGAATCTTGCGCGGCAGGGCGAGGCTCTGCACGAACTCTTCCAGCGTGTGGGCTGCGACGAGGGCCTTGCCAGGATGTTTGGCCACAAATTCATCCGTCACGCTGGTGGTGCGGTTAAAGACGCTCACCTGGAAGCCGCGGCTTTCCACGTTGAGAACGAGGTTTTGGCCCATCACAGCGAGGCCGATCAATCCGAAGTCACTTTTTTTGCTCATATTTAGGGGCCGCAGACATACCCGCCCCCTCCCGCTTGGCAAAGGGGATTTTCCTCATGGCTGGCATGAGCCGGATTGATGGAATCGGCACGATTTACCAGTTGTGCCGCCCTCACGCCTTCGTTTATCCCTCCACACCTCGCGTTTCACCCTGCATCCGCATGCACTGCCACGTTGCCCCAAAGAGAGAGAAATCCCGCCCTTTTTGCCGGGGTGACTCGGCGGCATCCGGCTCAATTGGCACCCATTTCCGCAGCGCAGCGCCCGCGATCCCTCTGAACCCATGAAAATCACCCTCGTTCTCCCCATTGTGCTCAGTCTGGCAGTCACCGCACTGCTTGCCCGCGATCTGCAAAAAAAGCCCGTCAGCCCCACTCCCGCCCCGCCGCCTGCTGCGGTGCCCGTGGAGCCTGAGCCCGTGCGATACTCCATGGCAGACTGCCACCTGCACCTGGTCGATTTCCTCCAGCGCACCGATGGCGCCGTCGCCGCGCTCCGGGCCATGACGAAATCCGGCGTCACCGATGCCGTCGTCAGCGGCATGCCCTTGGTCAAACAGTGGTCCGAATCCGAGCCTCAGCAGCCCCAGTACTACCTTGAGGACGACGCCCGCTGCTACTGGTACTCCGCCACCGACATGCTCGTCGCGCGCGAGATCCAGGCCCTCCCCGAAGCCGACCGCAAGCACTTCCACCCCATCATCTGCGGCTTCAACGGCGCCGACCGCAACGCCGTGGACCACGTCCGCCGCATGATCGAATGGAACCCCGGTTTCTGGCAGGGCATCGGCGAAGTCATGACCCGCCATGACGACCTTTCCGCCCTCACCTACGGCGAGACTCCCCAGGCCAACAACACCTCCCTCCACCGCATCTACGAGCTCGCCGCCGAGCTCGATCTCCCCGTCTTCGTCCACTCCAATGCCTCCTCCGTCTGGAAGCGTGAACCCATCTACCTGCACGAGTTCGAGGAAGCCGTCACAAATCATCCCAAGACCAAATTCGTCTGGTGCCACGCCGGCATCAGCCGCCGCGTGGACGTCCCCACCCTCATGCAGGAAATCGACCGCATGCTGGCCACCCACTCAAACCTCAGCATCGACATCTCCTGGGTCCTCTTCGACACCTACCTCGTCAAAGACGGCAAACCCGTCGCCGAGTGGCTCGCCCTCTTCGAAAAATACCCCGAACGCTTCATCATCGGTTCCGACAAAGTCGGCCGCTTCCACGACTACGCCCCCGTCATGCAGCGCTACTACCTCCTGCTCGACGCCATGAAACCCGAAACCGCCAAACGCATCGCCCACGACAACATCCTCGCCATCCTGCCAAAGCAGGGCGCGGTGCTGAAGGCTGGAACGGCACCTGCTGAAGTGCGACAGGCAGTGCCGGTGCTGACACGGTGATCCACGGAGCGCGGAATTTATTCCGCAGCACACCGCAGCAATACAAGCTTCGGAGTTTGTCTGAAAACCTAGCGAGCAATCCAAAGCCAGGGTGAAGAGGTTTCGCTTCGCGGCTCCGCGAGCACGGCAGCCTCATCGCCTGCGGTGGCGAAGCCGCAGCTTCCGTACTGGGAGCGCCGGTTTTTAACCGGCTCTGGGCGAGCGTCCGTGGTGCTAGGACATGGAAAGGGCTGTAGTGGAAATGCGGTGTTTGCTCTGATGACGGAGCGCATTCCAGAGCCGGTTAAAAACCAGCGCTCCCAGCAATGACTTCCCGACCCCCACTCAAGGCACCGGCTGCCCCTTGGCCCCGATGCTATACAGCGAGTTCGCCGTGCGCACGTAGATCCGCTTGTCACCGATCGCAGGCACGGAATTCACCGGGCCATCCAGCTTGCTCGCCGCGATCTTCTCAAACTTCGGCCCCGCCTTGATCACAATCAGATCGCCCTGCTGGCTGGCGCAGAAAATCTTGCCGTCACCCGCCACCGGGCTGCTGAAGAACTTGGCGCTGCCTGCGGTGCCTTCGAGACGCTCCTCATAGATCACCTTGCCCGTCTTGAACTCCACACAGCGCATGATGCCGCCGTCTCCCAGCAGGTACATGTGCTCGCCAATCACGAGAGGGGAGGGGACATAGGGCAGCCCCTTCGGAATGTCGAAAGGCACAGACACCGGCTTGCCGCTCTTGAGGTCCAGCGCCGCGATCTCCTTCACACCGCCGCCGGTGCCGAAGGTGCAGAAGTAGAAGTCATCGCTGATCACCCCGGAGCCCAGGCTGCGCTGCTTGTAGCCCGGATTGTGCTGCCAGTTGATCTTGCCCGTCTTCAGCGCGATGCCCATCACCCCGCTGGCCGTGTCCGCGCAGATGAGTTCCTTCGCGCCGCCCTTCAGTTCATGCACCACCGGCGTGGAGAAAGTGTTCAGGCAGTTCGGGATGTCCAGCTTCCACGCCTGCTTGCCCGTCTTCGTGTCCAGCGCCACGATGCAGCTCTTCCACTTCTGCTGCTCAGGATCTTCGGTGTACGTCTTGCCATCGCGCTGCCAGTCGAATTCGCTGCGCACAATCATGAGGCCGTCCACCACCACCGGAGAGATCCCCGTGCCATGCTCATGGATGTAATCCGCCACATGATCATTGCGCCACAGCAGCTTGCCCGTGTGATCCAGCGCCAGCGCCTGGATGTTCGTGCCGCTGCTCCAGTTGATGTAAATGCGCTCCGCATCCACAAAGGCGGAGCTGCTGGCATAAGTGTTGTACGTCTTGTGAATCGGATGCGGCACAAACTCCTCCTCATGCTTCCACAGCTCCTTGCCGTCCTTGGCGGAAATCGCGATCACCGCGCGCTTCGTCGCGCCCGTTTCAGCCGTCACGATCACCATGTCCTGCCACAGCACCGGCGAAGACCACCCTTTGCCCAAAGCAACCTTCCACACCGTCGTGCTGTCATCCACCACCGCAGGCAGGCCGGTCGTGTTGGCAACTCCGGTGCCGTTCGGGCCGCGAAAGCGTGACCAGTCCGCAGCCGAAAGCGCAGTGACAGAAAAGAGGGTGATGAATGCGAGAGTGAATTTCATGCGAGCGGATACAACGTGGCTGGTTGGAAAAAAATTGCCCCAAAGAGTTCTCACTAAATGCGAGAAGTGCGAATTAAACAGACGTCTCCGTCGCACCGTGCAGCGGGCCTTCCGGAGCGTGGGCATCTGCCACAGGGACCTCTGCCATCAGGATGCCAGTCTCAGGAGCCGGGGTCATCGGTATGCCTGCCTCGTGGGACACGGCCATCGGTAAATCTGTCACGGGGACCTCCACCACCGGAACCTCCGCCACCGGCGCATCCACCACCTGCGCCTCATCCTTGACCACCTCGTTGCTCACAGGCTCCACCTTCGGGGCCTCATTCACCACCACGGCGGGCGGCGGCACTGGCTCCGCCACGGGCGCAGCTTGCTCCACCACCGGCGGCGCTGGTTCTACCGCCTTGGACTTGGCATCTACCAGCGCATTCTTCACCGCCTCCAGCGCCTCGCTCAGGCGATATTCCAGCTCCGCGATCTTGTACCCGTCTTCGCGCGCACGCTTCCGCGATTCAGCCTCCAGTTGTGCCAGCTTTTCTTCCTGCTCGCGCAGTTTTTTGTCGCTGGCACTCGCAGAAGTATTCGGACTCGGGGCGGTCGAAAGGCCCACGGCATTCATGAATTCCTTCTGCACCATCTCCACCCGCGCCTCCGCCGCCTTCAGTGCGCGCTGCAGGTTGGTGATCTTCCCCTCGGCCACCTGGGTGGCCTCGCGGGCCTTGGTCAGCTCCGCCTCGGCACCACCAGCGGCGGCGTAGGCCGCCTGCTCATCACGGACTTTCTTCAATTCCACCCGGTAGGACTGCATCTCCGCCTTGTGCTTGATCACCAGATCCTGAGCCTCGATCATCCGTTTTTCAAAGTCAGCCGCCCGCGCATTCGTCGCCGCGATGGCCTGCTCCTGCGCCTGCATCCGGCCCTGCTCGGCCGCCAGGGCCGTTTCCAGATCCTTGATGCGGCTCTGCG
>NZ_JBAQCR010000022.1:0-16608 GCF_049294395.1 Prosthecobacter sp.
CCGCCATGGCCGATGAGATCAAGGATTTCGAGATCGGGAAACGCAGCGGCGATTTCCGCGAGCGTGGGCAGGTCACGCGGGGTGAGAGGGAGCGTGTCGGCTCCGCCGTCCGTCGGCATGGCAGCAGCGGCCATCAGGTCGGCAGGGTTCAGTCCGTGGAAGGGATCGGATGAGGGCGTGGGAGAGTCCATGATACCGGCTGCATGGGGAAGATGGCGGCGGAGGTTACACACGATCATGCGGTGCAGGCCAGAAACTTCATCCCGGGTCATGGAATCCCTTCTTGCGAAAATCGAGCAGTACCGTCACACTCGTGATCCAACTTCCCCAACCCGCATCCATGCGCCTCCTCGCGCTGCCAACCCTCTTCCTGCTTTTCATGTCGATCTCCGGCTCGTCACCTGCTGCCAGTGTTGAATCCTCCATCTGGGGAAAAACCCCGGCGGGTGAGGAAGTGAAACTCTTCACGCTGCGGAATGCGAAGGGCATGGAGGTCAGTCTCACCAACTGGGGCGCCTACATCGTCGCGGTGAAGGTGGCGGACAAAAACGGCAGGTTCGCCGATGTCGTGCTCGGCTTTGACACGCTGGAAGGCTATCTGAGCAAAAATCCCTTCTTCGGCTGCATCGCGGGCCGTTATGCGAACCGCATCGGCCATGCGAAGTTCAAGCTCGACGGCGTGGAGTACCTGGTCACCGCCAACTCAGGCAAGCACCAGCTCCATGGCGGCAAGGAGGGCTTTGACAAAAAGCTCTGGTCCGCGAAACCGACGTCCAACGGTGTGGCACTCAGCTACACTAGCCCAGATGGCGAAGAAGGCTACCCCGGCACGCTGCAGTGCACCGTGACCTACACGCTGACCGAGGACAACAGCCTGAAGATCGACTACCACGCCACCACGGACAAGCCCACGGTGCTGAACCTGACGAACCACGCCTACTTCAATCTGGCCGGTGAAGGCAGCGGCGACATCCTCAGCCACGAACTGACGCTTCCGACGGAGCAAATCACCGCCACCGATGACGACCTCATCCCCACGGGAGAGATCACCAGCATCAAGGGCACGCCGTTGGACTTCATCACCCCGCATGAGATCGGCGAACGCATCGGTGCGGACTTTAAACCGCTCGTTCAGGGCATCGGCTACGATCACAACTACGTCCTCTCTGGCACCGGCCTGAAACTGGCCGCCACGGTGAAGGAACCCACCAGCGGCCGGGTGATGACCGTGCGCACCACGGAGCCCGGCGTGCAGCTTTACACTGGCAACCACCTCAATGGCGTGCCCGGCAAAGGAGGGCATATTTATGCAAAGCGTCATGGCTTCTGCCTGGAAACGCAGCATTATCCCGACAGTCCGAATCATCCCTCCTTCCCCAGCGCAACCCTGCGCCCGGGTGAAAAATTCAGCAGCACCACGATTTACCAGTTTTCCGCCGAGTGAGCGCCACCACCGTCCTGACCGATCGAGTCCCCCTGTTTGAATCTCAGCCACCTGCCTTCATCCAGGAGCAGGATTTTGCCGCGAGGCAGTACCGGGGCCGCCGTGACAACCAGGAAGACTACTATGCCTTTGCAGATGCCGCCGAACCCGAGGAGCGCAGCCTTGAGCGCCTGCTTCTCGTCATTGGCGATGGACTCGGCGCGCATGCCGGCGGCAGCGTGGCCAGCTACATTGGAGTGAACGCTTTTGTACGTGCCTACCATGAGCAGGACGGCCCGACTTCCTGGAAGCTCAAGCATGCCGTGGAAACGGCGAATGAGACCCTCGGCATCATCACCAGCCGCATGCCGAGCGTGGCCCCGCCCATGGGCACCACCATGGTGGGAGTGCTCATCACGCCGAAGACGATGGAATGGATCAGCGTGGGCGACTCGCCGCTCTTCCTTTTCCGCGATGGCGTGCTGCATCGCCTCAATGCCGACCACAGCCTTTCCCCGCTCATTGATGCCCGTGCAGACCGCGGCGAGATCACCCGTGAGGAAGCTGAGAATCACCCTGACCGCCACACGCTGCAGGCTGCACTTCTGGGCATGCCGCTGGCGATGATCGACACTCCCGCAGAGCCCTGGGCCCTGAAGAAAGGTGACATCGTCATCGCCGCCAGCGATGGCATCTTCACTCTCACCCACAAGGCGCTGGAAGAACTGCTCAGCTTTGGCAAGCACACCACGGCGGACAAGATCGCCGATGCGATCATCTTCGCCATCCGCCGCATCAACAACGACCGTCAGGACAACACGACGGTGGGTGTGGTGAAGATCGGGTAACCGGCGGCAACTCGCAAAACTCAAAAGCGCAGCGTCGGCTTGCCTGGATCATCTAGGTCGGACATGTCCGACTCCAGGGCTATGCGCCAGCCAAGACGCAGCAGCCAGAGGCCGCCTATAAGCGACACTCCGCACGAGATGCCGTAGAAGCGCAGCAGACTTCCTTTCTCTACGATTTCGGTGGATTGAATGCCGAGATAACAGACCCACCCGCAGACGATGGCATAACCAACAAGAGCAATGCCAACCAAGCCGATGACACAGCCTGCCGGTGTTGCTTTCGTCGGAGTCTCCATGACGGCTGAACTAGCCCAAGGCTGTAGATCTTGCCGTTACAATCCCAGCTCCTTTTTCACGATGTCCACCCCCGCCACCATGCTCGCGAGCTTCTTCTTGGCCGCCCAGCGAGCGGTCTGGCTGAGGCCGCAGTCCGGCGCAAACACCAGCTTGTCAGCAGGCGCATGCTTCAAGCAGGCGCGCACCGCATCGGCGATCTGTTCCGGTGTTTCGATGTGGTAGCTCTTCACGTCGATGATGCCCACGGCCACGTCGTAGCGCTCGGCCATCGGTTTGATGACCTCCAGTTCAGCGTATTCGCGGTTCGCCATCTCCACATGCACCTCGTCGCAGTGCAGATCAAGGAAGGCGGGGAACAGCGGCGCGTATTTGCGCCAGCCGACGGGGTGGCCTTTGAAATTACCAAAGCAGAGGTGCGTGCAGATGCGCGCCTTGCCGTAGCCACTGCTCACGGTGCGGTTGAAGATGTCCACGAAGCGCCTCGTGTCTTCACGATAGCCGTAGCAGCTCATGCTCGGTTCATCGACGCAGATTTCCTCCGCCCCCTCCGCCACGAGATTCGCGATCTCCTGATTCACGATTGGCAGCAGCGCCTCGGTGATGGCGTAGCGGTCTTTATACTGCGCATTTGGCGCCAGCCGTCCACTCAGCGTATAGGGCCCGGGCACGGAGACCTTCAGGCGCTTGCCGGTGTGTGAGGCCAGACGCTGCAGGCGCTCAAACTCCTCCACCACGCCCAGACCCCGTGAGGCGCGCAGTTCGCCCACGATCTCATGCTTGCCACGCTGATCATGCGCCGGCGGCCCAAAGCGTCGCGGGCTGGCCGGTTCCAGCGCGATGCCCTCGATGAAACCGTAGAAGGACAAATTGAAGTCAAACCGTGTCTGCTCGCCATCCGTGATGACGTCCAGCCCAGAGGCGACTTGATCCTGAATGGCCACCTGAGCAGCATCATCCTGCATTTCCGCGATGTCAGCGCTGCCGAATTCCGTGAGATGCCGCGCTGAAAACTCGAGCCAGCCGGGAAAGGGATAACTGCCAATGACGGAGGTGCGGAGGGGTTGGGATTGCATGTGGAACAGCTATCCGCGCAAGAGGCTCAGCGTCAAAGCCAAGCGGCAAAACACAACCGATGCGGCGGGAAGGTTCATTCGTCTCATCCGCTTCTAAATTAAATCTTAGTTTAGAACACGCAGACTTAACTAAGTTCGTAGAGTACTTATGAAAACTAACCCATTCATTTTGCTTATATTAACTAATTTGCTTACTATTTTGTCACTTAATGCCCAAACGCCAATCGTCGGCACCGGCAGCAGCTACAGCTCGATTTTCCCCTCTTCCGCACCCGTTACTTACGATGTCCCGGGCGGAGGGCTGGTCTCGATCACTCTTTCAAACGGATCCACCACTGCAACCCGGGGGCTGTGGGATCTCACCGCCCAGGGAGGTGCCAACGCGACGATTCTCCTTAGCCTGACCGAATCCGCCGCGCAGGTGGCGTTGACAGGATCAGCCCTGCAGTTTCAGATCAGCAACGACAACAATTCATTGCTCGGCCTCCTGGGAGCCGGCACCAGCATTCACTATGGATGGCAGGCGGTGGCTTATTTCGACACTCCCGGGGACGTTCTCAACTACACCCCCAACACCCATTACAGCGTGAGCTTTGATGTGGATGGCAACAACGGCCTGCTCAGCTCCGTGGCGGGATTGAACCCGAGTTTCAGCTTTGAACTGATCGACGGACTGGGAAACACGCTGACGAGCACCAACAACACTTCCCAGATCAACATCGCCGGCCTGCTGGGCTCGGGTGTCACGACAGGCACCGTTAACCTGGACTACATCTTGGATGGCACAGCTCCCAGCGGCCCCATTGGCGTGCGGTTCATTGGTGATGCGCAGGTCGGCGCCACCGCACTGAGCCTCGGCACCGACTTTGCCACCATCTCGAACCTGAATATATCCGCCACTCCCGTGCCAGAGCCCGGCGGCAGCGTGCTGATCGCCTCCGTGGGTGTGCTGATGCTGCTCCGCAGGAGACGGCTGGGGGTGGGCTAATGCCCAGATGAGCCTCACAAGTCAGTCTGGCGTGGGGAAATCAAGAAATACGGCGAGGAGAAAAGACATCAAGTAACCAGCCGCCAGTATCGCCACTTGGAGGCACAGCCTTTTGCCCATTGTCATGCGGACAAACAGCCACCATGGGCTCAGGGCGCAAACAATCCAAACAAGTGCCGCAGCGGCATAGGATAAGTAAAAAACCACCATGTCCCTTTTGGAATCATAACCACCCGCAATTTCGGCCACGCACTGATCCATCATCAGCGCTGTCATGTGGGCGGGCATGGCAATCCCTGCCCACACCGACTGTAAAAACTGAACTTGGAAAAAATAACCCGGCAAGCATGTCACCAAAAACAAGAGATACACTGGACCACAGAGTCTCAGGCATCGCTGCGTTCCTGATAACATTTTGAAAGTCTTCATGCCCCCAGCTTCGCATAATACTTGGCGATTCGCCTCGCGTGCTCGTCGTAAGCGGCTTCAAACAGCTCCGTCGCTTTCGCAGCACCGACGACGGCTCCCGCTGTGAGCACCTTCGGTGGCTGGCCGGCTTTGACCAGCAGGTCGGCCACTTCGGCTTTGACGGCATTCACCAGCAGGCAACCGCCCACGGTGCTGCCAGGGGCGACTGGGGTGTCGAGATTTTCAATCTTGATCATGGCATCGCCAACCGGTGCGCCTGTATCGAGGACGATGTCTGAGAAGTCCTGGAGCTTTTTGCCGTCGCGATGGCGGCTGGTGCTGGCCTCGCTGTGCGTGGTGCTGATGATGGCGACGACTTTGACGCCGCGCCGTTGGAATTCTTCGGCCATTTCCACCGGGACGACATTGCAGCCGCTGCTGGAGATGACGAGGGCGCTGTCGCCGGGCTGGAGATCGAAGTTCCGCAGGATGCGGTTCGCCAGGCCGCTGACGTTTTCGAGGAACATGGCCTGCCGCTGGCCATTCGCGCCGACGACGAGGTTGTGAAAGGTCAGCGAGAGTTCGACGATGGGATTGAAGCCGGGGAAGGAGCCGTAACGCGGCCACATTTCCTCCACCAAAATGCGGCTGTGGCCGGAGCCAAAGACGTGCACCATCTGCCCGGCTAGGATCGTCTTTGCGAACATGTCGGCGGCCTGCTGAATGAGCGGAAGCTGATCACGAACACGATTGAGAAGGCCTTGGCTGGCGTCGAGGTATTGGAGGGCGGGAGTCATGAGTTTTGCAAGAGATTGAAAACGGAACCGAGGCATCCGGCGCTGTCGCCGAGCTGGGCAGGAATGATGCGGGCCTGATGGCCGCCGGGCCGCCATTCGAAACCGGTGAGGGCTTGTTGCAGTGGATCAAACAGACGGGCACCGGCACCGACGGCAATGCCACCGCCGACGATGACGACTTCGGGATCGAGCACGTTGATGAGCGAGGCAATAGCAGCAGCGAGATGGCGCACGGAGGTATGCCAAACTTTGGCGGCATGTTCATCGCCCGCGCTGAAGGCATCGAGCAGCGCATGGGTGTTGGCGTAACGTCCTTCACCGCGCTGGCCTATTGTTTGATTGCCGATGGCATCTTCGAGACTGCCCGGTGTATTGAAATCATCGCACGGTGCATTCGCATCGATGGTGATGTGGCCGAGATGCCCTGCCCTGCCGATCCTACCTTTGAGCAGACGCCCTCCACTCCAGATCGCTCCGCCGACACCCGTGCCGAGCGTGAGCATGAAAGCATCCTGCGTGTCCTTCGCAGCTCCAGCCCACACTTCGCCGAGCAGCGCGGCGTGGGCGTCATTCAGCACGCGGCAGTCGCGCTCCAGAAAGGCGGACCAATGGAATTTTTCGAGTCCGTGCATGCGTCCGGGCATCCAGTCGATGCAATGGCCGTCGGGGTTTGCCAATCCGGGTGCGGAGAGACCTACACGAAGCTTTTGCCCGGCCTGCGCCTCAAACTCATGCACGATTTCACGCACGGTGAGGGCGAAGCGCGGAGTGTTGCCGTCAAACTCCCCATCGCGCGTGGGTTTTGAAAGCGTGGCGAGGGTGCGGGCACTGGCAGTCTCCACGAGCGCGGCCTTGATGTTTGTGCCGCCGAGATCGATGCCGATGGCGAGGCTCATGATGCTTGGAGCTGACCTTCTGAGACAGTCCAACCGCCATCCACAGCGAGGACCTGACCGGTGATGAATTGGGAATCGGGCGAGAGCAGCAGCAGAGCTGCGGCATCGCAGTCCTCGGGCTGGCCGATGCGGCCGCCGTCGAGCGGTTGTTTGGTTTTGACGAAGTTCATGATGTTCTCGTTGCTCACGGCGCGCTGGGACATCGGCGTCTCGACCAACGCGGGGGCGATGACGTTCACGCGGATGTTTTGCGGCGCGTAGTAGGCGGCGATGGATTTGCTGAAGCCGATGATGCCCGCCTTCGCCGCAGCGTAGGCATGGGAGGCGAAAAACTGCGCGGAGGGCGAGTAGCCAAGCACGCTGGCCATGTTAAGGATCACGCCACCGCTGCCCTGTTTCAGGAACTGGCGGATCGCGGCGCGGTTCGAATAGATGACGGAGTTCAAATTGAGGTCCAGCGTGTAGCTCAGGCCTTCATCAGTGAGTTCGTGCAGCGGGCCGTCTCCCCGGCTGCGGCCACTGCCGCCGGCGACGTGGTAGAGGGCATCCACCTTGCCAAATTCGCCCACCGCCAGCTCCACCGCACGCTCCGCCGCCTCCGGCGTGGCGGCATCCGCAGCAAAACCCCGCGCCCTAGAGCCGAGGGCTTCCATAGCGGCTTCCACATTGACCTGCGAGCGGCTGGAAACAACGACCCGGGCTCCTGCCGCGACGAGTTTTTTCGCAGCGGAAAGGCCAAGCCCCGTCGTGCCTCCCATGAGGATGATGTTCTGGCCGGAAAGGGAATGCATGTTGAGTGAAGGAGTCGGACGTGCGATGTCGTTGTTCAAGCTCACTCATGAACACACGACGTACTTTCCTGCGCAACCTCTCAAGTTTGGCTTTTACGGCTCCGCTGATGGCGGAAACGCCGAAATCGAAGAACACCGTGTGTTTTTTCACCAAGCACCTGCAAGGCCTGAGCTTTGATGACATCGCCAGTCTGGGCGCGGAGGCGGGCTTCAATGGTGTGGAGTCACCGATCCGCCCCAAAGGGCACATCGAGCCTGAGAAGGTGGCGGATGAACTGCCGAAGTTTGTCGAGGCGCTGAAGAAGCAGGGCCTGGAAATGACCATCATGACCTCCGGCATCAATGAGGTGAGCAAGGAGCAGCGCACGGAGGAAGTGCTGCGCACAGCGGCCAAGCTGGGCGTGAAGCGCTTCCGCATGAACTACTACAAGTACGACCTCAAGCAGCCCATCTGGGAGCAGCTCCAGGCCGTGCGCCCCAAGATCAAGGATCTCGTGGCCCTGTGCAAAGAGATCGGCATCCAGCCCATGTTCCAGAACCATAGCGGCAAGGATTACTTCGGCGCGCCCGTGTGGGACATCTTCTCCATCATGCGCGAGTATCCGGCGGCGGACTTCAGCTTCGCCTACGACATCCTGCACTCCACCTGCGAAGGCGGCCTGTCCTGGCCCCTGGAGTTCAACCTCGTCAAAGACCACATCGGCGCCGCCTACTTCAAAGATTTCAAATGGGACGGCCGCAAGCTGGTGACCGTCCCCATCGGCGAAGGCCAGGTGGACCCTGCCTACGGCAAAATGCTCATGAAAACCGGCTACAGCGGCCCGATTTCGCTGCATCTGGAGTATCTCAAGGGCGATCCGAAGGACCCAGCTGTGCTGAAGGAATTCCGCGAGGCGCATGTGAGGGATATGAAGACGCTGAGTGGGTGGCTGGGCTGGGCGTGAGTCCTGTCCAAGTCACTTCTTCTCCATGGGCTGCGTGGCATCAAAACGCCACGGGCCTTCGCTCTTTTTACGCGCCTCAGGATCTTTCGGGGCCTGATGCATTCCCCCCACGCTCCACAAAGTGGAGTAATTAAAGCCAGTGATCCACACCCCGGCGGCGAACCTCCCCTCAAAATAGAACTGGATGTAGCCGATGAATGGCAGGTGCTGGGAGAAGAAATCCGGCTGCTTTTTGAGCATCCACTTCACCGCAGCCTCCTCATCGTTTATCCATGGCACATCCAATTGTTCATACTCGCGCAGCAACTGAGCGTAATCTCTGATGTCGATCCCAGGAACCTCCAGATCGCCGAAAAACTCGAACACTCCACCTTCAATTTTCGGTCTTTCCGGAAACTGTTGCGACGGCTTGGGGGAAAAGTCAATTAGCAGCACATTCGGCAGCAAAGGCTGCCAAGTGGACCAATGTTTTTTGTCGGGGCCGTAGCGGACATAGACTTGAGTCATAAAACTGGTCGCTTTTTCTCCTTTCCCTGTGGGTGAAGAGAATTTGAGAGTGCCGGTCAGAGAAAGTTCGCGCACAGTCCGCCAGGCCGTACCCACAGCCATCGGCGCGGTGGTGAAATGACTGTGGAGGCCATAAGAAGACTCATCGGCAATGCCCAGCCCTTCTTGGGTCACTTTCAACCCCTCTCCCAGTTCAAGCGTCTTTGAATCCTTCTCCTTGGTGAAATCCAAAGTCAAATTCTCACCGCCCATGATGGTTCCCCGGCACGAAACGCAGCACAGAAAAACCGAAGCCGTGATGATAAAGCAACGCATGCTGGATTTTAGGAATTTCAGGCTCTGAAAGTCAATGCTCCCCGGCCCAACCTGATCTTGGGGTGGAAACGGCGGTTTCTCGGGCTTGCGCAGACGGGCGGGCCTTCTACACTCGGCCTCCCCCCTTCCACCAAGCATGAGCACCCACGTCAAACTTTACATCCCTGGACCCGTTGAAGTCAGCCCTGACACCTATGCTGCGATGGCGCAGCCAATGATCGGGCACCGCGGCAAGGGGTTTCAGGACCTTTACGCCGAGATCCAGCCGATGCTGCAGACTCTCTTCGGCACGAAACAGCAGGTGTTTCTGAGCACTTCCTCCGCCTGGGGCGTGATGGAGGGTTCCATCCGCAATCTGGTGAAGAAAAAGGTCCTCAACTGCTGCAACGGCGCCTTCTCCGACAAGTGGCTGGACGTTTCCAAGCGCTGCGGCAAGGAAGCTGAAGCCTACACCGTGGAGTGGGGCCAGCCCGTGCGTGCTGACGAGATCGGCAAGCGCCTGGCCACGGGTGAGTTCGACGCAGTGACCTTCATCCACAACGAGACCTCCACCGGCGTGCTCAGTCCCATCGCGGAAATCGCCGAGCTGAAGAAGAAGTACCCGGATGTGATGTTCATCACGGATTCCGTGTCCGGCTTCACCACCGTGCCGGTGAATTTCGAAGAACTCGGGATCGACGTGCTGCTCACGGGCAGCCAGAAGGCCTTCGCGCTGCCTCCGGGCCTGGCGCTGTTCACCGCTTCCGAAGCGGCAATGGCACGTGCGGCCACGATCAATGACCGCGGCTACTACTTCGACTTCCTGGAGTTCAAGGCCAACGGCGAGAAGAGCATGACGCCGAGCACGCCGTGCATCTCCCTGATCTACGGCCTGCGCCATCAGCTGCAGAAGATCTTCGCCGAAGGCGTGGACAACCGCTACGCCCGCCATGCCAAGCTCAACGGCATGGTGCACGAGTGGGTGCGCCGCAACGGCTTCGAGTTCTTCGCCCCTGAAGGCTTCCGCTCCAAGTCGCTGACTTGCGTGGCGAACAACAAGGGCATCGACGTCGCCGCGTTCATCGGCCTGCTGAAGAAGAACCACAGCATGATCATCGACGGCGGCTACGGGAAGCTGAAGGGCAAGACCTTCCGAGTCTCGAACATGGGCGACGAGTCCGAGGCCAGCATCAGCACGGTGATCGCCGCGCTGGATGACAGCCTCGCCAAGCTCTAGTCGATACCGCCTCATTTCACCCCCAAGGGTGATTCATCCATTGCCGAACGGCCCTGAGAAATCAGGGCCGTTCTTTTTTGTGCGCCAGCCTGTATTCACAAAGCTGTTACGAGGTGTGCGGCATGTTGGCACGCGGGGTGCTTTGAATAAGCATTCAGATGGAACCAACTCGCATCATTCCGATCTCATCAGCCCGCCACACTGCGGGTGCGCAACCCAGCAACATCGTCCGCATGGAACCCGATCCTGGTCTGATCAAGATGGAGTCCTTTCAGGGACGCGAAACTCTGTCAGGTGGCGACACCGAATCCGCCCAGCGTTTCGCCGGCGAGGTGAAATATGTTGGGTACTTCGCAGACAAGCTGGCGGAGACGCTCGGCATGCGCCGTTTGGAAATCGCCATCGTGGAAGACAGGGAAGGTCAGACATCCATCAGCACGGGAGAGAAGACTGGCAGCTGGCACGGAATGATCAGCAGCAACCGCAGGTCGATCAAACAGGTGCGCGAGTCACTGGCACGCTGATCCCGATTTCCTCATGAGTTTGAATTCTGTGATCACCTCCGCAGCCTCCCTGCAACGCCTCGACGGCGTGGCAGGCGTAATGCTTTTCAAAGGCCGCAACACCATCCACCGGCAGATGCCCTTCTCCGACACGCGTGCGGAGAACCTGCGTGAAATCATCATCCAGATGCTCGACGGCTACCGCCAGGTGCGTCGAAAAATGCACCAGGTCTTCCTGGAATTTGACGGCGGCTCCCTGCTCATTGTGACGCAGGATGAAGCGGTGATGCTGTTCTTCCTCACCTCACGTGCAGACTCCGATCTCGCGGCCAGCGCCGCATCGGTGATGCTCAATGATCACGCCAAGGTGCTGAACGATGCCTCTACGGAGGCGCAGCCAGCTTCAAAGCCGCCGGCAGACGGCATCGAAGAACTCGTCGTCACAAGTCCGCGTGCTCTCTCCCAGCTCACCGAAAAAGCAGAAACGACCGTCAATCAGTGGGGAGCTGTGCGCAAATGCGTGGAAGGCGTGCTGGGCAAGGTCATGGGCCGTGCGCAGGCCAGCAATCTGATCCAACGCACCATTGACGAAGCGAAAATCCCCGACCCCTACCGCCTTTCCGCCACGGAGGTGCGCAAGCTCGCCATCAGCGTGATCGAGCATGTGCCGAACACTTCGAAACGCCGTCAGCTGCTCGTCGAACTCGACGCCTCGATGGAACATTTGAAATTCTGAACCTGACCCACACACATGCTGCACTTCCGCGCCTGCCTTTTTGCCTTCATCACACTGCTCACCTGTGCGTCTGCCCAGGAAGGCAGCGCCAAGATCGAGGCCAAGCTCGACACCATCATTCAAAAGCTGGATGCCAGCCAGGGCACCCTGAGTGAGGTGGCCAGAGCCGTGAAACCTGCGACCGCACCCTCCGTGGCGGCTCCCGCTGTTGCCAGCACGCCGGCAGACGCAGCCCTGAAGTCTGACATTGAGACGGTGCAGATGAATCTGAACTATGTTTGGATGGTGGCCACGGGAGCGCTGGTCTTTGTGATGCAGGCCGGATTTGCGATGGTGGAACTGGGATTCGCACGGGCGAAAAACAGCATCAACATCATCATGAAGAACTTCCTCGACTTCTGCATCAGCGCCATCGTGTTCCTGTTCATCGGCTTTGGATTGATGTTCGGCACCAGCGCAGGCGGCTGGATCGGCAGTGACAGTTTCTGGATCTCCAATCACGCGGCAGACGACAAGCTGTGGGCCTTCTGGTTCTTCCAGGTCGTTTTCGCCGGCACCGCCTGCACCATTGTTTCCGGAGCCATGGCTGAGCGCACGAAATTCGTCGGCTACCTGATTTATGCTGGCCTGCTGGCGGGCCTTGTGTATCCGCTCGGTGGGCATTGGGCCTGGGGCAGCTTCGGCGGCGCGTTTGGAGTCGGCGGAGAAAAGGGCTGGCTGGAAGCGCTGGGCTTCGTCGATTTCGCCGGATCCACGGTGGTGCATGGCTGCGGTGGTGCCTGCGCACTGGCGGGCATTCTGGTCGTTGGGGCACGGCATGGCCGCTTCGCCAAGGACGGCACGCCGCGACTTATTGCTGGTCATAATATTCCACTCGCCGCTTTCGGGGTGTTCATCCTGTGGTTTGGCTGGTTTGGCTTCAATGCCGGTTCCACCCTCATCGGCAACGGCACGATTGGCCGCATCGCGGTGAACACCACCATCGCCCCTGCGGCAGCCGCCCTTTCCGCCATGATTTCCATGTGGTTTGTGCAAGGCCGGCCGGACGTGGGCATCACGCTCAACGGTTCGCTGGGTGGGGCCGTCGGAGTCACCGCCTGCTGCGCCAATATTTCTCCCGCCTCCGCCTTAGTCGTCGGTTTGATCGCGGGCATCATCACCACGGTGGCCACCATCGCGCTGGAGCGCATGCAGATCGACGATGCCGTGGGCGCGGTGCCGGTGCATCTCGCGAATGGCTGGTGGGGAACCCTCAGCGTGGCCCTCTTCAATCAGGACGGCTTTGATGCGCACAAGCTCGGCGTGCAGGCGCTGGGCACCTTTTCTGTCACGCTCTCCGCGTTCACCATCTGCTTTGCCATCTTCAAGCTGGTGGACAAGCTCGTCGGCCTGCGCGCCACGGACAATGAGCAGATCGAGGGGCTCGACTTTGCCGAGCACGCCGCCAACGCCTACCCCGACTTCCAGACCACGGAACAGGCCTGAGGCAACCTAGGTCACGCAATGCGCAAGATCGGCGGCGCGACCCGGACGCGGTTGTGCGTTGATTCCGGGTCATGATCAATCTCACCCGTCTTTACTGTGATGTCGCCCAGCCCATGGACCACCTGCGCTATGGCCGCGGCCACGGTTCCCCGACTTCCGCCGCTGAGCGCCGGCCCATTGTCGTCTGGAACATCACCCGCCGCTGCAATCTGAAGTGCGTCCATTGCTACCAAGATTCTGATTCGAAATTCTACCCCGGTGAACTCAGTTGGGAGCAGTGCAAAGCCGTCATCGATGACCTCGCCGAGTACAAAGTGCCCGCCCTGCTGCTTTCCGGCGGCGAACCCACGATCCATCCGCATTTCTTTGAACTGGCCGAATACGCCACGGGCAAGGGCCTGCGTCTCACGCTTTCCACCAACGGCACGCTGATCAATCCCGAGTGGGCGCAGCGCATCAAGGACATCGGCTTCTCCTACGTCGGCATCTCGCTCGATGGCATGGGTGCCACGCACGACCACTTCCGCGGCAAGGTGGGAGCCTTTGACAAAGCGGTGGCTGCGTTTCGGAACTGCAAGGCGGTGGGCCAGAAGGTGGGCCTGCGCCTCACGCTCTCCCGCCACAACATCGCCGATATCGAATCCATCCTCGACTTCATCGAGAAGGAGGACATCGAGCGCGTCTGCTTTTACCACCTCGTTTACAGCGGTCGTGGTGCCGAACTCATGGAAGTGCCGCATGAGGAGACTCGCGGAGCCATCGACAAGATCCTCGATCGCACCGCCAAGTGGGCCGCGAGCGGCAAGCCCCGTGAGGTTTTGACCGTCGATCAACCTGTCGACGGCCCCTACCTCTACATGCGTCTGAAACGGGAGAACCCCGAACGTGCCGCACGTGCGATGGAACTGCTCACCTGGAACGGCGGCGGTGCGAACAGCAGCGGCACCGGCATCAGCAACATCGACACCCAGGGCAATGTGCACCCCGACCAGTTCTGGCATGAACTCACGCTGGGGAACGTGAAGGACCGCAAGTTCAGCGACATCTGGAGCAATCGCGACAACGCCACGCTCAATGCCCTGCGGGATCGCAAACAGCACCTGACTGGCAAGTGCGCGCAATGCAGTTTCCTGGATGTGTGCGGTGGCGGCTTCCGCGTGCGCGCTCTGCAAATGACCGGCGATCTGTGGGCGCCTGACCCATCCTGCTATCTCAATGATCAAGAGATAGGCATCGCTCAAGCGGCTTAAAAAATATCCAGTTTAGCTGGTATGGAAATTTAGCGAATTACATCGTAATCACTGGATTTTACGACGCTGTTGTCTTGCCCTTTGGGCATACTCCTGCAAGCATGGTCAGGCGTTGTGTGAAGTTACACTTCGCATCAACGTCATCACCTTCATCTTCTTAAAATCCATGAAAGCTTCGCGTTGCCCCACCGCCTGTGTTGCGCGCATGTTCGCCATGCTGACGCCGGTCGTCCTTCTGGTCCAGTGCGCCATGCCACCCAGGGAGGCCTGGCACAGCATTCAGACGAACGGACTGATTCCCTACCTGACCTCTGCGAGACCGTCACCGCCATTCCGCACCGGTGCTTTGTACGCCCACCGTTACTCCTCCTACACTCAGCGCCCTCGCTACGGCACCGGTTACACGCCCAACAACTATTTCAGCACGCTCTCCACGGGATTGGGCAGTTCCAGGTATGTGCCTCGTAAGCGGTCGAGCAGTTCCTCGCTGGTACGCAGCCCGGATGTGAAAATTCCGGTGGAAGAACCTGTCCACACGGCTCCTCCGCGCATCGCGCACAATCCGCCTCCCGTCAGCCCGGCACCAAAAAACACTGACAGTGCCGAAGCCACCACTGAAAGCCTGCCCTACGGCGCCCCAGTCCCGGGCCGTATCAACATGGTGAACAGCCCCTTCGCCGGCAAAACGCAGCTGGTGGATGTTTCCGGCATGAGTGCCGGCCAGACCGTGAAGTGCCCCTACACTGGCAAATTGTTCAAAGTTCCGCCAACCCAGCAGGCTGCAAACAACGTGGAATCGCGATTGGAATCCAAGCCCGAGGCTCCCAAGGCCAGCGAGGAGCCCAAAGCCGAGGACAAAAAACCCTGAAAACTGCTCCAAAAGAGGGTTTCACCGCGCTCGAACCCCGGGAAACCGGGGGCGGACTGCATTTGATCTTGATTCGACCTTGATCAGTGGAACTCTTGCCGCCCTCAAAACCGCAAACGACAACCGATCATCCATCATGGGTCAACAACTGAACAAAGTCATCAAACGCCGCCGCCGTAAGCTCTATCTTGCCCGCAAGAAAGCTCTGGCCAAGGCCGGCGTCTCCCGCAAAGCACGCGCCGTTAAATCCGAAGCCAAAACCGCCAAGAAGGCTCCAGCCAAGAAAGCTGCCGTCAAGAAGGCCACCACCAAGCCCAAGGCTGCTGAAGTCGCCGCCGAAGCCACTCCAGCCCTTGAAGTCGCAGCTCCGGCCGTTGAAGTTGCTGAGACCGCCGCTCCTGAAGCTGCTGCCCAGGAATAACCGGTTAGCCGCGCAGTCATTTCAAAACAAGACCACCGTCATGGCCTGCCGTGACGGTGTTTTTTTGTGCTGATGCGCTTCCGGCCCCGCTTAGCGGAACCACAAGTTCCCGCCTGCACCTGAACCACCGCCGGAGGAGCTTGAATTGTAGCCGTCGTAATAGCCGCGTTCAAAGCTGGAGCGATAGCGCGGATCATAGCGCCCTACCTGCGCCGAAGGATCGGCCACCCGTCCGCCTGTGCGGTCACGCAGACCATAGTCGTAACCTTGGTTGTAGGTCGGATCACGCGGTGCCTGCTGCTGCGGCACATTTTGCGCAGGTGGCTGGGCCATGCCCTGATTCGGATAGCCCCCGACTTCTCGGCGGCTGTTCATCGTCAGGCTATAGCTTTGATTGTATGCATCGCGGTAAGCCATCTCGGTATTGCGGTCATAGCGTGATGGATAGCGCTGGTAGTTCTGGCTCTGGCCCTGCTGGGCATCCATCTGCCCGTCCTGCTGGCCACGCTCAAACGCCATGCTGTTCATCTGCGAACCCTGGTCCCGCATGTCCTGGCGGTACGGATTCGCATAGGGATCAGCACCGTTCGGACCTTGATAAGGATCCACGCATTGCGTGAGTAGCAGCGGCAGAGCCAGTGTGAGGAGATGGGCTGATTTCATAAGCTGAATCGTATGGGAAGATCACGGACTGGCAAGAATGCAGTCGGCTGAAACTACTTCTTCCCCTTGGCCGCAGCCGCAGTGAACCAGTCGCCACCACCGCCGCCGCCAAAGGGATTGCCCATGCCGCCGCCGGAGCTGCGCTGGCCACCACCACCGCTGGAAAAGCTGCGCTGACC
>NZ_JBAQCR010000023.1:0-5984 GCF_049294395.1 Prosthecobacter sp.
GCCTGGCCGATGCCGAGGGCTTCCTCAGTGCCATGCGCCGCTGCACCACGCGTGCCGGCATCATGGAGGTGTGCCAGCGGGCGTTTGGGGTTTGATTCCGCCGTAATTTTCACAGTCTTTCCTCGTATTGGACATCCGCCCAAGCCTATGCTATCGCCCGCACCCATGTTTTCTCCCCGAACACTCCTTCCACTTCTAGCCCTGGCTCCCGCGTTTCTTGGCGCTGCGGAGAAGATTGATTTCAACAAGCAGATCAAGCCCCTGCTCGAAGGCGCCTGCACCCACTGCCACGGCGAGAAAGAGGACAAAGGTGACTTCCGCATGCACACGCTGGAAGACATCAAGAAGGGCAATGAGAACGGCCCCGGTCTCACTCCCGGCGATTTGAAGAAGAGCGCCATCTACACCACGCTGCTGCTCGGCGCCGATGAAGACATGGCCATGCCACCGAAGAAGGAAGGCGCGCTGGAGAAGTCCCAGATCGAAGTGATCAAGACCTGGATCGAGCAAGGCGCCGAGTGGCCCGATGGCGTGGTGCTGGAGCAGACCCCTCGCATCAAGTTTGAAAAGCACATCCAGCCGATCCTGGAGCAGAACTGCGTCTCCTGCCACAATGCCGACAAGGCCAAGGGCGACTGGATCATCACCACGAAGAAGGAAGCCTTCACCACCGGCGAGAACGCCCCGAACATCCTGCCATTCGATCTCAAGAGCGCGATCTACCATGCCACGACACTGGCCGCTGATGACGACGATTTGATGCCGCCGAAGAAGAGCGGCGGCCCTCTGAGCAAGGAAGACATCAATTTCCTCCGCCTGTGGGTCCTGCAAGGCGCGCCATGGCCTGAAGACCTCAAGCTGACCGCGAAGGAAAAGAAGGGCCCGGCTTCGACCAACCCGGACAACCTGGAACTGGTGAAGAAGATTCACGCCTTCATCGTGCAGACCTCCAAGGAGAAGAAAGAGGCGGAAATGAAGCCTTATGACTCCAAGATCCCGAAGACGGGCATCCCATTCAGCATGGTGGTGATCAAGAGCGGTGAATTCACCATGGGCAGCCCTGACAGCGAGGCCAACCGTGGCGATGACGAAGGCCCGCAGGTGAAGAAGACCATGAAGCCCTTCTGGATGGGCAAATACGAAGTGACATGGGATGAGTATGAACCCTTCCAGCTCACCAGCATCGGCCGCAACAAGGACGGCTCCCGCCAGGTGTGGAAGCCGACCGACAAGCCGGAAGATCTGATCTCCCAGCCAACCCCGCCGTATCAGCCCATGGACTTCGGCATGGGCCGTGACCGCTACCCGGCCATCTGCATGACGCAACACGCTGCCAACAAGTATTGCCAGTGGCTCAGCGCCCAGACCGGCCAGTTCTACCGCCTGCCGACTGAGGCCGAGTGGGAATATGCCGCCCGTGCCGGCACCAAGACCGCTTATTTCTTCGGCGACGACAATGCACAGCTCAAAGACTACGCCTGGTACTTTGACAACGCCCCGAACTTCCAGTACGCGAAGATCGGCCTGAAGAAGCCCAATCCTTGGGGCCTCTACGACATCTACGGCAACGTCTGCGAATGGTGCCTCGATCAATACACCCCCACGACGCCAGCCTCTTCGATTCTCGGCAACGACTGGGTGCGCTCCAAGACCCCCTACCCGCACGTTGCCCGTGGCGGCACCTATGACGACGATCCGGAACTTCTCCGCAGCTCCGCCCGCAAGGCTTCCGATCCGCTGTGGAAGCAGCAGGACCCGCAGCTGCCAAAGAGCATCTGGTACCTCACGGACGCGACCTGGCTCGGCTTCCGCATCGTGCGCCCTCTGGAGATCCCCACGGTGGAGGAGATGTTCGCCGCTTGGAACAACGGGGTCGCCAAAGAATAACGCTCCACTTTTTCCCTGATCTCAAACAGGCCGCTGCTCCCCAGCGGCCTGTTTTTTGATCACCCACGACTCCCCGATACGTTCAAGCCTGCCACTCTCACCTCAAACTCCCCACTGACGCACTCATGACCCAGCCCAAATCCTCCAACAATGGTGCCATGGCCGCACTGATCGCCGCATTCCTCGGCTGGCTCTTTGACGGCTTTGAAATGGGGTTGTTCCCGCTTATCGGCAAACCGGCGTTGCAGGACCTGCTGCCGCAGGCGAGCGCCATCGTGCAGACCCAGTGGTTCACGGTGATCATTGCCGTCTTCCTTGTGGGTGCGGCCACCGGTGGCGTGCTCTTCGGCTGGCTGGGAGACAAGCTCGGACGCGTGAAGGCCATGACGCTGGCCATTTTCACCTATGCCATCTTCAGCGGGCTCTGCGCCTTCGTCACCGAGGCATGGCACTTCGCCGGTCTGCGTTTCGTGGCCTCCCTGGGCATGGGTGGCGAGTGGGCCCTTGGCGTTGCCTTGGTCAATGAAATCTGGGGCAACAAGAACCGCGCCTGGATCGCCGGCATGATCGGCGCCGCTTCAAACATCGGCTTTCTGCTCACCGGTCTCATCAGTTGGAAGCTGAACGCCAGCCTGGACGTCGTCACCGGCTGGATTCATGCCATGGGTCTTTCCCCGGAGAACACCGAGTATCTGCTGCACAACCGTGCGTGGCGCTTCATTGCCGTCAGCAGCGCTCTTCCGGCCATCATCAATTTCTTCATCCTCGTCTTTGTACCCGAGTCCCACAAATGGGAGGCGGAAAAGAAATCCGGCAGCACTTCGCACTGGGCCACGATGGATCTGCTGGGCGTGCTCATTGCCTGCATCGCGGCCATGGGAATCATTTATGTGTGGTCGCCTTTGGCGAACCTCGGTGGCCTCGGAGCTGGGTTGGTGACGGTGGTGGGTCTTGCCATCGCTTTGTGGGGCTACATGCATCCGATGCGCCAGTACATGTCCCGCTCCGTGGCTGCCGGCAGCACGCTGACGGCTGACCGCAGCGTCATCATGCGCAATCTTTTCATCGGGGCCGGACTCGCCGCCGTGGCCTTGCTCGGCACCTGGGGCTCCGCGCAGCAGGCCGCCCGCTGGGCTTCCGATCTGGCACCCAAAGGCAGTACTCTGCCCGTGATCGATTTTGTGGTCATTTCTACCGCTCTGGGTGCGATTATCGCCACCCTGATCACCCCCTTCATCGCCGACAAGCTGGGACGTCGTGTGACCTACACCCTGCTCTGCGCCGCCGCCCTCGCGGCTTCGCTGGGTTTCTTCCGTTTCAATGTTCCCTTTGTTGGCGATGAGATTCCGACCACACTGATCACCACCGCATTCCTGCTGGGCGGCATCACGGCTTCCTTCTACGGCTTCTTCCCGCTCTACTTCCCGGAACTCTTCCCCACCAGCGTGCGCGCCACGGGTCAGGGCTTCTGCTTCAACTTTGGCCGCCTCATTGCCGCCATCGGTGCGCTGCAACTCGGAAATCTGACGGCCATGTTCAAGACAGACACCGTCACCGTGGTGCAGTCCGCTGCCAATGCCTATTCAGTACTCTCCTGCATCTACCTCGTGGGGATGGTGCTGGTGTGGTTCGCACCCGAAACCAAGGGCCGCACTCTGCAATAGCCCCCAATTGGGGAGATTGACTCAAACCTCCCTTTGAAAGAGTGTTTGCTAATTCTCCTTTCATAGATAATAATAAGCGTACATTAACCTCTCACAAATAAGAAGTTATTCACCGCACTGAGTAAAAACTTATGGATTCTATGATTTTACCTTGATCCTACCAATAGATCTTGTTACATTAGTCATTATTCAAGAATTTCTCGGAAACCATAGCTCTAAGGACACCCTCCATGATTAACGGAACCAAAAACCCCGCCAAAGACCACGCCAAGCTGGCAGATTTCATCCTGTTCAGTCAGCGCGAGTTTTTGCTTAATCTCTCCCGTGAGCTGAACCGAGATAACATCTCCTTTGCTCAGTTCTTCCTGCTCGGCTACCTCGCTACGTCGAAAGAGCTGACCATGACCGACATCGCCCGCAAGATGGGACATTCCACCGCAGCCGCCACCGGCCTCGTGGACCGTCTTGAAAAACTCGGCCTCATGGAGCGCACCCATGCTGTGGATGACCGCCGCAAGGTGCTCGTTCGCATCACCTCCCGTGGCATCGAGCTCGTCAGCCGCCTGCGTGACGAACTGCAGAATCAAATCGCTGACGCCATGAGCGAAACCTCTTCCGCAGATGCCGACAGCTTCATGAACTCCTATCGCTCTCTGGACACAGCGGCGACGGCTCGTTAAGCGATTGTTTCCCTCTTCTTTTGCAAAGGCGCTCGGTTTATCCGTGCGCCTTTGTTTTTTTCATGGCAGAACAGTCCTGTGATGAACAACAATCAACCATGGATGACTTTCCCTGCGCTCGAAGCACTGCCCGGATTTGCGCATCGCTTCACCCTGCGGCACCCCGAAATTGATGTGAACGACGAGCGCGCCATCGTCGTGAGCCGCTTGTGGGACTGGCATCGCTCCCAGGCTGAGGAACTCGGGTTTTCGGGGGCTGCTCTGTGCATCGCCGAACAGGTGCATGGGCGGGAGGTTGCGGTGCTCACGGCACCCACGAGTGAAATTATTTCGGGAACCGACGGACTGATCTCAAACGTTCCGGGCCTGGTGATTGGCATCTACGTCGCCGACTGCTGCGCTGTCTATCTCGCCGATCCACGCACCGGAGCCTTCGGCGTCGTGCATTCGGGCAAAAAAGGTTCCGAATTCGGCATCACGACGCAGGCGATCGAGAAAATGCAGCAGCATTATGGCTCACGCCCGGAGGACCTGCACATCCAGTTGAGCCCCTGCATTCGACCTCCAGCTTATGAAATCGATTTTGCCGCACAGATTCGCCAGCAAGCCCTGGATGCTGGCGTTCCGACAGCGCAGATCCATGACACGGGGCTCTGCACTTCTTTGGATTTGCGCGGCTTTTATTCCTACCGCATGGAGAAAGGCCGAACCGGGCGCATGCTGGCGCTGCTCGGTCGCACTGCTTGATCAACCATGACATTTCATTCACCCGCCAAAATCAATCTCTGGCTGCGCATTCTCGGCAAACGGCCGGACGGTTTTCATGAGGTGCAGACCCGCCTGTGCCGGCTGGCCTTGGGCGACACGGTCGAAATCGAACACCTGGGCAAAGGCACCAATGTGACCCTGACCTGCTCAGACCCCACGGTGCCGCTGGATGAAACCAATCTGGCCATGCGCGCCCTGCGTGCCTTTGAAAACCGCACCGGCAGGCAGTCCTCCTGGCGCATGCATCTGGAAAAAAAAATACCGGCAGGCGCAGGTCTCGGCGGAGGCAGCAGCAACGCAGCCACCGTGCTGATGGGGGCCAATGAACTCGCGGGCTCGCCGCTCACGCAGGCGCAGCTCATCGAATTGGGGGCTCAGATCGGTTCGGACATCCCGTGCTTCATTCTCGATAACCCGGCGGCTGACGGCGCCGGGAGAGGCGAGCAAGTCACCGGGGTGGATTTCCCCTGGCAGCTGCCGCTGGTCCTGATCAAGCCCCCCTTCCCCATCCCCACCCCCTGGGCCTACAAAAACTGGGCCGACTCCAAGGAGATCCCCAGCATTCTTTACGCACCGCAGCTTTGCCCTTGGGGTGCCATGTCGAATGATCTGGAGCGGCCCGTTTTCCAAAAACACCTGCTCCTGCCCACCCTGAAGACCTGGCTGCTGGAGCAAAGCGAGGTCCACGCTGCCCTGATGTCCGGCTCCGGCAGCACCATGTTTGCCATCACTGAAACACCGGCTCAGGCAGCGGAACTGGCCGTCAAAGCCCGTGAATGGTGCGGCGAGACCTCCTGGGTCCAATCCACCATGACGGCGGCGGTTTAGCAGCACCTGCTGAAAAGATTGAGGCCGGGCGGCTCCCGATTCCGCCCGGCCTCTGGTTTGTTCAACCTCAACTTGGCCCTGCGGTGAAGCAGGGGTTTTAGTCAACAACCAATCACTCTCAAGACCCAGTCTATGGAGGGCTGAAATCCTCGCATTT
>NZ_JBAQCR010000024.1:0-18292 GCF_049294395.1 Prosthecobacter sp.
GTCCTACATACAGCCCTACCTCTTCTTCGGCGGTCGCTGCGAGGAAGCCCTCGAGTTTTACAAATCCGCCATCGGTGCCGAAGTGCAGATGCTCATGCGCTACAGCGACAGCCCCGACCCCATGCCACCCGACACACTGCCAGCCGGCTATGAAAGCAAAGTCATGCACGCCAGCTTCAAGGTCGGCAGCAGCGTGATCCTGGCCTCCGACGGCTGCGGTGGCGAAGAGAGCAAAGGCTTTCGCGGCTTCTCGCTCTCCCTCGCGTTACCCACGGAAGCCGAGACAGAGCGTGCATTCAATGCCCTTGCTGAAGGCGGCGCCGTCAACATGCCTCTTGGCAAGACCTTCTGGTCCTCTCGCTTCGGCATGCTGCAGGACAAGTTTGGCATGGGCTGGATGGTCACCGTGGCTCCCAGTGCAGAATCAAAGCCTGCTTAACCTCACCCCCTTAAAGCCATGCAAAAAATCAGCCCTTTTCTGTGGTTCAATGACAACGCCGAAGCGGCGGTGGACTTCTACATCTCCGTCTTTCAAGACGGCAAAATCCTGCGCAAGACCCATTACGCCGAGGTGCCAGCCGAAAACAGACCGCCATGCCCGCCCGTGGGCACCATGATGACTGTGGAGTTTGAACTCTTCGGCCAGAACTACACCGCCTTGAATGGTGGCCCTATCTTCAAATTCAATGAGGCCATCTCCTTCGTGGTATCATGTGACACCCAGGAGGAAGTGGACCGTTACTGGGACGCTCTCACCGCCGATGGCGGCAAGCCCGTGCAATGTGGCTGGCTGCAAGACAAATTCGGTGTCTCATGGCAGATCGTTCCCACCGTGCTGGCAGACCTCATGGCCTCCAGCGATCCAGCCCTCTGCTCCCGCGTCACTCAGGCCATGCTTAAAATGATCAAGCTCGATATCGCCACACTCCAGCAAGCCGCTGCATCCAAGTAAAATCGTCATTCATTCCCATGAGTCAGCTTCCAGACCATTCCACCGAGATCATCAGCACCCGCATCTTCCCGGCAAGCCGCGACCGCATCTTCACCGCCTTCAGCGATCCCAAGCAGCTCGCTCAATGGTGGGGGCCCAAGGGCTTCACCAACACCTTCGATGAATTCGACTTCCGCCCCGGTGGCGACTGGAAATTCACCATGCACGGCCCCGATGGCAAGGACTATGTCAATCACACCCGCTTCATCGAAATCGTTCCTGCCGAGCGCATCGTCTATGAACACATCTCCCCCCACTTCCGCATGACCATCACCCTCGCTGATGCAGGAACCGGCACGCACATGACCTGGTGCATGCAGTTTGAAACCGCCGAAATCTGCGAACGCTTCAAACCGATCTGCGTCCCGGCCAACGAAGAAAACTTTGATCGACTCGCCGCCCATCTCGGAAAGGGCGGACTCATCCCATGAATGCCCGCTAAAAACTCAACACAGCCTCAAACATTCCCGATTCGTACAGTTCGCAATCCCCTCTCCACACATGAAATACGCCCCCCTAGTCGCATCCATCCTCCTCGGACTTCTGTTCATCATGAGCGCCTGCATGGTCCTGTTCAATCTCGCGCCCATGCCAGAGCTTCCGAAAGACACGCCCATCTTCCACTTCATGGCAGCCTTTGGCCCCACGGGTTACATGAAATTTGTGAAGGTGTTTGAACTCATTGGAGGCATTCTCCTCCTCGTTCCCAAGACACGGAACCTCGGACTCCTCTGCCTCGGCCCCATCATCCTGAACATCCTCGCCTTCCATCATTTCGTCGCAGGTGATGGCATCTTCCAGCCCATGCTTATCGGCATCTCCCTTCTCGCTCTGTTCATCCTCTGGTCTGAACGCAAGGCCTGGGCTGGACTGCTGCGCTGATTAGCGGACAATTGAAAGGTTGGGTGGTCTTGGACGGTTCACAGCTGCGTCCCACCAACCGCCATGACCACCCGCCGCACCTTCCTTGCCACCACCGCACTGACCGCCGCCACCCATGCGTTTGCGGCGCCAAAAGACAACGACATCAAGATCGCCCTCATCGGCTGCGGCGGGCGCGGCACCGGGGCCTGCAATCAGGCGCTCTCCGCAGGGTCCACCATCAAGCTGGTGGCGGTGGTTGATCCTTTGGAAGGCAAGGCCCAGGCGGCGCTGGACATTCTCAAAGCGAAGCACGAAGGCCAGGTCGATGTTCCACCTGATCAGGTGTTCACCAACTTCGAGGACTACGCGCAGGCCTTCGCCCTCGCAGACGTCGTTCTCATCACCACGCCTCCCGGCCCACGCCCCTTTCTCTTTGAGCAGGCCGTGAAGGCCGGCAAACACGTCTTTATGGAGAAACCCGTCGCGGTGGATGCCGCTGGCGTACGCCGCGTGCTGGCCGCCGCAGAAGAGGCCAAGAAGAAAAACCTCAATGTCTGCGTGGGCTTTCAGCGCCGCTATCAGCCCAGCTATATGGACATGATCGACCGCATTCATGCAGGTGAAATCGGCGACCTCGTCTTTGGCCGAGTCTATTGGAATGGCACCTCGCGCCCGGGCTTTGTGCGCGAACCCAAGGAGAGCGAAATGCACTACCAGATCCGCAACTGGTACTTCTTCACCTGGATGAGCGGAGACCACATCCTGGAGCAGCACTGCCACAATCTCGACGTGGCCAATTGGGTGATGAAGGGCGTCATGCCCATCAAAGCCGTGGGCCAGGGCGGACGTCAGGTGCGCCGTGCCCGGGAAAACGGCACCATCTTTGACCATCACACCGTCGAGTTTGAATACGAAAGCGGCATGCGCATCCTCAGCCAGTGCTGCCAGATCGGCGGCAAATGCGCACGGGATGTGAGCGAGCACTTCCACGGCACCAAAGGCGCGGCCGATCTTGCCAACGGCGGCAAGTTCCTCATCAACGGCCAGGTCCCCGGCGGCAAACGTTTGCGCAACAAGGAAGATCCTTATCAGCTTGAACACGATGCGCTGTTTGAAAACATCCGCACCGGCAAAGTCCGCAACGACGCAGACTACGCGGCGCATAGCACCATGATGGGCGTCATGGGCCGCATGGCCAGCTACACCGGTCAGGTCATCACCTGGGAGCAGGCCATGAATTCGCAGGAAGCCCTCGTCCCCGACAACATCACCTGGGCCACCGAACCGCCCGTGAAGCCGGACGAGGATGGCTGGTATCCCGTGGCCATTCCAGGAACGACTATGCCGGCGTGAGCTCACCCCTCATGCCAATGCCCCCATCCCATGCGCAGCCCGGGCCTGCCGGCACTTGTCATCACCCATCTCCACACTCCGGCACGGCGTCGTACGCTGCTCATAGATGCCGCATGAAACACACGAGCCCACCTCACCGTCCAGATTCACGCAGCGCACCGGCTTCGCTTCTGTTCCCCGAAAACAAACCTGCCACGGACTCACCTGCAACAGCATGCTTTCATCCAGACCACGCTGCACCGCCTCCTGCCAGTAGAAGGAGACGCGGTAGTGCGCACAGCACGCCCCACAGCTCTGACAGGGGGAAGGTTCAAGGTTCATGGCAGGATCCCCTCCCATAACACTTTTCCTCATTTCAGCTTCGACATTTCTTCAGCCTTCAGATTGACTCATTCCCGCACACATGTCTTCCGCGTCCCCCAAATGGTATTCCACCGTCACCCGCTACCAGTGGCTGGTGCTCCTCGTCGCTTCACTCGGCTGGGTCTTCGATGCCTTTGAAGGACAGATCTACAATCTGACGCGGGCAGACATGCTGCCGGAACTGCTGCATGTGAAAGCAGATGATCCACTCGTCAAAGTATGGGGAGAGCGCTTCCTCGGCATCTTCCTTCTCGGCGGCACCTTCGGCGGTCTGCTCTTCAGTTCACTCGCTGACAAATGGGGGCGCAATCCCGTAATGGCCCTGACGATCTTGTTCTACTCGGTGTTCTCCGGTATCACCGCCTTTGCCGGTGAGATCTGGGAAGTCGGAGTACTGCGCTTTCTGGTAGCTATGGGTGTTGGCGGCGAGTGGGCTGTGGGCGCGGCTCTGGTGGCCGAAGTATTTCCCAAAGAAGCACGCGAGCGCGCAGGCGGCATCTTCCACGCCACCAGTGTGGCTGGCCTCTGGCTCGCGGCTGCTTCTGGACTCTGGGTGGGAACCCAATGGCGCACTGCTTACATGCTCGGCGTCGTCCCTGCCCTGCTAGTGCTGTGGGTACGCCTGAGCATCAAGGAGCCTGAGGCATGGAAGGAGGCGCGGCAGTCCAAGCCCAAACGCATGGGCAGTTTCAGCGAACTGCTCGGTACGCCGCGCTGGCGCTCACGCGCGATCTTCGGCGCGCTGCTGGCCATGGTGGGTCTTGCCACCTTCTGGGGAGTGGTGGTCGCAGGTCAGGACATCGCCGCTGATTTCCTCAAGCGTGCAGGTGATCCCGACTGGGCCAGCAAATCCAAGATCGCCTTTGGTTTCATTCAAACCGCAGGCGCTGGTGCAGGCATGCTGGCCTTTGGCCCGCTGAGCGCACGCTGGGGCTGCAAGAAGACCTTTGTCATCATGCACCTCGCCGCACTGGCCCTGACGCCCATCGTTTGCTGGCTCCCGTCCTATGTTGGCAGCTACACGCTGCTGCTCGTGCTGCTGCCGATGTTCGGCTTCTTTGCCCAGGGCATCCATGCGGGCTATGCAGCGTTTTTCCCCGCGCTGTTTCCCACCCATCTGCGCGCCACGGGTTCCGGCTTCTGTTTCAATACCGGCCGCTTGCTCGCAGCACCCGTGCTTATCTGGCTCAGCGCCTGGATGAAATCGACCCTGGATCTGCGCACCGCGATCACCTGCCTTGGCGGCTTCTTCCTGCTCGGCCTGATTTTCCTCACTTGTCTGCCAGAGACACAAGGAGAAGATTTACCGGAGTAACACGCGCCCATGCCCACGGTCCAATTCACCGCCAATCTCGCGAGTCAGACCGCAGCACCTGCATGCACGGTGGAAGGAACCACGGTTCGTGAGGCCTTGCACGCCGTGTTCACACGGCATCCCACGCTGCGCAGCTACGTGCTGGATGACCAAGGAGCCGTGAGGCAGCATGTGGTCGTGTTCGTCGATGGCACCGCCATCACTGACCGGCTGAAGCAGTCGGATGCCGTGCGCCCGAACTCGGAAATCTTTGTGATGCAGGCACTCTCAGGAGGATGAAAACCATGAGCGCAAAACTCTACCTCGGCACCCGCAAAGGACTCATCGAAGCAGAACGCAGCGCCACAGGCTGGCGCATCACCCGCAATTCTTTTCTCGGCGTGCAGGTGCCCATGCTTCTGCCGGATGCACGCGATGGCACGCTCTACACCGCCGTGGAGCACGGACATTTCGGCACCAAATTTCACGCCTCTCATGATGCAGGCGCGAGCTGGGAGGAGCGCGCCTGCCCGGCCTTCCCGCCCAAGCCGGAGGCCACGCCAGACGTGGTCAATTTCGTGAGCCAGCAGACCATCCCATGGGACCTGAAAAAAGTCTGGGCACTGGAAGCCGGAGCTGCGCCAGGCGAGTTGTGGTGCGGCACGTTGCCCGGCGGTTTATTTCACTCTCTCGATGGCGGCGCCTCATGGCATCTCGTTGAAAGCCTGTGGAATGATCCCGGACGTGCCAAATGGATGGGCGGCGGCGCGGATTGGCCCGGTATTCACACCATCCTCGTCGATCCCCGCAACAGCCACCGCCTGCTCATCGCCGTCTCCTGCGGCGGCGTTTGGGAGTCCACCGACAACGGCTCCAGCTGGTCCAACATCGGCACCGGCATCCGCGCGGAATACGTGCCACCAGAGCAGGTCTATGATCCCGGCATTCAAGATCCGCACCGCATCGCCTGGAGCGCTGCGGATCCTGACACCATCTGGATGCAGCATCACAACGGCATCTTCCACTCCACGGATGGCGGCAGTAACTGGCGCGAGATCCTAAATGCCAAACCCTCCAATTTCGGCTTCGCCGTGGCCATGCATCCGCAGGATCCGCAGACCGCGTGGTTTGTGCCCGGCATCAAAGACGAATGCCGCGTGGCCTGCGACGGTGCCGTCTGCGTGATGCGCACTCGCGACGGTGGACAGACCTTCGAACCACTGCGCAATGGGCTGCCACAAGAGCATGCGTATCATCTGGTCTATCGCCACTGCCTAGATGTCACCGGCGATGGCCGCACCCTCGCCTTCGGCAGCACCACCGGCTCCGTCTGGATCAGCGAAGACGGCGGCGACTCATGGGAACGCCTCAGCGCCGATCTGCCGCCCATTTATTGCGTGCGGTTTGGGTGATGCCGGATCCGAATTCGCGATATGCTTCAATGCATCACCCGTCTTTGATACTGCGCAACAGATCCCCGCTCATGATGTCCAGACGCGGGCGGTTCTTGAGAAAGATAATCGGCGAACGACTGGCCACGGCCAGGGATGCCAGCTCTGCCTCCGTGAGTTTTTCAACCGGCCTGCCGTGAAGGCGCATGGACAGGTGATGAATGCCTGTCTGGCCCGCTCCATCGTTCAGACAGGCGCAGTAGAGCAGATCCCGATCTGCCTCGGACAAATGCCAGTACAGAGACCAGCTCCAAAAAAGGGTGCGGGCATGCCAGTGCCAAGCATCGGTTTCACTCAGCCCATAGCGGATCAGCAAACACCGAGCGGTGACATGGTCCCGCGCCCCGCCGCCTGCATGGAGGCACTGGATCAGAAATGGAGGAAGTGCAGGCGTCGCCAGCTTTTGCACCTCGACCATCTGCCGGATCTTCGCCATCCGCGGCCGAAATGACCGGACGTCTGAGCGCAGAAACACCAAGCCCACGCCAGCCATCAACAGCCCGATGCTCATCATCGGGATCAGCACGAGCAGCCGCAGGATGCGCCGCCCACTGATGGCAGATTGCATTGGCTCTGTTTGCTGTCTGCTCATGATTGTCTGGGCCAAGGCATGAAGATTCTCGGCGGACTCAGTCTGCTATAAATTGCATTCCTTCCAAGGCTCGTTGTGTGAAATGGATGTGAAACTGACATGCCAACCAGCCATCTCGCCCATTTCATTCTTGGCCCTTCGGAGCCTTCGCCTGCTCCCACTCAATCGTTCCCAGTGCCTGAATCGCCGCCAGGAAATCAGGGTCTTTCGAGTCATTGGCAAGGATGCTGATCGTGACGAGAACATCTGGCACGGGCGCCACGAAGGCCGTTGAGACGGCTTTGGCTTTACCCGCTTCAGCGGGATCGTCAGCGGGGGAGGTGTCCGTGTATTCAGCGTGGCACCCGACCCCCTGCTTGAGCTTTATTTCCTGCATCTGCCCCTCCCCTTCCACCGAACCGGCTGGGACAAACCGCTGTGCCGTTTGCTGGATGTCGTTCAGGGTCTTGTAGCGCACCGAGCTGTTGAAGAAGGTCATCTGCCAGCTCTTACTGGGGTCATTGATGGAAAAAAACGACAACGTATGCTGCGCCCCGGTTCCCAGGCCTTGAGTCACACAATGGTTCCCGGCACACCATGTCGAAGGCACATCAATCTGCACCCGGCCCATGCCACCCAGAGTAAACTGCTGCCCCGGCCCCTTGAACCTGGAAAAGGTGCAGTAAAAGAGAGACTCCGCCAGTTTCTTCAGCATCTGTTTGTCATCGTCCGTCGGTGAGATGACCGACGCGTGCACATCCACCCATTTGCCCAACAGCTCGAAGTAGCAGTTGATATGGGCCTGCGTCGATTCCTCCCCCAGGCTCTCATCCTTGGTCACAGACTCAACGCATTCACACATGGGCGTGTTCCAATGCTTGACGCTGTCCTGTTGAATCATCGGGTTCTGGCTGGCCAGCTTCCGGAAGTGATCGCGGCAGGCTTTACTGTCGCCGCCCTTGCCGACCGGCGCGCCTACAAAAGCTGAGACATTGAACCGCCCCGCATTGGCCCGGTAGGTCAGTCCATCGGCCTTGTACTCCTGGCTTTCCACGGCAAGCACGGGGCCTTCAAACTTGATCTGCCAGCCTTGGCCCACAACGGGCATGGTCAGGATTTCGGCATTCAGGACCGCACAGCCAAACACACTGACCAGCAGCCCTGTGATGACATGCCTCATACCGTCGAAAGTTGGGGATTGTTCACACCATCGCAGGCGCAAAGCCATCCTTCTGCTTCTTCTTCAGCTTGCCCATGCGGACGAGTTCCACATCCGCAGCCACCACCTTGTACTCGGGACAAAGGGTGTCGCCATCGCAGCCTTGGCCGGTGACGTTGTTCACCATGGCATCGGGAAAGTGAAAGGTGGTGTAAAGAATACCAGGCTTCACCTCATCGGTGACGCGGGCTTCCAGTTCCACCTCACCGCGCGCGCTGGAAAGCCGCGTGATGTCACCCGTGCGGATGCCTTTGCGCTTCGCGTCCTCGGGATTGATGGAGAGCAGGTCCTGCGTCACGATCTCACTGTTGCCCGTGCGTCGCGTCATGGTGCCGCAGTTGTAATGCTCCAAAATGCGCCCCGTCGTGAGGATGAAGGGAAACTCCTGCCCGTTCGTCTTCAACTCGTTGGACTCCACCCACGGGAAGAAATGGAAGTGACCTTTGCCACGAGTGAACTGCTCCTGGTGCATGATCTGCGTGTCCACACCGCCTTCTTTCACCGGCCACTGCTTGCCATTGATGCCCAGATTTTCCCAGGTGGCTCCTTTGAAGAAAGGCACAATCTGAGCGATCTCCGCCAGCACACCATCTGGCGTGTAGTCCGCCTGCGGGAAACCAAAACGCTGCAAGATTTCGCACATGATCTGGCCGTCGGGCTTGGTGCCCGCGAGCGGCTTCACGGCGGCGTTCACGCGCTGCATTCGGCGCTCGGCATTGGTGAAGGTGCCGCTCTTTTCCAGGAAGGAGGACGCAGGCAAAATCACATCAGCATACTTCGCCGTTTCGGTCATGAAGATTTCCTGCACCACCAGGAACTCAAGGCTTTCCATCGCATGGCGCACATGGTGCGCATCCGGATCTGTCTGCACGACATCTTCCCCCATGAGCCACAGTGCCTTCAGCTTGCCTTCGACGGCAGCATCAAACATCTGCGGAATTTTCCAGCCGGGTTCGCTCGGGCTCGGCACACCGTAGAAGTCAGCATAACGCTTCTGCACCTCGACGTCGGCCATTTCAAAATAACCCGCACCTTGATGCGGCTGGCAGCCCATGTCCGCAGCACCCTGCACGTTGTTCTGGCCGCGCAGCGGATTCACACCCACACCAGGACGGCCAATATTGCCGGTCATCATCGCGAGGTTCGAAATGAGCATGACGGTCTTCGCACCCTGCTCATGCTCAGTGACACCGAGGCCATGGAAGCTCATCGCAGCTTCAGCGGAGGCGTATTCGATGGCGGCGGCGCGCACGAGTTCCAAACTCACGCCGGTGATTTTTTCCAGCGCCGGCAGGTCCAGCGCACGCAGCCCGTTCTCAAACTCGTCCCAGTTCTCACAGCGCTTCTTCACGAACTCGGTCTTCACGAGACCGGCATCGAGAATGCAGCGGGCAAACATGTTCAGCAGCGCCACGTTCGTGCCGGGGCGCAGTTGCAGGTGATGCTTCGCATACGGCACCAGTTCGATCTTGCGCGGATCGATCACGATCAGCGGCGTTCCCTTCATGATGTGCTGCTTCAGGCGCGCACCCGTCACAGGATGGCCTTCCGTCGGGTTCGCACCGATGACCATGATGCAGCGCGTATGCTCAATGTCCTCATACGAGTTCGTGGCCGCACCCGTGCCAAAGCTCTTTTGCATGCCCCAGGCTGTCGGCGAGTGGCAGACGCGGGCGCAGCAGTCAATGTTGTTCGTGCCCATGACGCCACGGATGAACTTCTGCATGAGGTAGTTCTCCTCATTGGTGCAGCGTGCGGAAGAAATGCCCGCCACCGCCTGCCCACCGTGATCCTTCTTGATGCGGGTCAGATTTTCAAAAATGTGATCGTAAGCTTCCTCCCAGGTCGCTTCCTTGAACTGACCATCCGGCTGCTTGATCAGCGGTGTGCGCAGGCGGTCCTTATGATTGTAGAACTTGAATGCAAAGCGCCCCTTCAGGCAGGTGTGTGCGTGGTTCACTTCGGCATCCACCGGAGCCTGAATGCTCAGCACCTGATCACCCTTCGTCGCCACGTTGAGATTGCAGCCCACACCGCAGTAGGTGCAGATGGTGCGCGTCTTCTTCGTCGCCTCAATGGACTTCGAAAAGAACACATCACTGATGGCCGAGGTCGGACAAGCCTGAGAACACGCACCGCAGGACACACACTCGGAGTCCGCAAACGATTCATCCAGCCCCTTGATGATCTTCGCATTGAAGCCGCGGCCATGCATCGAGAGCACATGCTGCCCCTGGATTTCATCGCACGCACGCACGCAGCGCGCACAGTTGATACACTTGGAAAGCTCGGACGTCATGTAGGCGTGCGAATGGTCCTTCTTGCGGTCCAAATGGTTCGCCCCCGCCGGATAGCGCACCCCACGGATGCCCACCTTCGCCGCCACGGTTTGCAGCTCACAGTTGCCGCTCACCTCGCAGGTCAGGCAGTCCAATGGATGATCCGTCAGCACCAGTTCGACGATGTTCTTGCGCAGCTTTCGCACCTTCGGCGATTCGGTAAACACATGCATGCCCGCCGTCAAAGGCGTGTGGCAGGAGGCCACCACGCGGCGCGGCCCATCAGCCTGCAGCGCCACTTCGACCGAGCACACACGGCAGGCGCCATACGGCTCAAGCTGCGGCGCATCACAGAGCGTCGGCACATGTCCGCGCCCGCGGTGGCGGTCGATGAAGTTCAGCAGCGTGTCGCCTTCATTGAACTGACAGGCATCGCCATCAATGAAAGCGGTGAGAGTGGATAGATCCTTGACCATAAAAGAGGTGGTTTGGGATGAAGGCTAGGCTTTGAAATAGGGACTGAGTTCGGCACCAAAATGCTCCAGCGCATTCTTGATGGGCAGTGGCACACCGCCACCGAGAGCACACAAAGAAGTCTGCTCCATCGTATCGAGCAAATCCGTGATCAGCTCGCGGTCGATCTTGTAGCTGCTGTCGCTCCGCGCTTTGGCGATGAGTTCCTTGCCACGCGTGCTGCCGAGGCGGCAGGGGAAGCATTTGCCGCAGCTCTCGTCAGCGGTGAACTGGAAGAGGTGCTGGATGTATTCGATCATCGGCATCGACTCCGGAATGCTGACAACGCCGGCATGGCCTTTCATGAACCCCTCATACTTGAACGACTCGAAATCCATGGTGAGTTTGCCCACGTGGCTCATCGGCACGATGCCGCCGAGCGGCCCGCCAATTTGAAGAGCCTTGACCTTCGTGTTAAAGCCGCCGGCCAGGTCGATCACCGTCTGCAATGGCGTGCCCATGGCCACCTCGTAGATCCCGGGCCTCACGAAATGGGAATCCAGCGAAAGCAGTTTCGGACCGGTGGACTTCGGTGTGCCGATCTGCGCGTAACCTTTTCCGCCCAGCGTGAGGATCGCGTGGATGTTCGCCAGGGTCTCCACGTTGTTGACGATGGTCGGCTTGCGGAAAAGTCCTTCAATCGTCGGGAACGGCGGACGCGTACGCACTTCCGGGCGCTGGCCTTCCAGGCTGGCAAGCAGCGCGGTTTCCTCGCCGCAGATGTAGGCTCCCGCACCTTTGATGGACTTCAGCATGAAGTTGAAGCCGCTACCCAAAATGTTCTTCCCCAGCAGACCCGCAGCTCGCAGGTCTTCGATGGCTTCATTGATGATCGTGACCGAATCTGGATACTCAGCGCGAATGTAAAGAATGCCGTTCTCCGCCCCCGCAAACCATCCCGCCACCATCATGCCCAGCAGCACGCTGTGCGGCTGCTTCTCCATGAGGTATTTGTCGATGTAAGCCCCCGGATCTCCTTCGTCTGCATTGCAGACGATGTATTTGTCCTTGCCCTCAGCGGCGCGGCAGGAGGACCATTTGAAGTGCAGCGGGAAACCCGCACCGCCTCGGCCACGCAATCCGCTCTCCTTCAGTTCCACGCCCAGCGCATCACGATCACCGTCTGCAATGAGCTTTTTAAACGGCGCGTAGTACACGTCAATGCCGGGAAACTCAGCCGTGAGCTGTGGAGGTTGTAGATGCGATACCACTGCATACCGATCTTCCGCATCACCCTTCCCCGTCTTCACGAGTTCGGCCAGCGCCTCGTCGCTCTGCCCGGAGTAATTCTTGCCCTGATACTGCAGCGCCCCGCCCTCATGGCAGCGGCCCAGGCAGCAGATGTGCCCGATCTCCTCAGGCTTAAAATGCGTCTCCAGCGTGTGGTGCAGCTTGTCCTGCGTCCCCGCGCACAAGCAGGCGCTGCCGTTGCAGACGAACACCTTCTTGCCCTCATTCTCCTTTTTCAGGAAGTCATAGAACGACACTGCGCCCAGCGTGATGGCATCCCCAAAGAGATGATCCTGTCCCATCTGGTGCACCACGTCATTCTTCTCAGCCGTTCCCGCCTTGTCGGCGGCATCGACCATGCGTTCAAAGACGTTTTTTTCGACACCTTTGCGGAAAGAGAGGGCACTGAGATTTTTTGACATGCGGTTGGTGGTGAAGATTAACGACCAAAACCTGCGAATGCATGCTCAAAAATTGAGATTAAACCGCTTCCACGATGATCTTTTCACCCCTGATTTCCCGCACTCGCACGGGGGTACCGCTTTGTACATACCCCCCCTCCACCATCGCCTCGATCAGCCTTCCGCCGATATCGATGGTCCCATAGGGTCGCAAGGCGCTCCGGGCCGTGCCGCTGTCTCCCACTTGCGCCCGGATGGCGTCCCGCATCGCCGGAGCATCAATCAGGGTCCCGCCGGCGGAGGTTTGCAGGATCAGCGAACGGAAGGGGCGCAGGTCCGGCAGCCAGAGACAGACCAGCGTGATGATCACCGCCGCCCCCGTCACTCCGAGCGCAAAATTGCGGAACCCGGTGGCATACGCAGCAAGGTTGAAGCTGTCCGCGCTGGCCCCGCTCGGGGGCAGCACCTCCCAGCCGGACATCGCATAGACCAGCGCCACCATCACACAGATAAAGCCCGCGATCCCCGGCAGAATCGTCCCGGGTGCCGCCAGCAGCTCCACGCCGATCAAAACGATGCCCACCACAAAAATAGCCGCCACGACCAGCGTCTCCTGCCCGGCCAGACTCCCGGCCACGTAGTGCCCAAAGAAAAACAGCGCAAAAGCCGCGACGGAAACGAAGCCAGGCAGGCCAAAACCGGGCGTCTGCATTTCGAGATACCCCCCCGCGAGACCGATCAGGATCAAAATCGCCGCATAGCGCGTGACCCAAATGGCGATCATTTCAAAGCCCGTGGGCTCGGCGGTGATAACCTCCCCTTTCAGGGATTCGAGTTGTTTGATCTCTTCGATCGATTTGACGATCCCCTTGGCCAGCAGCGGCTTGCCATCGATCTGCATCGTCGCCTGCGCAGAATCCAGCGTCACAATCTCCCCTTTCGGAATGATCACCTGCCCGTTGATGCTGAGTCCACGGTCCATGTCGATCATCCCTTCGATAATGCGGACATCGTGCCCCTTCTCACGCACCACCGTCCGGGCCATGCCCATGAAGGCGGAGTTGTTCTTCGCACGCTCCGCCTGGGCCAGCGGCGTGCCATCGCCTGAAACCGGCGTGGAGGCACCGATGGCGCTGGCGGGTGCCATGTAGATGGTGTTCGTCGCCATCGCGATCATGGCGCCGGCTGAGATGGCCCGGGTGTTCACAAAAGCAAAGCTGCGCGCCTTGAGATTCTGCAGGTCCTGCATCATCAGGCTGATCGTGTCCCAGGCCAGTCCGCCGGGCGTATCGAGCTCAAAGATCACCGCCTCGGCGCCGTCATTGTTGCAGCGGGTGAGCGTGCGCTTCATGAACTCAAAGCGCGCTGGCAGGATCAGATCGTCCTGCCCCACCGGAATGACGACGACCTTGCCTGCATAGCTTTGGCTGCTGGTAAAGGCAGGGGCTTCACTCTGCTTCGATTTGGACTCCGCCTCGGGCGCAGGCTTGGCTTCCACCGCCTTTTTAAGAGTTTGGTCATACCAGACACCGTTGAGGATGACCAGCTTCCCCTTCGGCTCGGCGGCTTTTGCCAGGGCCTCCACGTCAGAAACGATCGCACGTGCCAGCAGCGGCTTGCCCTCCACGGCCTGAACGGCGGTGTCAGCGTCCAGCAGCAGCAGTTCCCCTTTATCCGCCAGCGTCAGGGTGCCAAGCACCAAACCCTTGTCACGATCCACAAAAGCATCGGCGATCTCCGGGCGGTGCCCCTTGAGCTTGCACAGACTGCGCGCACCAGCTTTCAGCACAGCCAGCGACTCCGCCAGCAGGGTGTCCTGCGCTTTTTGCGAGAGCTCTTCGCCCGTCTTCACCTTGGGAGGTGCCGCGCCGATGCGGGAACCGGGAGCCATCCAGATCTCATCACAAGCCAGCGCCAGCAAAGCACCACCGCCGATGGCCGAAGTGTTCACGTAGGCATGCGTTTTGATCTTCAAGCGCGCGACCTCCTCCGCCAGAGACAGCGCAGCTTGGGCATGGCTCTGCGTGACGTTGATGTCGAGGATCAGCCCCGCCGCCCCTTGTTTGATGGCTTCATCCATCCACTGCCGCAGTTCACGCCAGCGCCGTATGTCCTCGATGTCAGAATCGGTGACACCCACCCGGGCCATCTGGCCGGTTAGTGGTGCCGCGAAGCCTGTGGCAGAAAGCACCGTCAGGCTGGCCAGCAGAAGAAGACGTAAGATTTGCATGCTCAAGACTACGAGGATGTCGCCCGCACCGCAACCGGCACTGCGTCAGCCTTTTTTGCCAAACAGCAGCCGCCAGACATACATCAGAATCAGCGCCCCGCCCACGGCCGTAGCGATGCCTTTGATGCTGAATTCCCCCACGACGCCCCATTGGAAAAGGCTGCCGACCTTGCCGCCGATGATGCTACCAATGATTCCCAGCAGCACCGTGGTGATGGGGTTCATGCCCTGCCTGCCGGGCATGATGAGTTTCGCAAGTATGCCCGCGACCAGTCCGAGCGCCGACCAGATAAGAAGTCCTTGGAGTGACATAAGGCCGCCATGCTACTGAGACATGCCCGGCACCGTCAATTCCATTCCTACTCCTTCTTTGCAACCTCCTGCCATGCATGCCAGCCGCCTTTCAGCACAAACGCGTTCTCAATGGGAAGTGTCTGCTTGAGTCGTTCGAGAACCTTGCGGCTGGCGTCGCACTTCGCTGCATTGCAGTAGATGATGATGGGCTTCGTGTTGGTCTGCAGCGTGTCCAGCAAACCAAAAAGCTGCTCTTCAAAATGCTGCTCGTTCAGCAGCACCGCACCCGGGATGTGCTCGGCGTCATGCTGCTCCTGGATGCGGGCGTCGATCCACAACACTTTGCCCAGCCAGCGCTCTTGAATGACCTGCATGGAGACCTCGTCATTCCGCAGCGGCTCCTCCATCAGATACAGCGCCGGGGCACGCGGGTGCCACTCACGGGTGGCCCAGGCCGCCGTGGCAGCTAGCAGGATGAGGATCGTGGCCTGACGAAGCATGGAAAACATACAGAGGCAGCTCAGGGCTTGTTCTCTGCCGTGGCGGCAGCAGGCTGCGCCTCCGGCTTCCGGGTGATCGTGAAAAAGGCGAGCTGGTAGCGGTATTTGGCGATGGTGCTGTTGGTCTCGATCTTGAGCGCCCCCATCGTGACCTCCTCTGTGCTTTTAGGCTTCACCGTAATTAGATACTCCCGCCCTTCCCTGATCTCCTTCCAGTCGAATTCCACATTTTCACGGGTCGATGTGATTTTGATGATCTTCATCGGCTCATCGCCCACGAATTTGACCTGGCAGGCCTTGGTCGCCGGAGCATCACCAACCAACCACTGGAGATTCTTGGGCTTGATGTCTACAACCGCCGGCACATCAAGGATGAAGTTGATCTGCCAGTCAGGCTGCTTCGGGTCGTCGGTATTGACCGTGACAAATTTTTCATGCCTTCCCACAAACGTGGAAACCTTGAACGACGCGTGTCCCGTGCCGACTTCACCCGGCTTGTACTCAGCCTTGTCCAGTTCAGCGCTCAGGCAGCTGCAGGCGCTTTCAAGGCCCAGGATTTTGACCGTCTTGTCGCCCTTGTTGCGGAACTTGAAAGTGGTCTCCACCTCCTCGTCCTCCGGCTTCGGCTTCAGTTCGATCGCAGGCACGTCGAGAGACAGCTCGGCATGCACCGAGGCGGCAAGCGCAAATAGGAGAAGGGTAAGTCGGGCGGCTGGCATGTAAAAATATAGCACAATTTGGCGTCAAATCTATCGCTGCGAGCAAATGAGCTGCTGAACTTCATCATGCTTGCCAATGAAAAAGAATACCAGCTCAGGAGGCGTGGTGACAAAGACAAAGGCCAGCCGCTCCTCAAGACCTACACGGCATTCAAAGATATTTTTTGTCAGACGGCGGATGCTGATGCCGGAGTGCAGGTGCGGGTGCCCCCATGCAGCCAGCACGGAGTTCATCGCCTCGCCGATCACCTTGCGGTCGGCTTTGGTGCGCTGACGGAGTTGGTCCAGAAGATCAGCGGTGACTCTTGCCCGCAACAAGGGCTTCGATGTCGCCAGTGAACTCTCGGAGGTTTCCTGCTTTCCCCTCTTTTTCGATTTTGCCATGAACGTTTTTTGCAAAGTCGGCCAGTTCACTCTCAGTCGCGCCATACTCACGCATCGCATAGTCAGTGGCTTCCACTTCCACTGGGCGCAGCGCGATGATTTTCCCGTCCAGCACGATGCCAATATCGTCGCCTTTCAGCGCCCGACGCAGCAGGCTGGAAAGGTTTAAACGTGCACTCGTGGGCGTCAGTGTGGTCATGGCCATACTTAAAAATGACGCATTTCCGGCGTTTATGCGAGCAGATATTCAGCGTCACTGCGCACCACCTCCAAAGTTGACGTCAAGCCCATGCCCGCGCACCCTGCCCGCCTATGCGATTCGCGATTTGCAACGAGACCTACCAGAACTGGACCTTTGAAAAAATGTGTGAGGACGCCGCAGCGGCGGGGTATCACGCCATCGAACTGGCCCCCTTCACCCTGAAGGAAGACCCCCGCGAACTGACCGTGGAAGAGGCCCTCACCCTCTGCGCCAAGGCCAAATCCTTCGGTCTGGAAATCCTCGGCCTCCACTGGCTTCTGACAAAACCCACGTGGTTTCACATCACCACGCCCGACGCCCTCCAGCGCAAGGAAACCGCCAAATTTGGCCGGCACCTCGCTCAATTCTGCGGTGCCACCGGCGGCCGCATCATGGTTTGGGGCAGCCCCAAGGCCCGCAATATCCTGCCGGAATGGAACTACGAAGACGCATTCAAACGTGCCGCTGACTGCGTTCGCGAAGTGGCCGAGGAATGTGGCAAATACGGTGTCGTCATCGCCATGGAGCCTCTCGGCCGCAAGGAAACCAACTTCCTCAACACCGCCGAAGAGACCATCCGCCTCTGCAAGCTCGTGGACCATCCCTCCTGCAAGCTGCACCTCGATGTGAAAGCGATGAGCGATGAGTCCAAGCCCATCCCGGACATCATCCGCGACAGCAAGGAGTGGACCGTCCACTTCCACACCAACGATCCCAACCTCCGCGGCCCCGGCCAGGGCGAAGTGAAATACGAGCCCATCATCGCCGCCCTGCGCGAGACCAACTACGATGGCTACCTGTCCGTCGAAGTCTTCGATTATACCCCCGATGCCCCCACCATCGCACGCCAGAGCATTCAGTACCTGAAGCAGGTGATGGGGTTATAAGCAGTACGAAAAACGGGATGGCCTCTCGGCCATCCCGCACTGTGATTGATTGAAATCAGACGCCGCGACTACGCTGGATCCTTGGGTTTGTCAGGAGCCGGGGCGGGAGCAGGAGCAGGACCCTTCGGCGCATCGCCTTCGACGGGTGGACGACGGAAGCCGCCTTGACCTTCTCCAGGAGGGCCGCCAGCACCACCAGGGCCGCCGCCTTCACCAGGACGATTCATGCCTGGACCACCCTGACCGCCGCGGAACATCTCGCGCATTTTTTCCATGGCCTTGAGGTACTCCTCTTCGGAGACGCTGCCGTTGCCATCTGCATCCATGCGCTTGAAGTTTTCCTTGGGATCACCAAACATGCCGCGTCCACGACCACCTTCTCCACCCGGGCGCATGCCCTGGCCTTGAGGTTGGCCGCCGGGAGATCCTCCAGGGGGGCCACCTTCGCCACCAGGCGGACGACGGAAGCCGCCACCCTCACCGCCGGGGGGACCACCGCCTTCGGGAC
>NZ_JBAQCR010000025.1:0-4375 GCF_049294395.1 Prosthecobacter sp.
CCCTCAGCCAGGAGACGAAGGGATGGAGCGATATCTTTGCAGCCTTACTGGTCGCTCTTACATACCCGGCGAGGCATCGAAGAGAGCCACGCGAACTAACTCAACTGAACCCCAGCCTGTATCTGAAGGCAGTGATGCTTCAACACAATTCCCTTCAAATACGCAAAACACAATTAATTTAAATCCGGCTGGGATAAAAAGAAATTCTGTTGAAACACAGTCATCCACTATCGCCTTGGAATCTAGCAAACTGCCAATTGAGGATGTCACTTCACGCAAAAAGGAACGGTCTCTCCGCTTTAAGCGTTTAGCCATGGCCGACCAGCTCCAAACTGAAGACTCGCTATTTGAGGCACTTCAACTAATTCGTCCAGCCTTGGATGACAACCCTCGAAAGCTGAAACTGGCGCTAAATTTACTGCGCCTCCATGGCTTTCTTGCTTCAGATTGGATTGCCAATCCGCCACCACCAGGTGCAACTGGCCCACGAATCACCTTGGTGAAACTGGCGAAATTTATTGCCATGGATATCAGATGGCCCACTTATCTTCTTAGCCTTGCCGATTTGGTATCTAACATGAACATTGATGCAAACCAGCCAGCTTATGCACCGCTTCTCAATAGACATCCCGAACTAGTGGCATTGATGAACAGAGGGGGGGACGATGAAATTTTAAGAGTTGCTGATCTTCGCGCTATTCTAAGCGTCGCTCCGTCACCAAATGCCGTTGATAGCGAGATGATGGAACTAGCTGCAGCGGCTGATTCATCAGGTAAGTCTAGTTTAATTAGTTCAGCTGTGCATGTGATGCGCCTTCTCATAGAAAGATCGCTTCCACGTTTGTGAGTAGATGCACAGTCATCTCCGATAGTGCCATTTCTTATTTAGCAGCCACTGGTGCCGGAAATAGTTGCAGCGTGAAAATGCACTTATTCATTCCTCCACTTCGCCGTGATATTTTTCTTTATCACAGATCTTTGACAATTCAAGCGACCTGTAAAGCATGTACCACACACATCTGAGTGGAAATCATTGACCCAGTAGAAGCGGGCCTAACCAAGCCGCTATTCAATTTGATTTGAGCACCCCCATCACTTCCCCGGCTGCTGCAGCTGCTTCGCCAGCCTCTCCCCCATCTGCGCGAAGCCTTGGTCATTGGGATGCACCGCGACGGCGTCAAACAACTTGGGGTCGTGGTCGATGAGGTCGGGGCCTTCGATGAGGTGCAGATTGGGGTCTTGGCGGGCGAGGACGATTTCGCGGGCGACCTGGCGGTAGGCTTCGAGATCGGCGATGGCGGTCTTGGGGCTCCATGAAGGGGGCACCCAGAGGGTGGTGATGAAGTAGATGGGCACGGTGGGCTGCACGGCGCGGATGGCATCGAAGAAGCCCGTCATGTTTTTGCGGTAGCGCTCCACGGGGCCGCCGCCCTGCCAGTCGTTCACGCCCATGAGCACGGTGATGACGTCGGCCTTGAGGGTTTTCAGGATGTGGGCGTCCACCACGTTGGAGGCGCGGCCGCCGAGGCCGAGATTGATGAGCTGCCAGCCCCTCTTTTGAGCTACCAGATACGGGTAGGTTTTGTCGATGGCGCTGGCGGTGAAGCCGTGCGTGACGGAGTCGCCATAGGCGATATAGCGCACAGCGGGTGGCGCGGGCGGTGGCTGCATCTTCGCGGCGGCATTGACTTCCAGGCCCTGGAAATCGACGGCGTCGCCGTAGGGCAGGACGATCTCGTAATCGTGAAAGCCGGGGGCGACGGCGGGCATCTGAACCTCGACGGTTTCGGGGGCGCGCTTGGGCGTGGTGGCCTTGGTGCGGAAGGTCCACGCGGGCTGCGCGGCGCCGTCGATGAGGTAGATGCCGTTGCTGTTGCGCGCGCTGGCGGAGATGTGGAGCTCATTGTAGTGGAGCAGCGCCTTCACATGCGTGGCATCGGTGCGGAAGCGGATGCGCGCGCCGGGGTTGTCCCAGCGGTAGCCTTTGCCGGGGATGTCGAGCACGCGGTCAAAGCGCGCGATCTTGGGGGCGGACAAGAGATCCTCCTTCACGTACGGCACGAACTCCATGTGCACGCAGCCGGAGTAGCCGATGCTGGTATCATCTGCCGGGATGAAGACCTGGGCTGTGCTTTGGACCTGCTGCGCGGCCAGCGGCGCGCTGAGGAGGCTGAGGAAAACGAGGCAGGTGCAGCGAAGAAGATGGCGCAGGGAGAAGCGGCTGCGGCGTGGCTGAGACGCGGGTGGCTGGGTGGTGGGCATGGTGTGCCGCAGACTGGCCTGCGCGGGTGGGACGTCAACTTTTCTGAGCGGATGCTGCGGTGGTGGCGAATGGATTGTGGCGGCACGTTGTCTGCGTCTGGGTGGCAAGTGAGAGCGCAGAAGTGGCTGGGCCATTTTGTCAAGTATTTGCACCCTGACCCCCTTTTGGGATTGCGGCGGTAGCGCGGGTTTGAACTGGAACATGGGTGACACTTGCACCGGGAAGCTGGGGCCCGCTGGGAGCGCCGATATTTTATCGGCTCTGGCGCTGCCCCCTGATGCGCAAGCCACCCAGGCGGTTGCTTGAGGGCTTTGTTTCGTGCGGAAGCGGTTGGGACGTTCGCCCGGAGCCGATGGAACATCGGCGCTCCCAGCACGGACGGCCTGCGGCTGCGGTGTCCCCTGCATGCAGATCCGCAGGGTATGTACGGATGACGGTTGCCGAAACTGCCGGCCCAATCCGTGGTCACTTCTCAATCCGCACCCACAGATGCCCCTGCGCCTTCTCTCCGCGTGCATTCACGTGCTCCACGCTGACGATGTAGTCGCCGGGCTTGGTGAAGGCGTGATGGGTGATGGCGTAGCCGTCTTGGGCGAGGGCTTTGGCGTTGCCGTCGGAGGTGACGCTGACGGTGGGGGTGCCGTCGCCGAAGTTCCAGGTCTCGCCGCCGGCATCGCGGAAGGTGCGGACTTTGAAGGTGATCTGCTGGCCGGGCTTCAAATTTGTGGTGGGGAAGAAGCTGGGATGAATCGCGGGCGGGATGTTCACGAGGTCTGCGCCGATGACCTGCACGATGGCGAAGTCGTAGCTGGTGCCGCCTGCGGGACCGGTGATTTTGAGGATCTCGCTGTAGCTGCCGGGCTTTGTATAAGTGTGCTCAAACTTCGCGGCGCTGCTCTTCGTGCCGTCGGTGAGGGTCCATTCGTAGCTGGCGATTTTTCCTGCGGCGGCCCATGACTTGGTGGCATCGAGCGTGATCTTTTCGCCGGCGCGGATGAGGTGATGCGGACGCGCCACGGCGATGAGGGCGGGCTTGTGCTCCCGCACGTAGCTTTCCCACGCGAAGGCGTAGGCCTCCTGCGTGCCCCATTTGCCGGAGGGCTGGCGGCTCTTGATGCCGAAGTGCAGGTGCGACCACCCGCCGCTGGCGCCTTCCTTGCCCAGCAGGCCCATGCGCTGGCCCATCTTCACCCGCGTGCCGGGCTGGATGGCGTCATCGATGCTGTGGAAATGGCTGTAGCGATAATACCAGCCTCTGGCATCGAGCACGTAAACCACATCGTAACGCGGACGCACGGGCGTGAGGGAGTAGCCGTCCAGCGTCTGGTCGCGCGCGCTGACGACGAGGCCGTCTGTGGCGGCGACGACTTCCACGAGGCCTTCGCAGCCGCCGAAGTCGAGATCGTTGTGGTAGTAGATCTTTTTGCGGTCCGGCTTGTCGCCGCCGTCCACGTAGGTGGGCTCGTTGGCGAACTGCGTGCTGGTGGCAAACCAGCGCTGCTTGAGCGGATAGACGAAGGTGCCGGGCTCGATCCACGCTGCGCCCGCAGGCCAGAGCCGCAGCCGCGCATCTTTCTCCAGCCCCCAGGAGTCTTCGCCGCTGTTCGCATTGTAACCGCGGGTGATGGGGCAGTCGATCTGCACGCCGCCGACGCTTTGTGGCAGGTGGTAATTGGCGCTGGTGAGCCATGCCTCCGCGCCATTCACCTGCACCTTCACTTTGGCCTCGCGCACGGCTTTGGACAGGGTGTCGGTCTTCTCCTGGAGATCGAGCAGTGTCACCTTCGCGGTGCTGCCGTCCGCGAGTTTCACCTCGGCGGCTTCGCCGATGCGCAGATCCACGGCGCGCAGGGCGGGCTGCTGCGTGGGCTCAGGCGGTGCGGCGTGCAGCTGGCAGAGGGCGGCGGCCATGAGGGCCAGTATTTGGTGCGATGTTTTCATGGAGGAGGTTCGTTCAACGGATCTCGCGCGGCAGATCCTGCATGCGCGGATGCAGGGCGGCGGCTTGCTCAGGGGCTTTCAAGCGCTTCGCGCCGAAGATGAGCTGAATAAACCCAGCGCGTACTCGACAAAGGACACAGGGACCGAATAGTACCAGCCTCACCTCACGCA
>NZ_JBAQCR010000026.1:0-6707 GCF_049294395.1 Prosthecobacter sp.
GGTATGAGGAATTGAAAACTGGGAACTGAAAACTGAGAATTGCAAATTGGCCGGATGCCAGAAGACGACCGAGGGGCGAAAGGACGCATGGAGCAGCCTTGACTTTGGAATCCCCTCCCCCACAATCGCCGCTCTTATGGGACTCTTTGATTCACTCGCCAAAAACGCGCTGGGCAGCATGCTCGGCGGCTCTGCCAAAATGGACCCCGCAGCGATGCTGTCCGGTCTGCTGAATGAAGCGGGTGGCTTGAACGGCATGATGGCCCAGTTTGAGAAAGCGGGCCTGACTGAGATTTTTGCCTCCTGGGTCGGAACGGGAACGAACCTGCCGATCAATGCCGAGCAGATGAAGGCCGCGGTGGGAGAAGAAAACCTGCAGGCGCTTGCTGGCAAAGTGGGCATGCATGTGCACACGGTGCAGCCGCTGCTGACGCAGTTCCTGCCGCAGATCATCGACAAACTGACGCCGCAGGGCCACATTCACGACAACAACCCCAGCGGCAGCCAGATTCAAAGCGTGCTGACCAGTGTGATCAGCAGCGGACTCGGCGGATTGTTTGGCGGAGGGCGCTAAGCTCAAGAAGCGCGTTGCAAACAGTGCGTTTTTCCCGCATGATTGCGTTAGTGAATGCATCCGTTGCTGACTTTCTGCTGAACGCCGCCTCATACCTGCGCAAGGTGATGGAGGGAGAGCAGGTCTGTCTCACCAACGAAGGCCGTGTGCAGGCACGCATCACTCCTGAACGCGCATGCTCGCTCGAACAGCCTGTGCAGGAGAAAATCGAGCAAGCACGACGGCTTAAGGCCCAATTGGCCGCAAAGTATGGCAGTGATGATTGGACGGCGCAGGATTATCTTGAAGCGGGAAGACGCGCATGATGATCCTTGTGGCGGATGCAAATGCGGCGCTGGGCACGGTACTTCCCGTCCACGATGAGAAGGTGGCTGAGACATTCTTGCATCACATCGGCAGCGGTGATGCCGTAAGTGTACCGCCGCTGTGGCTGCTGGAGACTCTCAATGTTCTGCTGGTGCGGGAGCGACGGAAGAAGCTGGACGCGAACGAGCGAGACCAGGCTATCGCCTGCATTCACGGTTATCCCGTGAGAGTGAATGAGGAATCCACGGCCCACATTGATGAGATCCAGCGACTGGCGACCAAACACTCACTCAGTTCGTATGATGCATCATACCTCGAACTGACATTGCGCCTAAAATGCCCGTTACTCTCCTCCGACAATGCTTTGTGTGCAGCGGCCCAAGCCGAGGAAGTGACTTTGCTTTGAATCCACCCTGTTAACTTGATCTTCCATGCTCCGCCTTGCCCTGAAAATGCTGTTTGGTGACACGGCCAAGTACCTGATGCTGGTGGCAGGTCTCGCGGTGGCGACGTTTTTGATGGCGCAGCAAACGGCTGTGTTTTGCGGGCTGATGAACTGGACGAAGTCGACTCTGAAAAACGTTCCGGCACCGATCTGGGTGGTGGAGGAAAAGGTGGAGCAGGTGAATGAGACGAATCCGCTGCTGGACACGGATGTGGCGCGCGTGCGCAGTGTGGCCAGCGTGGCGTGGGCTGCGCCGATCTATTCAGGCATCCAGCGCGTGCGGCTGGAGAACGGGAACTTCAAGATGATCCAGCTCATCGGCATTGATGCGAACACGCTGGCCGGAGCGCCGGCGAAGATGCTGGAAGGCAACCTGATGAAACTGCGGCTGCCGCATTCGGTGATCATTGATGATCTGGGGGTGACACGACTGGCCCGCAAACGCGGCGAAAAGGTGAAGGTGGGCGATGTGTTTGAGCTCAATGACCAGGAGGCACGGGTGGTGGGCATCGCGGATGCAGCGACGTCCTTCACTGGAGGCCCGTACGTCTGGACGACTTATGAGCGGGCGCTGCAGTATGTGCCGGCGCAGCGCAAGATGCTGCAGGCGGTGATCTGCGCGCCACGCGAGGGTGTGAGCCTGGACCAAGCGGTGGCGGACATTCAGCGCGAAACGGGGCTGAAGGCGTTTGTGAACCGTGAAGCGGGTTTTGGCGAATTCTGGGAGCAGCGTGGCGGAGAAAAGACGGACAACTTCAATGTCTCGACTGTGTGGTGGTATGTGAAGAACACCGGCATTCCGATTTCCTTTGGCACCACGGTCATCATCGGCCTGCTGGTGGGGATGGCGGTGAGCTGCCAGACGTTTTACTCGTTTGTGCTGGAGAACATGCGACATCTGGGTGCACTGAAGGCGATGGGGGCTTCCAATGGCACGCTGTGCCTGATGCTGATTGCGCAGGCGTTTACCGTAGGTCTGATTGGTTACGGCATCGGACTGTTCTTCACTTCCGGCTTCGCGATGGCTGCGCTGAAAAATGAGCAGCCGCCGTTTTATATGCCGGAGTTTGTGCCGTTTGCCGTGCTGGGCGTGGTGCTGGTGATTTGCACGCTGGCGGCGCTGATGGGGATCTGGCGCGTGAGCAAGCTGGAGCCGGCGATGGTGTTCAGGAGTTGAGGAGGATCTGGAGCAGGGAGTGGTGGGGAGATGAGCGCTACGCGATGCATGGATGTGAGGGAGTAAAGGCCCTGTGAACAAGGGGTGTCGCTGCGCTGAACCCCTTGTACAGGCTTGGATGGCTACGCCATCGGGATGCATTGAAGACAATGCCTTCAATGCGCTGACGAGCGTGGGGAGCTTGAGAGTCTGGGATGATTGGAAAGCGCTGGCCGACAGGCAGGAGTGCCTGTCGTACTTCAGGCTATTCGAGCTGCAGCTTGGCGAGGGAGCCGTAGAGGCTGCCGGGTTTGGCGACGAGTTCGTCGTGGGTGCCGCGTTCGAGGATGGCGCCGCTGGACATGACGAGGATTTGATCGCAGCGGCGGACGGTGCTGAGGCGATGGGCGATGATGATGCTGGTGCGGTTTTCCATCAGCTTGTCGAGGGCGTCCTGCACGAGGCGTTCGCTTTCGGCATCGAGGCTGCTGGTGGCTTCATCGAGGATCAGGATGGCCGGATCGGCGAGAATGGCGCGGGCAATGGCGATGCGCTGGCGCTGGCCGCCGGAAAGCTGGGTGCCACGGTCTCCCACGAGGGTCTGATAACCTTCGGTGAGGCTGACGATGAAATCGTGAGCGTTGGCTTTTTTCGCGGCGCTGATGATCTCCTCCTCGGTGGCCTCGGGCTTGCCGTAGGCGATGTTTTCTTTGATGCTGCCGCCAAACAGAAGCACTTCCTGCGGCACGAGGGCGAGATTGCGGCGGAGCGTGGTGAGGGACATGTCGCGAATCGGCTGGCCGTCGATGCGGATTTCGCCGGTGGTCGGATCGTAGAAGCGGAAGAGCAGCGAGACGCTGGTGGATTTGCCCGAACCGCTGGGACCGACGAGGGCGATGCGCTGGCCTGCCTTGGCCTGCAGATTGAAATCCCGCAGAACGATGGCTTCCGGACGTGTGGGATAGGCAAAGCTGACATCGTGCATGTCGATCTCGCCTTTGAAGCGCAGCTTCGAGGCTCCGACGGTGTCGTCCGGTTCGGTTTGATCTCGCAGGATTTCACGCACGCGTTCAGTGGCGCCGAGTGAACGCTGGAGCTGGGTGATCAACTCGGGGAACTGAATGAAGGAGGCTGCGATCATGCCGCTGAGACCGGCGAACTGAGTCAGTTCCTCCTTGCCGATGCCGCCGTCGTTCAGCATGCGCATGGCGAACCACGTCACGAGGATCAAGGCCACGCTGAAGGCGAAGATGATGAAGGCGATGAACGAGGCCCGAGGCACGGCCGCACGCAGCACGGTGCGCAGGTATTCACTGAGATTCTTGTCATAGCGGGCCAGCTCATAGGCCTCATTGCGGAAGGCTTTCACGCTGACGATGCTTTGCAGGCTTTCGTCCACCACGACCTGCGAGGCGGCGAGGTTGTCCTGCGCGCGCTTGGTCAGCTTGCGAATGCGTGAGCCGAAGATGGCGATCATCACGATCACCACGGGGATGGTGCCCACCATGAACAGCGACAGCTTGACCGACATATTGAGGATCAGCACCAGACAGAGTGACAACATCACGGTGTGGCGGATCAGCATCGGAATCGTGACCACCAGCGTCTCGCGCATGGCCTCGACATCGTTGGCGAGGCGAGAAGCGAGTTCACCGACACGGCGCTGGTTCAGCGTCGCCATGGGCAGACGGATGATGCGGCTGAAGGTGTCGAGCCGGAGAGCGGCGAGTGCGCGCTCAGAAGCTTTGGCAAAGAGCAAGATGCGGAAGAAGGCGATGACTGCCTGGACACTGACAAGCGCCACCAAATACCATGCCGAGCGTGTCAGTTCAGCCATCCACTCCGGCCCGTTGGCACCTTTTAATGTAGCGTTCAATTCTGAAGCCTGCCGGGCAACGTCTTTCAATTCATTGCCCCAGTCAGGTTTGGCAGCTTCAGCAGGCCATCCACCCACCAAGGCAGACAGCTGGCCGACATGTGCCTTGAACTGGACAATCCATTCAGCGCCAATCCCGCCACCAATGCCTTTCCCGGCCAGCGCAGCCAGCTCCTTGATAAAAAGGATCGTCATGCCGCCCGTGATCGCCAGCGCGATGAGCGCCGGAATGAAGACGTTGTAATGCGGACGCAGGTAGGTCAGGAAAAAGCCAGCGTCTTTCCACGCCGCACGGTCCCACAATTTTTTACTCGCTCGTTCTTCAGCCATGTTTGTTTTCTTCTACTCCACGCGCACCGTCCAGCGCTGCGTTGGTTTATCGGTCAATTCCAAGACGCTCAGACTTTCTGCATCATCCCCCTGCCGCCTGCTGCGGGTGAGGAAATAGCCACGGCCGCCCCCATTGAAGCGGACGTTCAGGCCCAGCTGGCTGTTGCCATTCCCCAAAGCCCATTCGTGGCGGTAGAGATAGCTTTTCGGCAGGGTGATGGTGAGCCTGCGGCCACCGCCTGCGGAGCTGGTGAGTGTCGCGTGGATTTCTTTCGGTTCGAACACCGCAGCATAACCGCTGCCAAAGGCCCAGGGTGCGATGGGATCGACCGTCGCATCGCCATCGGCGGCTTTGCCGGTGATGCGCAGTGCTGCGGTGGCCCCTGGAGTCTGTCGTTCGCCATAGCTGCGAGCGTCGAGGTTCAGCAGCAGTTCAAAGGCCTTGCCAGAAGAGTCGTCCACGAGACTGACACCGGTCAGATCGAGGGTGAGGAAGAGTTTCATGCTGTCGGCATCCGCCCGCAAAGTCACGGCGCTCTCCTGGGCATCTGCCGCAGTGAGGGGCACCGATTCTTTGAGGCCCATGTTGCGGGTGATTTCAATGTCGCGATCGAAAATCTGTCTCACGCCGTTGGAGTTCAGCGCCAGCTTCAGCGGCAGCACACGGCGCAGAGGCAGGCGCCCATCGGCTGGCAGCGGCAGGGCCAGCTTGAGAACCTCCGAACCATCGGCCTCCAGAGCGATCTTGCCTTCCTGAGATTTACCGCCCCAGTTCGACTCCCAGGATGCCGAGAGACTGGATCCGGTGCTGTTTTCGATTTCGAGTTCGGGCGAAAACTCCGCTTCTTGATTGAAGGCCGCGCGCGCGTTCCAAGTGATGCTGAAAGGACGCAGAGGCACCACGATGTCCTCGATGCGCGACTGTTTGCCCGCGATCACGAGCACGGGCAGGCGCATTTCGCCATCGGTCAGCGGCAGATGGCGGGTGTCGGTGATGGCGTAGGTCAACTTCACCGTCTGTTTCGCGCCAGCAGCCAGCTGGATTTCGGGATTCGTGTCCTTGGGTTTTACCCCGGCTGGCACCAGCGGCAGCAGAGTCACATTCAGGGGTTCGCGCCGGGTGTTGGCCAGTTCAAACTCCAGCTTAAGCTGGCCCTGCCCCGCCAGCGTTGCCTTGGCGGCGCTGATCTTCCATGGGACACCGGGTGCGCCCTGCATCACATCCTGAAACAAGATGCGGCCCATCTCCGCGTGCATGCCGGTCGTTGGCGTCATCACTCCTTGGGAGGGGAGGAGATTGAGAAGGCTTTGATACTCCTGCATCAGTGCGGGGAAGATTTGATCCGCCCCTTTGGTGCCGGGAGGTGTCTGCAGCAGGCGGGACAAATCGCCAAGGTCTGAGAAAATGACATCCGCCCTGGCGCTGGCTTCACGCAGCACGCTGGAGGGGCCGCGCGTGAGTGCCAGACTGGCCTCCTCAGGATCTGCCGCCTGCGGAATGGGTCCGGCGACGATGACTTCGAGACGTTTGCCGCGAGCAGTGTCCAACAGACTGCGAAAGGCAACCGCCACATCTGCGGCAGAGACTCCAGCCAGCCCGTCTTCCAAGCCCTGCGCCACCAAGACGACATCGGGCTGCCCTTGAAATCCGACGGTGGACAGCGCCGAGGCGGCCGAAATGATACTGGAGGTTTGCACCGGCTGGATCAAAATCTCAGGACCCAAGATCTTGGATTCCTTGTCGCGCAATTTGCCGCCAGGCCGCACCACGCGCACGCCGCCGGTGTAGTAAAACTGGGCCGCGAGCTTTTTAGCAAAAACGCCGGCAAAGCTTTTGAGCACCGGGTCCACGCCGGGCTCGGCCTTGGCACCATCGAATATCGCATCACCCAGCACTACGATCTCCACACGCTCACGCCGTGTGAGTTTCAGCAGGGTCTGCGGGAGAAACTTCCGCCAGCGATCCCGCTGCACGGGAGTGAGATCAAAATAGGTCTGCGGCAAAACGACCGGTGTGGGC
>NZ_JBAQCR010000027.1:0-25636 GCF_049294395.1 Prosthecobacter sp.
ATCCCATGCTGCTCTCTTTTGGAGCCTTCAAATGTTACAGCCTCTCCCTCGTCATAGGTTTGGCTCTCTGCACCCGCTGGGCCGTAGGCGCATGGTTTCCCGCCGCTTCCAACACTTGGAAGTGGACGGCGGGGCTCACCCTCGTCGTTGCATTCCTCTGGGGCATGGCGACTCCGGCACAGGGTTTTTATTGGGGCACCGGTTCAGCGGGCTACACCCAGTCCGCCTTGTTTTCCCTCGCCATTGCAGGCCTGTTCGGCCGACGCAGCTTGAGCCCTGCTTGGCGGCCGCATCCTGCAGTCCTCGTGCTTGCCTCCCTGCTTGCCTTCGTCACTACCGGTTGTACCGAAGTTGCCATGGCCTTGCTCCTGCTCCATGTCACCGTTTGGAATGCCCTGTATTTCTGGATCAACCGCCGTATCAGTCGTCCCCTGGCGATCCTGCTGCTCGCGACCATCGTCGGTGCTTCCTTGGTCGTCCTTTCACCTGGCAACGCCCTCCGCAGTGCCGTTTACTCCAACGGCGTGAACCACGTCCTCCCCGCCGCAGTCGCGCTCGCGCTCAAGCTCGGCATCAAGCAGGTGCTCCTGTGGCTCGTTTTTGTCCCATTCGCGCTGCTCTCACTCGTCGCCGTAGTCGCTTGGCCAGCGGACGCCCCTGTCTCACGTCAGCGCGGCTGGGAGCTCGTCGCTCTCGCCCTCGCGCTCATGGCTTGCACCGTGTTCGGTGCCTACTTTCTCGGTACATGGTGCATGGGCGCCTCCATCCCGATGCGTGCCGTGAACCTTGTGCTCTTGTTTTTCATCATCGACTGGCTCGTCCTGCTGACCGGTCTCGTGGCCCTGCTCCGCACCACCGCCGCCGAGTTGCCACGGCCCGGCCTTGTCTTCTCCCTCGGCCTCGTTTGCATTCTCCTCGTCAGCCTTGCCAGCACCCCCAACAATGTGAAGGCCGCCTGGCGTGACCTTCTTTCAGGCGATGCCGCCCGTTACTCCACAGAGCTTACCAAACGGCATGAACTCCTTCGCTCCACCCCCGAGCAGGACGTGCTCGTCCCGCCGCTTCAGTCCCGCCCTAAAATGCTGTTCTTTAACGACCTCACCCCAGATCCCGCCAACTGGCGCAACACCGGCTGCGCACGCTTCTTCCACAAGCGCAGCGTCGCCATCACCACTCCATCCTCGCAGCCATGAATACCAAAACCAAGATTGGCCTCGCCAAACTCCTCTACCATGCTTTGCGGCTTGTTGGCTTCAGCCAGAAGCGCGTCATCTCCCGTCATGGTGTGCGCTTTGACGTCGATCTCGCGGAGGGCATTGATCTCTCCCTCTTTCTCTTCGGCAGCTTTCAGAAATGGGTCATTGATGACACCCTGCTCCCTCACAAAGAAAACTTTTGCGCCATCGACATAGGTGCCAACATTGGTGCCATCTGCCTCCCTCTCGCCTCCCGCTACCCCGGCTCGCGCATCATTGCCGTGGAGCCCACCGACCACGCCTTCAAGCGGCTCCAACGTAACATCGAGCTCAATCCCGCGCTCCAGCCCCGCATCAAAACCGTTCAGGCCTTCATGGGAGACGGCTCCCTGGAGGCCACCCCCGGCATGATCGCCTATCCCAGCTGGCGTCTCGACAAGGCCGCTGGAGAGCGCCACTCCGTCCACATGGGGCAGGCGCACGTGGTCACCTGTCCCACACTCTCCGTGGATGGCCTCGTCCAGCAGGAAGGCCTTGATCACCTCGACTTCATCAAGATCGACACCGACGGCCACGAACTCGACATCCTTAAAGGCGCACGCGCTACCCTCGAGCGCTGGCGTCCCGTCCTAGTCTTTGAATTCTGCTTCTACGAAAATGAAAAGCGCGGTTACAGCTTCGCCGACTTCACCGCTTTTTTCAGCGCATTGAACTACGACATCTGCCTCTGTGACAGGAAAACGCGCATCCCGGACGAGGCTGCCGCCAGACGCGTGGTGCCGGAGCTCGGTTCGTGCGACTTTGCCGCTGTGCCGCGCTGAACCGCCTTCCGTTCTCATCCCCTGATGCAGTCCCAGCCCCACCAGTCAGACTATCGGTCGGAAATCGACGGCCTGCGCGCTCTCGCCGTGCTCGGGGTCATCCTCTTTCACGTGGATGTGAAATGCCCCGGCGGTTTCGTTGGGGTGGACGTTTTTTTCGTCATCTCCGGTTATTTGATCACCTCTCTCCTACTGCGGGACTTGGAAACCGGCCGATTCAGCCTCGTGCAGTTTTGGGAGCGCCGCTGCCGCCGCATCCTGCCCGCACTCGCGGTCATGGTGCTCGTCACCCTCCTTGCTGCCGGCTTCCTCCTGCTGCCGAACGACTACCTCAATCTTGGCAGGTCTGCCGTGTGGCAGGCCCTGTTTGCCAGCAATGTCCATTTCTGGCAGGACACCGGTTACTTTGCCGCCGCCGCCGCAGAAAAGCCCCTGCTGCACACCTGGTCCCTCGCCGTGGAGGAGCAGTTTTATCTGGTCATGCCATTGCTGCTCGCGGCGCTGGTGCGCATGCGCCCCACTGGCGACCGCAGGCATATAGGCATTATTCTCGTCGCCTTGCTGGTGGCCAGCCTCGGCTGGAGCGTCTTTAGGCTGCGGAGTGACCCAGCTTCCGCGTTTTTCCTGCTGCCCAGTCGCGCTTGGGAACTGCTCGCAGGCGCCCTCCTGGCGGTGCAGCCCATGGGCTTGAATCTCGGTCTGGGCCGCTGGCGTGAAATCCCGGCATTGCTCGGGCTGGGAGCCATCGTTGGCTCCTATGCGCTGTACAACGCGGACACCCGCTTTCCCGGTCTCGCCGCCCTTCCTCCCGTGCTCGGCACCGCCTTGTTCCTCGCAGCCAATCAACGGCCCGCTGGCACGCTGCCGCCCACGTGGTGTGGTCGCCTGCTCGCCACCCGCCCGCTGGTCTTCATCGGGCTGCTTTCCTATTCACTTTATCTCTGGCACTGGCCCTTGCTTGCCTTTGTCAACTACTGGAGCTTTGTCCCGCTGGCAAAAGGCGGCAAGCTCCTGCTCATCCTGCTGACCTTTTTGCTCGCGCTGCTCTCCTGGCGCTTCGTTGAGACCCCCTTCCGCCTGCGACGTATCTGCGCCAGCCGGCGCTCCATGCTCATCGCCAGCGGCATGGCCGTGCTGCTGCTCCTTCTGGCAGGGGAGGGGATCACCCTCTTTCAGGGCTTGCCTTGGCGCGTGCCCCCCGGAGTGAGTCATGGCTATGCCAGGAACTCCGAGTCCAGCTTCATGCTCACCCACCAGACCGCCCTGGCGGATCTGGCGAAGGATCAGTTGGTGCAACTCGGCGTGTCCGGCCCCATTGGCAGCAGCCAGCTCGTGCTCTGGGGGGACAGCCATGCCCTCGCCGCCCATCCCGCTTTCGACAGCGTGCTGCGTGCCGCCGGTGTCTCCGGCTGCTCCATCACTCATTCCAGCACCGCTCCGCTGCTCGACTTCCATGCCACCGTGCCCAACGGCCCCGTGACCGATACCGTCGCCCTGAATCACGCCGTGTTTGAGTGGCTGCGTCAGCATCACGTCCGCCACGTAGTGCTCGTGGCCTACTGGCATGTGTATGAACAGAAGGGCAGGGTGCAGGGAGTGGCAGTCAGCGATTACCTCGCTTATTACCAGCGCAGTATTCTCGCCACCGTGCAGAAGTTGGTCGCAATTGGCTGTCAGCCTTGGGTTATGCTGCAGGTGCCCGAACACCCCTGGATCGTCCCCAAGGCGCATGCCTACTGCCTCCTCTTCGGTGCGGACGAGCAGCGCTTCTCCGCCACCCCGGACTCCTGGAACGGTCTGGCAGGGCAGGGGCCTGACTTCCTGCGTCAGGTTGAGCACGCCGGCGCACGCATCATTGACGTGCGTCCCGCTTTCCTCGACGCGGCTGGCCGCCACTTCCGGATCTCTAAGGACGGGCAGGCGCTCTATGGCGACAAGCACCATCTCACCCCCGTTGGAGCGGAAAACATTCTGGCACCCGTGTTGCGTCGCAGCTTCTCACCGGTTTTCCCCGCCCTTGGAAAACCATGACAGCGTCGACCCCCTCCCGCCCTATGTTCCTTTGCGGTGTTCAAACATTGCGTGGAATTTTTGCCGTCCTGGTGGTCTGCCACCACACCGCGGTGCATTCCGTGCGTCTCTGGTCGCATGACTGGCTTGGCGGCTGGTTCTATCACAACACCTTCCGCATCGATTTCTTCTTCGTGTTGAGCGGGTTCGTGCTGTGGGCATCACACCGCGTGGATGCCGGACAGCCCGCTGCCACACGCAGCTTTCTCCTGCGGCGCGGCTGGCGCCTCTACCCGCTGCTCATGACCTTGACCTTGTTCAAGGTGCTGCTCCTCACTTGCTTCCCCGGCAGAAGCTCCGATAGCTATCAGACCATCCCGTCTTTGCTCGCTCTTCCCCAGACTTCTTTTCCTGTCATCGTGGCCGCATGGACGCTTTCCTTTGAGATGTATTTCATGATCATTCTCGCCGCATGCCTGGCCTTGCCTGCAAAAGCCGCGTTCCCCTCCCTAGTGCTGGTGGCCGTTCTGCTCGCCGTGGGCGGCATGCTGTTCGACGTCCGCCCGGCCATCCATGGGCTGGGGTTCCTTACTCACCCCCTCATCCTGGAGTTTGCCGCTGGAGCGGTGGCGGCGGAATGTGTCAGGCAGCGTGGCAGCAGGGTGTGGGGCATGTTGCTCTGCGCCTTCGCCATCGTCGGACTGGTGGTCGGCTCCACACAGCATCTCTGGCTCAACTCCCTCGCCGTCATCTGGCAGAAGTCCTTCTGGGCGGTGATCTTTGCGGTTGGTTTTGGCGGACTGGCGCTCTTCGAGCGCTCTTGCCGGCCGGAGCGCTGGTGGCTTCAGGACCATTGGCGTCTGGGGCGCGCCAGTTACTCCATATTTTTGTCCCATGGTTTCGTCCTCGTATTCGGCTTCGCCGTGGTCAAACCACAAATGCTCGGCGGCGATCCTTTTTGGATCAATGTTTTTTTGCTGCTATTGGTCGCCCTCTCCGTGTTGTTCGGTCTCGCGGTTTACAGATATTGGGAACGTCCGCTGCTCAAATTCTGCAAATCATTGGTGGCGTACTTTCCGCCGCGCCGTGCCGGTTCCGATTCTCATCAGAAACGCTAGGCCTGACTTTATGATTCCTCTTCCTGCTTTGGCCGTGTCACGCTTAGCTCTTCTTGCCTCCTGCATCATTGCTTTGCTCCTGCAAGGCCACACTCTGCTGCGCCCGATGCTCCTCAACGATGACATCGCCCAGCACCACATCTGGCTGGATGCCAGCGCGGGCAGCGGTTTTAGCCCCGATGATCCCTGGGTCTCTACCTCGAAGGCCATTCAGCCCTATCTGACAGCGGCTGTGTTTCAAATGCTGCATCTCGTGCTGCCCACGCTACTCGTGGGCAAGGTTCTAGCCCTTGGCATGCTCGCGCTGACCGGGTTCCTCATTTTCAAACTGGCCGCTCACTTTGGCTCGGCGCGTCTGGGTTGGGTCGCCATGGGGCTGTTTTTTATCTCGGACTCGTGGATCGGCATCGGCGGCGGCTTCGCACGCACCTTTGCCTGGCCGCTGGTCTGTGGCTTCCTTCTCGCCATGGTCAGCGGGCGGCGTTGCTGGGCTGCGGTTTGTCTCTTCTTCGCTGCCGCCCTTTACCCCATCATGTTTGTCCTGCTGGCACCTGCCTACCTCCTGCTGTGGTTGCAGTCGGAACTGCTCACGGGGGGCTGGCGACAGCTCGGCGACTGGCGTCGACAGTGTCGAACGCACTGGCCCGTGATGGTCGCCGTCGCGGCAGGCAGCGCCATTGTGCTGATCAAAAGCCATGAGCTTGCCTTGCACCCTTGGGTTGGCTCCCAGGTCACGCTGGCGCAGATCAAGACCGACCCGCTTTATGGCCCTGGTGGCAGAGTCCCCGTGTGGCCGCCCTCTGCTCTTGGGCCGTCCCTGGCCTGGGCGCTCATGCCTTGGGACAAAGTGCTGCTGGAGCCGGTGCTGCGCCATGCCGCCTCCCTCCCGGTCTTCCTGGGCGGTGCCTTGACCTCGTTGCTAAACATCCTGGCGTTTGCAATTCCGGTGCTTGCCATTTTCCTCGTTTTCCGGCGCAACCGTCGCCTGGCCTATATCCTGATCACGCTCGCCCTCAGTTCAGTGGTCATCCATTGGCTCGCGCAGCTTCTCCTGCCCAGACTCTACGAGCCTTCCCGCTATGTTACCTGGAGCATGCCTGTGCTCGCTGTCCTTTGCACGGCCATCCTGCTGGAAGCCGCCGTGACACGGCTGCCCTTGGGCCGCCTTCGGCAAGCGGGTTGGGTGTTACTGGTGCTCGTGCTGATATCCCGCGCACCTTCCATTCGTGGCAAAGGCGCGGAGGACGTCTCCGAATATTCCCCCTTGTACGTTGAACTGGTGCGCACCGGCGGGGAGGAGATCATCGCCACCTTTCCCCGCACCAGCGACTTCATCCCCATCCTCTGCCACCGCAGCATCTTCATCAGCAACGAGTCCTCCCACGGCGTGCTCTTCACCCGCTACCGCGATCTGGTCATGAACCGCCACACTGCCTTGCTCCAGGCCTTCTATTCCCCCTCGGCGGCGGTTGTCCGCACCTACTGCCAGCAGCACAACATCAGTTGGCTCGTCGTCGAGGAAAAATACTGCCGCCAGGACATGGAACCCGGCGTTCTCTTCGCCCCATTCGAGCAGGAAGTGCGCGACATGCTCAAGCAAACACCTGTCCCTTGGCTGCTCGCTTATGCTAGAAAATCTGGCAAACAAGTGCAGCCCGGCGTTTACTTGCTTAACACCGGTCCGATCCTCGACTCTACCGCCCAGCCATGACCGCTCCTTCCCTCACCATCCTCATTCCCTGCCTCAACGAAGAGGTGGCCATCCCCGGCGTCGTGGCCGAATACCAGCAGGCTTTTCCTCAGGCCCGCATCCTCGTCGTGGACAATGGTTCCACCGATGCCACCAGTGCCCGCGCCCGCGCGGCCGGCGCGGACGTGCTCGTTGAATCACGCCGAGGCAAGGCCAAGGCCGTGGCCACCGCGCTCGCCCACATCAACACTGATCTCGTGCTCATGGTGGACGGAGACGGTAGTTATCCGGCTGCTGGTGGAAAACTGCTCTATGAGCGCTACTGCGAGGCTCCCGCAGACATGATCACCGGAGTGCGCCAGACAAAGCATGACGTTTTCCGTCCGGGCCACCAATGGGGCACGTCCATGTTTGCCACCTTTGTGAAAGCCGTTTTCGGCCAGCAACCGGGAGACGTTTTCTCCGGCCTCCGTCTTTTTTCCCGCCGCTTTTACATGAACGCCCCAGTTCTTTCACGTGGCTTTGAACTGGAGATCGAACTCACCATCCAGGCCATTGATAAAGGCTTCACCACCGTCGATTTGCCTATTCCTTTTGGCGACCGCGCGCATGGCACCAGTTCAAAACTGAAGACCTTCCGCGATGGCACGCGCATCCTGAGGGTGCTGCTGGTCCTGTTCCGTGACTATCGGCCAATGCGGTTTTTCGGACTCATTGCCGCCTGCGGTTTTCTGCTTGGAGCACTGGCTGGCGCATTGCCTGTGTATGAGTTCATCCAGACAGCCTATGTGAGTCGCGTGCCAATGGCGGTACTTGCCGCCAGCATCATGATCATCTCCACCGTCGTGTTGCTCGTAGGGCTCATCCTGGAGTCAAATTTGCGGCATCACCGCGAGATGTACCACATCCGCTTGCGCCAGTTTGGCAAGAACGGCATGCCGGAGGAATAGGGAGCATTTCTGTGAACAATACTGACATTGAGGTCGCTCGGCCTGCTGCCGCCCATGAGCGCATCGTCGCTCTGGACGCATTGCGGGTCATTGCCGCGTTCATCGTGCTGGTGCAGCACTTTCGTCTTGTTTTCGAGCTGCATTGGCCCGATTGGCTGAGAAAAGGGGTGTTCGATTCCAAGGCTGCCGTGATGCTGTTTTTTGTCCTCAGCGGCTATGTGCTGGCACTGTCTCTCGGTGGCAAGGCACCGTCCTTCACGGCTTACTTCAAATTTGGCGTGCGGCGCGTTTTTCGTCTGTACCCTGTCTATTGGATGGCGCTACTGCTGGCCCTCGTGGTGCTGTGGAGTGTTCAACAACATGGAGCAGGGCAGGTGACAGGTCTGCCAGCTTGGTTTCTAGATGGCAAAGGCATGCAATGGGAGCAGTGGTTCTTGCAGAGCACGCTGATTGCACCTGGAATGAAGTCCGACTTCGCTCTGCCAACGGTTTGGACGCTGATGACCGAGGCTAAGGTATCCATGATTTTTCCCCTGCTGGCGTGGGCAATCCTGCGTAGTCCTGGCTGGCTGGCAGGAGCGCTAGTTGCTGGCTTGGTCCTCGGCAGCGCCTGGCTGGACCAGCACGTCGTAGGCACTGCAGCTTTTCTCGGCATGTTTGCACTTGGCACCTTGCTGTGCCGCGTGCCGTCCGCTGTTTGGAATCGGCTGAATCAAGCTGCATGGTGGGGCTTGTTGTTGCTGGGCTTTGGGCTTTATGCCGCCATCTCCTGGCGCTATGTGATGCCAAGCATCTGGCTTGGCTACTATCTTTGCGGCCTGGGTTCGCTTATCTTCATCGCGGGCACCATCCACTGGCCGCTCATGCGCACTGCGCTGACACGGTTGCAGAAGCTGCTGCGCGTGGACCTCTCCTACAGCATCTACATCTTGCATTATCCCATTCTGGTTGCGTTAAAAAAACTCTGCGGGCCTGTGATCCAGTCCTCACCCTGCTTGGCTTTCATCCTTGCCTTTGGAGTGACGGTCGGACTCGGTCTGCTGTTGCATTTCACGATCGAAAAGCCTGCCATTCAACTGGGGCGGCATCTGACTCGCTCCCGGCCGACGTCTTTCGTCTGAATCTGTCTTATGGCCGACGATGTCCAGCTCTGCCAGATTTTCCCGCATTACGCTCCGATCCTAGCCGGAGCTGCTGAGCGCTTCCGCCGCTATGCGCCGGGGCTGCATGCGCGTGGTGTGGCCACCTCGGTGATCACCTCCCGCAGCGATCCCGCGCTGTCTGCTGAGGAAACGGTTGACGGTCTCATCGCCGTCTCGCGCATGGAGGTGGGAAACACCGCAGGGGAGCGCGATCAACGCCTGTTTCGAGCCGCTGCGGTGCATCTCCAGACGCAGGGCAGGGCAGGAGCGCAGGTGGTGCAGACCATTAAGATGGACCGCCGCATCTTCCGCAGCCAGCTCTCGATCAAACGCCAAGGCCGTGCGCTCATGTTTGTCTCCACCATGGTGGAACCGGAGACATGGGGGCGTACCGCCTTGCATCGGTGGGCCAATCTCCAGTTGCAAATTCTGGCGCAGCGTCTGTTTGATGCGGTGGTCGTGGGATCTCCTGTGATGGCAGCGGCCCAGCGCCGCATGGGGGTGAGCGAACGCCGTCTGCACATCATCTCCCATGGGGTGGACACGCAGCGCTTTCAGCCTGCGGAGCCAGGCCAGGCGCTGCCTTCCTTGGTGGAAAAGGTGCTGCCTGCCGGTGCGAAGGTCTGCCTCTACGTAGGGCATCTGATTCCTCGTAAAGGGGTGCGCAGCCTGCTGCAGGCCTGGCCCGCAGTGGCTCAGAGTCATGCTGACGCATGGCTCGTTCTCGTCGGCGCGGTGCAGCGCCCCACGATCTCCTCCGAGCAGGAGCGTCAGGATATCGAGGCTTATCAAAGTGCCTTGTTCAAGGAGCTGCGCTCTCTGCCGCGCGTCCTGCACATTCCTGAGCAGGCGGACATCCATCGCTGGTATCAGATGGCGGATGTGTTTGTGTTTCCCTCCATGCAGGAAGGCTTTCCCAATGCGCTGCTGGAAGCCATGAGCAGCGGACTGCCCTGTCTCACCCGCCGCTTCATGGGCTTTCCAGACGGACAGCTCGGAGAGCAGAACGGCACCATTCAGGTGGTGGATGATGCACCCTCCGCCTGGTCTCAGGCCATGGCTGCCCTGCTGGCAGACGAATCCACGCGTCACCGCATGGGGGCTGCCGCCCGCGAAATCGTGCTGCGTGATCATGCCCTGGACAAGACTCTGGATGATTATGCCAGCCTCTACCACGCGCTGGCACAAAAAAAATAGATTGATGAGTCAGGAGAAAATCAGCGTGTTGATCCCTGTTCTTAACGGGGCGCAGTTTCTGGAGGAAGCCCTGGTCTCCCTGGAGCAGCAGACGCATCGAGGCTTTGAAGTGCTTGTCTGGGACAACGGCTCCACCGACGGCACTCTGGAAATCCTGGACCGCTGGCTGCCCGCGCGCCTGCCTGGGCATGTGTACCGTGGTGTGCCATTGTCACTGGGACTCTCTCTGGCACGGCTCGTGGAGGTTGCAACGACCGAACTGTGCGCCCGCATGGATGCGGATGACATCTGCCATCCTGACCGGTTTCAGCAGCAGCTCGCCTTCCTGCGTCAGCATCCCAGCCTGGCCCTCGTGGGCACGGACCGCGTTTGCATCGACATGTCAGGCAACATCGTGGACGGAGCTTCCACACTGCCCTTCAAACCCACCGATGTGCTGCATGCCACGCTCGTGGGACCGCGCATCTGGCACCCCACCGTGATCTTTAAACGTAGCGCCGTTCTTCAAGTCGGCAATTACCAGGATCATAGCACAGCGGAGGAGCCCTACTGGTCTGAGGACTACGACTTGTGGATGCGACTGCTGACCCAGCACTTGGCCGCGACCATGCCTGAGCCCCTGTTGCGCTACCGCATCAACCCCGAAGGAGTGACGCAGAAGGCCATGCGGGAAAAGCGCGCTGCATTGGCACGACGTCGGGTGTGGGAGCGCCACGCTGCCGCCTTCACCGGCCTGCCGTCCCAGATGGCCATGGAACTGCATGACCGTGCCAGCCGTTTTGCGCTACCCGCATTGTGGCGCATGGCTCATCACTTTCAGCGTTTGGATGGCATTCCGCCCTTCACCCGCCTGCGGCACCCCACGTTCATGGCTGCCATGGACAAGTTAGTCGCCCGCAAAGATCTGGCGGCGCGTGTCTGGCTCAAGGCCTGCCGTGCGCTGCGGCCAACTCAAGCAGATGGTCCGCCCACACCTTGACCGGGTCCGACGGGATGCGCTCTTGAACCAAGCGACGGCCAGCCGCCCCCATGACTTCCCAATGATCACGCTGGGACCAGGCCCGCTCCATGACCTCATGCAGCGCCTCTGTGTCACAGGCACTGGCGAGAAACCCCGAGCGCTCCGGTTCCATCATCTCCGGAATTCCGCCCGCAGGCGTGGCGATGACCGCCCGCCCCGCCCACATGGCCTCAATCATTGCAATGGGCAGCCCCTCGTGGCGCGAAGGCAGCAGCAGGGCATGATGTTCACGCCACACTGCGTTCATGTCGTCCACATGACCAGCGAACACCACTTTGTCCATGATCTGGAACTCCTGGCACAGTTCCCGCAGCGTGCTTTCACAGCCACCGCTGCCAAAGAGGGAGACCTGGATCTTTCGCTCCCTCCATTCAGGGCGGGCCAGCACTTCGAACAGCATGTCATGCCCCTTCGTCTTCGGGTGCAGACGTGCCGGCAGCGCTAGTTTGACAGGCGTTTCTGGGCTCAGCGGCGGCATCGGGATGGCCTCAACGCTCACCAGAAAGGGATTCCGCACAATCTGCGCATTCTTCAGCCTGCGTCCCGTCTGCCGCACGCACAGCTCCCGGTTGTGTTCCGATACAAAACAGGCCTCCAGAGCTCGGTTGTATGTCCGATGAATTCGTTCTGCGTGCGCGTCATCCGGCCAGTTGTCCGTGGACACCAGATGTGTCACCACCACGCAGGGATGCCGACCTTCATGAATGACCTCCAGCAATGGGATGCCATCCACCAGCGTTCCAGAGTTGAAAACGATCAGGTCCGGCTGCTCCAGCTTCAGCAAGGCTTGCAGGCGGCGGAGGCGTCTGGGCGCACCGCCGGTCAGACGTTCCAAAATTTTACTGGCCACGGCTCGCCTGCCGGTGAGGTCCAACGGGCGGTGGGGCACTCCGAAACTCTCAAGCTGCCGCCGCCGCCGCTGGGCCCCCGCTTTCCACTCCGTCAAAGCCATGACCGCATGTCCCTGGCTTTGCAACTGGCCTGCGGTCTGCACCCAAAGCTCCTCGCTGCCGCCACCGCCCTGGTTGGCGCTGACAAAAGTAAATTTCATGAATCAAGCGGGGGGAGGGGTTCCTGAGCAGGGGAGTGGCATAACAAGTGTGTCCGTATTTAATGCCAGCAACACTCAGTGCTGTCAAAAAATGCAGTTTAAAACCGTTGTTTCTTGCCCTCGCAACTTGGCACGACTATCTGACCAGCCTTGGCCGGATCCCATCAACATGACCTAGATTGAACATTGGCGGTTCCTCACCGTATTAACAAATTCTTATGATTAAAAACCGCAGTGGTCTGACTATTTTGGAGGCGCTCGTCGTCATGACGGTATCTATAGTGCTGCTTTGGATCGTGATTCCTGTCGGCATGGTTCGTCTTGGCTGGAAGGAAGCAGGCAGCATGGTCGTCACCGAAGGTGACAAAGCACCAGAGTATAAAGGCGTGCCGCTTGAGCTGGATGTCTTGAAACCGCGTGTGGACGAAGTGCAGAAGCCCCGGGTGCTGCCAGACAGTCAGTTCGTCCCCAGGGCTCCCAACACGCCGCCCAAGAAGAACCCCTTGGAATAAGCGGAGGCTGTACGCCTCGCCGCTGTCATGGATTCACCCCCAACAGAGGCCATCCCGGCTGACTACCGTGCGCTGCTCATTGTGGCTCGCCTGGGGGCCCTGTGGCGCATGCTGCGCGCTTGGTTATTTTGGAGCACGCTGCTCATCGTTGGCTGCTTGCTCGTCTTAGCTCTGGTCATCCGGTATCGGGCGGAAAGCAATCTGCTGACCATCTTTCTCGCCTATCTCCCGGTCTGGGTGCTGACCCTCCCCTTGCTGGGGACACTCATCGCCAGTCTGGTTTTCCTCTGCTTGCGCTCCGCCCTGCTCTCTGTCTCCTCCGCCATCATCATCGTCCTCTGGCTGGGGGGCTTCAGTTTCTCTCTAGGGCAGAGCACTGCCCATGTACGTAGCGCAGACACACTCTCAGTGATGACCTATAACCGCGGTCAGGGTTCTGAAGCCGCGCTGACCAATTGCGCCACCGCAAACCAGCCCGACATTGCCGTCTTTCAAGACGCTGGTCACCGTCTGGGCCGCCTTGCTTCACTGCCCGCCTTTGCCCAGCTCCAACATACGTATGAAAATGGCGAGTATGTTTTGCTAAGCCGCTGGCCGCTGGTCGAAAACGAAGCCCTGCAGCTCGACTGGCCCGCTGGCAAAACAGGATTCTGGCGTGCAGGCACACGTTCAGTCATCGACTGGAACGGTCGGCGCATCGTCATCTATAACATCCATTTTCCCACCCCGCGCGATCTGCTCTACTGGTACGCAAAACGCGGCATCTTTCTTTATGGACTGCTAGGGCTCGTGCCTGGCACCCCGTTGCATGCGCGGCATCAGCACTATCTGGCCTACTGGACGGCACGCGTGGGACTGGCAGCTCAACTCGCCGCGCGCGTGCATGGGGAGTCATCCCCTGTCGTTCTCATGGGCGACCTGAACATCCCGCCCATAGGGAGCGGATACGGCCTCTTGCATGCCGTCCTGCAGGATGCGCACCAAGCCGCAGGCAGTGGCTTTGGTTTCACCTTTCCAGGCAATTTTAAATCCATCGGCAGGTGCTTTGCTCCCTGGATTCGCATTGATCACATCTTTGCCTCGTCGCAGTGGGAGATTCTCTCTTGTGCCAGTCCTTTAAAAGAAACATCTCAGCACCTCCCCGTCGCAACCCTGCTGAATCTCAAGCAAAAAGATAGAAAGTAATGAGCATTGACGTACGTGTTTACCGATGGCATGACAAATGCTGGCAGTTCGATCACATCGATTAAGATTAGTTCATTAAATTTTTTCAAAAATGTTGATTGCAGAATCCCAGCTTGATTTTAAGTCTTTGTTGTAGATAGATGTGCAACTCACCACATATACCCATTGTCCACTCTATGAATATTAATTTTAACAAAAGCCTGCTGTTCGCATACGCGGTTGCATCCGTGTTGGTGATTGGCGCTGTTGATATTTTTGCTTTCGGCGGAGGCTATGGCGGTTTTGCTTTTGGTCTCGGCTATTTCCCACAGCAAGATCGCACTTTGGGCCGGGTAAACATTGCCGCAGACAGCAACTACGATGGATTCTTGAATTCCACCGACCTGGATGCCAGTGACAATGTCAAACGCAATCCTCCAGGCTTGATTGTGGGCACTCGGGAACTCGCTCGAGTCGATCTTACCGTGGTTCATAATACTGCACTGCAGACCACTGGTTCGCCTGATCTCAAATTCTTGTATTACAAAACCGCCGCCATTCTCGACCTCCGTCCGGTGAATCTTGGTCATAAGCGTGGTCACTTTGCTTCTTATGAGGAAGAGCAGCGCCGCAGTGGTCATGTTCGCGTCTGGCTTGACCCCGCCCGCACGACCCTCCTGCTTGATTCCGCAGATCCTGGCAAACGCCGTGCGGAGTGGCCTGCCGCCTCCAGTCTGCCTCCCAAGCACGTCTATGTCGAAGGTGTCAGTATCGGTGACTCTGGAACGGTGATGATGTTGACGCTCCTCCTTGACAACAACAACCTCAGTCCCGTCGCTGACAAGCTCTGGGGTGAGAAAGCCGCTTGGGATGCAATGATGTTCTCTGTCTGGCCCAGCCCCAAGACCAAGCCTTTCATCGACAAGTCGCCCGTTTGGAAGCGTTTCTAATCGGTTCAATGTTTGCAGCACCGAGTAGTGTGTGGCACAAACAATTCAACACGTTGAAACACAGTGTATTTATTTCAAAATGCCTTGGTGGCGGATCCGCAAAATATTTCCATGCTGGTCTTGTTTCTGGCCGCAGGGGCATGGCTTGTTCTGGCTTTGGTTCTCTTGATTGACTTGTTTAGTGACGCCACACTCTCCCTTTCTTGGAAGGTGATCTGGTGTCCCATCCTCATTTGTGTCCCTCTGCTTGCGGGGCTCTTCTACAGCGTTTTTTCCATTATTCGCTCACTTCTAATGGCGCGAAGGCCGTGACAGTCCGTTTGGCTGCATTCTTTTCCTCTGAGAGATTAATATTAAAATACATGAGCTCAGTGGTCACACTAAAGAAATATCTAATCGATCCTGCTGTTTGTTGCTTGGCGGGGGCTGCATTCATGCTGCTCGTCTTGCAGTTACCCGCCGCCGCTCAAACATTTGATTCACCAGGGGTGCCTCTCTCCAAGGCCCGTCCTGACCGAGCGCCCCTTTTTGGCTCCTCCCAGCCGGATACTGCCGCCAGCCATGCCCTGGGGCAGGACGTCACCCGTCCTTATGGCGAGTACCGCTATGTGCCCCAGAAGAACCTGTACCAGCAAACCACCATCGCTGATTCTATCGGGGATCTCAGGCAGAACACGCGTGATGTGCTGGCTCCGATCAGCAACATCAACCGTTACACTAGCTGGTCTTTGTACAGTGCCACGGACAGCTACTTTCTAGGCACCTCGCTGGGGCTGAACCTGGGTATTCCCGCCTTCGGCGTCCAACTCGGTTCTGGCTATGGCGGCATCCAGAACAATCGCCTCACCATGATTGCTGGCCCCTTTGTGGTGGATAGCATTTACGCTGGGTATGGTTTGATCTATACAGACATCCAAGGCAACTATCCAGGCATTGACTCCCTCCCGCCCAATGGCTGGGCGCAGATCGTCTGGGCGAGCTTTCGCGCCACTTTGGTCCTCGGTGACTCATTGGCCATCAGCATCAATCCCTACTTCTACTGGCTGCCGAACAAAGGCGAGTTCGGGTGGGCCGTTCCTGGCCCCATGGCTGGCTTGATGCTGCCACAGTTCGGGGCCAGAGCCTTGTTCCAAGGCGTTTGGAAGAAAGAATGGAACAATTGGCGCCTTGTCGTCACTGACCAGTTCACCCCATACATCCAGCCTTACAATCTCTGGGATGTGTACGTGAATGCCAATCAATCTTGGGGCGATCTCTCTCCAGTGGAACGCGTCGGTCGCTATGGCGTGGGCTATGGCTCAGGCGCGATTAACAGCTACGACCCCAGCGCGCGCTTTGGTCTCAATAATGATCATTGGAGCGGCTTGAATGGGTATTACAACATCATCGGAGCCAGGCTTTTTGGCCGCCATGGCAATGCCACCCAGAGCATGTTCTACCTTGATCGCGTGGATGCGTGGGACAAAAACTTCAACACCCTCTACTCTGCCCTCAATGGCGGGGCCTATATCCGTAACGGTGATCCCTACTTCACCTCCTACGCCGGCTACAACTTTTCCACCCGGGCACCTTTCTTCAACACCACTATCAACTGGGCGGTCGCTGGCTTCCGCAAAAGTCTCACCAATTTCCTCACTACCTACGCTGAGGGCGGCTATTATTGGCTTACCGGGGAAGGGCCGCATTACAAGGGCTGGACCGCCCTTGTCGGCATCCAAAACCGCCTCGGTCCGCGGACGTATCAGTATGCCGAGGTGGGTCGTCGCGTTTACCAGCCTTTTAACGCTCCTATGGGACTCGAAGACTTTGCTGAATACCGGCTCGTTCACCTCCTTGGCGGTCGCATCAACACGACGGCTTACGCTGGCGTATCCAAGCGCTACCTGCAGTTCAACAAACAGACCACCCAGCAGATCGAATATGCGGGAATTATGATGAGTACTAATATTTCTCCTAGAATCGGCAGTTTTGCCTCCGCCGGCTGGGAAAAGATTATGATTCCAAACAGTGCCATCGAATGGACTCAGTGGACCTATCGCTCCGGTCTCACCTACGCCATGTCCAGCACGGTCAATTCCCAGCTCTTTTACCAATATTTGGATTTTCATGGCAACACATACGGCTATACTGAACATTACTTGTACCTTGGTGTGTCCAAGAGCTTTTAGATTATTCCAATCCTGTATGTTTAAATCAGTCTTTGTTCCGTGCCTCTTCGCTTTCTTTGGTCTTGCCTCTTGCAGTGGTCCGCAAAATTACGATTCCGCTGATCTCGCCCCTCTCCCGAAATCTGCCATCCCTGGGAATGCGAACTATCGCATCCAGATTGGCGATATCGTTGATATGTTTGTTCTCGAGGACAACTCCTTCAATGGATCTTATGTCATCCGCCCCAGTGGCGACATCATTGTTCCAAAGCTCGGGCGCGTAGGCATACAGGGGCTCACTTTGGCGGAGGCTGAGGCCCGAATCAAATCCACCCTTCAGGCCAACCACTTGAAACTCGCCACTGTCATTATTGACCCTGGCATGCGCGGTGAAACCGCCGCTGGCGGCCTGACCTTGCGCCTCAGTGGTGAAACTTCGCAGACCGGGCGTGTCACCGTGCGTCCCCTTGGTGACTCCCCGGTCTCCGCCTATCAGGCGGTCATCGATGCAGGTGGCTTTAAGCCATTTGCCAACAAGAAAAAGTCATACATCCTGCGCAACAGCAATTCAGGTGTGCAGCGCATCGACGTGAACTTCGAGGCCGTTGAGACTGGCAGGGTCTCTGACCCCGTGGTGTTGGAAGGTGACTGCATTGTTGTGCCAAAGAAAATGTTTGGTTTGTAACAGCGCTTCTTTCTGCACCTCTCCTTATGGCAATCCCGGGTTTCAAACGCTTTCTCACTCTTCAGGACATCCTTCAGTTCCTCTCACGTTATGTGAAGTACTGGCGTTTGGGAATGTTTTGCGCTGTCCTCGGCGCCTCGCTCGCCCTCGCCTATTTCGTTTACGGCAAGCCCTCCTACTACTCCAAAAGTTCGGTCGAGTACAGTTACGTTGACCTGCCCATCAAGTCTGAAATTTCAGACATTCGTGGCAACACCAAATGGGACAATATTAATTCGCAGGTCGTCCTTGGCCTGCAGTCAAGATGGCTTGCTGAACGCACCGCCCTTCGCCTCAAGCTCGTTGAAAACGCCAGCCAGCTGGGCACAATCTGGAATCGTTTCATTTCCAAAATCAAAATCACCACTTCGGTAGCCTCGCAGTTGGAGATCGAAGTATGGGTCTATGAACCTCGCCTAGCTAAGCTCTGGCCCCAGGCTATGCTTCTGGAGTACCATGACTTCCTGACTGAATCTCGCATCAAGCACCGTGACCTGCTCATCCAGGGTTTCTCCAAGGAAATGGATCGCATCCGCGAAAACTTAAAGGCCGAAACCGAGCGTGACCGCCGCTTTGAATCCGAAAATCGTATTTTGGAAAACTTTGTGGCCAACAACAAACTGGAGCAACTGCCCACCCAGATGCTCACCTACCGCTCACAGCTGGATGCCATGGAAGAGGTTGAAAAGTACATCGACGCCACCGCCCCCAGCAGCGCAGAGAAACTCTCCCTCCTTCAAAAGTATCGCGACAAGCCCCTCGCCGTTGGCACCATCGTTCGCCGTGCTGCAGAATCGGACCCCTTTCTACTGAAGACCAGTGCGCCCAACATCGTGATGGGTGGCAATGGCGGCATCGCAGTTGAACCCCAGACGCCTACTCCCGCCGGTGCCTCCCCCGAGGCCACCACCAATACCATTGTCATTCCCGAGGCCTCCAAACGCTCCGAAGTCTGGGAAGGTCTCGATAAGAAACTTCGAGAAGCCCAGCGTGAATACCAGCGTCTCTCCAGCAACCTGCTGCCAGGGCATGAACAAATGCGCGCTCTACAAAAGGAAATCGACATTTACAGCTTTGGCCTGGAAGCCGAGTGGAAAAAGGAAATTGCAGCCTTTCAACTCGAGAAGGACCATATTCGCCAGCAGCTTGCTTCCTTGCAGGAGCAGATGCCCGAATACCACAAACTCATTGCGGGCTATGATGACTATCGCAGAGACTTCCGTCTCCAGTCCAGCGGCAGACTTGCCTGGGAGCAGGCCTACATTGCTATGAAATCCCGCCTCTCGGCCATGGACTATACCGGACCTGAAGTTCAGGTGGATTTCTTGTTCAAGGGCTTCACTGAAGTGCGTGATGACATTCCGGTCTCCCCCAACAAGCAAAAGCTCCTCACCTATGCACTGGCGCTCTCTCTCGGCCTTGGCATCGGCGGGCCTTTCCTTACCGAGCGGCTCCGCTTCACTTCTTCATTTGTCGGCGAGGCTGAAAAATACTGCCAGTATCCCGCTTGCGGCATTGTACCCTTGTTGGAAATAAATGCCAAGCTCGCGATTGAGAATGATAAGGACGGCAATGAGGAAACCTCCACCGGCACCCATGCCCACGAATCCTTCCGCATCATCCGCAGTTCCCTGCCATTCTACGCGCCAAAGGACAACCTCAAACAGGTGATCATGGTGACCAGTGCCCGCCCCAGCGATGGCAAAAGCACCGTGGCGATGCACCTCGCCAAATCCTTTGCCGAAAGCGGCGACAAAGTGCTGATCATCGACAGCGACCTGCGCCGTGGCACGTTGCACCGGCTCTTAGAGCTCGACCGCAAGCAGAATGGACTTGCCGAACTCCTCGGCAGTGAAGCCAAACTCGAGGATGCTATTCAATCGACCAAGACGCCCGGCCTGAAATTAATCGCACGTGGCAAGAGCAATAGCGTCAGTCCTGAGTTGCTCTCACGCAATCACTTCCAGGAGCTGATCGACAGACTGCGTCCACAATTTGACCGCATCATTGTGGACACTCCACCGTTGCTCGGCCTCGCCGATTCATTGCTCATCAGTAAAGCCGTGGACGGGTTGATTTTTGTGATTCGCGCCGACCAGACCACCCAGCGTGATGTCGCCACCGCCTCGGAAATTTTGCACCAGTCAGGTGCCCAAGTGTACGGCTTCGTCTTGAACTGTGTGAACCTGAAACGCCTCGAAAATTCCTACTATTACGGCACTTACTATTCCCGATATTACGAACCCACCTACTACAGCAAGTCGAAACGTGGTGGCTCGCAGTCGGTCGATGACGCGTGACCTAGGCGCTGTGACCTCGCCTCGTTTATTTCATGGGAATCAGCGTGCTCCACGTGCTTCACTCCTTCCGCCAAGGGGGCATGGAGAATATGATCGGCCAGATGGCATGGCGGCTTTCCCAATCGGGCTTCAAGGTCATCGTCTGCGCCCTGGCTGGCTCAGATGATTTCAAGCACCGCCTGCCTCCCGGCACTTCCGTTCTCGAACTCCAGAAGCGTCCTGGGCTGGACTTCCGCTGCGTCATGCGCCTGCGTGCCCTCATTCGCGAACTCAAGCCCGACGTCGTGCACTCCCATAACTGGAATGCGCTGGTTTACTCTCTCTTCGCCCTCGGCCTCAACTGCACCCCACTCCTTCATGGCGAGCACGCTCTGCTCTACGGATGGGAGCGTTCCCCTTGGCGGCTCAGGCTCCGTCGCCTCTTCTATGCACGCTGTGATATCATTCACACCGTTTCTCAGGGACAGATCAACGATATGGCCGCTCTTGGCCTCACCCGTCACCTCGACCTTCGCGTCATCCGCAATGGTGTTGATACATTGAAATTCAGTCCTTTAAAAAAAGCTGAATGCCGCCGCGACCTTGGCATCCCCTCCGGTGCCCCCTGTTTCGGCATGGCCGCCCGCTACGTCCCCGAAAAACGCCACCATCTCCTCATCCAAGCCTTCCTAAAAATCGGCACAACCTTCCCAACAGCCCGCCTCGTGCTCGCAGGTGCTGGCGGCAACTGTGAAGCAGCGACTCAGGAACTTGTCGCGCGCCATCCCTTTGCCGACCGCATCATCCAGCTTGGGCACCGGGACGACATGGCGGCTGTTTACAATGCCCTCGATCTGCTGGTGCTCACCTCGACGTCCGAAGGCATGTCCAATGTTACCCTCGAAGCCATGAGCTGCGGCGTACCCGTGCTCATGCATGCCACCTGTGGCTCGGAGGAACTCATCCAACCCGGACGCAATGGCAGTCTGGCAGCGATGACGACGGCTGATGATGTGGCAGCGGCAGTCAGCGCGCTGCTGGAGCAGCCGGAGTTGCTGCGCACCATGGGCGGCGCGGCGCGGGACTTCATCGAACTTGAATATCCCCTGGCAAGGACTGCGGCTGATTATGCGGCGGTCTATGCCGCGCTGAGTGGGAAGCAGATCACCGCAATGGAGGACCGATAAGTGGATTTCATCTGCGCCTGCCTGCTTGTTTTTTTTTGGTATGTCCGCCCTCAGGACATCTTTGCAGTCATCAGCGGTGTCAGTGTGGTGAAGTATGCGATGTATGTGGGCATCATCGCCACGGTGCGGCGTGCGGGCGGGTTCAGCCGTGCTATTGTGTGGGCAGTGCCGATGGACTGGCTGGTCACCGCATACTGTGTGTGGGCCATTTACGCGACGGCTGACCATACAGGAGCCTTCAAAGAGGTTTTCACCTATTTCAGCTTCCATATGGTCACGGCCCTGGCGCTGAACAGTTGGGCTAAAATTGAAAAATACCTCAATATTTGGCTGGGATGCCTAGCTGTGCTGGCGGTGCTGGCGGTTTCCAGTCACTGGGACGTTGAGTTGGTGAAGGGTTCGGCAGAACTAACCATGGCCTTCCATGACCGCCTTACCTTGAACACGTGGGTGTTCCGCAATCCCAACGCATTGGGACACGGCGTGGTGACTCTGATCCCGGCCGCGCTGGCGTGGTGGGTCATGGCAGGGGGGAAGAATAAAATGCTGGGCATCGCGCTCATCGCGCTGGCGATACACTGCGTGCTGCTAACGGAGTCCAAGGGGGCCTTTTTGGCAGGTGCGGGGGGGCTCACGATGCTCTTTTTATTCAAGCGGCCCGTGTGGCTGCAGCTGGTGCTGCTGGCGCTGGTGTATGGCCTGGGAATAGCGGCCTTGAAAAGTCTGCCGCGCATGGACACCTTGTCCAAGGATGACGAGGGCATCCAAGGCCGTATGATCGTCTGGCAGCAGGCCAAGTTCAGCATGGAGAGCACTGTAACTGGGGAGGGGCTGAAGACGTTCCAGGGGTACGTTTCCATTCGTGACAGCAAGCTGCACCGCACGGTTTATATTCAGATAGCCACGCACGGTTCCTATGTTCGGCATGGGGCTGATCTGGGTTACATGGGCCTGCTGCTGTTTGCGGGCATTTTTTATGGGGGAGTGCGGGTGTTGTTGGTGGCCCAATCTGTGCCTGGCAGCGAAGCGATGAGGGTGCAAAGAACCTTGTATGCATTGATCGCAACGACGGTATTTTCCTGCTGGGTGGTGGACCGTGCCTATCACATGGACTTTTTCCTGTTGTCCGGGGTCATATCCGCCTTTCACCGACGGTTTCTGCCTGGTAACAAGGGGCAGGAGGAAGATGGCGGCAAAACGGAGGCTCTGGGGGGGGCGGAGTCCACGCCGCTGGAGCTGTCAGCGACCGCAGGGGGGGCACCCGCCGACGAGCAGCGCAGTGAGGCACTGGCAGGAACGAGACGGCAGGAGACTGAGGATGAGGAGGAAACCGCCGAGAACACTCCCGATCAGTTCGGTGCGATCAACCTGAATTGGTCACGCATTGGCGTGGTTGACATGATGATCATGTACGTGATTCTGGAAGTGCTGCTCTATTTCTGGGAACTTTTCTCCACCGACTTTGTGGTGTTCTGACCATGCGAATTCTTTGGATCAAAACCAGCCCGTTACACCCGCTCACGCGCGGCGGCGACCTGCGCACCTTCCATCTGCTGCGCCACCTGCATCAGCGTCATGAGGTCACCTTTGTTGGCATGACGGCGGATGCGGGGCAGGTGGCGGGCGCTTTGCACTCCACGGAGTATTCCTCCCAATCATTCTGGGCGCATGAACCCAAGGCCTCCCTGCAGCTCGCCCGCTGGAAGTTCCTCGCTGGCGCACTGGCCAACGTGGCGTCATCGCTGCCCTATGCAGTTGAACGCTTCAGGTCATCCAAGTTGCTCAATCTGCTGATCGCAAAACTCAAGGAGGAACGCTATGACCTGCTGATCTCGGATTTCTTGTTTCCTTCCGCCAGCCTGCCTTGGATGTCCAAGTCGCTCTCATGCCCCTGGGTACTCTTCCAGCACAACGTGGAGTCCATGATCTGGCGTCGCCGGGCCGAAGGAAAGGTGGGACTCAGTGCGCGGTATTATCAATCCCAGCGTGACCGCATGCTGTTCTTCGAGCGCCATTACAGCAGCCGCTTCGACGGCGTGCTCGCCGTCTCAGACGAAGATGCGCGGATATTCAAAGAAGAGATGAATCTCTCCAACGTCCTCGGTGTCGTCCCCACAGGCGTTGATCTTGACTACTTCCAATCCCTGCCCAGGACACACTCTCCTATCCCCACCGTCATGTTCATGGGCTCCATGGACTGGTATGCCAATGTAGACGGCGTGAACTGGTTTGTTGAAACCGTTTGGCCTCTCGTTCAGCGCGAGATGCCTCAGGCCATGTTTGTCGTAGTGGGGCGCAAACCACCTGCGGAGATTCAGGCGCTCGCCACCAGCGGCAGAAACATCGAAGTCACCGGCACTGTGCCGGATGTGAGACCTTACCTGCGCGGCGCAGACGTTGTCGTGGTTCCGCTGCGCATCGGCGGTGGCACACGCTTGAAAATTTATGAAGCCATGGCCGCCGAGGTGCCCGTAGTTTCCACCCATATCGGTGCCGAAGGTCTGGATGTAAAGAATGGCCGACATGTTCTTCTCGCAGATACCGCAGAAGACACCGCTGCAAAAGTGCTGCAGGTACTGCGCACTCCGGCCTTCGGTGCGGAACTCGCCCGCCACGCGCTGGAAGAAGTTGCCCGTCCCTGCTCATGGGCGGCCGCAGCTCAAATCTTTGAAGATGCCTGCGTGAGTCTCATTCAAAAGTCATGATCGCCACCGCGTGGATCATTCTCTTCCTCAGCGTGGCGGCAGTACTGCACTGCTACGTTTTCTACCCGCTCTGGTGGCGCTTCATCGGCACCCGCAGACCACTGCTGCCAGTGTCTCCCGAGCAGGACGAGCAGTCACTGCCCTTTGTCTCCGTCATCGTCGTCGGGTACAACGAAGCCGGCTGCATCGCCCGTCGCGTCGAGAACCTCCTGCAGTGTGACTATCCCGCCGACAAAATGGAGATCATCATCGCCTCCGATGGCTCCGACGATGGCACCGAGCGCCTCGCCGGTGGGAATGCTCGTGTGCAGGTTCGCCACTTCTCCGAGCGCCGCGGCAAGGTTCGTGTGCTCAATGACATCTGCCCGCAGGCCAGAGGCAGCATTCTGGTGCTGAGCGACGCCAATGTGGATTTCGCTCCGGATACTCTGCGCCGTCTCGTCACTCGTTTCCAAGATCCCAAGGTCGCCTGTGTGTGTGGCAAGCTTTGTTTCCGCGCACGCGAAGGTGAGGCCCACACCCAGTCCGAAGGCATTTACTGGAAACTGGAAACGTGGCTCAAGCAGCATGAGGGCGGTCGGGGCGTGCTGCTCGGTGCCAACGGCGCCAACTACGCCCTGCGTCGCGAACTCTGGACCGGCTGCCCGCCGGAGATCGTGGTGGAAGATCTCTACGTTCCGCTGCGCCTGCTCATGGAAGGATGGTCCATTGTCTTTGAACCCAGCGCGCTCGCGTATGAAGATCTGCCGCCTGCTCTGGCCGACGAATTTGGCCGTCGAATTCGCATCGGGGCAGGGGACTATCAGATTCTCGCGAGCTGCCTGCCGTTGCTGAATCCGAAAAAGGGGCTTGCGGCTTGGGTGTTCTTTTCCCACAAGGTTTTACGCTGGATCGCGCCCTTTTTCATGCTCAGTGCGTTGTTGTCAGTGCTCGTATTGCTAATTTTGGGTGCTGCTGGTTCGCTGTTGCTGTCGGCAGCCTGCGCGGTCATCATGGCGCTCACTGCCGCCGGTTTTTCCTCCCTCCGCATGCCTTCCTCATTGGGGCGTCTGGCCGCAGTGAGCGCCTACTTTGCGACCATGAATGCCGCCCTCCTCCTGGGCTGCCTGCGCTGGTTGCGTGGCGAACAAAAAACCACCTGGAAACGAACCCGTAGAGCCTGAACGTATGATCAAAGCAATGGACCTCTGGCTGCTGCCCTGGATCAAGGATCGCTTCTCGAAGACCAAGGCGCCAATTACCGATGTGCTGCTCGCTGTATGCGATCACTTCGAGCCATTTCACCACACCGACAAAGCCGGAGCTCTGCGTCGCTTGGATCAGTGGCACGACAAGCTGCCAAACATCATGGCCAGCGGTTTGGATCATGATGGCCAGACTCCTAAGCATACATTTTTTTATCCGGTGGAGCAGTATGATCAGGACGTTATTCAATCACTGACGGAACTGTGTCTCAGCAGTCGCAATGAGGTGGAGATCCACCTTCATCACCACAAGGACACGGCGGAAAATTTCTGTGCATCCATTGAACGCGGCAAAGCAGACTTGCGTAGTCACGGACTGCTCGGCAGCAATGCGGCCGGAGAAGTGACCTTCGGTTTCATCCATGGCAACTGGGCCTTGGACAACTCCGACCCCACCGGTGCCGGTTGCGGTGTACGTGGAGAACTGGCCATGCTAAAACAAGCCGGCTGCTATGCGGATCTGACCATGCCCTCCGCCCCCCATCGGACCCAGGCTCCCATCGTCAACAGCCTCTATTACTCCAAGAG
>NZ_JBAQCR010000028.1:0-10422 GCF_049294395.1 Prosthecobacter sp.
GGCCGCCGGGGTGGCCCTGCTGCGGACGGAACTGGAGGGTGCGCCAGGGTTTGCCAAACTTTACACCGGTGGGCAGAGAGCCGAGCGCGCCGGGAGAGGCGATGAGGCGGTTGGGCGTGAAGAAGACGTTGTCCACCGTGGTGTGCTGGTTGGATTCACTGAGGTAGGGGACGCCACCATTGGCGACTTTGTTCACGTTGCCCTCATCGGGTTTGTTGATGTAGGGGCCGTCGCGCGCTGGGCCCGGGCCGTTGTCAAAGTCGCCGTAGAGTTGTGCAGCCGTGGTGGCGGCGTTAAAGTAGGGGAGATCCGGGATGCGAGTGTTTGGATAAGTGGCTCCGGCCTTGGTGGCGACGAGACGGCTGGGGACGTCGGACTTGGTGCCGTAGTCATATCCGGGCAGCTGATTGGAAACGAAATTGGTGAAGCTGTGGGCGAGCCTGCGAGTGCCGTAATAGCGATGCGGCTGCCACTGGCTGGCGTCCACCACGTTCATGGCGGAGGTGAGACGGTAGTCGCCATGCTTGATGGTGACGGTCTGCACCACGTCGCTGCCTTCTTCGATTTCGGCCTGCGCCACGCTGGAGGAGACCTGTGGCTTAAAGAGGCGAACAGCAGAGTCTTCGGCATCAAAGCCGAAGAAGTAGGCACCACGGGCGGGCTGCGAGCCGGTGCGGGCTGCCACGTTGTCCCGGAACATGCGGCCGCGCTGAGTGGCGGTGCTGTTTTTTGTGAAGGTGCTGTAAAAGCCTGAGGAATCGTTTCGGATGGCGGTCTCCTGGGCCTTGGTGAGGCTGATGCCGAGGGCACCCCGGCTGTAGAATGTCCACCAGGCGGGAGCTTCCAGCTTGTCGTTCGCCGCAGTCATGGCGTTGTTGAACTGCCGCACCAGCGTGGGGGCGGGCATGGTGGGTGCAGCAGGGAAGCTGGGTGTGAGCGTTTGTACAAGGACGGCCTGAGTGTCTCCGCTAGCGGGGATGCGGTTGAGGTGTCCGCTGTAGATTTCGATGCTGAGATCCGCCTGGGAGAAGTTCATGGGCTTGCTGCCGTCACGGCCCACGTCGATGTCGATGAAGTTGCTGAGGAGGTTGTAATTGATCACGCTGGTGTCATCGCCAGAGGAGGCGGAGGGTTTGACTTTCCAGTCGGCATTGCCCCAGTTGTTGTCAGCGGTCATGGGTGCGCGAGCGACGGCCTCGCGACCACGCAGGACGCCTTTGAGACCGATGCCGTAGCCGCCGGTCATCTGGCTGCCGGTATTGGTAGCACGCCGCCCGGTGTAGAGGAACTCGCTGTCATTGGGGAAGAGCTGCTGCCCATTGACACGGAATTTCTTGAGGCCGGAGACGCGCACGGTGAACTCGGGTTCCAGAAGCGTGTATCCTGCGGCAGGCACGAAGAACTCCAGCAGCAGGCGTGACTGGATGCGGCGGATGCCGGGCTGCAGCGGGGTGTTTTTGTTGAGCTGGAAGTTCCAGTTTACGGACTGGTAGCCTGGATGCGCGGGGTCCGGGCCGTAGGGGAATCCAGCGGTTTTGGGCCAGGTTTTGGTGTTTGCCTTTTCGCCGCGGAAGGGATTTGGAGCGGGCACCGGGGGGAAGTTTGAGTACCAGCGAGCCTGCGGTGTGGCACCATTGATCGTGGGCGCGGTGCGGCCGCCGGGCCTGCCCATGGCGGGATAGACTTCAGGATAGGTGTTGGCAGGGTCGTCGGTGTTGTCTGCGGCGCAGATGAAATGCAGACCGACTTCGGTGACGGTGGGAAAGCGGCCGATGCCCTGGTAAGTTTTGCCGCCGGTGGCCCACTGTGATGGCGTGACCTGGCCGTGGCCGGGATAGCCCAGTGCCTCAACGAGTCCAGAGCCACTGGCGTCCGGGCTGTCTGGGTCTGAGCGGAAAAAGCGTGGGTCGGTGAAGGTCTTGAACTGAAACGTGCGCGATGAACCGGAGGCGTAGCCAAGGAGGAAGTTCTGCGTGGCATCGACGCCGGGAGTGATGACCTTGGGGTCCTGCACAATGTTGCCGTCATGCAGGTTGGTGCTGCGGACGTAGTCGAAAATTTCGACGAGGATCTGCCGCAGGTCATCGCCGTACTTGGCTGAGAAGTTCTGGCTGGGCACGGCGGCGAAGCCGGGCATGGGGTTTTGCAGGAGAGTGTAGAGATAATTCAGCAGGGCCTGGTTTTCCGGGCGCTGAATGTCCTGCGTGGTGGAGTCGGCATTGCCACGCTGAAAGATGTATTTGCGCAGACCTCCGGTGCCGCTCTGGCGCAGGGTGGAGCAGAAGGCGATGAGCTGATCATACGAGGTGCTGTAATCGGCTCCACGGTAGCTGACGGGCCACAGGGCGATCTTGGGGAGGCCGTGCAGATTCAGCTCCGGGGAGCGGCTTTGTGCGGTGAGGAAGAAGCCTTTCCGCTGGAGGACGTCCCGCGCCTGCACACCCAGGCCGAAGTTGTTTTCTGTGCGGTTCTCTTGGAGCAGATATTCATCCAGGCTGGCGTAGAGCCGCTCCTTGCGAAAGGAGGCGAGCTTGATCTGGGCGATGCTGCTGTCCTGAAAGGACTTGGTGCCGCTGACAGAGCCGCCGGTGCCGATCTTGGGCGTGAGGCGATAGATGACATCCTTGTCTGGAGGGGTGAGCGTTTTGCCGGGAAAGAGAATGGGGCTGAGCGCGGTGGTGGCGGGATGGCCGGGATAGCGCTGGAGTTCTCCATTCACAGGCTGGTAGCGGGCATAGGCCGCATCGTCTTCGTGGTAGAAAGTGGGGACGGCCCAGGGGGTGGGCTCGGAGGCGGTGTTGATGTTCACCTTGCTGCTCTCGTCATCGGTCCAGAATGCGATGCGGCCGACGATGGGATTGTCCACAGTCGGTGAGACGGCAGCGACAAATTTGTTCTGCAGGTCCAGCGTACCCATCGTGCCATCGCGCAGCAGATAGAGCCACTCCACCGGCATGGGCAGGCGCTGGCTGTCTCCTCCGGTGGTCTTCACTCCGGTGACGGTGCGGCCGTTGACGAGCTTGTCTGAAAACGAGAAGCCGCTGACGGTGTCAGTCTGCCCGGTCATGGCGCGTGGATCGATGATGGGGAAATGCAGCGTGGTGGTGCCGGTGGTATCGATGCGGTGGATCGGACGGTTCAGATCGACGTAGCGCGCCTTGAGCTCCTGCCAGTTTGTGGGCGGAGTGTCATTGAGCAGGGAGACTTCCGCATCGGTGCCGCCGTTCACAACCATCTGAGAGCTGGAGTAGAGCTTGTAAGCAGCGAGCAGATCTCCGGAGGCATCATGCTGGCGGATGAGTCCGGGCTGGGAGGTCCAGACCTCACGGCCGATGTTTTGCGCGTTCGGCGTGGTGCCTTTGCGCAGCTGCGCGATGGCCACGTCCACTGCAAGATCGCCAAACTGACGCACCTGCTGGCCGCTGGCGTAGCGGGTGGCTCCTTTCAGCTCAGAACCGGACATGGAATACACCGCGAGCATGAGGGTGAGCATGAGCGCGAGCATGAGCACGACCATGACCAAGGCCATGCCACGGCGGCGGGAGCTGGAGCGGGAAGCAGAAAGTTTCATGAGAAGAAGCGGGGGCTGAAGCGCTGTGATGCCTGGAAAGAGGGCGTGCGCGTGGAGAGGCTGATCCTGAAGCAGGAAGCCAAAGAGACAGAACAGACGGGTGCTGAGGAAAGACGAACTGGCAGGGGCAGCCCGTCACCACATCACCTCAACGACATCCACAAAGCCGGAGCATGGCCGGCGTCGAAGCGAGAATGGGGAAGTCTGAGTGCAGGGGATTTTTCATTGGTTCCGTGGAGTGGACCGCGGCCTTTCCCATGGAGGGGATTCGGACGCGGGCGCATTTTGAAAAGTCCTTCCGTTTTCGGATCGGTTCTTTGATGTACCGGTTTAAAGCATATCTATCTAGTGGGAGATTAAGCTTTTATATCACTCTTGTCCAGTAGGAATATAAGGCTTTTTGTCTTCCGGCAGATTTCGGACGCAGCCGGTGGCGCGGACGGGTGAAAATTGCTTTTTAGCGCCGTGGTGAGCGGTGGCGCATGACGAGGGCAGCCACACCCTCTGGAGACGGAAGGGCGCGGTTGTTGAAGCGGCTGATCACGCTAGGGCATGAGTTCAGCGAATCTGCGCTTGCAACAAACAGTCCGGGCTATGCCACCGAGTCCAGCAGCACGGCCAGGAAGCCGTCTGATGGATCGGCATGCCTAGCGCTGGCTTTTCTCCTGGCGGACTTTTTCGGGGCTGCAGCGCACTGTTCCTGTTTGCGCAGGGTGACTTCCACCACGTTTTCCAAGGTGTAACGGTCCAGGATGTTGGCAATCGCGTTGCGGACATCGATCATGAGCATGCGCAGTCCGCAATGCGTTTCGTCCGGGCAGGAGCACTTCTCATACTCCGTCTCGCTGGCGCAGCCGATGGGGGCCAGCTTGCCGTCAATGAGGCGGACGATTTCGCCCATTTTGATCGATTTCATTGGCTTGGCCAGCCGCGTGCCGCCGTATTTGCCGCGAGTGCTTTCCACGTAGCCGGCTGTGCGCAGCTCGAAGAGAATGGCCTCAAGAAACTTGAAGGGAAGGTGCTCCTGCTCGGCCAGTGAGGAGACGGAAATCACGCCTTCTTTTTGTCTCTCGGCAATGCCCAGCCGTATCATGGTGCGCAAGGCATATTCTCCGCGTTTGGTCAGTCGCATGGCAATAATTATGAAAGGGCTACGCCCACCGGGCAAGTAGGAATAATTGATTTCACCTGTGGAGACTGGAGGTGCGTTCGGCTACCTGGAATCTCTGGACGTGGCGATGGGCATGATGCCGAGATCGCGGGCGTCGGGGATGGAGATAAGCTGGATGTCTGGATCGGCGTCCTCGGAGTCGTCTTCGAGCTCGGTCTTGTACTTCTTGAGGTTGGCATTGCCGATTTTGACGGCGCTGGTGAAGGTCTTGTAGGAGGCTTTGAACTCGGTGAGTTTGGCTTTCTCGGTGAGATTGGCGATTTCTTCGACGGAGCGGATTTCGTCGTTGCCGAGCATGGTGGTTTCGAGGCCGATGCGTTTGGCGTCTTCGCCATCGCCGAGGTCAAAGGCGAGGAAGCAGTGGCCGGGGACCATGACGAGGTAGGAGGTGATGCCGATCTTGCTGAGGACGGAGGCCATGAGGACGGAGCCGTCCACGCAGTTGGCCTGAGTGGCCCGGACGGAGTCATCGAGAAAGCGCACGGTCTGGCTGACGACGTATTTGCTGGGGAGGGTGTGGGAGACGTCGCTGTATTTGATGCCGCGGCGCTGGAGGGCGTTCCAGATGGCGAAGACCTGCATCATGACGTCTTTGGGCTCTTCGGACTGGTAGCCGGAGAAGTCGGAGACGATGCCGCTTTTGAGGGCTTCCTTGAGGATCATGTCCACCTCAGGGTGGTTTTCATTCACGTAGGCGGCAAAGAGCCAGGAGAAGTCGTCGAAGTCCTCGCCTTCTTCGTCCATGAGGACGTAGAACATGCAGTCATTGATGGAGCGCATGACGTAGGTTTCGTGGTCGTCGGGGACGGCGACGCCATTGACGGTGGCCTGGAAGGTGACGTTGATGGGGCGCTGCTGGCGGACTTTGAGGAGGGCATCGTAGTCCCAGAGGGCCTTGGGGAAGATGCGGGCTTCGCCGGCTTTGGTGATGCGGGTGACTTTGCCTTTCCAGGTGGAGGGCTTGAGGAAGCCGTCGATGGAGATGGTGACTTCAACCTGGGCGTTTTTGGGGAGGCCGGTGAGATCGACGGCGAGCCAGCCGTTTTCGTCGCCATAAATGGGGATTTCCTTTTTGCTGGGCTTGGGGTCGTCAGCGGTTTTTTTGTCCTCGGCGATCTGGTCGTCGCCGTTCCAGTCCACGGTGGCGGTGGAGACGATGGCGCTGGGGTAAAGATCGGTCTCGGTGTAGGACCAGGGGTCCAGGGTGACCTCTGCCTGCAGGAAGGAAGTGAGGGCGGTGCAGAGGAGCAGGGAAGGGAGGGGAAATCTCATGGTGAGGCGTTGAATATCAAAGGGGAAGGTGCCGTGCGAGCAGGGGCGGCAGAAAGGAGGCACAGTATCAAGCAGCGATTCTGGTGCGCTGGAAAAACGACATGGGAATAAAGATTTGCCGGGCTGACTTTGCGAGGAGGGCTTCTGGCTGCTTGCACTCGCAGGGACCACTGGCACGGTGGGGCATGCCAAAGCGGATCGCTATTTTTGGAGGCAGCTTCAACCCCCCGGGGAACCACCATGCCGCCATCGCCATGCGACTGGCGCAGGATTTTGACGAGGTGCGGGTGATCCCCTGCGGACCACGGCCGGACAAGCCGGAGACGGACAGCGTGCCATCGGTGTACCGGGCGGCGCTGGCGGACATCGTGTTTGGGGGGCTGCCGAAGGTGACGGTGGATCTGTCTGACTTTGAGCAGGAAACTTTTACGCGGAATCATGAGCTGCAGCGGCGCTTTGAGGCTGAAGGGGAGCTGTGGCATGTGGTGGGGGCGGATCTGGTGACGGGAGGTGCGAAAGGGGAGTCGCTGATCCAGCGGACGTGGGCGCAGGGGCTGGAGCTGTGGGATCGGGCGAATTTTGCGGTGCTGAAGCGGCCGGGCTACACGATGAGTGATGACGACCTGCCACCTCATGCACGGGTGATCGAGCATCTGGTTGAGGGCTCCAGCACGGAGATCCGCGAACATTTGAGCCATGGAAAATGTGTGCGCGATCTGGTGCCGCCACGGGCGGAGGCCTACCTGGCGCGCTACGGCCTGTACCGTGCGCCGGTGCCAGGGAACTGGGCGCGGGGCACGCTGGAGGACGCGAAGTTTTTCCTGCAGGCGGATGTGGAAAACCCGAAGGTGCGTGAGCTGAGCCAGCTGCTGGATGGCAGGCATGTGGCGGCGGGGGAGGCGGATTTCATCAACGTGATCGGCGGGGACGGGGCGATGCTGCGGAGCATCCGCGAGCACTGGCGGAAGAGGCTGCCGTTTTTCGGCGTCAATGCGGGGCACCTGGGATTTTTGCTGAACGGGCCGGATCAAGTAACGGCGAATTCGTTTCCGCCGAGTGATGTGATTTTCCGGCAGATGCCCATGTTGTTCCTTGAATTTGAGGACGAAGAAGGGCGCAGGCATCCGGCGCACGGGTTCAATGATTCGTGGCTGGAGCGTGCGACGAGCCAGTCGGCGTGGCTGGAGATCACTGTGAATAACGTGCGACGAATTCCCAAGCTGGTATGCGACGGGGCCCTGGTGGCAACGGCTGCCGGATCGACTGCGTATGCGCGGAGCATGGGGGCGGCACCGCTGCTGGCGGATACGCCGGCATGGTTACTTGTGGGCTCGAACGTGCTGCAGCCGGCGCACTGGCGCAGCGCGCTGCTTTCTCCTGACACGACGGTGGAGATCCGGAACATCGACCCGAAGCACCGGCCGGTGCAGGCGTATGTGGACGGGCTGAGCATGGGGCGTGTGGTGGCGCTGCATGCGCGGATGTCGCGCGCGGCGGCGGCTGAGCTGGTGTTTTGCGCCAGCCATGACATGGCGGAAAAAATCGCAGCGATCCAATTTGGCGCATGATCCCAGCGTTACAAAAAGACGATGCGCTGCTGGCGGACATGGCGGCGGCTTCACTGGACGAAGACACGCTGCATGTGTGGTGGCTGGGGCAGAGCGGATTTTTGGCGCAGTGGGCCGGGGAGCGGCTGCTGTTTGATCCCTACCTCTCCGATTCACTGACGGAAAAGTATGCCGCCACGGACAAGCCGCATGTGCGGATGACGGAGCGCTGCATCGACCCGGGGCGATTGACGGGCATCAGCCGTGTGACGGCGAGCCATGTGCATACGGATCATCTGGACGGTGCGACGCTGGTGCCGCTGGCGGAGGCGAATCCGGGCATTCGGCTGTATGTGCCGTATCCGGTCATTCCCGAGGCCAAGAAGAGGCTGGGGGATGCCGACGTGACCTACTGCGGCACGGGGGACCGGGACAAGTATTTCGAGGGAAAATGGGAAATTCGCGGGGTCATTGCCAAGCACAATGAGGTGATCCGTGATGAGGATGAGCACTGCCACTGCACGGGTTTTTTGGTGAGATGCGGGCCGTTTACGATCTACCACAGCGGGGACACGCTCTGGCACGATGACATCGTGCGCATGGCGCGGCAGTTTTCTTGTGATCTGATGCTGCTGCCGATCAATGGGAACCGGCCGGAGCGGCGGGTGGCGGGAAACCTGAATGGCACGGAGGCGGCGGCGCTGGCCAAGGTGGGGGAGGCAAGGCTGGTGGTGCCCTGTCACTACGACATGTTTGAGTTTAACACGGAGACGACGGACGAATTTGTGAGCGCCTGCGAAAGGCTGGAGCAGCCGTACCGCGTGATGCGGTGCGGGGAGCGGCTGGAGATGAAGAAGGCGGAATAGGCCCTCACTTGGCGATGGCCTGGCCGCTGGCGGTCCAGGCATTGAAGCCGCCTTTGAGGAGGAGGATGTTTTTGAAGCCGAGCTGGTGCATCTGGACGGCGATGAACTGGGCGCGGCCGCCGATGGCGCAGTGGACGATGCAGGGCTTGGTTTTGTCGAGCTTGGCGATGGCATCAAGGGCCTGCTGGCCGTGGAAGTAGTCGTAGTTGAGTGATTTGAGGATGTAGCCGCGGATGTGGCGCTCGTCCTCGGTGCGGACATCGATGATCAGCGTGTCCGGTTGATCGACGAGCTGGCGGACGACTTGATCCGGGGCGATCTCATGAACTTCGGGAGGGACAATCACGGCGGGAGGCAGCACGGGGCTGGCGGGCGGCTCCGCTGCGAGGGCAAAGGTGCAGAGTCCGAAGAGCAGGAGTGCTGGCATGAGGAGGGGATTCATGAAGGACGGAAATTTGCCTCTTTGTGGGGAGTTGGCGAGCGGAAGTCGCGGAGGTGGTCGTGGACTGACGTTACCAGATGAAGCTTTAGCTTATTGTTAGTATGGAAAATTTCATTCAAGATAATCCCTTTTTATTAAAATTTAAGGCATAGATAATAATGGCCATATTATTCTAATGGAGGTTGGAAGGGCTGAATTATGAGAAGAATTAAATCGCCAATTAAATCCAGATTGGATGAAATTGGGGCACACAACGGGGGATTGGGGTGCTTTTCGAAGGGAAAAAGCTTTATACTTTGGCCGTATTCGAAAAAAGACAGGCGCGAATTATCGGGCCTTAAGCCTAGCCTTTAGCAGGGAAAACGACTGCAAAGACTGAAACAGAAGCGAATAGATGTGTCTCAATTGTAAAAAATATGAAAATAATCATTGAACTTATTTCCACAATAAATTACAATTTCCATAATTCGAGGCTGAACAACTCCACAAGCTGATCATCTCGAATGCAAAACCAACAGCCAAACACACACAACACACTATGAAAAACATCAAGCTCAACACTTCCCGCAAAGCTGGCTTCAGCCTCGTGGAAATGCTCGTCGTCATCGCCATCATCGGCATCATCGCCGACATCGCGATCCCGAACATCGGCAACCTGAACGCAAGCGCCCGTGACGCTTCGGCCCGCCGCAATGCGCAGACCGTTGCCTCCGTGGTGAATGCCGCCATCGCCGCTGGCGCTGACACCAGTGAGATCACCACCACTGCATTGGCTGTTGCCGCTGCTGAAAGTGGTACACTGTCCCCAACGAAGGGTGCATTCGCGGGCAAGATCTTCACCTCTGGTCCCATCAATACTGAAGATCGCACCGCGGTGATCGGCTACCTGAACTGGGACGACGGCAACAAGCAGCTGAAGTACGACACGACCTCCTCGCAGTAGTCCAAGGCTCAGCTAACGTTTCGCCCGGCTCATTGTTGATCTAAAAACAACAGATTCGGACGCTTCACGTCCGCCGGGGAGGTGACTCCCCGGCGGCTTTTGTGCGATATGCAAATTTAGGTGGCACTGATTATGAACATGACAATAAAGAGGAGGAGGGAGCAGGGATTTAGTTTTGTTGAGGCCATCTTCACGATTGCCATCATCGGCATCATGTCATCGATCGTGGTGGCAGCGATTTCGAATGCCTCACGCGATGCGCACCGTGTCATGGCACGGCAGCAGCAGGCGTCGGTGCAGAGCGCGCTGACGGCGTGGGTGATGGCGCAGATGCGCGTGGGCAGCACAGCTCAGTTTCGCAGTCTCGAAAGCGTGCGCTCCGAGTATAATTCCAAGGCCTCCAGCCAGGAACGTTTCGAGCTGCTGAAACCCAACCCGAGATCGACGGATCCGAGTGCGCGGGTCGGATTTCTCGATCAGACCACGGCCGATCATTTTACGGATTACACGAGCAACCCCAATCAACTGCAAACCGCTGCCTTGTACAATGCGCAGCAGTACCTGACGCTGCCAGACTGGCAGCAAGGCGATTTTCCCCGTGTGGATCTGG
>NZ_JBAQCR010000029.1:0-15345 GCF_049294395.1 Prosthecobacter sp.
GCCTTGGACGATGACAACCGCCCCCCATGCCCCACGAAGCCCAAATCGCCCGCCGTCGTTCCTTCGCGATCATTTCGCACCCCGACGCCGGTAAAACGACGCTCACCGAAAAGCTCCTCCTCTACGGCGGCGCCGTCGCGCTCGCGGGTTCCGTGACTGCCCGCAAGAACCAGCGCGCCACCACCTCCGACTGGATGGAGCTCGAAAAGCAGCGCGGCATTTCCGTCAGCTCCACCGTCCTCCAGTTCGAGTACAAAGGCAGCGTCGTGAACCTCCTCGACACCCCCGGTCACAAGGACTTCTCCGAAGACACCTACCGCGTCCTCACCGCCGTCGATGCCGCCATCATGGTCATCGACGCCGGCAAAGGCATCGAGGCCCAGACACGCAAGCTCTTCGAAGTCTGCCGCCGCCGTGGCGTCCCCATCTTCACCTTCATGAACAAGCTCGACCGCCCCGCGCGCGAGCCCCTCACCCTCCTCGACGAACTCGAAACCGTCCTCGGCATCGGCGCCTGCGCCATCAACTGGCCCCTCGGCCTCGGCCAGCAGTTCCGCGGCGTCTATGACCGTCGCAAAAACGACGTCCACCTCTTCGAGCGCACCGTCCACGGCGCTTTCCGCGCCCCCGAAAAAGTCGGCGGCCTCGATGACGACTTCGTCGCCAAGCACACCGTCCCCGAAGCTCTCGAACAGGCCAAGATGGAGCTCGAAATGCTCGACGGCGCAGGCCACGCCTACGACCGCACCAAGATCGATCGCGGCGAGCTCACCCCCGTCTTCTTCGGCAGCGCCAGCAACAACTTCGGCGTGCAGATGCTCCTCGACGGTTTCCTGGAACTCGCCCCGCCACCCGAGCCCCGCATGGCTGCCGATGGCCGCGTCATCGAGCCCACCGATGAAGGCTTCTCCGGCTTCGTCTTCAAGATCCAGGCCAACATGGACCCCCGCCATCGCGACCGCATGAGCTTCGTCCGCATCGTCAGCGGCAAGTTCGAACGCGACATGCAGGTCACCCACACCCGCACCGGCAAAATCGTCCGCCTCGCCAACTCCCAAAAACTCTTCGCCCAGGATCGCGAAACAGTAAATGAAGCCTACGCAGGCGATGTCGTCGGCATCGTCGGCAATCACGGCTTCGGCATTGGCGACACCCTCGCCACCGATCCCAAGCTCAAGTTCGACGAAATCCCCCGCTTCGCCCCCGAAGTCTTCGCCTACCTGCACAACCCCAGCACCGCCCACTACAAGCGCTTCCGCGACGGCCTCGAGCAGCTCCTCAGCGAAGGCGTCGTGCAGCAGTTCATCCAGCCCCACGCCGGCCAGCGCGTCCCCCTCCTCGGCGCCGTCGGCCCCCTCCAGTTCGAAGTCGTCCAGTTCCGTCTCGAAAGCGAATACAACGCCCAGAGCCGCATCGAAACCGCCCCCTACACCGTCCTCCGCTGGGTCCGCACCAAAGACGGCGGCGCCATCGAAGACTTCGACATCCCCGGCGGCGTCACCACCGCCCAGGACAGCGCCGAACGCTGGGTCGTCTTCTTCAGCGACCAATGGGCCATCAACTACTTCGAACGCCGCAACCCCAACGCCGAACTCTCCGAGATCCCCTGGGACGAAGTCGAAAAAGCAAAGCTCTAATTTGAGTTTCACCTCTGCCCCTTCAAACGCCACCACACTCCGCGATACACCAGCTCCAACGGAGCTGCGTAATTTAGCCCAGGGTCAGCCGAGCCTCAGCGAGGCGACCCTGGGTACCGCATAAGATGACCGGGAAGCAAACCCAGCATCCCGCAGCACTCCAAGAGCACCAGCAGCGTCTGCAGAAAGCTCCGCCTCATTGGCTCCGCAATCAGACAGCGCTCCTACATCATTTCAGACTCTCGGTGCTCACAATGCGCCGAACTGGCAAATCAGTCCAAATAGCCTATTCTCCCTGCATGCCAGACACGAAGATAGCCATCCGCCCTGAGCGGATCGTCACTTGGGAACAGTGGCAGGCAGGCCGCGCCGAGCGCCGCCGAGTGGGCAATCTCGTGGCCCCCAAAAACATCCGTCGCAAAAAGAGCGAAGGCGATGAATATCTCCGCGAAACCTACGACGGCGAACGCGGCCCTCCCTTCAACAAGCCCTTCGATCCTTCCGCCGACGAGAAATAACGGTTGGGGAAAATGAACCCCAAAACCGTCGTCATCACCGGCTGCACCTGCGGACTCGTCCGCACCATGCCGCCGGTCATCAACCCTTGGGACGAGAAGAAAAAGTCGGGCGACTTTTTTAGACAGGATTAACAAGATTTTCAGAATGATGCAGGATCGCACCTCCTGAATAAAAAAGCGGCGTTCCGAAACGGCATTCTCAACCCACCCCCGCGTAAATCTTGTTAATTCTGGAATCCTGTAAATCCTGTCAAAACAGCTCCGCGTTACCCACCGCCCCCTACCCATGCCCCCCAAAACCGTCGTCATCACCGGCTGCACCCGCGGACTCGGCCGCGCCATGCTCCCCCTCTTCATCAAAGCCGGCTGGCACCTCGCCGGTTGCGGCCGCAACGCCTCTCAAATCGCCGAACTCTCCCGCGAGTTCCCTGCCCCGCACCATTTCCAAACCTGCGACGTCTCCCGCGAATCCGACATCGCCGCCTTCTGCGACACCATCCTCGAAAAATTCGGTGCCCCAGATCTCGTCCTCAACAACGCCGCCATCATCAACCCCAACGCCCCCCTCTGGGAAACCAGCGCCGAGGACTTCAGCCGCATCGTGGACATCAACATCAAAGGCCCCGCCGCCATGATGCGCCACCTCCTGCCTGCCATGCTCAAGCGCAGCACCGGCGTCATCGTCAATTTCTCTTCCGGCTGGGGCCGCTGCACCGCCTCCGACGTCGCCCCCTACTGCGCCACCAAATACGCCATCGAAGGCCTCTCCATGGCCACTGCCCAGGACACCGGCGGCAAAGTCGCCGTCATTCCCATGAACCCCGGCATCATCGACACCGACATGCTCCGCAGCACCTTCGGCGATGAAGCCGGCGGTTTCCCCGATGCCGATGCCTGGGCCCGCCGCGCCGTCCCCTACTTCATCAAACTCGGCCCCAAAGACAACGGCAAGCCCCTCACCGTCCCCGGAGCATAGCCCTCAGGTCTGCCAGTCGGATCGAAGCGCCCCGCGCCCGGAGGATAGGCCTCCGGCCTGTCAACGGCTCGAGGCGTCCCGCCTTCGTTCAGTCAGGATAGACGCAAACCATCCGCCCATCACAAACTCCGCCGTCCTTTCAGTCCCTTCCGTCCTTTTCGTCCTTCCTCAGCGGCGCAGCACCCTCGTCGGCAGCTTCATTCACAAGCCCCGAAAGAAACACCTTCCTCATCAAATCTCTGCGGCGTTCCAATCTCTGCGGTGTAAAATCAGTGCTTCCCTAAAGGTCCCCGCCCCATGCGCCTCCTCATCACCGCCGGCCCCACGCGCGAGCCCATCGACCCCGTGCGCTTCCTCTCCAACCGCTCCTCCGGCCGCATGGGCTACGCCCTCGCCGAAGCCGCCCATGCCGCCGGCCAAGAAGTCCTCCTCATCTCCGGCCCCGTCACCATTCCCGCACCCTCCGGCATCCAAATCATCCACGTCAAAACCGCCCGCGAAATGTTCGACGCCGTCCGCACCCACCTCCCCGGCTGCGCCGCCGCCATCTTCAGCGCCGCCGTCGCCGACTACCGCCCCGCCCAGGTCGTCGCGCAAAAAATCAAAAAGACCGCCGAAACCCTCACACTCCAGCTCGAACGCACCGAAGACATCCTCGGCTCCGTCCGCTCCCAGTTCGCCTTCACCGGCTTCCTCGTCGGCTTCGCCGCAGAAACCGAAAACCTCATCGCCCACGCCCAGGACAAGCTTCTCCGCAAAGGCTGCGACCTCATCATCGCAAACGACGTATCTCAGTCCGGCATCGGGTTTGACAGTCTGGAAAACGAAGTCACCCTCTGCCTCCCCGGCGGTCAAACGATGCCCCTCCCCAGGCAGTCCAAAACCTCCCTCGCTCGTGAATTGATCCAGTTCATTTCATCCAGAGCATCCAGCATCCAGCATCCAGTCCCTAGCCCCCAGTGAACGAACTCCTCGCCACCGCCACCGAAGCCGCCCACGCCGCCGGCAAACTCATCAAAGACAACTTCGGCTCTGATCTCACCGTCAACGAAATGCAGCGCCACGACATCAAGCTCGAGCTCGACGTCCGCAGCCAGCAGCTCATCACCGACATGATCCTCGCCCGCTTTCCCGACCACGCCATCCTCGGCGAGGAAGGCGGCGAAACCGGCGGCAACGGCGACGTCGAATGGATCGTCGATCCCATCGACGGCACCGTAAATTACTTCTTCAGCATCCCGCACTTCTGCGTCTCCATCGCCGCCCGCAATCGCGAATCCAAAGAACTCCTCATCGGTGTCATTTTCGACCCCATGCAGAACGAAACCTGGACCGTCATCCGTGGCGAAAAAACCCATCTCAACGGCAAACCCATCGCCGTCAGCGATCGCGCCAAAATGGCCGAAGCCGTCGTCACCGTCGGCTTCTCCAAGAGCAAGGAAGCCCTCGATCTCGGCTTCGAGCGCTACAAGCGCATCGCCTACGAAGTCCGCAAGACCCGCATGCTCGGCAGCGCCGCCCTTGCCATGGCCTACATCGCCACCGGTCGTCTCGATGCCTACGTCGAAGAACAAATCAGCCTCTGGGACATCGCCGCCGGCCAGCTCATGGTCGAAATGGGCGGCGGCAAAGTGATGCTCAAACCCAGCACCACCAAGCCCGGCACCATGTTCATCTGCGCATCGAACGGCAAGCTCCCCATCGAAGAGTACCTGTAAGCCATCGCACCTTGTTTTTCCGCCAGCCAGGGACTGTTCTCACCACATGACACCCACGATGGACTCCCTGCTCACGGACAGCTTGATCCCCACCTTCCAGATCACCCCCGATCTGGAAGCCGTGCAGATTCAAGAAGTGCGGCGTCGCATCGATGACGTCCGCACTGGCCGTGTCAGCACTATTCCTGGCGAGCAGGTGTTCACAAAAAATCAGCAGTCTCCCGCCGGGCGCCGCTCAGCATGACGTTTGATCTTCATCCCGACGCCCGCAGCCACCACTTCGCTCCGCCACACACCAACTCCATCGAAGTTGCTCACCAAAGCCAAGAGCATTGACGAGCCCGACGACAGTGATTCCCCAGCCCCAAAGGGGCTGCGCATCATAGCGAAGGGTTGCCGAGCCTCAGCGAGGCTACCCTGGTACCCGACATCAAATCCGGGAAGCAAACCCACACCTTCGCCACACACAGCGGCCCCCAGCAGCGTCTGCAAAAAGTTCCGCCACGTATTGGCTCCGTATTCGAACAATGCTCCGCCCTCCCTCCCAAGCTGATTCCGCTCTCAAGGTTTCATCTTTTCCAGCATGACAATTTGCTCACTCCCTGCGAACTAACACCTCAATGTCCGCCCCCCCCGACACCCGCGAAGTCATCCTCGAAGCCATTGATCTCACCCGTGAGTTCGACGGCGTGAAGGCGCTCGACAGCTTCAGCTTCAAGCTGCATCGCGGCGAGGTCCTCGGCCTCCTCGGTGCCAACGGCGCCGGCAAGACCACCGCCATGAACTGCCTCCTCGGCCTCACCCTGCCGACCTCAGGCGAGCTCAATGCCTTCGGCCTCCCCCTGCAGGCCAACCGCATCAGCATCCTCCAGCGCTCCAATTTCTCCTCCGCCTACACCGCCCTCCCCGGCAATCTCCTCGTCTGGCAAAACCTCAGCGTCTTCGCCCGCATCTACGGCGTGCCGAATCCCAAGAAGAAAATCGCCGAGCTCATGGAGCTCCTCGAAATCTCCCACCTCAGCAAGCGCGTCACCGGCCAGCTTTCCGCCGGCGAGTCCACCCGCGTCAATCTCGTCAAAGCCTTCCTCAATGACCCCGAGCTCCTGATGCTCGACGAGCCCACCGCCAGCCTCGACCCCGACATCGCCGACAAGGTCCGCAAAGTCGTCCGCAAGGTCCAGCGCGAGCGCAGCATCGCCATCCTCTACACCTCCCACAACATGCGCGACATCGAGGAAGTCTGCGACCGCGTCATCTTCCTCCACAAAGGCAAGATCGTCCGCGAAGGCACCCCTGCGGACATCGTCGCCCAGTCCAGCAGCGACAATCTTGAGGACGTCTTCATCAAGATCGCCCGCGACGGCGAAATCCTCGACGAACCGAAAAAAGAATCCGCCGTATGAATTTCCGCATCATCAGCGCACTCGTGATGCGCCACCTCTTCCTCTACTCCCGCACTCCCATGCGCATGGTGGAGCTCGTGTTCTGGCCGCTCGTCGATCTCGTCGTATGGGGCAACGTCACCGTCTTCATCCAGAAAAACAGCGATGAAAAATTCGGCGGCTTCATCCTCTTCTTCCTCGGCGCAATGATCCTCTGGGACATCCTCTTCCGCGCCCAGCAAGGCGTCGCCATCTCCTTCCTCGAAGACGTCTGGACCCGCAATCTCCTCAACATCTTCGTCGCACCCGTTCGCACCGCAGAGTACCTCAGCTCCACCTTCGTCGTCGGCTTCCTGCGCATCCTCATCACCTGCGTCGTCATGAGTTTCGTCTCATGGATCGGCTACTCCTTCAACATCTTCCAGCTCCAGTGGTGGCTCGTGCCCTTCTTCCTCAATCTCATGGTCTTCGGCTGGGCCCTCGGCATGATCTCCACCGCGCTCATCCTCCGTTGGGGGCAGGCCGCCGAATCACTCGCCTGGGCCGTTCCCTTCTTCATCCAGCCCGTCGTCTGCGTCTTCTACCGCGTCGAAGACATGCCCGCCTGGTCACAGCCCATCGCCTGGCTCTTCCCCGCCACACCCATCTTTGAAGGCATGCGCGAAGTCATGAAAACCGGCTCCATGAGCTGGAATCACCTCTGGCTCGCCGCAGGCCTCAATGTCATCTACCTCGCCCTCGCCGGCTGGCTCTTCGTCTGGGTCCTCAATCTCACCCGCAAACGCGGCCTCCTCACCAAGTTCGCCACGCAGTAGCAACGGGTGCATTCATTTCAGCCCTAAAGGGGCGGCCTAGCGTAGCCCAGGGCAAGCGAGCCTAGGCGAGTGCCGCCCTGGGTTACGATCAACAACTCCGGGTAGCAAACCCAGCGCTTGTCATTCACACCGAGGGCACCAGCAGCGTCTGCAACCAGCCCCGCCACGCGCACCTCCCGCAAACAACCGTTCAGCCACCGTCAACTCCGCCTCCGCTCAACTCCCCTTCCCCCACACCCCCGCCGCCCGCAGCACCGTCTCATGCACGCTGATGTCATGCGCCGCATCCCACGCCAGCTTCTTCTCCCCGCGCACCACCTTCGCCAGATCCGTAAACTCTCCCGCATACCGATCCTTCGGCACCTCCAGCTGAAACGACTGCGACCCCTTCTTGTAGCTCCCCCGCGCCTTCGTCAGCGACAGATTCACCTTCCCGCTCTCCATCGGCAGAATCTCAAACGTCCCCTCCGTCCCCGTCACACTGAAGCGCCGCCGCGGCCCGCCAAATGGGTCCGCATGATTCACCCGCACCACCGCCGTCGCCTTCGCATACTGCAGCACCGCCATCTGGTTGTCCTTCACCCCATCACTCTGCGTCGGCGTTGAAAAAGCATTCACCGCCTGCGGCTTGCCCAAGATCGTCGTCACCGCGTCGATCACATGGCAGCCCAGCTCAAACAATCCCCCACCCGGCAGCGCGCCGATGATCCCCCGCTGCTTCGCATCCCCCAGCTTCCCCATCGCCGCGTCGATCTCCGTGATCTCCCCCAGCCACCCTTCGCGCACCGCCTGAAACAGCAGCTCAAACGCCGGGTTGTAACGCAGCATATACCCCATTTGCACCGTCAGCCCGCGCTTCTCAGCCTCCAGCCGCATCGTCTTAAATTCGTCATGCCCCAGCGCCCCCGGCTTGTCCAGATGCACATGCTTCCCCGCCTCGATGCACCGCAGCGCCGTCGCGCACGAGTCCTCCATCCGCGTCTCCACCGCCACCGCCCTCAAATCCGGCGTGCCTAAAAGCTGCGCCTCCGTCATCAACGGCACCCCCTCATACCCCTTCGCCGCCGCCACGCCCACCACCTCCCAAAGCTCCGGCAAAGCCCGCATCGCCGCCATCTTCCCCGCCGCATGCGCATGCTCCGTCCCGATCTGCCCGATGCGCAGTCTGGCACTGCCACCGGCAGCCAAAGCAGTGGAACCACAGGCAAGAAGGAAGGCGCGTCGTTTCATCATAATCACTCTGAAACGACGCCAGACCAGCATTCCCCACTCAGAAAGCTTCATCGCCGCAATAACGGGCAGCTGCACCGGCAGCGTCACGAGATCGAAAGCTCCCGCAGCAACAGAGTGACACTGCCTCGGAAAGAGTTCTTAAACTCCAGCCCGGCACTGGCACAGCTGCTCAGATTCAGACCAGCCACGACGACAAAAAGAGAGCGGATAAGTTTCGTTTTCATGCCGTCAAGATGCCCCACCTCCCGCCAATCCCCTCATCGACCCTCTACATGATTGCATTGGCCCGACCAATCCACCTATTGGCTGTTCATGCCGCCCCCACTTCCTCCGGACAGCCTGCACCATGCTTGAAAGCCTTCGTTGAAAACCCGGCACAAACTCACAGCAGCCCCTGCCCCCTCCTCGCAAGACGCAGAACCTCAGAAAGCGCGTAGCGCTGGCATAACGGTAGCCGTGGGCGCCAGCCCACGGAACGCCAACTCCACGCCTCTCAACTTCCGTGGAACCGCGTAGCGGTGAAACAAACCACCGCCGCGCACCCAACGACCTTGCACCCACGCTCAACCAGTCCTCAGGGCTTCTTCACCTCAGGCTTCGTCTCCGCCAGCACCCCCTCCATCTGTGCCGCCGTAAGTTCCAGATCAATCGTGCCCCGCTCCTCCGCATGCCACAGGCTCATGTTGAGTCGCTTCACCCACTCTTCATGCGTGGTTTTCAGCAGCTCATGCTGCACCACCGGCGTCCACAGACGGAGATCAAAGCCTTGGGACTCGTCCGCTTGCAAAGCAAAGCCCTGCCCCTGGGAGCGATTCCACGCATACTCGCGCTTCTGCGGCCCAAGATCGTGCGCCTCATTCTCGCGCAGCTCAGGATCTTCCAGCACAAAAAGAAAGCCGTCCGCCAACGCTTGTCCGCGTGACACCGCAGGCCTGTGGTCCCGAGGCGGCAGAGCCAGTGGATAAACCCGGTGCAGGCAGCCCTTGGACTCCCACGAGCCAAACGAATAAACAAACGGCGGGAACTCAACTCGCAGGCCCGGGCGCACCGGAAAGATGCCCCCTTTCGACCACAGATCCCTCAAAGGAACGCTGCCAATGCGCCGCATCTCATGCACCGCCAGCCGCAGCCGCCAGCGCGCCGGCATCGTTTTCGGGTCAAGGCGCAGCGGCTTGAGGGCCTCCTGAATTTTGAGCCTCCCATTGTAGATCCCAGTGTTGTTCAACTGATGCCGCCACAGCGTGGTTGGCGCACTATGTTTGAGCAACACACGCAAGTGATCAAGGTGCAGCCAGGAATCATAGCCATTGGTATTCGGCACCAGATCACTATAGCTGCCCAGCGGCGGCCACTCCTTTTGCCCCTCGTTGATCGGCGCCAGGTCGATCACACTCGCCACCTCATCTTTGCCGAGTCCGGTGATGCGCAGCGTCGGCCACAGCGCACGCCCCGGCATCTTGTCCGCAGGATCCGCCTTGCCAGTTTTCACACCCAGTTTTTTGGCTGGGTAATACAGCGGCGGCGGAGTGATCCAGTCCACGCTCCACATCGCCGAGACCATCGGCGCCTGCATCAGGCTGATGACCAGCAGCGCCGCTGCCATCGCACGCCGACGCGGCACCGTCGCGAGCCACCACGCAGTGATCCCTCCAAGAAACGCCACCACGCTGGCAACCATGTGGCCGCAAGTTCGCAACGCCTCCGCAGCCGCGTCCCTTTTGGCTGGCTGCCACATGGCCTGTACCATCGACTCGCCACCCGTGAGCCACAGCCCGGCAGCAAGCACTCCCACCACAGCGATGGCGATGACCTGCCGCGTCGTGCTCGTCAGAGCCGTGAGCGCACTCACCATGCCGATCACCAGTCCCACGCTCAGCATCAGCCCGCTGCCAAGCGCCAGCCACGCTCCCATGCCAAGCTGAAAGCCAGCCCAGCCCGTGCTCTCCACCATCAGCAGCGGCAGCACGATCCCACAGCAAAGAAACGCCAGCTTGCCCAGCCAAAGCGCCACCTGCCCGACCGGCCGCGTCAGCGTCGCACAGTCCGTGTTCGAAGGCGAGTCACCACGGATGCACAGCCAGACCACAGTGGCGGGAATCAGCACCATCATCAAAATCGAAAACTCACCAAAGGCGTAGTCGAATTGGGCGATGTCCCTGACGGCGATGCAATAACGATGCAGCAGCGTCGCCGCGATCCATGCCAGGATCCAAACCCAATGATGCCGCCACTCCGTGCGGAATTGATGCATGATGCGGAAGAGCAGGGTTGCAGTCATGGTTTGCGGAGCCTCCAGGCACGTTGTTCCGGCAGGTACTCAAAGTCAGCCACCTTCAGGTGCCGGTAGCGCGGCCACTGTTTGTCGGCGTCCACCTTTTCCTGCCAAAGCTTGGTGTCATCGGCCTTCAGCAGTTTGGGGTATGGCATGCTGCAGCCGGGAGACGGCGCATCTCCTCCCAGGGCCATCCACCGTAGGCAGACCTCCAGTGCCTCGCTGCTGCCATACTCGGCGGCTGTTTCAAATCCCATGGCCGTCCAGTGGTTTTCGTTCCTCAGGGCGGGGACGTCTTGCAGGATGGCTTCGCGCGCGTTCGCCTCCAGCCGCGGACGCAGGGCAGGAAACTTGTTGAGCGCCTCATAGTCGTGGTCCTGTCCTTGTCGCCGCAGCTCCTGCATCAGCTTTTCCAGCGAGGCTTCATCCCCCCATTTCAACAGCAGGTCGTCGATCCCATGCGGCAGCCTTGGCAGAGAAAGCAGGCGCGGTTGCAGGCGCCGTGCGGGCTCACTCCAGCCTTTGCGGATGATCGTATCCGTCAGCACCGTGTTCGTCATCACTTGATCAATGATCGTGTCCCTCTGTTCCTCAGTGAGGTACTCATCCAGCAGACTTTTCGGCGGGTAGTTGTTCCAGCCAGGCCACAGTTCAGGCGGCAGTTCCAGCATGAGCGCCAGATGATTCTGCAGCAGCGGCCGGAAGGCATCCCCCACTTCTTTGAGCGCAGCCTTCTTGTACGCCACACCCGTCGCGGCCACGGTCGCGAGCAGATCATAAAGATAGCGCCGCGCCTCGGCTTCTGAACTCTCCGCCGTCGGCGGTTTCAAAGTAGCGAGCCGTTCTTGAAAAGCTTTCACCTCGCGCCCCACATAAATATGCTGGTCATACAAACGGTGCGTGTCGTTTCTTGGCGGATGATCAGCCAGCCTTATGTCCGGCGATTTCCATGTCCACTTCGTGGTGCCAAGAAACCGGCTGCGCAGCAGAAGGATCCTGCACTCGGCGATATCCACGTGCGCATCCTCCCCATCTGCATAGTTCAAAACGCCACGCCAGCCGAGACGTTTCGCCTCCCGGCTCCACCCTTTGTCTCCAGCGCGGGTCGGCTGCTGCTTTTGAAATGCCGGCTCCACCCAGACCAGATGTCGTTGCGGAGAATACAGCATCACCGCAGTGTCACCAAATCCCCCTCTTTGAGGATCATGCGCGCTTACATGCAGATCCACACTCAAGCTTCCGAGACTCGTCGCACCATTTTCATTTTGATTTTGATTCACCTGCAGAATCCGCATCGCATTCCCGTCAGACTCCCCATGCGCTCCTGCTTGCAGCGGCAGATCCAGCGCGATCTCACGCTCATACCAGTCGATCTCATAGTCTGTCGTGAGGCGCAGCGGTTTCTGCGGATCTGGATACGGCGGCTTAAACTCGCCCAAGTAGCTCTGAAAGTTGCTGTATATCCCCCATTGCGAGCGATCACTGCTCGTCGCGAAGAGAGTGCCTGCCGGAAACAAGTCGCGCAGCACACTGTCCATCGCCATCAGGGTCTGATAGGGCAGCTGAAAGTTGTTTTTCCGGCTGCGCCAGAAAAAGGGCGGCTCGGAACGCGTCATTTTCTCCCCTTGGGCAACCACACTGGACTGCGGTCTCAGTTGCACCGACACACGGGGATCCTGGCTCTGCGTCCGTATCGGCACAAAGATCGTTCTCTGCCGCTCCTCCTCAAATCCGGTGAACTCAAGCAGGCTCAGGTCGATGTCCACCTTCAGCTCAGGGGCCAGTTCACTCGCCCGCGCTTGATCTTGCGAAGGGTCTTGTTCATTCCATGGCCATAGTCGGCCCGTCGTCAGGCATAGCATGCCGAGGCTCAGCATCATGAGAATCCGCCGCCGAAAGGTCCTCACGCACCCATTCTGTTGCCGCCACGCCATCCTCAGGATGCCCGCGGTAAATACCATCGCCGCCACATTCATGCCCCACCGGTTCTGACTTCCATCCATCGAAACATTCGCCCAGTTCAGCGCAGCAAATTCCACCATTCGATTCGCGACATACGTCCCGGTGGCAAGGCATCCCAGCGCAGCCCAAAACTCCCCCCGCCGCCACAGCGCCGTCATCGGCACCACCCACGCCGTGAGCTTGAGTGTCTCCACCGCCTTTCCCCACGTGCCTGTCACAATCTCCGCCGCTGGACGGTGCGAGAGCAAAAGATAGAGCGCGTTTTGCAAAACCACCGGCACCACCAGCAGCAGCAGCCACAGCATGATCCGCGCCTGCCAATACGCACGCATGGGCAGAGGCCGCGTGCTGATAAAGCTGCGATCACTCCCCGGCTTGTCCTCAGGGCATGATCCCATCAAGGTCATCCCAGCCACCATCAGTACAGTCGGCAAATAGCTCAGCCACACCGGCACATCCTCTCCCGCCTTCAGCGGCAGCAGCCATTCCAGATTAACCGCCAGATCCAGCGCCAGCAGCACCAGAAACGCCAGCCAGCGCAGCCGCAGATAATAAAACTCTTTGCGGAAGTGATGAAGTGTCATAGGCCAGATGAATTAAAATCCGAATGCCGAGCCCTGTCTCTTGAGACGCAGCCCCGCTGACCAAATGCCGGTTGGCAAGTGCTGGCTTGGCTGTTAAAATGCCCCCATGAAGGCTCTCGAAAATTCAGCCCTTCCCACCTTGTCCCAAGACGAGAGGTACGCTGCCATGGTCGAGAAGCTGAAAAAGCTTGGCGTTCGAGTGGCCCCACGAACCGCATGGAAACAATCGTTTGGCAGCATGGAAGGCAGCGAGCATTTCGACGAGGCTGTTCGCCTCGGTGCGGAGTGGCGCGAACAAGTGAACCGCGACGATTCTTAAGTCCGTAATGTTCCTCCTCGACACCAATCACTATTCTGAATTCGTTCGGAAAAGTGCTGCGGGGCTTCGATTGAGAGATCGAATGGACTTGTCCCATGTCGATGACTTCTTTCTTGCGATCATCACTCCTCAAGAGGTACTCAAAGGCTGGCTCGCTGAGATTCAGCCTCATCGGCAGTTGGATCGCGGCGTGCGTTCTTATGCGCAGTTCCAGGACAGCTTGGCTGACCTGCAACGATGGACCTGTCTTCCTTGGAGCGCAGATTCCGCTGACATCTTTGACGGCTTGAAATCCTCCAAGCTCAATATCGGCACTCTCGACATGCGCATCGCTTCCATCGCGCTCGAATACGGTGCCACGATCCTCACGCGAAACCTCATTGATTTCGTGAAGGTCCCCGGCCTGCATGTTGAGAACTGGTTGGTTTGAAAGCATATCTCATTTCCCTTCCAGTCGGTAAGCCCTCGCCAGCGCCACAAAAATTTCCCGCAGGCTCATCGGCCTCACCTCATGATGCGCCGCCGCCGGCATCGCCTCCCGCAGTGATGCCGCAAATGCCTCATCACTCGCAAACCGGCTCGCCGTAAATCTCAGCATCCGCCCCGCCTGCTCCGCATGCAGCCAGTCGTTCGGCAGATTCACCGGCGCTTTCGCCTCGTCCGGCAGCACCACCTCGATCGCACGAAACCTCGCCTGCAAACTGTCGCTCGTCTCATCCAGCGCCAGCTTCCCACGGTTGATGATCGCCACCCGATCCGCCAGCCGCTGCACCTCCTCGATGTCATGCGACGACACAAACACCGTCCACCCCTCCTGCTCCGTCAGTTCCAGCAGCCCGCGAATAAACTCATCACGCACCAGCGGATCCAGCCCGCTGAACGGCTCGTCCAGCACCACCAGCTTCGGCCGGTATGCCAGGCTGCTCAGCAACGCCGCCTTCATCCGCATCCCACGCGACAGATCCTTCAGCTTCGTCCCCGTCGGCAGATCAAACTGCACCATGAGCTGCTTCTCAAAAGCCGCATCCCAGTTCGGATACAGCGGCCGGCAATAGTTGAAGAACTGCTTCACCGTCATCCACAGCGGCAGCTCCATGTTTTCAGACACATACCCGATCTGCGTGAACTGCGCCGGCCCCAGCTTCCGAGAATCCCCGCCCAGCACCTCAATCCTTCCGCTGTCCGGCCGGTGCAAATTCAGCAGACACTTGATCGTCGTGCTCTTCCCCGCGCCATTCGGCCCCAAGAAAGCCGTCACCTGCCCCTCCGGAACCTCCAGGCTTAAACCAGCCACGGCTTCAGTCTTGCGGAAGCGTTTATGCAAATCGGTGATCGTGATCATAGACTTTTGAGATGCTGAATGACTTGGTTGAGCGTGAGATTGAGTTCCGCCGCCTCCTTGAGCAGCGCCCGACATTCCGGCGTGATCTGCGCCAGCCGTTCCGCGAGGTCCGGCTGATCCGGCACCGTCACCACCATGCCAATGCCCGGCCTAGAATTGAGCCATCCCGCATCCTTCAGCAGCAGCACCACCTTGTGCGCCGTCGTCGGGCTGATCCGCAGTTCCTGGCTCAGCGTCCGTACACTCGGAAACGCATCCCCCGCCCTCATCTGCCCCGTTAACAGCGCCTTGCGCACAGCCCCAAGAATCTGGTCAGAGACCGGACTCCCATCCTGAAGCTGGATCGAAAAAGGCAGCATACGCGAAGTGTGACCACTGTAACAGCACATCTGTTACACCTGCAAGCAAAAATTTCTCAGCTCTACTTTCCATCCACCAAGGATCGGGGCTCTCCGCCCCCCAACACCTCTGCCACCTCTGCCACCTCTGCCACCTCTGCCACCTCTGCCACCTCTGCCACCTCTGCCACCTCTGCCACCTCTGCCACCTCTGCCACCTCTGCCACCTCTGCCACCTCTGCCACCTCT
>NZ_JBAQCR010000030.1:0-8212 GCF_049294395.1 Prosthecobacter sp.
GTACTGGGGATGGAGACAACCGGATTGAGAGGCTTGACCTGAGGAAGAGGTGTGCCAGCGGGTTTGGGTGCTGCGGGCGGAGCGGACATGTCCGCGATCAAGGGGGATTTGTAGGGTTTGCCGCCCATGAAGTTCGGACCGACTTTTGAGCCGGGGATGGTGCTCGTGATGGTGTAGCCGACTGCGGCGTTGGCGTCTTTTTGATCCTGCGTCTGCGGTGTTGGATCGGAGAGGATTTCCTGGGGGCCGTTTTTTGCGCGCTGGGCAGCGTAGCCTTTCTGGGCCTGAATGGCCGTGAGCTTGTCGCGGTTATCTTTGAAGGTCTGCTGCATCTGATCGATTTCAGCCTGGGTCTTCACGTTGGGGTTGGCAGCGTTGAAGTCCGCAAGGGCTTTTTCTGCTGGGCCCATGGCAGGTCCAGCCGGGGTGACAGGAGCGGCTGCTTTGGGGGTGTGGGCAGTGGCATATGAAGGTGAAACGGATTTCAGTGAAAGAGCCGCCATGGCAGATCCATTTGCTACCGGATTATTGGGTGATGTTTTGACCCATGGGGCGCCGGGCACAGAATGGGCGGCGGAATAAGAAGGAGAAACGTTTGATAGGGTATCCTCTGCCATGAAAGTCCCAGCCATTGCCGGGTGAGCGGACGGCATTACGAGAGATGAGGCAGCGGCTTTGGGAGTGCCCGCTGGAGATGACTGGGGAGGAGCCGTCGGGCTGACTTGTCGGTATCCGGTGAAGGCATTGCCCCGTCCCTCCCGTGCTGCGTATTTTGCTCCAAACTGGGTGGAGGACATGCCATCGAAGGATTTAGCACGGGGGCTTGGGGCTTTGGATATGGGTGCAGCTGCAGGCGTGGAGGACGCTGGTGCTGGTGTGGTAGGGGTTTTCGCTGGCTGGGCCGTGGATTCCGTAGTTGCGGGCTGGGTACTGGTGTTGGGTTTCCAGACCATGGAACCGGCGCTTCTGCCTGGGACAAGTTGGCCACCTGTTCCTATGGTCTGTGCCACGGGTGATGCCGCCCGAGGGCTGACAGGAGCAACCGGGCTGCTGCCAGGCGCTGGAGACTGACCGGGAGCCTGCCCCAAAAGGAGGCGGCCATTGGTCGAGCCATCGACGCTGCGGCGAGGAATGCCGAGAGCCACGCCAGCGTCCAGATATTCAGCGTAGACCTGATCGGGCGTCTTGCCTTTGTGCGGGCCGCTCTGGATGGTGTTCTTCTTGTGCATGCCGGTGGGGCCGGAATTCAATGCGGCATGATGGGAGGCATAGTCCTCTGCCGAGGCAAAGCCGCGTGGAGAGGCAGCCTTGCCGCGCTGATTCCAATTCAAATGGGATGGAGTGGCCATGGTCGTGATGAGTTCAGGATTCCTGATTTGCGGAGGAAGAGAAGGGATCGAAGTCGGGAGCGGGCGGCATCTCTATTGCCCGCTGGGGTGGAGGTGCAGAGGCCATGCTGACCTTGCAGTCAAATGCTGCGATCACCTGGGGAGGGACTATGCCGACGAGTTCATCGTTTTCGCTCGCACGTGTGGCCCATGCCTCGATGACCGGCTGTTTCAGGTCGGTGAGCAGTCCGGTGAGGGCAAACCACCGCTGGCGGCTTTCTTCAATGTGCACGGCATCCCGGTTGGAGGGATCGAAGATGATGCTGCTGAGGCGGGAGAGTTCAGCCCGGACCTTGGGAAGCACATACTCCATCCATGCGGGACAGGCGGCCAACTCCACGCCGTAACGGCGATGACGGGCAATGCTGGCCGCCTGTTCCAAGGCAAGGATTTGTTCAGGAGTGGGGGCTGGGGTGGGAGTGCTCATTTAGATGGCTGGCTGTGGCTGTGCGTCTGGCTGCAAAGCGCCGGCGCTGGGCTGGCCTGCTGTTTGGGCGGGAGCTAACAAAGGGCGCTGGATGGGCGCGGTGAGCTCCTTGGCGTTTTTGAACTCAAGAGAGCGGAGAGTCTGCTCCACGATGGTACCCAGCCGCTTTTCTGCCTCTTCAGGAGGGGCCGCGATGATGGTGAGGTATTCCCTCATCATCGTGAAGGCGATCTGCGCCTGCTGGAGCTGGGCCTGAGACTTGTAGGTGGTGAGGTCCAGAACGATGTCGAGATCGAGATCCCGCATGCGATAGGGATCGATTTCCACCATGCGCTGGTTCTGGCGGTCGAAGAAGCGCATGAGCTTGCCCGCCTCTCCGACCTTGGCGAAGTTGGAGAGCAGGCACTTGAGGGCGCGGCGGAGGATCTTTTCGAGATCGGGAGCCATGTGGCTGATCCACTGGCCGAACATCTCCTCCCCGGAGCGTTCCAAGTTCTTGATGCCGGTGGCGAGTTTCTGGGTGTCCAGCCCTGCCATGGCGCCGTCATTGACATTCTGCACCGCGCTCATGGCCTGCGACATTTGCAGGATGAGTTCGAGCAGTTCCTTCAAATTGGCGAGCTTGGTGTTAGGCAGGGTGACGCTTTGCAGGGTGTCGGCCAAGGTCTTGTTTTCCTTGAGACGATAAGTGCCGCCCCAATTGAGCTTGAGGTTGGGGTTTGCGTCTCCCTCGATGGTGTTGGCGGGCTTCCAAAAGTCCACGCGGGCGGAGCGGGACTCGGCAAACAAGGCGCGGTTGAGCAGCAGGTCTGCCTGATTCTGCAAAGCGTAGTTGCGCTCCACATTGCCACGGCCATGCCAGCGACCGACGACAGGATTGATGCGGACGACATCCACGGGGCGCAGGCCGTCCTCAGTGAGGTTGGCGGTGTAGTCGTAATGGACCGGCAGGCGTCCGCTCTGATCCATGAGGAGCATGATGGAGCGCATGACACCATCACCGAAAGGGTCAAACCACATCCATTGTTCGGCGAGGCCGACAAGGGGCTCGTTGCGGTCTTTGCCGATGCCCTGGCTGGCCAGTTCTCCCTGATCTGCTCGCGGGCGATCGGCCAAGGAGGTTTTGTCTTCGCCGGTGCCAGGGAGCATGCGGTGGACGAGATCGGCGATGCGCTGGAGCTGATCTTCCGGGGCGGTGTCACCCCAAGTGTCCCGCAGATACTGGTCTGCCATCTGGATGACCTGCGAGTCGTAGAGATGGATGATGCAGTCGGCGTCCTGGACATTGGCGGCATTCAGCGGACAGAGAAAGTCGAGGAAATAGATGGGGCGGGCTTCGACACGGTCTGCCAATTGCTGTGAGAGATGGACCTTCACGTTCTGGAAGTCCATGTAGTCGGGCTGGGGCGTCTGGAGATCGCGCTTCAGGACCATTCTGCCGGTTCCCTGCATCTGGGGTGCGCCATCCTCACCTGGCACCTGCAGGCCGTTGGCATCGAGGACAGGAACCTCTTCATCGACGAAGAGGTCGGTCTTGTAGATGTAGTCACCATCGAGGGCGATGATGGGCTGCTTCTCCTGATCGAGCGCAATGACGCGATGACTTTCGAAGTAGCTGGTGAGTTTGACCCGTTTGGTTTTAACGGCGGTTTCCCCCTGCACAAAGGCCAGCTCCACGGCGGCCTGCAGATTGGCGGAAATGCCGCCGATGGTGTCTAGCTGGAGGCGGGCGTAGCTGTTGACATCCCGGGCGAATGCTTCGTCATCCAGACTGAGTCCTGAGACGGAAAAGAAGGGCGACGTGCCAAAGAAACTTTTGTTGGCACGGGCAATCTGCTGGCTGACCGCACGTGTGGTGATGGGCAGATGGACGTTGGACTCCTTGTAAAGGCCGCCAAGGACATACTCACGCCATTCCATCTGCTGTGAGAAAATGAGATGGGACAGATGGCGCTTGCCGAGGTGGCTGGCATAACTGGTGCGCAGGGCCGCCATGGGTGTTTGCAGGTAGTTCGCCGCCTCGTAATCAGCGCGGCCGAGTTCCTTGCTGAGATCATCAAACCGCTGCTTGGCATGGCGCATGAGGCGGTCTTCCTGCTCACGGGTGAGCGTCAAAGCGCTCGGGATGATGACCTGCGGCTCGTCCCCTGAAGGGCCTGTTGCAGGTGGCAGACTTGCTGCCAGTGTCATCGCCTGGGTTTGTGACATAGCCGATTACCGGCTCGACATTCATTCACAATTCAAGGGTGGGTTTGGGGCAGGAGTTGATTTTGCTCAAAATGTCGAGCTATATCCGGCCATGGCCAAGTCTCCGCAGCCCAAGAAGGCGGCAAAAAAGAAGGGTGGTGTCGAATCAGGCTGTGAAAGCCTGCGGAAGCTCGCGGGGAGTCTTGGCGATGGCGAGGTGAGGCTTTACAACCTCAAAAAGCACACCCTTCCCAGTCTGGTGCAGCCGCCCCGCGAGAAGGATCTGGCGGTGTGTGACTGGTGGCTGGTTCACTTTCCAAGCCGCAAGTATGTGGCGGTGCCGGGGGGGCGTGGTGAGGCGCTGCGTTTGCTGAAAAAGCTGGCTGAAGGCAAGGACGAACTGGGATGGATCCCGGTGCCCAAACCCAAAGCAAAGACTGTCAAATCCTCACATGCGCGCGCGCGTGTGGGTGTGTGCGAGGAAGATGAACCCGAAAAAGTGAAGCTGACGGAGGTGCCGGCGTCGCTGGACTTCGATGCGGCGATGAAGTACGCCTTTCCGAATCAGCGCATTGTCCATGAGATTGAGAAGATGATGCAGGCGGTGGATGATGTGGTGATCGGTGGGAAGGTGATCGCCACCAAGCCGAACTGGACCGCCCGGAAAGAAGGGGTCAGGTTCATGATCGAGCACGCGCAGGGGCGCGCAGGTGAGAAGCTGCCCCCGCCGCCAGAAAAGAAGACGGTGAGTTGGGATGAACTCAAGACGATGATCTTTGGCAGCGACAGTGCGAGGATGGTGCTGCGCGGGCTGATTGAAGAAGCCGATGAGAAGGCCATCAAAAAAGCTGTGAGCCCGACGGCAGGGGCGACGACGGAAGGAGCGGCAAAGCCATGAATCCGGCAGACTGCGACTACGAGGTGCGCGAGTTTGCCCCCACTGCCGAGGGGATTAATGACCTCCACCGCCTGCTGGTGGAGGCCAACCCGATGGTGTGGCTGGAGAACTACGGCAAGATCGTCACTAAGAAGAAGGAGTTGAAGCTGCTCAAACCCAACCCGCTGCAGTTCAAGCTGGCGGAGATCGTGGATTACATGCTGCGGCACAAGCTGCCGGTGCGCATCCTGATCTACAAGCCACGTCAGAAGGGATCGAGCACGGGAAGCATGGGCATCATGGACTGGTTTGTGAAGCGCTTTGGCCACAAGGCCTACTTGTGCGGCAACGAACTGAGCAACTGCCGGAACCTGTGGGACATCCTCAAGACGTACAACGACCACGACAACTATGCCTGGGGGTTTCAGTCTGAGGTGCTGGCGAAGAGCGCCAGCTATGGCAACGGCGGGCAGGGTCATTGGGCCACGGCGAAGAACGTGGAGTCTGGCCGGTCTGCCACGCTCGGAGCGCTGGTGATGACTGAGATCGCCCGCTGGGCGGAAGATGACGGTGCCGTCCGGGATGCCGGGAAGGTGTTCTCCTCCTTGATGGGTGCGGTGCCGCTGGAGCCTAACACGCTGGTGATCGGCGAAACGACGGTGCGCGGCGCCAGTGGTGTGTTTTACGAGCAGTGGCAGAGGGCCAAGACCTTCGAGCAGCTCAAGAACGGAGACTATGAGCCGGGAGACTTCATCAAAGTTTTCATGCCGTGGTATGTGTTTGAGGACTCGGTGCTGCCATGCACGCCTGAAGAGGCGTCTCGAATCAATTCGGGGTCTGACTGCCTCAATGAGGTGGAGCGGGCGACAGAACGAAACCTGCTGACCCGCTACAAGCTCACGCCGGGGCACATCAAATATTTCCGCATGCGCCTGAAGGCCTGCGATTATGACCCCGAGGAGCGTGACCGTGAAGAGCCGACGACTGAGGAGTCCGGCTTCTTTGCTGCGCAAGCCTGTTACTTCAACAAGACCAACCTGCAGAAGATGCGCCGACAGGCGGAAGAGGAGCAGTCTGAGATCCAGATGGGTGTGTTTGAGTGGGATGACAAACGCACAGCCGTGACCTGGATGCCTGCGACGGAGGAGGACCGGCCATGGTGGCTGCTGCGCGAGAGGCCGCAGGTGGGGCGAAGGTACACCATCGGCGCGGACAACAGCCGGGGGCTGGCGAATTCCAAAGGGGATCCTGACTGCCATGCGGTGCCCGTCATTCGTGACGGCTATGCCTGTGCCGAGACAGGGACGTGGGTGAAGCCCAAGATCGTGGCCACGCTGCGTGCCAACTGCCGCATCGACATCGACGTGCTGGCCGAGGAGATCGCGAAAATCTCGAAGTTTTACGGCAATGCGATGGTGGTGCCGGAGGCCAACAATGACTGCGGGCTGATCATGTGCCTGAAAAAGCTGGGGGTGCGCATCTTTGAGCGGGAGCGGCCCGCCACTGACAAAGAGGACCAGGTGCCGACCGGAAAGCTGGGCATCTGGACTTCGGACGACGGGGCAGGGCAGGGCATGCGCAGCAGCATCTTGGGTGAGGTGCGAGCAGCGGTGCGCAAGACGAACATCGAGGGCGAGGGGTTGGACATCCCATTTCTGCACATCCTCGATGAGATGGAGCACTTCGCCATCAACCCGAACACGGGGAAAGCGGAGGCGCTGGACAAGCACCACGATGACTTTGTGATGGGCACGGCCTTTGCCTACTTCCTGCGCAGCAAAGGGACGGTGTATGTGGTGGAGCAGCTGAGCCAGCTGCTGCCGCCCGATGTGAGGCGGATGCTGCAAGAAGAAGGACAGCAGAGCAGCATGGGCATGGGTGGAGCGCACCGGATTTAGAGTGACGCGACAAAACCCTCTTGCAATTCTGGAAGATGTCGAGCCGGTGGTCAGCCTATGCCTGAGGTTCCTGCCCAGCTAAACGATTCGACGCCTGAGGTTCCTGCCCAGACGGAGAACAACCTTGTGACGGCTGCCGCGCCAGCGGTGGACAACGCCACTACTCAAACCATTCAAGAAATCGCATCTCCGCAAACAGCGGCGGGCGGTCAGACTGGTGAGGTAGGGGACGAACAGAGTGATTATGCTGCCCGCAAGGCGGCTTTCCTGTCTGGCAAGGCTCCGGAGGCAACTCCGCCTGCTGCCCAGACTGTGGAAGCACCTGCACCTGCAGCCGTCGTCAATCCGCCCGAAGATCCCGAGGATGCCCCTCTGATCAAGGATGGCCAGATGCCCAAGATGCGCGTCCGCACGGTGACACCTGTGGACGTGGAAGCTGTGGCCGCTTTCCAGACCAGTCAGAAGCTGGGCAACACGCAAAGTTTGGTGGAGTTCATCGCTGAAAACTACGTTCCAAAACTGCCTGCGACTCAGCAGACTGCCGAGGCACCTGCTGAAACCGGTCCAACACTGGAATCTGTCAGTGCTGAACTGGAAGCGCTGGAAAAACAGCGCGATGATTTGCAGGAAGGTTTTGAGTTCGATCAAGCCAACGAACTCAAGCCAAAGATCAAGGAACTCCGCGAGAAGGAGAAGCAGATGCTTCTCCAGAGCGTGACTCCTCAGGCGGCCCAAGAGCAAGCCCAGGCTGCGGCTGAAGAGCCGTACCTGATCCAAGCGGCGCAGATGTTTCCGCAGTCGGTGGAGGCAAACTCCCCCTTGGCGGTGAAGGCCCGTGAGATTTATGCGAAGTGGACGGCGGACAAAGATCCCCGTGCAGCGCATCCGTCCTCCGCCTTCTACTGCTACGTGGATGCAGCGGCGCAACTGAGCATCAAACCTTCAGGCGCACCGGCCAGCCAGCCGCAAGTCACTCAACCGTCCCCTACCTCTCCAGTCCACCGTCCACCTGCCTCGGCGCTCATCGCCGGCGGAGATGCCCGCACCCAAACAACGCGGACACCGGCGACGACTGGAACGTACCAAGAACGCAAGCAGGCCTATCTGAAGGCCCGCCCTGCGAGTGCTTAGTGCCTCCCTGAAGCTCCGGGTTTGCCTCTCCCCCCAAACCCAAGGCCATGGCCTACCCAACAACCGTTACGAATACCGGCGCTAACCTGACGACTCAGGACGCCAACAACGCAGCGCAGCTCTGGAAAGAGGGCGCTGACATGTACGAAGCCACGGAGGACGTCTTCACGAAATTTGAAGGTGGTCCTGACGCACTCATCGAAGTAGAGACTGACGTCTCCGCCGGGATGGGACAGAAGATCACCTTCCGCCAGCGCTCCGGCTTCTATGGCCCGGGCAAGCAGGGCAATGCCCTGTACACGGC
>NZ_JBAQCR010000031.1:0-45123 GCF_049294395.1 Prosthecobacter sp.
GGGCCCCCGGCCGATCCCGCCGCCACACAGCGCCTGAAGAAGTACTTCATCATCGGTCTGCCCGCCAACATCACGCACCTGTTTGAAGCCCAAGTGGCCCTGTTCATTGTGGGCTGGTTGGGAAACATCGACAAAGTCGCTGATCTCGGGGCCATCTGCCGCGTCGCATTGATTCTGCAAATCCCACTGGCGGTCGCCTCCGGCATCATGCTCCCCCGCATGTCCACGGAACAGAACATGCAGCGCCTGTGGAAGATGTGGACAGGCAGCAGTCTTCTCTCTGTGGTCATTGGCGTCGTCATCGTGGCCTGCGGCTGGCTGCTGCGCCATCAGCTCCTCTTCCTTCTCGGCCCTGGATACGCAGGACTGGAAAACGAGCTCGTCCTCTATCTCGGCTTTCAGGCTTTCTCGTTCTTCGCCACGGTGACCACCATTCCGATTCAGGCCAAGGGCTGGGTCCGTCACTCCTGGCTGCGTCCGATCGCCGTGTTTGGCTCCCAGGCTCTGGCCGCATTTGTGCTGGATCTTTCCACCGTCAGCGGCGCCATCGGCCTCATGTGGGCGGGCTCGCTGGGCAACATGCTTTTGGACTCCGTCCTTCTCTTCAATGGCTGGCGCGGACGCGCCAGCATCTGACCCACTCCGTCGGAAATATTCAATCCCCGGTTCAATCATGCGCATTGGATTCAACGCTTCTCTCTTTGGTTCCCCCGAAATCCGTGGCTGGACACGCTATGGCCTTAATCTGATCAACGCGCTCGACCGCGAAGGCCACGAGATCACACTTTTCACGCCCTACGCCATCAACCAGGAGATCACCTCGCGGTTGTCTCCAGGCGTCCGGATCGTCCACACCCAGACCCCGCGCTACTGGCGCTGGCTGTCCATCGACCTGCCCAAGCTGCTGAAGCGTGAGAAGATCGAACTCTTTCACACGCCTCATCACTTCGGACTGCCGCTCAACTCCCCCTGTCCCACGGTCGTGACCATCCATGACGCGATCGAAATGCAGGACCGCAAAATGCGCTTCTCTGATCTGCGGCAGATGAGAGTGCTGCCAAACAAGATGGACCATTGGCTGACTGAAAAGGTGGCGCACCAAGTGATCACAGTCAGCCAGTACAGCCATGACCGCATTGTGGAGCAGCGTCCGCATTGGCGTGGCCGGGTGCAGGTCATTCCCAATGCCGCCGATCCGCTCTTCAGCCCTTCCTTCACCCCACTGCCGCAGGAGATTCAGGACAAGTTGAATGAGGCACCTTACTTCTTCTATGTCGGCGGGTTTGAGCAGCGCAAAAATGTTCCCTTCATGCTGAAGGCCTTCGCTGAATCGAATCTGGACAGCACTCGGTTGGTGATGGCAGGCGGCATCGCCACACACGGCTCCACTTTGCAGCCCCTTATCAAGGAGCTGAATCTGGAATCACGCTGCCTGCTGCTGGGACGCGTCGACGATGCATGGCTGCCGGGCCTGTATGCCGGAGCCCTGGCGTTTGTTTACCCCAGCCTCTACGAAGGCTTCGGCCTGCAGATCTGTGAAGCCTTCGCCATGGGCTGCCCGGTGATCGCCGCAGATGCCACCAGTCTTCCCGAAGTTCTCGGCCCAGGAGGTGAGACCTTCAAGCTCGACACCACGCAGCAGCTGTCCGGACTCATGAAGCGCATCGCCTGCGACGAGTCCTATCGTGACGAGTTGAAGAAGCGCGCAGTGACACGCTCCGCGACTTTTAGCTGGGACGAAACAGCGCGGCACACCGCACGAGTCTACTCGAAAATCCTCTCCCAGAACTGAACCATGAAGCTGAAGTACGTCTTCCCTGAGCCTCCCCTTCCCTTCCTGGGGGCCGCTGCACGACTCTCCCATCTCCTCCTTTCGGAGGCCATCCGCCGTGGTGTGGATGTCGAAGCCTTCATCGAGTACTTCGATGAAAAAGACGCCATCGCGATGCGCGAGATGTTCAATGCACCGAACTGCAAGCTGCGCCTCTTCTGCGCCAAATCAGTGCCAAAAAATTTCCTGCGCACCACCCGCAGCCTCTTCTGGCAGGGAGCCTTTCTCTATGACGCAGCCTTCATGGCGGCCCTTGACGAATCCATGCGCGATCCCGAAGCCGTGCTGCATCTGGAAACACATTCCGCCTGCTGGCCCGGCCTCAAACACCTCGACCGCACCGTTCTCAATCTCCACTACCTGCTGAACGCCGACATGCGTTCGGAAAAGCATCATGGACTGCGGGTGAAATGGAATCTCCATCGCGAGCGCCAGATGCTCAAGACCTTCAAATACATGGCCGCTGTGACTCCGGCGCTTGCGAATGAAGTGTCGTTGATCAACCCTGCAGCACAGCTTCATCCCGTTCAATTTGGGCTCGATTTGTCCGGCTACCCGTATGCTGCGCCATCAGCCTCGGAAGGGCGGGCATTGAACATCGGCATGATCGGCAGCTATGCCTGGGCTCCCACCCGTGCCGCCGCACGTCATTTTCTGAAGCTCTGGCCCCGCATCAAGCAGGCGGTGAAGGACGCAAGACTCTTTCTCGTCGGCCGTGGTGCTGAACGCATCCTCGGAGAGGATGCCCGGGCCGCCGATCCTGAAGCCCGCATCGTTCAAAACGTGCCGGACATCATTCCCTACTTCCGCGAACTCGACTGCATGGTCTATGCGCCTGAACATGCCTCGGGAATCAAAGTGAAGGTGCTCGAAGCCTTTGCACTCGGCGTGCCGGTGGTCACCAACCAGCACGGCATCGACGGCATCCCGGTCCGCCATCGCGAACATTGCATCGTCTGCAGCACCGACGCGGAGCTTGTCGAGGGCGTGCGTTATCTCACCGAAAACCCCGAGGCGAAAATACAGATGACCCAAGCGGCAAGGAAGCTCGTCGAGGAAATCTGCGCGCCATCAAACGTCTTCGACCAATGGCTCGCCGTCTATGCGCAGATGAACTCACGCAAAGCGTGCGAGAATGCAAAGCAACACATGCCGGGCGCAGCGGCATCGCCCACGGGACTCGCTGTGACTTGAATCAGCAGTCACGGCACGTTCACACTTTTCACCTCAAGCCATTCCCACATAATGAGCTCCTATCTACAAGACACTGCGGATTGTCAGCTCGCTCTGGAAACTCGCATTCCAGCCGGGGCGGCAATCACCGCTGCTCCGGCCAGCGCGGCCCTGACTTCCCGCCTGCCATCGCTAGATGGCTGGCGTGCCCTCAGCATTCTGATCGTCCTCGGCGAGCATAACATCCACACCAAAGCATTTCCCGAAGAGCATCGTCATCTCTTCACCCAGTTGTTTGACGGGCAGCTGGGAGTGCGGTTTTTCTTCATGATCTCAGGGTTTCTCATCACATGGCTGATGCTCGGCGAGGAGCACCGTACAGGCACCGTGAGACTGAAGAATTTTTATGCACGTCGGGCCCTTCGCATCCTTCCTGTGTATCTGGTCTTTCTTGGGGTGCTGGCTGCTCTCCAGGCCTTCACCCCCTTCCACCAGAGCGCCAGCGCCTGGTTCGGCAACCTCACTTTCACGCGCAACTTTTTCTACGATCACTTCACCAGCAACCACCTCTGGTCCCTGTCGGTCGAGGAACAGTTCTACCTCGTGTGGCCCGCTCTCTTCATCTACGCCAAGCCGCAGTCGAGCTTGAAAAAATGCCTCTCGCTGGTGGTAACAACAATCGTGCTCGCGATGAGCGCCCGCTATCTCTTCAGCTTATGGGATCCAGCCTCCATTGACAAAATGAACCGGATGCAGCGGGCAATGATCGGTCCGTGGTCGTTCTTTAGCAATGCTGACACTCTCGCTATTGGCAGCGTTTTTGCCGTGCTGCTGGCTCGGCAACGTGAACTGATCAGCGAATTCCTGAGCACACGCCCACTGCTGGTTCCCGGCTGCGGCCTGTTTTTGCTCTTCACTCCGGTGCTGCTTCATCTTGAAATCCTGCAGACCATCCCCGATTTCGACCATCTTTGTCAGAAGGTGGATGTCGTCACCGGACGGTCCCTGCAGTCCCTGGGCTTCGCGCTGCTGATGATGCAAAGCGTCGTAGTGCCACGGCTTCCGATCTACCGTATTCTGAATCTTCGCCCGGTCATGCAACTCGGCGTGCTCTCCTATTCCATCTACATCTGGCAGCAGCTCTTCTGCACCAAGCCGGAAAACTACGGTATTCCCGACGCCTGGTGGAACACCTACCCCCTCTGGCTGGCACCAGCACTGCTGGTGGCCGTGGTGTCTTACTACGGACTGGAGCGACCGCTGCTGAACCTGCGCCATCGCTTCCGATGAGTTCATCCTTCTTCACCCTCATTCCCACCCACAACCATGGCACATGAAATCTCAGCTCTGATCATCTGCAGTGACCGCCTCGAGGAAGTCACCCGTTGTCTGGCAAGCCTCTCCAAACTAGGCGATCAGTTGCACGAGGTGCTGCTGCTCAAAAACGCCCCGAAGCAACCCTGGAGGGACAACTGCTTCGATTCCGTGCCTGCCGGAGTTCGCAACCGCCTGCAGATCATTTCCACAGACAAGCAGGTCTTTCCCACCACCGGCCGCAACATGCTGGCGGCGCAGGCCACGGGCTCTGTTTACTTGTTCCTCGATGACGATTCCCTCGTGCTTGAGCGCAAGGGCATTGAAGACGGCCTCCACATCCTGAAAAACGAACCGACCATCGGTTCGATCGCCTACCCGCAGTCCACTGAAGATGGAAAACTGGGGCCCTACATGCAGCCGGCGCCGGTGGAGCACCCATGCTTCACCTGCGGCTTCATGACCTGCGCTGCACTGACTCGCGCAGATGTGTATCATCAGATCGGCGGTTTCCAAGATCTGCTGCAAATGGCGCACGAGGAGAACGAATTCTGCAAACGTCAGTGGGATGCGGGCTTCGCCGTTCTCTATCTTCCAGAGCGCTGCATCTGCCACAACCCCAGCCCCAATGCGCGCAACAGCCGCCAGCGCGCCAAGCTGAACGCTCGCAACATCTGGTATCAGGCTGTGCTGCATGAACCAATCTGGATGCTCACGCTCAGCTTTACACCACGCGTCCTGCAAGGCGCGCGCTATCTCCGCCAGGCGAACGACTGGACCGATGGAGACTGGCAGCCGCTGCTCAAGGAGGCACTGGCTGACCTGTGCCGTGACCTGCCGCTCCTCTGGAAAGCACGCAAGCCACTCAAGCTGCGCACCATCCGCCGCTGGCAGCACATGAAGAAGCATTTCCCGCCTTTTAACACCACCTCCGCCAAATCAAGCCCTTCGAATTCACCCTCCACCCTCATCGAATATGCCCACTGCTAACACTGTTGTTATTGGAGCCATCAATCATCACGAATGGCCCGTGGTCGCGCCATGGATTCGCTCCCTGCGCGGCACAGGCTTTGACGGCCGTGTCGTTCTGGTGGCCTACGAAGACATCAGCGACCACGTCATTGACGCCATGCGTCGTCAAAACGTGGATGTTCGGCGCGCAAAAATGGAAATCTCCGTCAATCGCGGACGCTTCAAGGACTTTGAAACCATCCTGGCCGAGATGCCTCCTGAGACGCTGGTCATTGCCACGGATGTGCGAGATGTGGTGTTTCAAAGCAATCCTTCGCAACTGTCTGAACTTCTCAAGCCTGCCGAGGGTCTCGACATCGCCGTCAGTTCCGAAGGCTGGCGCTACTGCGATTCGGAATGGAATCTGAGCACGTTGCGGAAAGTTTTCCCCAGCTATGAAACCTCGATGCATGGTGAGGAAGTGTACTGCTCCGGAGTGATCGTCGGCACTGCTGGTGCACTGAAGCAGATGTGCACCAGAATCTGGGAGATCAGCCGCACGGCCCCTAGCTTTAATGGCGATCAGGTGGCGATGAACATCATTTTGCGTGAACCTGCTTTCGCACATCGCGTCAATCGTCTGAATGTGCGCGATGGCAGAGTTTTTCACGCACGTGCAACATGGCTCCGCCGCATGCAGGGAGGTTCCGTGACTGGTGAGCCTGTGTTCTCGCTGCTCACCGGCATGGCCCGTCGTGCAGACGGCAGCCTGGTGAGCGTGCTGCACCAGTACACGGAGAGCAAATGGGAGCGTCTGCGTGTCTTGATGCGCTACGACAGCCTCTGGATTGGAATCTGGTACCGGCTGACGCAGCGGTTCCGCTCTTCGGCGAACGACAATGTCTACTGGAAGACCAAGCCTGCCACCTGACTTTTCGTGTGTCGGATCCGGCAATCCAAACAATAAAAATCACCCGTTCTGCAACACTCCATGAGCCCGACAACACTTGCCGAACCACTGGACTTTCCGCCCCAGGCAGAAAAGGCCATCAGAAGCCATGCGGCGCCGGTGGCGGCCAGAGACGCGATTCTGACGCGCCTGCCATCACTGGACGGCTGGCGTGCGCTCAGCATCGTTCTCGTGCTCGGCGCCCACACTGCACTGACCACTGGTTTTCCGGAGCGGCTGGCGAAACCTTTCCATCATCTGTTCGACGGTCATCTCGGCGTGCGGTTTTTCTTCGTGGTCTCAGGACTGCTCATCACCTGGCTGATGCTGGGTGAGGAACGCAAGACGCAGAAGGTGAACCTGCGCAACTTTTACGCCCGGCGTGCGCTGCGCATTCTGCCAGTTTATGTGGCGTTCCTGATTGTGGCGGGTGTCATCCAGTATTTCACCATCTGTGACCATGATCTTACAACATGGATCGCCAACCTGACCTTCACGCGCGATTTCTACCCGGGTGGAAACAACCTCAGCAACCATTTCTGGTCCCTCGCTGTGGAGGAGCAGTTTTATCTGATCTGGCCGTTTCTGTTTGTTTCGCTGGCTCCGGCAGTGCGCACGCGGATCATGCCTTTTTTAGTAGTGGCCGCCATCGTGGTGGCCTTCATCAACCGCTGCTTGTGGCAGTTCCCCTACTCCGACGCGCCGCTGTGGAGAAATCTGTTCCATGAGTGGTCCTTCTTCAACAATGTGGACTCGCTGGCGATCGGCTGCATGGCGGCCATCTGGCTGGCTGCGGACGAGCGCGGGCTGCGATCATTTCTCACCTCACGGCCACGTCTGGTGATCGCAGCCAGCGTGCTCATGCTGGTGGAGCCGTATGTCATGCACTGGATCACCGACCGTGCCTGGATGCCGGCTGGGCTGAAGAGCCTCGGCTGGGCAAGTTGGGCGGGTCTGGGCCGGACCTTTCAGTCCTTCGGCTGCGTTGCTCTGGCATTGCAAAGCATCATGCTGCCTTCGTGGGGCCTCTACCGTTGTCTCAACTGGCGCCCGGTGGCCGCGCTCGGCATGCTCTCCTACTCCATCTACGTCTGGCAAAACCTCTTCTGCGCGAAGCCTGAAAAGTTCGGCCTCACTGATCCCTGGTGGATGACCTACCCGATGTGGCTGGTCCCCACCTTCGCGGCCGCCATCCTCTCCTATCACTTCCTGGAGAAACCTTTTTTCAAGCTACGTCACCACTTCCGCTGATACACCGGCGGCGCAATCCCCCCTCTGTCAATCACCCTCATAAACAAAACAAACGAACATGAACACACTCAAAAAATCAGTCAGACCCGGACTCCGCCACTGGTGCCTTAACACCCACCCCAAAGAAATTGGAGCATGCGTGAAATGGGCGCTGCGCACCCGCCGGGTGGAAACGCAGATCGAAGACAACGGCGTCAAACTCTGGCTGGATCCCATCAGCCCGCTGGCGGATGCCCTGGCACAAGGCAAGTATGAAGAGAAGCTGGAAGAGTGGCTCAGATCCACTCTCGACTCCACCGGCACCTTTCTGGATGTGGGGGCGAATGAAGGCTACTTCTCCATGTTTGCCGCCACCACTCTGAAGGCTGCACGAGTGATCTGCGTGGAGCCCAACGCGGCGCTGTGGCCTGTGATCCTGCGCAATGTGCAGCTTAACCGCAGCAGCACCTGCACACTGGCTCCCTTCGCCATTGGTGATTTCGAGGGCAGTGCGAACTTTGTCGTCCAGCCCTCCACCAACAGCGGTGCCTCTTCGCTGTGCACCCGCCCGAGCCGGCTTGACCGCTTCCGCGAACGCCGCAGTGTACCGGTGGTCACGCTGGACTGGCTGATCGAGTCCAACGGCCTGAAGGAAGTCTCCGCCATCAAGGTGGATGTGGAAGGTTTCGATGAGAAGGTCATCGCAGGCGCACGGGAAAGCCTGAAACGCCGCATCATCAAATCCATCGCGATCGAGATGCACAACACGTCGGAAAGAACGCTGGAAAAGGCTGCCGACGACATCCGCAAGATGATGGCAGAAGCAGGCTACACTGAGAGACCGTCGGACAATTTCCGCTGGATCTACTTTGACCGGCCCGCCGCCTGATATCCTCCACATCAAACTTCCTTCAGACCCTTGCAGCCATGAAATCCAACGATAGCAACGACCGTTTCCCGCAACTTGATGGACTTCGTGGCCTGCTGGCTGTCTATGTGGCGTTCCACCATCTCATCATGTTTTGCGGCATTCCCTTTCTGGGCGTTGCCGCCCTGCTGGGACGCGGTGAAAAGGCCGTGCATGTTTTCATCATCCTAAGCGGCTTTGTGATTTTCCATCTGCTTCACAAATCCGGCATAGGGTGGTGGACATTCATGGTCCGCCGCTTTTTCCGCCTGTGGCCCCTGCTCGCCGTGGCGGTCATCCTTGCTTCATTCGTGGCACCGCTTGAAGTCCAGGTCTGGCAGCATGGCCCGCCGGAAACCGCCTATCGGCAGGAACGCATCATCCATTTCATGGATCACCCCGCTGCGTTTCTGACATCCACCCTGATGATCGTTCATGGGATGATTCCTGAGTTTTGGCTCCCGAACGCGCATGCAAACATTCTGCCACCGGCCTGGAGCATCGGTCTTGAATGGCAGTTCTATCTCATCGCGCCCCTCTGTCTATGGATGGCACGCAGCGGCAGGACGTGGCTCCTGGTTCTGGGCATCCTTGTGCTGGCGCTGGGGGCGGCTGGTGGCGAGCGCTGGAAGGCATGGAATGATGCCTTTCTGCCAGCCTACACCGGCTACTTTGCCATCGGTGCCTTTTGTCATGCCGCATGGTGCCAGATGCAAAAAAACATGACCTCCGCCACGCTAGGAACCGTGGCGTTCATGCTGGCGGCCATCGTCTGGTCCAAGGACACAGCGCTCATCTTATGGTCCTTCGCCCTGTTGTCCGCCCTGCCTGCCGGTCATGCCTTTGACGCTCTCATCCGGCCGCTGCGGAGTCTTCTCGCCAGCCGCTGGCTGGTCTGGATTGGTGACAGGTCGTACAGCATCTACCTGCTCCATTGGCCGCTCATGATGGTGTGTGTCTGGTGTTTGCAGGACGCCGCATGGGCTGCCCATTCGAAGTGGGCCTTGTTTGCGGTTTCAAGTCTCGTCGCGGCTCCGGTGGTGCTGATCGCGAGTCATTTGACCTACACCTTTGTGGAACTCCCGTTCATCCAACTCTCGCGCAAACTGACGCGGCGTCCTGCGGCCATTGCGGGTGCCGCAGTCACGACAACCTAGAAGAAGACTCGCACCGGGCAAATCACTCTCGAACTCCATGAAAATCGCCGTCAGCGGATATGTCTCAGCCCAGGAGGGCAGCGTGGCTTCGGCCAATGCTCTGCTGCTTCGTTCACTTCTTGAAGACGGGCACGAGGTGGACTTCTTTTCGAAGCCCTCGTTTGTGGATCCCCGCCCCTGCGTGGGCGAGCATGAGCGCTTCCACTTTGTCTGCACGGACAATGTGGGCCCGGACCGCTTCCGCGCCAGGGTGCAGAAGGTGCCGGCTCTGGGCTTCATGGCCTGCCGTGTGGACTGCGCCACCTATGAACATCTGCTGCTGAAGAAGATGCGCCAGCAGCATGCCACACGCCATTATGACCTCTGCCTCTGGCTCGGTGACTATGCCCCGGGCCGTGTGAGGAATCTGCCGATGATCAGCTTTGCCCAAGGCCCGCCCGGTACGGATGCGCGGTCCATTGTGTCCCGCTTTGCTGAGATCAAGAAACTCGCAGGTCCGCGCAAGGCGCTGCAATGGCTGATGCTGGCGCGCATCCGCCTGTCGTCCATCGGCCTGCCAGGATTGAAGTACTCGGACCACATCATCGTGGGCAGCCAGCAGTCGAAGAAAACGCTGACTGAAGTCTATGGCATCGAGGAAGAGCGCGTGGACACGCTGCCCTACCCGATTGATTTGAACATGTTCCGCCCGGCAGAGGAAACGCCGGCCACGAAAGCGGAACTGCGCGTGCTGTGGCTGGGCCGCATCATCCCACGCAAGCGGCTGGATCTTTTCCTGCGAGGTCAGGAGCTGGCCATCCGCCAAGGGCTGCATGTGCGCGCCACCATCGTGGGCGGCACGGGCTTCGTGCCCGGTTATGAAAAACTGATCGATTCCTTCCCTTTCCCCGACCGCCTGAGCTGGATCAAATCCATGCCCCGCACGGAGGTGCCCGCGCTGCTGCGCCAGCATGATGTGCTGGCCCAGCCAAGCGACGAGGAAAACTTTGGCTCCTCTGTGGCCGAGGCGCAGGCGTGCGGACTGCCCGTCATCGTCGGCCACACGAACGGCAACGCCGATTATCTCTGCGACCGCGACATCCACCTGGCAGACGACCGACCGGAAACTTTTGCCAGCGCGCTGATGCGCCTCGGCCAGCACCTGCCTGAGGCGCCAGTCAAATCCCGCACGGTGGCCGAACGGTATTTCGATCTTGGCCGCGTGACCAGCCAGATCACCACGATTCTCGAGAACGCACTGCGCTCCCCTTTCAAGAACCTTTCACCCGCCTGATCCATCATGGAAAAAATCGACGTCATCATCCCCACCCTGAAGCGGCCCGACCACCTGCGCCGGTGCCTGGAGGCACTGAAACTGCAGGAGAAGCAGGCAGACCAGATCGTGGTAGGCGTGCGCGCTGATGATGATGTCACGCGTGCGGTGATCGAAGAATATGAGGCCGTGCTGCCGGTGCGTGCCGTGGAGGCGCGCGGTGTGGGCGTGGTGGGCTCGATGAACTCCAGCCTGAAGGAATGCCAGGCGCCGTGGATCGCCCTGCTGGATGATGATGTGGAGATCCCTCCGCACTGGCTCAGCACGATGCTGGCGCATGTGAAGTCCCGCCCGGACGTGGTGGCGGCAGGCGCCCGCGACATGCTGATGGACTACCCGGAAATGCGCAGGACCGAACCGCTGGAAGAGGACGTGGGCAATGTGCACTGGTTTGGCCGTGTGACGGGCGGACACCACCGTGGCGGCGGCAAGGCAAGGCTGGTGCAGGTGCTGCGCGGCTCGAACTGTCTTTTCAAGGGTGACTTCCTGCGCGGCTGCGGCTTTGAGAGCGGCCTGCGTGGCAAGGGCGCGCAGGTGAACTGGGAGCTGGCACTGGGCCTGCAGGCGAAAGCCCAAAACCTGAAGATGATCTTTGATCCCACCGTGCAGATCATCCACAACGTGGCTCCACGACATGATGGCGACACGGTGCATCGTGGCATTTTCAATTTCGAAGGCACGAGTGACATCGCCTACAACGAAACGTTTGTGGCGCTGAAGCATGGCACCGGTCTGGTGCGCTGGACGATCCCTTTGTGGCAGGCGCTGATCGGCAGCCATGTGTGCCCTGGACTGGCCCGCGGAGTGGATTTTGTGCTGCGTCCGAGCTCGAAACCGCGCCAGCGATTTGCGGCCACCCTTACCGGACGCCTAGGCGCCTTTAAGGCATGCCTTAGCCGCACTCAGACAACGGAGAGGTTAATGTCTGAGCAGGCAGCCACGCCAGCCCCTTGATGGGGCGTGTGCAGGGTGTCTGACCAGACTTCGGTTTTCCTACATCCCTATGCTCGCCTATCTTTTTCAAAACCGGCTCAAGCCCCGGTTCCTCAGCCCTACATGGGTGAAGACCTGGCTGAAGCGTGTGTGGACGCTGCCGAGCCTGCTGGGCTACAGCTGGCAGTCGCTGCGCTGGACCCTGAAGGGTGCGCGCATCGCACCTTCCACGGTGATCTCCAACCTGACGCTGCATGGCGAGGCTTCGAACCTGAGCATCGGCAAGGGCTGCAGCATCGGCATCACCCGCATGCAGGCCCATGCGGAGATCAAGATCGGCAACTGCGTGGTGATCAATGACGGAGTGCGGCTGATCACCGGCTCCCATGACATCAACTCCCCCACCTATGATCACGTCTTTGCGCCGATCGTGGTGGAGGACTACGCGTGGGTGGCCACGGATGCCATGGTGCTGAAAGGTGTGACCATCGGCCGCGGAGCGGTGGTGGCAGCCGGGGCGGTGGTGGTGAAGGATGTGCGGCCCTTCAGCCTGGTGGGAGGCAACCCTGCCAAGGAGTTCGGCACCCGCGGCATTGAGCGATTTGAATATCTGCCCGCGTCATGGTTTGGCCCCGTGATGGCCTGGACCGGACGCAATCCTGTGACGGCATCCACACCTGCGAAACCCGCCAGTGAGCCTGAGTGCCCGGCCGCAGAACCTCTGCTGCAATAGCATGGAATACTTCATTGCGCTTCTCATCGTGCTGCCAGCCGTGGTGCTGGCTGCGCAGCGCTCCACCTACCTGCTGGACTATGTGTTCTTTGTGTTTTCACTGAACCGCGGCATCCGCCGTCTGGTGGACTACTACATCAATGGCGCGTTCAATCCGCTATCGAGCATCAGCCTCACGCCGCTGGTTGTCAGCGCGATTCTGCTGGTGCCTGCGATGGCACGCTTTGGCCAGCTCACAGCGAGCAGCCGGAATGTGGCCACCCTCATCATGGTGGCGCTGGGCCACGGACTCGTGATCGGCTTTGTGAACGCGGGCGTCGGGGCCTTCTACTCACTGGGAGAATGGATGGCCGGCTTTGGCGCCTTTCTCTACGCGGCAACGGCACCGATCACCTCCCAAACGGCGGACCGCTGGATGAGATCCTGCGGATATGCCGCACTCATCGTGGCGGTGTACGGCTGGTATCAATACTACACGATTCCCGTGTGGGACGCCTTCTGGGTCACCGAGGTGAAGTTCGTCGGCTATCTGGGCCAGCTGAGGCCCACGGAGATGTCTGTCTTCTCCACCATGCATGAGCGCGGACCGTGCGCGAGCTTCCTGGCCTGGGCGGCGATACCGATGATCCTGAACGCCCGCTGGCGCATCATTGGCAGCTGGGCCACCGTGCTGCTGCTGCTGTCCGTGGTGGTGCTGACGCTCACGCGCAGCATGTTCATCATCGTGGGTTTGGTGGCCATGCTCCAGCCTGCACTTTCCAAAGGCAAGGGCATCGGCCGCGTCATTGTCCTGGCCGTGCTGCTGGGTGTGGGTGCCACCGTGGGCCTGCAATACATGCCGGGATCCGAGCGCATCACCAAGCGCTATGACACGATGAAGGACATGCAGAACGACGGCTCCTTCAAAGGCCGCATGAGCATCCTCACCACCGGCCTGCCCTGGGTGGTGCAGCATCCGCTGGGCCTGGGTCTGGGCAGCTCCGGCTTTGGCGCGGGGCGCATCGGCGGCGCTGGTGGGGAAAAGGAAGGCTTTTGCGACAGCGGCTACATCGAGGTCTTCAGTCAGTTTGGCTGGATCGGCGGACTGGCCTTCTTTGCCGCCATGGCGCAGATCTGGAGCGAGCTGAGCCGCCGCATCCGGCTGGGAGGGCATGACCCTTTCCTCAACACCGGACGAGTGGTGCTGGTGGGCTGTCTCGTCTTCCTCGCGGTGGGAAATGTGTTTGGCGGATTTTCCCTTTTCTGGGTCTTCCTGGGGCTCTCGCTGAACAACATGACACTCCCCTTCTCCACTCCGCAGTACTGGATGCCGGAGACCTACCAGCCCGAGTTCCAAGATCCCATGCAGGCTTGGGAAACACCTGCTCCCGGTCTCCCACCCACTGCCGAGCGTGCCACGGCTGCCGGACAAGATTTTCACTCTTCAAACCCTCACTTCCGAATCATATGAAAATCGCCTACGCCATGATCAACTGCAACCGCCGTGATGGCAGCGCGCGCGCGGTCAATGAAGTCGCTGAACGACTTGCCAAAAAACATGAGGTGCATCTCTATGCGCGAAAAGCGGAAGATCTGGACCTGTCCAACATCGCGTGGCATCGCGTGCCTGGAGTGAACTGGGCGGAGGTGATCGACTTCGGCAGCTATTACTTTGAAGTGAACCGGCGGGTACGTCCGGGACAGTTTGAAATCGTCCACACGATCGGCTGCAACACGCAGCGTGGCAATGTGGTGACGATTCAAAACATCCAGCCTGCAAAGAAGCTGATCCTCGACCGGCTGGGGCGCTCCGAGAAAGTATCGCCAGCACGCCGGCTCACGCGCTGGATGTATCTGAACGCGACGTGCGCGGCGGAAAAGCGGCTGTATCAACACAGTGAGGGGCACAAGGCGCCGATGTTCCTGCCAGTGTCACGTGGCGTGGCTGCCGAGCTGAAGAAGCATTACAACATTGGTCCGGCGCAGGTGCGCATCGTCCCCAATGCGGCGGACACTGTGCGCTTCAAACCGCTGAGCGCCGAGGCACGCAGCGCATGGCGTACGAAGCACAACGTGCCTGAGGACCGCATCATGGCGATCTTTGCGGGTGGCGAGTGGGCGCGCAAGGGACTGGACTTTGCCATCCAGGCGATGGGGCATCTCAAGGATGTGCCGCTGACGTTGTTTGTGGCGGGTGATGACCCTGACCGTGCGAGATTCACCCAGATGGCACGTGATTCGGGCGCTGCCGATCACATCGTCTTTGGCGGTTTCCGCAAAGACATGCCTGAGGCCCTGGGCTCAGCGGACTTCTTCCTGTTTCCAAGCTGGTATGAAGCCTTCAGCCTGGCGACCATCGAAGCGGCCGCGTGCGGCCTGCCGGTGGTGGCAACGCGCATCAATGGCACGGAAGACTTCATCTCCCCCGGTGAAAACGGGGACTTCATCGAGCATGATGCCGCGCAGGTGGCCACGGTGCTGCGGCGGCTCTGTGAACATCCACACCACCTCAAGATCATGGGCGCGAACGCACGTGAGCGTGTGGAGATGAACTACACGTGGGACCGCATCGCGCAGATGACGGAAGACGCCTACCTCGCCCACCTCAACAGCTCCAACTGATTTCAAAGCCATGCATATTCTCATCGTCAGTCATTCCTCCGCCACGGCCCTGAACCAGGAAGTGTATGCCCGTGTCCAACGTGAGACGGGCTGGAAGATCACCCTCGTGGTGCCGGACAACTGGCACGACGAATTTGGCAACGCGCTGCGGCAGGAGCCCTGCAAGGGGCTGGAAGACGCCGTGATCCGCTGCGCCGTGTGGAAAAACGGCAGCATCATTTTCCACGTGTATCGCATGCGGTGGCAGCGCTTTCTGCGCGAGCTGAAGCCGGACGTGATCTACATGAACCACGAGCCGTATGCGCTGGCCACGGCGCAGGTCTGCCACGCGAACAACCGATCGATCCGGGTGCCGTTTGGCTTCTACTCATGCCAGAACATCAACAAGAAGTATCCGGTGCCGTTCTCATGGCTGGAGAAGATGGTGTACGACTCATCGAGCTTCGCACTGCCTATCACTGACCGTGTGGCGGAGGTGCTGCAGGCAAAGGGCTACCGTGGCAGGCAGACCGTGTGCGCTCTGCCGCTGGATCCTGAGCGCTACCATCCGCGGCTGAAAGCCACGCCGCCGGAACGCTTTCCGCAAACCAACGTGCCGGTGATCGGCTATGTGGGCCGACTGATCGAGCCGAAGGGCCTGCGCACTCTTGCTGCGGCGCTGGGCCGTGTGCGTGATCTGGACTGGCGCATGGTGCTGGTGGGCACGGGTGAGTTTCAGGCGGAGTTTGAAAAATTGCTGACGGATGAAGGCGTGCGTGACCGCATCTACTTCGCGGGCTATGTGCCGCATGATGAAACGCCCCGCTGGCTGGCCTCCATGGACATGCTGGTGCTGCCGTCCGAAACCCAGCCGAACTGGGAAGAGCAATTTGGACGAGTGATCCCCGAGGCGATGGCCTGCGGCGCGGCGGTGATCGGCTCTGACTCCGGCGAGATCCCGCATCTCATTCGCCAGAGTGAAGGCGGACTGATTTTCACGCAGCGTGATCCGGCGGCGATGGCGGTGCTGCTGCGGCAGCTGATCAGCGGACCGAAGCTGCGCCGCCAGCTGGCGGAAAATGGCCGCCACTGGGTGGAGCGTGACATTTCAATCCCTGCGGTGGCGCAGAAGATGATCGAAGCATTCACCGCCGCAGCGAAGAACCCGCAGGCCGGGCAGGTGGAAAAACAACCGTCGTTTAACTCAAGCCATGCGTTTGCACAGTCCTGAACTGCTCTGGAAGTGGAGCCGCGGCCTGCTGCGCCGCGGCTGGAAACTTCCTGCGCGCATCGTGAAGACGGTGAACTTCACGCTGCACAAGTGCCTGCTGCCCGCTGAGGCGGAGGTGGGTGACGGCGTGATTTTGGAGCATTATGCGATGGGCATTGTGATGCACCCGCAGGTGCGGATCGGCAAACGGTGCCGCATCTACCATCATGTGACACTGGCGGCGGAAACGTGGATCGGCTCTCCGCACTTCATCACGCTGGAGGATGATGTGACGATCGGTGCGCACAGCATCGTGGTGGCGCGGCCGAACACGCCTCTGACGATCGGCCAAAAGTCGGTGCTCGGCGCGGGCTCGGTGCTGACAAAGACCATTCCTCCCTTTGAAATCTGGGCCGGCAATCCGGCACGCAAAATCGGCGACGTCGCCCAAGCATCATGATTGCACAACTTGGCATGAATTTGAAGGCCTCCGCAGGCGGTGTGGACCGCTACTTCAGCGGGCTGAACAACGCGCTGGTGCGCCAGGGTGTGCGCGTGACGGCGTATGGCTTTGGTGATTCCGAAAAGGCGGCCTGCCTGGGGCCGGCGAACAAACCGCTGATGCAGCGCTGGAAGGCGGTGCGTGAAGCGGTGGTGCCACGGCGTGGCAGGCTGCTGGCGTCTCACTTTGCGCTCTATGCGCTGCCTGCCCTGCTGGGCCGACGCTGGGACGGACATGTGGTGCATTTTCATGGTCCATGGGCCAGCGAATCCCAGCGTGAAGGCGGCAAGATGCATACGGTGATGTGCAAACGCATGCTGGAGCGTGCGGTGTATCACCGTGCGGATCGATTCATCGTGCTCTCCAAAGCGTTTCGTGATCAGCTCTGCCAGGGTTATGGAGTGCCGGCTGACCGAGTGCACATCATTCCAGGAGGTGTGGAGACAAATGCCTTTCAACCGCTGGATGTGGTGGAAGCGCGGCAACGCCTGGTCTGGCCGCAGAAGCAGAAAATCATTGTCTGCGTGCGCAGGCTGGCGCGCCGCATGGGACTGGAGACATTGATTGAAGCCTTTGGACAGGTGACTCAGCAGCATCCTGATGTGAAGCTCATGATCGGCGGCCAGGGTCCGCTGCGTGAAGAACTGGAGCAGCAGGTGCTGCGTGCAGGCTTGTCCAAGCGCGTGGAGTTTCTCGGCTTCATCCCGGAAGCCACGCTGCCGACGGTGTATGCGGCGGCGGATCTTTCGATCGTGCCGAGCTCCGCCCTGGAAGGCTTTGGATTGATCTCGCTGGAATCGCTCGCATGCGGCACACCGGTGCTGGTGACTCCGGTGGGTGGACTGCCTGACACGGTGGAAGGGCTGGGTGAAGACCTGGTCTTGAAAGGAACGAGCACCGAACACATCGCCGATGGACTGGGCCGATGGCTGGACGGGACGCTGCGCCTGCCAACACGCGAGGCCTGCCGTGAGCATGTGATGAAGAGCTTCACCTGGGACAGGATCGCCAAACAGGTGTGTGAAGTGTACCGCGAAGCAGGATGGCGCCCCCAAACATCATGAAACGAAACGCACGCATTGCACTGCTGCTCATGCTTGCCGCTGGACTGTGGCTGGCGCTGAAACCGACGCTGGGAAACCGGCGCTTCACGTTTCTGCCTTTCAGGTGGTCTGAGTACATCGACCTCATGGATTTCTGGCTGAATCTGGGTGCCTTCGGCATTCTGGGCATGACGGTGTGGCTGGCGTTTGGCACGCTGAAGAAAGCTTTCAGAAGCGTGTGGCTGATGACAGGATTCATCACGCTGCTGAACATTCTGCTGGAGGTGATTCAACCTTCGATCCCGGGCCGGGCGATGGACATGGCGGATGTGTGGGCGGGTTTTTTCGGCTGTGTGGGAGGCATCTTTTTCGGCATGGTGCTGCAGCTGCTGAGCATCCGGAAAAAGACTGAGAGCAAGGAGCCGCAGGTGCTGTTTCTTGATCAAACGGGACGCCTGGGAGGTGCTGAGCTGATGCTGCTGGACATCGCCGCTGCACGCGCGGCGGACAGCGAGGTGATCTTGTTTCAAGACGGGGAGTTTCGCACGGCCCTGGAAAACGTGAGCGTGAAAACGAGCGTGATCGAACTGGGGGATGAGGCATCGACGGTGGACAAGCAGGCGGGATTGAAACGTGTGCTGCGCTCCATCCCGGGCATTCTGGAACTGATGCTGCAGCTTGTGAAAGCGGCGCGGTCCTTTGATGTGGTGTATGCTAACACCGCGAAGGCTTTGATCATCGGCGGGCCTGCGGCGCGACTGGCAGGACGCCCGCTGATTTTTCATCTGCATGACATCATTGCGGACGGCCACTTCAGCGTGCTGAACCAGCAAGCGCTGGTGCATTGCGCGAACTTCTGTGCGCAAAGTGTGATCGCGAATTCTGAAGCGACGAAGGCGGCCTTCATTGCGTGTGGGGGACGCGCAGAGCTGTGCGTGGTCATTCCGAACGGGTTCCGCATTCTGGCAGAACGATCGGATAAAGCCAAGGTGGAAGGCTTGCGTGAGAGTCTTGGCATTCCGAGTGGCGCATGGACGGTGTTAATGGCAGGACGGCTGGCGCACTGGAAGGGACAGCATGTGCTGCTAGAGGCTCTGAAAGCGGTGCCTGCGGCGCATGCGGTGCTGCTGGGAGATGCGCTCTTCACGGATGAGGACCGCCAGTACGCGCTGCAGCTGTATGCGCTGGCGGATGCGCCGGAGCTGGCTGGCAGAATTCACTTCGCTGGATTTCAAAAGGAGACGATGCCGTATTTTGACCTGGCTGATGTGGTGGTGCATGCCTCGGTACATGCGGAGCCTTTTGGCCGTGTGATTGTGGAAGGCATGCTGGCGGGCAAGCCGGTGATCGCAGCGCGCGCCGGTGGTGCGGCGGAAATTGTGCAGCATGAGCAGACCGGACTGCTGGTGGATCCTGGTAGTGCGAGCGAACTTGCAGATGCCTTGAAGCGCCTGCTTAACGATTCCAAATTTGCGCACGACATCGCCCGGCAGGCGCAGCAGACAGCGCAGGACACTTACGCACTGGGAGCAGTGCAGGAAAAAATCGAATCTGTGATTCAGAAGACAGCGAGCCGTGAGTTCCGTGAGGAATCCGAGACGGCTGCAAACCACCCCATTCAACAGGCGGCATGAACACTGCCCCAAACTCCCCTACCCCAACAAACACCGTCATGAACAGCTCCCCATCCAAGCGTCGTATCGCCATCGTCCACGACTGGCTTCCTGTTTATGGAGGAGCCGAACGAGTTCTGGAGCAGATGCTCAAGGTGTACCCGGAGGCTGATGTCTTCAGTCTGATCGACGCCCTGGACGATGAGAGCCGGAAATTTCTGAACGGCAAGCCGGTCAAAACATCGTTTGTGCAAAAGATGCCCGGCGGCAAAAAGTACTATCGTCATTGCTTCCCGCTGATGCCGCTGGCGATCGAGCAGTTTGACTTCAGCGGGTATGACATGGTGATCACGAGCAGCTATGCGTTTGCCAAGGGCATCATCACGGGACCGCGGCAGCTGCATCTGTGCTACTGCCACTCGCCGATTCGTTATGCGTGGGATTTGCAGAACCAGTATCTGAAGGAATCAAAGATGGATCGCGGGCCGCTGACGTGGTTCGTGCGCAGCATGCTGCATTTCATCCGCATGTGGGACAGCCGCACGGCTGCGGGTGTGGATGCTTTCATGGCGAATTCACGCTTCATCGCGCGCCGCATTGAAAAGGTTTACCGCAGAGATGCGACGGTGGTTTATCCGCCGGTCAACATTGAGCGGTTTGACACCTGCCATGAGAAGAAAAATTACTATGTGACGGCATCGCGCCTGGTGCCCTACAAGCGGATGGATCTGATCATTGAGGCTTTCAACGGGATGCCTGAGCGCGAACTTGTGGTGATCGGCGACGGGCCGGAACTGCCGAAGCTCCGGCGTCTTGCGGGACCGAATGTGAAGGCGCTGGGATGGCAACCGCAGGCGGTGCTGAAGCAGCATCTGGAGCAGGCGCGTGGATTTGTGTTCGGCGGCGAGGAAGATTTTGGCATCATTCTGCTGGAGGCACAGGCTTGCGGTACGCCCGTCATTGCTTATGGACGCGGCGGTGCGCTGGAGACGGTCGTGGAGAATAAAACCGGACTGTTTTTCGGAGAGCAGAGCGTTGAATCGTTGCAGGGTGCCATTGCTGAATTTGAAACACGTGAGTGGAACGCAGTCACCTGCAGGAGCAATGCGGAGCGTTTTAGCACAAAGATTTTTCGTGATCGATTCCAACAGTTCGTCGAAGGCGAGTGGGAACGGTTTGCGGCGGCGTCCACAGCGGTGGATTCCGAGGCTGAAGGACATAGGGACTGGCGGCAAAGCATGCCGCAGGAAGAGATGTTCGACGAAGTGCCCCAGGTGGTGAGGAGACAGCAGCAACTGCTGCCGGCCTGAGCGGAACGAAGGAGATGCGCTCTGCGGGCAGGCGGCTGACGTTTGCTGCGCATGGCATGACTGATGGCGGAGCCATGCCATCGAGGGATAGAATCGACAAGGAGTCCCCGGAATAGAGAATGCAGCAATTGCTGTCATTCTAAAAGGAACGGAGAGGGACTCGCCCCTGGTGGCGGCGCTGCCAGAACTGGTAAATAGAGAGCAAATGATGGCGGAGCCATGCTCTAATTCCTAGAGGCTCAGTCTATTACTTTGGATTTATTTGGTCCGGGCCTTCTCAGAAGAAGGGGCTGTCAATAAGCATAGCCTTAACCAGATTTAAGCCACGCAAGCGTCTCTATGGAGATTCCTGTGCTTTATAGTTCATGATGATTCTAAACAATCGTGTTTTCATGGCAAATGACAAAGCTGAGCCGGGCACCCACCTGATAATGCAGCGTCATCCTCTTTCTTTGTGCTGGCTGCTGGTATTTCTTACTGCGGGATCGCTCCTGGCGCAGCAAGGCACCCATGTGTCGGCGCGGTTTGCGGCGGTTAAAGGAGTGGTGATGGTGTCCATCGGCGGCCTGGGTGAAAAGCAGGTACATAAGGGTGACAGTGTCCGATCTGGAGCAGTCATCACCAGTGGTGCTGAATCCGGGGCTTCGCTGAAGCCACTGGCAACGCTGCATGTGGTAATTTATCCCGACACGAAAGTGCGGTTTGACGGAGCGGACACCAATTCCGATGGCGGCGGCAGTGTGATGTGCACCATCCTTGAGGGGAAAGCCTTGTTTCACATGGACCAAGTTCCGCAAGGCCCGGAAGGAACAGCCAAAGAAACCCAGCCAGCGATCAAAGTGACGGTGGTCACGGATGAAGGTGTGATCGTCAACAAGATGGGCGGGCCGCCGGAACCGAACGACGGCACACAGCCAACGGACAAAACGACCCAGCAGATCACCGCAGCGACCTGGACCGTGCAGCACGATGAAGGCAGAACGGTGGTGGCCGTGGGCGAGGGCCTGAGCCAGGTCAGCATTGGCAAAGGAGCATCGGCCAGCGGTGGCGATGTGGCCGGACAGGTCAAGGTGCCGCAGGGTTCGGTGATCTGGCTGTTCAACCGTGGTGGTAAAATCGAGGCTGATCTGGTGGATACACAGACGGGCAAGGTCACCAGCCTCACCGGTGGCACACCTTCAGGCGATCTTCTGACCCAATCCAAACAGCAGCTGGTCACCCCCTCCTCCAGCGGCACGACGACAACGATTGGCGGAACCCCCACAAACACACCCGGCACGCTTCCGAACAACCCTTCATCGAACCCCGATCTGTCCACCCCGCAGAAACCCCTTCCGGTCGTTTCAGCCGACACCCCCTAACTCAGCCGATGAAAATCAAAAAAACAACATCCCTTCGCCTTTCGGCCGCACTGCTTGTGTGCAGCATGATGCTGCACGCCGTGAACGCTGAAGGCCAGGAGACACTGCGTGATGCAGCCGCCGGCACCCAGGCGTCGCTCGCTTCACCAGCGTCCGAAAAGGTGCTCGACACGCTCGATGAGAATGACTCCGAAGATGTCTTTCTGGATGAGTTCATGAACTACCAGATGAAGCTTCTGAAGAACTGGAAGCTGCGGGTGTTCACCTCCGGCACGTGGCGCTACGATTCGAATGTGTTTCTGCGAAACACGAATGTTGAGAGCGACACGATGTACAGTGTCAGCCCGGGCTTTCAATACTCCTATGGAGATGAGCAGGCCAAGCTGCAAGTGCTGGCGGACTACAATGCGCAATTCAATTTCTACGACAAGTACAGCCAGCAAGACTCGCTGAACCATTTCCTGCGGCTGTCACTGTCCTACCGGATGAAGAAAACTTCGATCAAGCTTTCGGGACTCTTTCATCAAGTGACCGGCGGTGATCTGGACGTGGGCGGACAGGCATCGCGCGTGCAGTTCTCCCCGCAATTGCAGGTCATGTATGAAGTTTCGGAAAAGGTGCGCGTGGGTCTCAACGGACAGCTTCAGCGGACGCACTATGATGCACTGATCTCATCCACCACCTACCGGTTCGGCGTGTTTGCAGACTACTCTTTTTCACCCCGGTTCCGGCTGGGACTGCAGTTCAATGAAATGCTTCAAGAGGTGGACAGGACGGGCAACCAGAGCGGTCAGGATTACCTCGGCCGCCTGGAGTATGAGGCCTCCAAAAAGCTTTCGCTCACGGGTTCCGGCGGGGTGCATGTACTCCACACGACATCTGCGGGTGATGCCACGCTGCCGCTGGGAACGCTGGGGTTCAAGTATGCGGCAAGCCCCAAAACGACCCTGTATGCCAACCTGTATGCACGGGCGCAAAACTCCCCTTCTCTGGGCGGGCAGTACTTTCAGTCTGAAGGTATGCAGATGGGCATCCAGCAGCAGCTGGGCAGCAAAGTCACCATCGGCGCTGACTTCGGCTACGATTTCTCCGCCTATCATTCCTATGTCGCCGGAGTGTCGAGCACACGTAAAGACAATGTCCGATTTGCACGGCCCTGGATCAAGTACGCGCTGCAGCGTCATCTGTCGCTGGAGGTTTTCTATCAGCACACCACGAACGACTCCACCGGCGTCGGATCACAGCCATTTGCGCGTGATCTCGTGGGGGCCGGCATCACGGGCTCCTGGTAAGCGCAAACACCTCAACTTTTATGATCACACACAAGCATCTCTCATTCATTCTTGGCAACGGCTGCCTGCGTGGCCTCTGCCTGGCGCTGTGCTGTGCTGCCGCAAGCCCGGCACTGAACGCACAACAACAGGGCGCCTTTCCATCCAGCGCCCCATCCACTCAATCCTCACAAAAGAGCATCGTACCACCCGACTACCAGATTCGCGAAGGCGACATGGTTCAGGTTTCCGTGTTCGATGAGCCTGAGCTGACCGCAGGCGGCAGGGTGCGGAATGATGGGACGATTCAATGTCCGTTGATCGGTGCCGTGAAGATCCTGGGGCTGAGCCAGACGGCGGCCGCGAGGCTGATCGAGGCGGAATACCGGAAGGACTATCTGGTGCATCCGGAGGTGAACCTGTTCATTTCCCAGTTTTCCGTGCAGCGCATCACCATTCTGGGCCAGGTGCAGCGGCCAGGCTCGCATGAGCTGCAGGCGGAAAAAAACCTGACCATCCTTCAGGTGCTGGGGCTGGCCGGCGGTCCGACACGCATCGCCAATCTCAAGAAGGTGCTCGTGAAGCGCGTGGTGGAAGGCCAGGAGAGAATTTTCAAAGTGGACGTCCAGAGCATGGCGTCCGGAAATCAAACCATGATGTTTTATGTCCGTGAGGACGACGTCATCACCGTGCCTGAAAGCTTCTTTTAAATTATGCAAACAGCCCCCCTATCCCTGCACCAATCACCTCTTGTGATGCCGCAACGTCTGGGACCAGACGCTGAAGCACCACAGTCATTCATGAATCCGGCGCAGCTGGTGGACGGAGTACGCCGTCACAGCTGGATTCCCATCACGCTGGCCCTGTTTGGACTGATCCTGGGCTATGCCTACTTCAAGCGCCAAAAGCCGGTGTATGAAGCCGTCAGCGTGGCACAGTTTGGTTCCGAGCAGAATTCCCTGCTGGGTCTGAACGGCGTGAGCACGCCCGGGCTCGGGGACGAAAAATCCGTCAACACGCTTATCCAGGCCGCGAAAAGCCGTGAGGTGATCGGACGTGTGGTTACCGAACTGAATCTGACCCGGCTCGCCGGGTTTTCAGGCGGGCACCCCAACAATTCCAAAGAAGCCCGGGAAAATGCGATCTCCACCGTGAGTTCCATGGTCCGGATCAGCCTGCGCAAAGACACACGGTTGATCGACTTCACTGTGAGCGGGGCCGATCCGGAACAGGTGGCGTCTTTGTCGAACCAGGCGGTGCTGAGCCTGGTGGCCGAGCTGGAAAGTCAAAAAAGCAAGACCATGCAGGGAGCCGTGCAGGCCTTGGTGGCCGAAGGGCAGCGCCTGCAGGACAAGCTGACCAAGTCAGAGATAGCGATGCATGACTACAAGCGCTCCAACCAGGCCATCTCGCTGGACGAGCGCAAAGACCTCGTGCTTACGAAATTGAAGGAACTGGGTTCTGAGCTGAACCATCAGTCCAAAGAACGTCTGACGCTTGAAACCCAGCTCAAGGCCTGCAAGGAGGAGAAGCTTCCCCGCGATGAACTGCTCAGCCTGCCAACCATCGCCAGCCATCCCAAGGTGTCGGGAATTCTCACGCAGCTCAGCAATCAAAAATCAGCGCTGGCCCTGCTGGCTGAGCGTTACAAACCCAAACATCCCAAGTACGAGTCGGTGCAGGCGGTCATCAACAATCAGGAGCAGCAGCTCACCACCATCCTTGCCGATGCGGTGCACATGCTGGAATCAAGCTGTGAACATGCCAAGGAACTGGAACGCCGGCTGCAGGAGCAGCTCAAAAAGCAGGAGTCCGAAGCACTCGACCTGGAGCAGCTGGCCGTGCAGTACAATGTGCTGAAACGTGAGATGGAGTCTGACCAGGCGGTCTATGAATCGGTCCTGACACGCATCAAGCAGGTGGATGTTTCCAAGGGAATGGAAACGCCTCCCATCTGGGTGCATCAACTGGCCATGGTGCCCGGGGAACCCGTCTCACCGAATGCCAAAAAAGTGGTGGGCAGTTCCACGGCCGGCGGTTTCATGCTTGGCCTGGCCATCATCGGTCTGATTGTCATGCAAGACCGCTCCATCCGCTCTGTGGAAGATGCGCGCCAGAAACTGCGCGTGCCGGTTCTTGGGATGATCGCCAATCTTCCGCATCATCCTGACACCAAAGACCAGCGTTCCAAAGAGCATGATTACTCCCAGGGGCTGACGCCTGCACTGATAGCCCACAAAGCTGTCGCTGAAAGCTTCCGCGAGTTTCGTGCCATCATTGCGCGAATGGCTAAAAGCCCGCAGACCTGCCACATGGTGGTCAGCGCCATTCCCGATGAGGGCAAGACCTTTGTGTCCACGCATCTGGCCGTCAGTCTGGCCAGCCAGGGCTACCGCACGCTGCTGATCGACATGGATCTGCGGCGCTCCCAGCTGGCCCAGGTTTTCGGTATTCCAAGCAGTCGCAAGGGTGTGATTGACCTGCTGCTTGAGGAGGCTTCCTTTGCGGAGGTTTGCCTCAGCGGTGGCATTGCCCATCTTGCCATCATGCCGGCGGGCAAACGTGTGGCCAATCCTGCCGAACTGCTTTCGACCTGCGGCGTTGAGCGGCTCAAGGACATGGCTTTTGCGGCGGGTTTTGACCGCATCGTGATCGACACCGCCCCATTGATCCCGGTGAACGACACGCTGGAACTCGGCGGCCTGGCCGACAGCACTTTCCTGGTGGTCCGGTGCAACCGCACTCCATCCGACATCATTCAGGAGGCGATCCGCAAACTGCAGCAGACGGGCATACCATTGACCGGGCTGATTTTGAACCGCCTCGCCCAGCGCACGCGGAGCTATGATTATTATTACCACCGGTCGTACTACAAGGCGGGTGAGAATGAGGAGTCCGCGCCACTGCGCCCTGTGTCACGTGGGTTTACCCCCCCGCACAAAATGGGCTGAGAGAGGTGTCCATTCGATGTGAACAGACTGTCATGATTTAAGAACGACGATGAAACACACAAGCCGTGTGCGCATTTCCAAATGAGCACACGGTTTTTTGTGCCTGTGCATTGATGCCCGAGGGAGAATGTGATGGTCGAGCTTGGGGAGGCAACGATGCGACGCCTGCGACAAGGCTGGGACTAGCGCGCGATCACCCGCCCCCCTTCAGGGGGGCGAGACCTTGGGTGAGCAGGAGGCGTCATGCATGACCCAGAGCTTGCTCCGCTGCGCCCTGGGCTGAGTCCTGCGGCCCTTCAGGCCGCGATGAGTGGGGCAAGGTCCATCTGCTTCCCATCAAGGCGCGATGATTTAAAAGGCTCCTGGCCTTGTTTGAAATACTTCTAGTGAGTAGCTAGGCGCACAACCCATTCATACTCTTCACTTGGAATGAGCTTCCACTTTTGCTGCAGCAATGTCGAGGTGTTTGCTGCACTTACTGATTTATTATAACTATGTGAAATGATCAACCTGCTGTGGACTTGGGTGCACGTGCACCCTGGGCGCCGCGGCACGAACCCGTGCTGGGGATTTCCATTTGCGGCTTATCGGTGCTTCAAGCCGCAATGCCGGGATATGAATGACGGACAAGGGACTTCCCACCACTCTTGTGCAGTCCTTCAAGCAGAGTGCTGCTTGTGACCTTGCGGCCAGGCTCGTGCGTTTAAACCAAGAGGTTACTCTCAAGCTATCATTGAGAGCAACGCTGCCACTTTACTCCGCATAAAAGATGCGGCGGACTGTCTTAGTTAGTTTAAGCGGCCTGGAAGGCCTGGTTGCCGCCGGCGAGCAGACCGTGCTCAACGCAGTAGCGGGCGATTTTTGCCCCCGAATCAATGCCTGTCTTCTTCCAGATATTGTGCTTATGAACTGAGACGGTCTTGGCGGAAAGGCTGAGATCCAGGGAAATGGCTTTGAGACTTTTGCCGTGGGCAAGCTGGAGAAAAATTTCGAATTCACGGCTGCTCAGCACTTTGTGCAGTTCTTTGCCGCCTGCCGGAAGTCTCACGGCATTTTCAGCAAAGGACTGCGCGACACTGCGTGAGAGGTATTTTTTTCCACGGAGAGCGTAATTGATGGCGGTGACGATCTCACCCGGGGGTGAATCCTTGGCAACGTAGCCACATGCCCCGGCCTTCAAGGCACGTTCAATCCAGAGGGCTTGAATGTGCATGCTGACCACGATGCAGGCAGGAGAAGGCATGACGGCGGCAAAATCCGCCAGCAGTGTCAGGCCAGAGCAGTCGGCCATCTCCAGATCAATAAGAACGACATCAAAGTTATGTCTTGATGACTGTTCGCGTGCTTTTTCCGCGCTTGTAACCACCACAATTTCAAAATCTTTAAACATCAGCCGAAGATATTGACCCAGCGTCTCTGCGAACATGGCGTGGTCATCAACAAGCATGATTTTTTTAGTAGCAGGAGTCATTGTATTTTGAGAGGAGTTGATGCTGATGAGCACCGTGATTTGAAAATAAAGCAATCAGTCTGATTGCTATGGTAGATATATTTATATGAAACATCTTATAATGCCGCTAAATTAAGTTTTATTTATTTAGCTGAACCAAGACTCCTTTTAAGCCAATGTTTAAACAGAAACACCTTCTGGATGAGGGATGGTTTAATGGGAGTTTAGAACTCCTTCGCGAAAAGTCGAAATGCTCGACTGGCTAGAAATTCACTACTCTCATAAATATTTATAGGGGAGCCTGACGTGATTCTTTGGCCCCCAGTTTATTAAGCCTCCGCTTAGGCGATTACAAGAGTGGGCTTTAATGACCAAGAAACATGGAAGTCATAGTATGTGATTGCTTTTCGAATGGTCTGAGGCAGGCCGACAACCGTGAACAACGCATGCATGCGAACCTGCTTCAGTCCCCGCACATTCCTGCCTTCCCTTGCTTATCCCATGCCTCCCTGCGTCACGAATATTTCACCCATGGCAGGCATGAAACTTTCAAGCATTCCAACTGAACATGAGACCAACCAACCCGAAAGCCATCCAGCCACTTTCACCTGAATCTGCCCCCATGGAGTCAGCCATGGGCATGATGGCAGATGAAGAGTCTTTACCCTCATGAACATGCCCAACTGTGTACTTTTTCATCCGAGCGAGTTCACGCGTTCGAGCTGGAAATTATTGCTGAAGAAAATTTTGCCTGAGTGTAAAACGACCGAGGCTTCCAATGTGGAAGAAGTCAGGCAGGCCACACACCACGGTCTGGTGAGCCTGCTGATGATGGAATTCCACCCGCGAGACATGGAGCATGGGCTGGAGGCATTGAAATCCGTGATCGCGCTGACGGGAGGAAAGCATCTGATGCTTATTTGCGGACCGCCTGCGCCGGTGACGACGAGAACAGCAATGCAGGCAGGTGCCAACGTGTGTCTGGGCTGCAATGAGTCCGTGGAAGAATTGAAGCGTGCGCTGCAAGCCGCGCTGGAAGGCGTGCCTTACATGTCGAGTGAGCTGGCCTCTGTAATGGCCAGATCCATCACTCCCGCCGGTGGCTTGCATGAGGAGGATGAGGCCTCGCAGTATGCCCTCTCCCTCCGAGAGGAAGAGGTTCTCGACCTGCTGGTTTCAGGATTGCGACCCAGCCAGGTGGCCAGCCGTCTGGGGCTGAGCATGAAAACGATCTCAAGCCACAAACGCAATGCCCTGGGCAAACTGGGGGTGTCGAACATTCTGGAAGCTGTGAGAATCTGGATCTGAACAAGCGGACAGCCAACCCATGACGGCTCATCAGGATTGCGATGGAGTTTTGGTGCGCGGTTTAGACCTGTGTTGGGATTTATAGCGGTTCGCAAAACTCATCTGCGTTTGGCAGGCTGTTTCTTGACAGAGGATCATGGGCTTCCCTTTTGGCTTTCCTGCGTCGAGTTGCAAAGGACAGGTCGACGGGGGCTGGCTGAGAAAAGAAGGCGCCACCTGCGCTGGAGATGAGAGTGCCCAGCGCAAGGTGGGGTGGATTGTCCTCAAGCCGCCGCTGAGCGTCTCCACGCTGGCATTCCGGTCTCAGTTTCGCAAAACGCTACACGCAGCAGGCTGACACGATCCGCAATCCCATGTCGAGCGTGGCAGGACCAACTTGCGTTTTGTCCTTTGAGCGGGGCTCCAGGGAAGTGGTGATTTTCACCTCAACGGATGGAATGCTGCAGAGATTGTTTCCTATTCATGCCATAGACGGCACTTCAGCCGGCACCACCGGCTGCATCTGGCTGACAGTGTGACTCATGGAACATCATCCGACATGTGAAGGCGGCGTGCTGCTTTCTTCACCCAAGTTACGAGGGCCGACACGCTCTCTGAGGCCTGCGTTATCTGAGTGCATGGGCTGCTCCACGAGAGGGCGAAGCAGCTGATTTATCGAAGATTCAAAAAAACATCCCAAGTTGTCCATGCCGCTAAAGGTTTGGCTTCTATTCGTTAAGTTTAAAACTTCCAAGCTACTGCATATTTTTGCAATAAAGCCAAGGGGCGAAACTTGAACTGGCGGTGTTAGAGGCCACGTGAGCACGGGAAAAAACTGATGCGGTTTCGGCAGGAAAATGATGTGCGCAAAAGGCGCGTTTCTCTGGGCAAAACCGTTGTTTTTAGCACCTTTTGAAAGCGTGCTTACTCGGAGCAGAAATCCTCTGTTTCCACAGTAAACGACCTATAAGGCTACACTTACCAATAGTGATTTGTTTCTTTCTTCTTCTTGTCGATTGTATGGCCGTTATGAAAATAATCTCTGCTCTACTCATACTTACCTTCTCAACGGCTCTCACCTGCAGGGCTGATGTCATCTCACAAACCGTCGATTTTGGCACCGTCACTGGCGGCAGCCAATTTTACTTCAACCAGTTCAACACGGCTCTGGGGACGCTGACAGGCGTCACGCTGGACTGGACGGTGAACTCCAGCATCTCCACGGCTGAGATCACGAACATGAACGCTGGAACGGTCACGGTGAGCCGAATCAGCTTCACCAACACTGTGGACGGTTTTGTGCCCTCGATCGGCACCTCTGGTGACCTGATCGCTGAAGTGGCCAAATCCAAATCAGTGACACCCGCCGGTGGCACGGTGACTCTGACGAGCGGCGAGTCCTACACCGTCAACAACATTACCTTCAGCGGTTTCACTCAATCGGACAGCTATACTTCGGCAGACGCGAACTTCTCTGCGTTTCAAGGAACCGGAACGGTGCCACTTTATCTGGCCAACACCTTCGGCGCCACGCCGACGGCCTCGGGCTCAGGCAGCACCACCTCATGGCTGACGAGCATCACGGGCAGCACCACGGGGAATCTGCAGGTCACGTATACCTACACTGCGGCCCCGATCGCACCGGTGCCTGAGCCTCCTTCCATCCTGCTGGGATTTGGCGGGATTCTGGGAATGGCGGGCTTTGCCTTCAAGCGCCGCGCGAAAAACACGCCTGCTGCTGTGGCCTGATTTAACAACTTTTAACACTCCGCTCTCTTGAACTCCCGGAACCCAGCAAAAAGCAGTGCGTTGTGGTTGGTGCCAGCCGCATCGGTTGTCTGCCTTGTGTTTGCCCTTCAAGAGATCTGGATTCGACATCCTGCCAGTCATTTTTTCCCGCTGCCTCTGCTGGCGTGGATCTGGCTGGCGAAACGAGACGGCATGTTCCGGGCCGTCTTGTTTCCGCAAAATCCCACGGCCTTTCAATGGCTGGTCACATGCCACCTGCTGCTGGCGCTCGTCGCGTTCGTTCTGGTCTCCCCTTTCATGGCGGGACTGGCGTTTGTGGTGAGCTCCGCAGCGCTGGCAGTGGCCAAGGGAAAACCCGCAGTGCATGAAGCGCCCGCATGGTCGCTGCCTGCGCTTTCTTTATTTTTCATCCCGCCGCCGATGATGCTGGACCAGCAGGTGCATCAGGTGCTTGCCGGACTGGCGGCGCGGCTCAGCCAGGGATGGCTGGATGCGATGCAGGTGCTGCATGTGGTGCAGGGCACGATCGTCGCGACGCCAGAGAAACGTTTTTTTGTGGATGATGCGTGCAGCGGCACGAACACCCTGATGGTGGCCATGTGCGTGGCTTTGATCATCAGCAGTTTCAACAACCGGTCATGGATTCATGCGATGGTGCTGCTGGTGACAGCGGGACTGATCTCGGTGGCATCGAATGTGCTGCGCATCTGCCTGGTGATCGGAGGTTTGCACTACTGGAGACTGGAGCTGGATCAAGGCGCCGCCCATGAGGCTGTGGGTGTGCTGTTCTTTCTGCTGGATCTGCTGCTGGTCTGGAGCGCTGACCATGGCTGGCATTTCGCCTTGAACAGCTCGCAGAGCCAACCACGCACATCTCCCTATGGGACAACTGAACCTGCTGCTGTGAGCGGACTGTATGGCAGTCTGAGCCTGGGGGTGGCGGTGATTGGCATGACGCTGCTGCTTGGCCCTGAACTTCTGGCACTGAGCCGTCATTCCAATGCTCCCGTGGCAGCGAATGCACTCGCTGAAGCGGACGAATTTCAACTGCCAGAGGTGCTTGCCGGCTGGGTCCGTGAAGGTGACCAGCCCATGGAAAATTCGATGATCGGGAATCTGGGCGTGCGCAACCAGGTGTGGCGCTACCGCAAAGGCAGGCAGGAAGCGTTTGTGGCAGTGAATTTCCCTTTCCTGGGCTTTCATGACACGCGCCTCTGCTACTCCGGCCAGGGCTGGCAGTTTCAGAAACAGGTGGATGGCTCGCTGCCCGGAGACACGCAAAAGACGGTGCGCTTTCTGGAGATGAACCAGCCGACGGAGCTCGCCCGGGCCCACCTTTGGCTGAGTGTGCTGGATGAAAATGGCACGGCTCAGACATTCACGAGCGAACAGCCGCTGGATCGAATGGCCGAACGCCTGCTCTCACGCTGGTCCAACCCAAGTCCGGTGCTGAACACTTATGTGCTGCAGATCATGTCCGTCGAACCCGAGAACGACGCCCAGGTGCAGGGAGCGGTGACTGAACTGCTCGCTGAAGCACGCAACCGCCTAGCCCAAGCTCTTGTCAACCACAGCCCCCATGCAGGAAAGGAAAGCGAATGACCGGTCACTTCATTCAAGATTTACGTTATCGACTCAACTCCATGCTGGAGGAGCGCAAGCGCATGGACGGGCTGCTGGGACTGCCCGCTTTGTTCACGCTGATCCTGCTGGTGTTCATGGTGCTGAACTCGCGTGACGACTTCAGCCGTGAGCATTTGCTCCGTTTGGAACGGGAAGCGCAGAGCCATCTTGATCAGGGACATTTCGTGGAAGCACGCCTCGCGGCGATGCGGCTGATGCAGGATGGCGAGCAGAACTCTCGGGCCATCCTGATCGAGGCGAAGGCCCTTCGTGGCATGGGGAGAGAAAGCGACGCGCTGCGCCTGCTTTCGCGCATCGCACCCAAAGACGGACCTGGCTATGCGCCGGCCCACGTGATCCAAGCCACCATTTTGCTGGCGCAGCAGAAGAATCCTGATGTGCAGGCGGCTTTTGATCACATCAACAAAGCGCTGCTGAGCGACCCTGCGAGCCAGGATGCGCGGGAACTGGCGGCACGCTTTGCTGCGGGACAACGGCGGTGGCAGACGGTGCTGACGCATTTGGACAAAATGGAGCTAAAAAAGCGTCCTGACCTCCTGCTGATGAAGGCGACTGCGCTGCAATTTTCCGGCCAGGAGGCGGCGGCGGTGGAATTCGCCCATGAAGCGGAGATTGCGCTGCGGGGGATGTCTAAATCGGCTAATGCGAATGGCTCCGAGGTGCGCTTTTCGATCGCCGTGAGCCTGAGCCTGCAACGGAAGTTTGAGGAGGCGGTGCAGTGGATCATCGGCTCGACCCATGGCAATCCAACGCAAGAAGAGCGCCAGCTTGTCGGCGGCATTTACTTGTCCTGGAGCCGATATCTCAAGCAGCAGCCGTCCGGCAAGCGCATGGAAGTGCTGAAGCTGCTGGAACAGGGCATCCAGATCAGCCCGGAAAGCCAGGATCTCATCATGGCATTCCTTGGTGACTGTGAGGAGCTGACCAGTGAACCTGAAGAGCGCCAGCGCTACGTGGAACGCATTCTGAGCAACGGAGGGATCTCCACTTCCTTCCTCCACTACTATCTGGGTGTGATGGACTGGAAGCAGGGCAACCGCGAGTCTGCGAAGTCGCATTTTGAGCTCGCCAGCTCACTCAATCCTGGATTTAAGGTGATCGGCAACAATCTGGCGATGGCCATTGCATCGGTTTCCACGGACCGCGCTGAATTGGAGAAGGCGCTGGCGATGATCGATGAACTGCTGAAGGGGGAGCCGAACAATCCGTTCTTCCTTGATACCCGAGGCCATGTGTATGCCAAGCTGGGCAAGTATAAAGAAGCTGTGGGTGATTTCGAGCGTTCGCTGCCCAATGCCCGAGACAAGAAGTCCTGCCACGTCAAACTGGCGGATCTGTATGAACATCTGGGCATGAAAGATCTGGCGTCCAAGCATCGGTCGGAATCTCTGGTCCACATGGACGATGCGCCGGGCGCGAAATCGGCGGCGAGGTAGGCTGATTCGATGAGCGGGAGGCCGGGATCGTGTGGGTTTGTTTGCAGATGAAAGGTAGTCTGAAGTCTGCTGAACAGCGTAACCCATTTGCGGTCTAAAGAGCGCGCACCTTGACATCCGGGGTGAAAGCATGCCCTAAGTAGGCCCATTTTCCGATATAACCTGTTCATACGCACATGCCCAAAGCCCTGATCATTGCCGAAAAGCCCAGTGTCGCAGCCGATCTTGCCCGCGCACTTGCCAAAGCCCCCGGCATGAAGCCCTTCGTCAAAGAGAAGGACTGGTATGAGAATGACACGCATGTGATCTCGTCGGCCGTGGGCCATTTGCTGGAACTCGGCATGCCCATGGTGGACGGAAAGAAGATCGGCTGGGGCTTTACCAGCCTGCCGATCATGCCGGAGCAGTTTGAGCTCAATCCCATCGAGCAAAGCGCGGACCGCTACAAGCTGCTGACCAAGCTGCTGAAGCGCAAGGACGTGGACAGCGTGATCAATGCCTGCGATGCCGGGCGTGAGGGAGAGCTGATTTTCCGCTACATCATGGACGCGAGCGGCTGCAAGAAGCCGGTGCAACGTCTGTGGATGCAGTCCATGACCCAAGGTTCGATTCTCGATGCCTACAAGCATTTGCGCACGAATGAGCAGATGCTGCCGCTGGCTGATGCCGCGAAGTGCCGCAGCGAAAGCGACTGGCTGGTGGGCATCAATGGCACCCGTGCGCTGACCGCGCTGAATTCGCGCCACGGCGGCTTCCGCCTCACTCCGGTGGGCCGGGTGCAGACGCCGACGCTGTCTGTTCTTGCGCAGCGTGAGCGTGACATCGCCGCCTTTGTGCCACGCACCTATTTTGAGGCCATTGCGCTGTTTGAAGTGAAGGCCGGGCAGTATTCAGGGCGCTGGATTGATGAGCGCTTCAAGAAGGACGAGAACGACGAGCACAAGAAAGCCGAGCGTCTTTGGGACCAGGGCACCGCGCAGGCGATTGCCGACCGCTGCAAAGGCAAGCCGGGGATCATCGAGCAGATCACCAAGCCGACGCGCCAGGCCCCTCCCCTGCTCTACGATTTGACGAGCCTGCAGCGTGAAGCGAGCAACCGCTTCGGCTTCTCAGCACGGCGCACGCTGCAGATCGCGCAGGCGCTGTATGAAAAGTTCAAGGTGCTGACCTATCCTCGTACCGATTCACGCCACCTGCCGGAAGATTATCTTGGCACGGTGACGGACACGCTGAAGACCTTTGCCAGCCATGACAGCCGCAAACAGGACGCGCTGCCGCATGAACTGGGCACGCACGCCGCCACGGCGCTGGACAAGAAGTGGGTGAAGCTCAACAAGCGCATTTTTGACAGCAGCAAGGTTAGCGACCACTTTGCCATCATCCCCACGGGGCAGATTCCGCCGAAGGAGCTTCCCGAAGCCGAGCAAAAGCTGTTCGACATGGTGGCCCGCCGATTTGTGGCGGTGTTTTTCCCTGCGGCCGAGTTTGAAGTGACCACGCGCATCACGCGGGTGGGCCAGGATGCGTTCCAGAGCAACGGCAAGGTGCTCAAGGAGCCGGGCTGGCTGGGTGTCTATGGCAAAAAGGCGGCTGAAGAAGCTGCTGAAGGCGGCGAGGATGCCGCCAAACTGCTGGTGGCTGCGAATCCCGGCGACAAGGCCGAGACTCTGGATGTGGAGGTAAACGAGCACCAGACGAAGCCACCACCGCGCTTCACAGAAGCCACGATTCTTTCCATGATGGAAGGCGCCGGGAAACTGGTGGAGGACGAAGAACTCGCCGAAGCGATGAGCGAGCGTGGTCTCGGCACGCCTGCGACGCGTGCTGCGATCATCGAAGGTCTGATCATGGACCGGTACATTGAGCGTGTGCAGAGGGACTTCCACGTCACAGCCAAAGGGCTGGCCCTGATTGATCAGATCAGCGCCATCGGCATTGATGCGCTCAGTTCACCGGAAATGACCGGCCAGTGGGAGTACAAGCTGCGCCAGATGGAGCATCGGGAGCTGGACCGTGCCAGTTTCATGCGGGACATCCGGCACCTGACCAAGCAGGTGGTGGAAAAGACCAAGGCCTACTCCAAAGCGGCCAAGGACAAGGTGTTCCCAGACTTCCAGGCCACCTGCGGCGTGTGCGGCAGCAAGGAAGGCTACAAGCAGACCGAGGAATTCTACGGCTGCAAGAATCCCAAGTGCAAGGTGCGTGTCTTCAAGACCGTGGCCAGCCGTGCGCTGAGCGAGGATGAAATTCGCACGCTGATCGAAACACGCTTCCTCGGACCGCTCGAAGGTTTCCGCAGCAAGAAGGGCAAGGAATTCAGCGCGGCACTGCAGATCAAGGACGACATGAAGATCGCCTTCGTCTTTGGCGACGGTTCAGACCCTGACAGCATCAACTGGGACGAGTGCCCGGTGATCGCTGACTGCCCGGTGTGCGCCAAGAAAGGCCGCAAGGGAGAAAAGATCTACGAAACGGCGGACGCCTACCAGTGCAAAATCAACGCCACGGAGTCATCCAAGTGCAACGCAAGGCTGCCGAAGAAGCTGTGCCAGAAGGACATCACGCCAGAGAATGCGCGCGAGTTCTTCGTCGATGGCAAGACCTCGCTGATCACGGGCATGATCTCCAAACGTGGCCGCCCCTTCAGCACCTTCCTGGTCTGCACGCCCGGTGAGAAGCGCATCATGAGCTGGGAGTTCCCGCCGCGTGAAGCGAAACCGAAGGCGGAGAAGAAGGCGAAGAAACCTGCTGGAGTCAGCGGGCGGTGAGGCCTAGCCGGCCAGAAGAATGGGATCAAGTTGATCCTTCATTTGGAACGGTGGAAGGGGCGGAGCGTGGAGGGATCAAGATGATCCCTCTCCTGCCAGACCAGTTGCGGCGCAACTGATCTACTTTGTTTTTGCCAGGTGCGCGTATTTCGTTTTCCAGTCGTCTGGCAGGCGGGCGGGGCGGCCTTCGGGCATTTGGACGAGGGCGAGGGACTGGCGGCAGGTGATGAGGAGGGCGTTGTCTTCGGCGCGGCGCACTTCGAAGGAGCACCAGAAGCGGACGCGCTCGACGGTTTCGAGCCTGCCGTGAATGATGAGTTCGTCACCGAGTCTGGCTGGTTTTTTATAATCGATCTCGGTGCGCACCACGACGGGGAAGAGCTGGGTCTGCGCCATTTCACGCATTTTCATGCCCATCAGGCTGGCCAGGCGGGTGCGCGCGGTTTCGATCATGCGGAGGTAGGCGATGTTGTGGACGACGCCACCGCAGTCGGTGTCGAAAAACATCACCTCTTCGCGGGTTTCAATGGTCGGAGTGTGCTGCATGTCAGTTCAAATCCAAAGCGGCACGGACAGCGGCCTCATCGACCCCCCGCAACCCAAACACGCGCAGCACGGTGTCCTCAATGAGATTGTTGGGGCAGGAGGCGCCGGCGGTGATGCCGACGGTCACCGGACCATCGCCAGCGAGCTTGGTGGAGTAGCTTTCCTTCTCTGCCTTGAGGTGAAGGTCAAAATGGACGATCTGCTCCAGTGATTTGAGGCAGTCCGCAGTGCGGATGAAGAAGGTGGGGAGCTGCTGCTCGCCGATTTCGACGAGGTGTGTGGTGTTGGAGCTGTTGTAGCCGCCAACGACGAGAAGCACGTCCAAGGGCTGCTTGAGCAGGCCAAAGAGGGAGTCCTGCCGCTCCTGCGTGGCACCGCAGATGGTGTCGAAGCCCTGGAAATTGGTAACGCCGACTTCGGGACCGTGGCGGTCCAGAACGGCCTGACGCAGGCGACGCTGAACTTCTTCAGTCTCCGATTTGAGCATGGTGGTCTGATTGGCCACACCGATGCGGGTGAGGTGCAGATCAGGGTCGAAGCCGTCAGAATGAGCAGTGGCCGGGAAGCGCTTCATGAAGGCTTCTTTGTCACCGCCGTTGCGAATGTAGTCACAGACGTAATCGACATCAGCCAGGGTGAGCACCACAAGGTAGTTGCCCATGCCGTCGTCGCCCATGGCACGGGAGGAGGTGGCGCGGGTTTCTTCATGGCTGGCTTTGCCGTGAATGATGGAGGTGAAGCCGGTCTTGGCATACTGCCGGACACGCTTCCAGACGCTCATGACATCGCCGCAAGTGGTGTCGACCACCATGCAGCCGCAGGCTGCGATGAGCTTCATGAGGCGCGTTTCCGCGCCGAAGGCAGGCACGATCACCACGTCTTCAGCCGTCATGGTGGCGACCATGGCCTCATGATCGACGTTGGGAATGCTCACCACGCCCATTTCGGTGAGCTGGCGGTTCACTTCCTGGTTGTGGATGATCTCACCCAGCAGAAAGACGCGGCGGTCGGCAAATACTTTGCGAGCTGCGTAGGCAAGGTCGATGGCGCGTTCAACGCCGTAGCAGAAGCCGAAATCCCGTGCCAGACGAACGGTAGTGCTGCCAATCTGAATCACGCTGCCTTTGGAGCGGATTTGCTCGACAATATGGCTGCGGTAATGGGTCTCCACCTCGGCCTGCACGCGCTCCATGACCTCCGGGGTGCGAACATTCACACGGCGGGCGGCTGGGGCGGGTGCAGACATGAGATGGAATAAGTTAAATCAATAGTACATTTTGCCCTTGGCGGCGTCTTCGAAGACCTTGTTGCTGTTCATATACGAATCAGGCGGGTCGGCGAGCTTGCTATCATCAAGCACTGGGAGAGTTTTGCCAATGGTGGCGTCTTCAGGCTGGGATGAGGCGATGTTGAGCGGAGTTCCACTCTTGACCATGCTGAAAATCTTCTGTGCAGCCTTGATCGGCAGACGGACGCAACCGTGGGTGCAGGGATAAGGCTTCACCCAGCCCCAGTGCATGCCGTAGGCGGACTTGAACTCCATCCAGAAGGTCATGGGATAGCCGGCGCCGGGGCTGCTGGCACGGCGGCGGTTGGCCACTTTGCTGTAGATGGTGAAGTTACCCTGGGGGGTCGGGGCGCTGGCGGTGCCAACGGAGCATGGGGTCGCGAGCAGCACTTCATTGCCTTCCATCACATACACGCGCTGGGCGCCTGTGCTGAGCTTCACACGCACATTCGAGGGATTTTTCACCGGCTTCGTTACTGGGTCATAGCTCAGGGAGGAATGGCCGCCTGTTTTGCTGCCGGCGCAGTTGCTGAGAGCGAGAGCGAGTCCGGCAAAGGCGAGCACCTGCAAGGACCGGCGGAGAATGGGGAAGTGCGAATTCATAGAGGCTGCGCATGTAGCACATGATTCCCCTCACTCCACCGTTTTTCTTTGTGGATGATCCTGTTGCAGAGAACGCGAAACTTTGCCCTCGTTGCGGCGTTGTATCGCCCCACATGCCCACCCCTACTTTGATCGACGTCCTCGTACGAACCGCCGCCAGCGCAGGATGCGAAGAACCCACCCGGCTGCGCCATGCCCTCGAAGTGGCCTCCGACAACCGCCAGCCGCTCATGGATGCCGTGGTGGACAGCAGCATGGTGGATGAAGACCGATTCTTTGCCCAGCTAGCGACCGGTCTGGGCATGCCGTATGCCGAAGAAGGCGTCGGCGAAGCCGCTGAAGGACTGCGCAACAACTTCCCCGCCAAACTGGCGCTGCGCCACCGCATCTGCCCGATGCATGTGGCGAGTGGTGAGGCGACGATCCTGACCTACAACCCGTTCGACCTCAGCGCACGGCAGGCGGTGGGCCAGGAACTGCGCAAACGCGTGCACTGGCAGATCGCGCCGCGCCACCGCATCCTCGAAGCCCTGCATCAAGGCTACGGCGTGGGTGCGGAAAACTTTGAAGAGCTGCTGGAAGGCCGTGAAGGCGGTGACGAGCACGACGACCTCAAGCAGGAAACCACGGTGCTGGACGAGGCGGATGAAGAGGCCACGGTGCTCAACTTTGTGAACCAGATCTTCCGTGAAGCTCTCAAGGAACGCGCCACGGACATTCATGTGGAGCCGCTGGAGCGCGATCTGCGCATCCGCTACCGGGTGGATGGCAAGCTGCTGGAAGTTCCTGTGCCGCCGAACATGCGACTGCTGCAGGCATCGCTTATTTCGCGCCTGAAGATCATGGCGCATCTCGACATCGCCGAGCGCCGCCTGCCCCAAGACGGACGCATCAACCTCGAACTCGATGGCGAACCCATCGACGTGCGTGTGGCCACCATCCCGAGCGTGAATGGTGAGTCCGTGGCGCTCCGCCTGCTGACGCGCAAAAAATTTGACCTGATGGCACTCGGGCTCGACCCGGCCACGGAGGCGACGATTCGCAAGCTGCTCGCGGCGCCGAACGGCATCATCCTCGTCACAGGCCCGACGGGTTCTGGCAAATCCTCCACGCTGTACACTTTCCTCAAGGAGCTCAACACCAAGGAGCGCCGCATCGTCACCATTGAAGACCCGGTGGAAAACAAGCTGGACGGCATCATCCAGATCGCGGTGAAGCCGGAGATTGATCTGACCTTCGCCGCCGGCCTGCGCAGCATTCTGCGTGGCGACCCGAATGTGATCATGGTGGGGGAAATGCGCGACCAAGAAACGGTCGAGATCGCCATCCGTGGCGCTTTGACGGGTCACCTTGTTTTCTCGACGCTGCACACCAATGACGCCGTCGGCGGCATCTCGCGTCTGCTGGACATGGGCATCGAGCCCTTCATGATTTCGTCCTCGGTGAGGGCCTTCCAGGCGCAGCGCCTTGTGCGTACGCTGTGCGGATTGTGCAAGCAGCCCGCGCATCACGAGGAAAGCCACCTGCGCAGCATTGGTTTCCCCCTGGAGTGGAAGGACAAACTGTTCAATCCCGTGGGCTGCCGCGCCTGCCGCAACACCGGTTTCACCGGACGTCTGGCGATCATGGAAATCTGCCTCATGACGGAAGCCTTGCAGGACAAGATCAACAAACGCGCCAACACCATGGAACTCAAGGCGCAGGCGCTCAAGGACGGCATGGTGCCCATGCGGCAGTATGGATTCCGGAAAGCTTCACAAGGGGTGACGACTCTGGAGGAAGTGATGACGGTGACGGCGGCGACTGAGTAGTGTTGCGAAGCCCCCTCCCATGAATATCCTTTGACCATGACACTCTCCGCCAATCCTCCTATTGAGCTTCCATTGGAAAGCCTTTCCCTTGCACAGAAATGGCAGGTGTTTGACTGGCTGAAAAGCGATCTCGCTGTCGAAGAGATCGGCCCTCAGGAGTGGCATTTCGATGTCCTTGCCGAGCGTGAGAAAATGCTGGCGACTGGAGAGACGGAGCTCATCAGTCTGGAGCAATTCTCCAAAGAACTGCGCGGGGAGCTGTCATGACGGTCCAGGTCGTCCGGGCCGCTAAAGCGGACATAGCCTCCTCTCATAAGTTTTATGAAAACCAACAACAAGGTCTCGGGAACTATTTTGTTGAGTGCATCCTTGCTGACATTGCTGAGCTTGAAACAACGGGAGGCATCCACCGCCAAACTCGCGGTTATCACCACGTGAACTCGAAGCGTTTTCAATCTGTTCTCTATTACCGCATTGTGGATGAGACAGTCATTTTGACCGCCATTATTGACGGCAGAATCAACCCAGCCAAACGCGACCGTATTTTGTCACGGCGTCATTGATCCATTTGGCACCTGCCGCCTGTTTCCGTCACTTCCTCGTATGCCCGCCTTCACCTACACCGCCCTCACCACCACCGGCCAGACCGTCACGGGATCCGTCACGGTCGGTTCGCGTGCGGAGGCATTTCGAAAAATTGAGGCTCAGGCACTGACGCCGGTGAAGGTGACGCAGGATGAAAAGTCCGATGCGGCGAAAGCGAAAATCGCGGCGGCCGCCGCAGTGGGACCGGTGAAGCTGAAGCGCGCCCAGCTTATTTTGTTCACAGAAGAACTCGCGGATCTGCTGGATGGCGGCCTGCAGATCGACCAGGCATTTCGGGTGATGCAGGAACGGCAGGAGTCGGGAACGCTGCGCATCATTGCCAGCACGATGCGGAACGAACTGCGCGAGGGCTCATCGGTGGCGAAAGCGCTGAGGAAAGCTTCGCCAAGCTTTGACGATCTGTACTGCAACCTGGCTGCGGCTGGTGAAGTGAGCGGCTCGCTGCCGAGCATCCTGCGGCGCCTCGCCAACAATCTGGCGGTGATGGCCGAACTGCAGGCCAAGGTGACGCAGGCGATGATCTACCCGGCTTTCCTGATCGGTGCGTGTATCGTGCTCATGGTGGTGTTCATGACTTTCATGGTGCCACAGATCATGGACTTGATGGGCAAGAACGGCCAGAAGCTCCCCGCGGCCACGCAGCTGCTCATCAGCTTCAATCAATTCATGGGCCAGTGGTGGTGGGCCATCGCAGCGGCCATCACGGCAGGTGTGCTGACCTTCCGGGGCTACATCTCCAGCCCGGCGGGCCGGATGTGGTGGGATGAAACGAAGCTCAAGCTCCCGCTGTTTGGGGCCATCATGAGCATGCGCTTTTACGCGCAGTTCGCGCATTCGCTGGGCAACCTGATCACCAATGGAGTGCCGCTGCTGAACAGCATCCGCCTCGTTTCCAAGATTTCTGCGAACGTCTTCATCCAGTCGCTGCTGGCCAAGGTGACCGCCCAGGTCTCCGAAGGTGCCCCGCTTTCCAACACATTGCGCAAGGTCGGCAGCTTTCCCCTGCTGCTGGCGGACATGATCGCCGTGGGTGAGCAGACGGGGCAGCTTGGCAAATCGATGGAAAAATGCGCCATCCGTTACGACAAGGAGCTCGACAAGCGTATCAAACGCATGACCTCGATGATCACGCCGATCATCCTGATCGTGATGGCCGTGATGGTCGGCACGGTGGCGTATTCCATCGTTGCGGCCATCGCCCAAAGCGTCACGGGCATCCGTGGTGGCGGCTAAAGCCGGCGCAACCAACTTCATTTCCTCCTGTTCATCTCTCCATAAATCCTGTTCAATCGTCCCGTCATGAAAATCCGCACATCGAACCCCAAAACACTCCCTGCCGCCGCCTTCACGCTGATCGAAATCGTGATCACGCTGACCATCATCGCCATCCTGGCCTCCGGCTCGATTTACCTGCTCAAAGGCCAGATCGATTCCGCCAAGGACACACGAGTGGACAGCGATTTGCAAGCCATCGGGCTGGCGCTGCAATCTTATGAATCCCGTGCGCTGCGCATGCCGACGACCGAGCAGGGACTGATGGCGCTGGTGGAAAAGCCGACGCTGGAGCCGATCCCTGAAAACTACCGCGCCTTCATGGAAGAGCTGCCCAAAGACCCTTGGGGCCTGCCATACAAGTACCGTTTCCCAGCCCAGAAATCCAAGAAGCCCTATGACCTCTGGACAGCTGGCCCGAACGGGATCGACGGCGACGAAGACGACCTCGGCAACTGGAAGAAGTCGGCGGCGAAATGACCCATGAAACCTGCATGCCGAAGCACGAAGACCAGCCATGACGCGAGTGATGCCCTCACCCTCCGTCAAGGCAGCTTCGTCCGGCATGGGGTGGCGAGCGCACGGGCGTTTACGCTGATCGAAATCGTCATTGCTTTAACCATCGTCGCTGTACTGGCAGCGGCGACGGTGCCGATGCTGAAAGGTTTCCAAGATGAGCGGCTGGCGCGGGAACCCGTCACGGCGCTGCTTAAGCTGGCGCGTGAGGCGCGCATGCGTGCGATGCAGGAGAAGCGGCCCTACCAGGTGGCCTTCCATGCCACGGGATTCACGGCATCCCGCTATTTCAATCCGTACCTGCAGCTCACGGAACTGAACGAATTTCTCGCGGCTGGCGAAGAGGCACCCGCCGTGGAAAGCACGATCGAGGAAGGTGATAAAACGGATATTGACAATGGCGGCCGCTCCAACAAGACCACCGAACTGCCGCTGGCCCCTCCGGCGCCCAAGTATGACGAATACTGGTCTGAAAAATACGAGCTGCCGAAGGAGGTGAAGTACCAGATCCAGCACTGGTATGATGCCGAGCCGACGCCGATCGAGGGTGAGATGGTGAAGCTGTGGGTGTTTCAGCCCAGCGGCGTCTGCCAGCCGCTGAAGATTCATGTGGAGGGCCCGTCCTCGACGTTTGACGTGGAGTTTGCGGCACTAACGGCAGACATCGTGAAGGAAACCGTTGATCTGCGATGAACGCGAAATTCCATCGCCGGCAGCGCCCGGTTTCGCGCGGGTACATTCTCTTCGAGCTGGTGCTGGCGCTGACGATTTTTGCCCTCGCGGTGCTGGGGCTGGCGAAGTCGCTAAACCAGGCGCTGGAGACGGCGAATCTGCTGAAGCGTGACCAGATCATCCGCATCGGCATGCGCAATGTTTTTGAAGAGCTGCGGAACAAGCCGCTGGCCAAGATGAGCACGACCATCTCCGACACGACCTACGGCATCACCTACACGACCAGCACGGAGGCGCTGTCGCTGAAGACCACCAGCGGCGGCATCTTGAGCGACATGTACAAACTCACCATCCACGCGACTTCGTCTTTTGACGGTGTGCCGCAGGAGGACACCCTCGACGTCTATGTTTACAAGCCTGCCCAGCCATAGACGGCGTTCCGCCTTCACGTTGATCGAGGTGGTGATCGGCATCACCATCCTGTCGATGATCACGGCCACGTTGTTTGCGATCATCCGCGGCTCGGTGCGCGGGGCGTCGGAGATCGAGCACATCCAGCGTGAGAGCGATTCCATGAACCGGTACATTGAGCTGTGCCGGCGTACGTTTGCCACGCTGCCGAGCACGGCCACGCTGGCATTGAAACTGGTGCAGGGTACGGACCCGGTGATTCAGGAACTGACCATCACCGGCTCGCCCGACTGCTTTCCGTTTGGCAACAATCCCATCACCTCCAAGGACACCATCCTGAGCCTGCGGCCCTACCCGGATGCGGTGGTGGACGACAATCAAAAGCCACTGCACTACCTGAGCCTGTCGCGTGAGGATTTGATCCCGCAGACCGGGGACATGAAGTCGGGCATTCAACAGTCCACGACGGGAATCTATGCGCCGGACACGGAGGGGCGGTACTGGATGCCGCTGCTGCCGGATGTGGTGTCCTTCAAATGGCGCTTCTATGTGGAGAAGGAGGAGACGTGGTATGAGGAGTGGAGCAAGTCGAACTGGCCGGACCTCATCGAAGGCCAGTTGGTGATGAAGAACCGGACGCTGCCAGTGCGCATGGTTTTCAGCCTGCCAGTGCTGACGCTGATCGCTGGGAGAGCACCGGCCACCAATGGCAATAGCAACAGCAATAATAACA
>NZ_JBAQCR010000032.1:0-41305 GCF_049294395.1 Prosthecobacter sp.
CGCTGCTGGTGGGCGTGGGGTGTGGCGAAGGCGCTGGGTTTGCTTTCCCAACCGGGTTGCACCCTGTACCAGGGTAGCCTCGCTGAGGCTCGGCAACCCTTCGCTATGGTGCGCAGTCCCGTTGGGACTGGGGTCAAGCGGAGTGGGATGACGAAAGACGGCGACAACCGGCCCATGGATTCAGTGCCCCCCCGATGACTTACCCAAGTCGAATTCAATGGGCTGGTGCAGGCAGCGGGAGCTGAGATGCACTTTCTGCCCGGCTAGGCAGCCGACCGCAATTCCATCGAGAAGATGTGGAGCAAGACCAAATCCTTGCTGCGCGGTGCCGATGGCTGAATACCCGAAAACTTGACCAAGCCATCAGTCTGACCTTCTCAAAAATCACCGACAAAGACGAAGGATGGAGATCATGGCCTCGTGACGCGAGTTTGGCGAAAGAAGACACCGCCTATCACTTTTTCGGCTTTTGAAACCAGCCCTTCATTTTACCGAAGAGGCCCTGTTTGGGTTCTGCGGCAGCATTCGGCGGCGGCGGGAGGAGATCGTTGGGCTTGTCTGCACGAGCCGGCAAGGCGCGTGGGACGATATCTTCGGGCATGCTGGCGAACTGTTCGGTTTGAGTATAAGTGCTCATGTGGTCGCCGATTTTTGCCTGTTCCAGCATGTGGTCGGCCGAGTCGGAGAGAATCCGAGGCTGCACAAAGATCATCATCTCACGCCGCTCTTTTTTGATGTTGGTGTTGCCGAAGAGGTGCTTGAGAACGGGGATGCGAACAAGAAACGGCAGGCCGCCTTTGTTGTTGGTGTCACGCTCGGTGATGAGGCCGCCGAGCATGGCGGTGGCTTGATCGGGAACGATGAGGCTGTTGTGCATGCCCTGCTCAGAAATGTTGGGGACCTGGTTGCCGCTGATGGTGGTGTAGCCGGAGACATCGTTGTTCTGCTGCTTGAATTCGAGCATGACCTCGTTGTCGTTGAAGATGTGCGCGGTGATGTCGAGCTGAAGACGCACGGGAATGTACTGGGTGGTGGAGGTGAACCCGCCGCCAACCACGCCGCTGGTGTAGCTCTGCCCGGCGATGGCGATCTGCTGGCCGATGTAGATGCTGGCGGACTGGTGGTTCAGCGCGGTGATGGTGGGCTGCTGCAGGACATGGAAGCGCTGCGTGCTTTCGAGGGTCTGCAGGAAGATGTTGAGGTTTTTGTTGATCTGGCCGTAGGCGGTGAGCCCGCCGAGCGCCGCAGGGCCGCCAGCACCGAGAAAGCCGGCGACGTCCTTCAAATTAGCAGGGTTGGCAAAGGCGGTGCCCTGCGTGTTGAGCACGCCGCCAACCAGGCCGTTGTCGCCGACTTTTTTGAGGGACTGAATCCAGTCGAGACCGAAGTTGAAGTTATCGCCGAGCGTGAACTCGCCGATGATGGCGGAGAGCAGGATCTGGCGTGGACGAACGTCCATTTCATCCGCGAGCTCCTCCAGCGCCTTGATTTGATCTGGCGGACCGGTGGCGATGAATTTGGAACTGGCGGAATCGGCGATGACGAAGGTGCTGCCGATCAATATGCTGATGGTTTTTTTGGTGACATCCAATGGCGAGATGTTGCCCGCGCCAAAGGAGTTGCTGGCAGACATCCCGCCGCTGCCCAATCCTGAGCTGCCGCCCAATCCTGAGCTGCCACCGAATGCAGAGCTGCCACCGAATCCAGAGCTGGAACCGGAACTGCCAAAGCTGTTGTTGACTGGATTTGTCGGGGTGGAGGATGAGTTCTGCTGGGGGAGGCCGCTGGAGCCGATGTTTTGCGAAGTCCGCTGCAACGCTTTTTCGGCGAGGCTGAGGAATACGGTGAGGTCGAGGTATTTGAGCCGACGTGAATAATAACGGGAGGAGGGCGATTGCGCGTCCAAGTCCGTGATGAAGCTGTCGATGCGCCGCATGTCGACGGGGCGAGCGACGATGATGAGGCTGTTGGTTCGCTCAATGGCTTCGATGACCGGCTGAAATGCCTCCGGAGTGACGCCTGCTCCGCCGCCCATGGAGGCGGATACTGGAGCGTTTGGAGTGTTTGGAACGGATCCTGGTGCGCCCGGGGGTCTGGCGGCGCCGCTGGATTTCGGTGCGGCAGAACGATTGCCGTCGCCACCGCCCAAGCCTAGCAGGCTGTTGAGCTGCTCCACCACTTTTGCCGCTTCCGCACGCTCAAGCCGGACTGTTTTATGGATGGTTTCCATGGGTGGTGCATCCACCTGCCGGGCCAGTTCCAGATAAGCGCGGATGGTCTGCGAAGCCTCGGTGATGATCAACGACTGGCCGTTGGCCACGGCGAGGATTTTTCCATACGGATGGAGGGGGATGAGCTGCTGAAAGGCGGTGGAGGCCTCCTCCGCCTGGAGGTAGTTGAGCTGAATGACATGGGTGACGACCTGGTCGTTGGTCGGCAGATCTTCTGAGCGCAGCACGAGCGGCACGCCCTGGGTGGAGGGACTGGTGCCCTGTTCGGCAGCGATGAGTTTGAACAGATTGTCCCCGCTGGGAACGAGCACATAGCCGTGCATGAGCAGCCCTTTTTCGATGATGGTGCGGTATTCTTCGTCGCTGAACTCACCCGGGACTTCAATGGTGACAGTGGCGTTTTCCAGACCACGGTCCTTGAGAACGCGGCGTCCAGTCACCCGGAAATACTCTCCAATCACCTCAGAGAGCGGGGTTGCGGTGAAGCCGATGATGTTTTTGCCGGAGGACGGAGGTGGTGTGGTGGGAGGCGAAGCGGGAACGGCGGCGGGCGGCGGGAGCGGAGCGGGAAATGGAGCTGATGTGCGCCCAGGTGTCGGCACGGTGATTTGGGGAGGCGTGGGTGCGGGAGGATTTACAGGCGCACCCAAGCGCGGGCGGTTGCGCGTCGGGGGGATGGGGGCGTTTTGCGCCGCCAGGAATCCAGGAACCATGCCTGTCAAGGCAGTGCAAAGCAGAACCAATTTGCAGAAAAATTTCATGGGGGAGGCGGAGGCAAGTGATTACTGCGAGATGACTGGGGAATTGAGAGACGGGCTAATCAGCCTGCGGCGTACTGGAACAGGGGGAGAGCCTTGCATAACAGCAGATTGTGACACAAGCGGTGAGGAGGGGGGCGGATTTACCGCATTGAGGGTGCCTGGAAGTGTGCCTGGAGGCGGAACGAAGCCTGGCCGGCCTAGATTTACGGGAGTATTCGCCTGCGCGGTGGCCGGTGCGTTGGTTGGAGCGGCACCCGGAGCAGAGCCCCTGCCTGGCTGAGAGGGATTTTGTGGTGTCGGAAATTTCAACTGGGTGCCGGGCTGCTGATGGGACGGCTGCATTGAAGGAGAAGCCTTGGTCGTCTCGGCGGCGGCCATCTGTTTGACGTAGCTGTCGTTGTAACGGATGGCGGCTGTTTCCGTGCCGAGCGTGACTTGGGCCACCAGGTCCTTGCGACTGGCACCCAATTTGACACTGCTGAGCTTCATGCCGTTGGAAGCTGGCTGGCCCTGCCTGAGGCTGGTGCGTTCGTTCGTTTTCGTATTGACGATGATAATCGTGGGATCGGCGGAGTCGCCAAAGTAGGTGCCGATGGTGAGATCCGCTGCGAAGGAGGCTTGCTCCGCTACGGGAGCCACTGTTTTCAAGGTGAACGGATTCTTGTTCCAGCCAGCCTCGTAGCGTTGCACGCCATGAGGGACGGGCGGCTGGAAGATCAGTGCTTCCTGCTGCGCGTATGCCCGGAAGGCCATCAGCAGCAGGAGGATCATCAGGCGGCCATGTTTCATGAGCCAGCACCCTCCGGGGTTGGTTCCTGCGCCACGGCGGGTGCAAGAAGCTGGCTGATGTGCAGGATGGCAACGACGTCTGCCGGATTGGCGGCATCCGGCGTGATCTTCACCTGGGGGATCACCCTGAAAGATGCGGGAGCAAGCAGGCCGTGCATCCAGCGGAAAACGGAAGGCAGCGGGCCTCTGATGGTGAGCGTGACTCCCACCTCGCGGTAAAAAGCTGCGGTTACCGGCTCATGCAGCTGTTTCTTCTGCACTGTCAGTCCGTTTGCGGCGGCGGTGGCCAGCAGCGTTTCGAGGAGTTGTTCACTGGCCTGGTTTTCACTGGTCATCGCCGGCTGTGTCGTCTGCAGCCAGTTCAGGCGCTGCCTCCACATTTCGACTTCGGTGAGCATCGACTGCATTTCCATCTGCCGCAGTTCGAGGGCTTGTTCACGCCGTTCAATCGCATGCTGCTTGCGCAGGAGGCGCTGTGAGAGGAGCGCACCACCGCACAGTGCGGCGAGCACGCCAAGAATCATGAGCAGCCTGAGTTCACTGGCCTTCATTCACAAGCCCTCCATTGAATCTTCCTTCGGCGCGAAATTCCGCGCGATTGTCTTCACGAATGGTCGGGAAAGGGATATTCCAGGTATAGCGCTGGAGTGGTATGCACGCGGCCAGCTGGCTTTTGAAGGCGATCGCCTGATTTACCGTCGTGGCCTCACCACTGACGATGAGCCTGTCGCCGTCGATCTGAAATTCCTTCAGCCGGATGCCTTCCGGAGGGAGCAGCGAGACGATCTGATGAAACAGCTCCACCGGATACAAATCCGGATTGATCGCGGCCTCCATCTCCTGCCAGCGGTTCTGCGCCTCGCGCACGAGATCGATCTCCGGCTGAGCGTTGCTCATGACGACATCCGCATGATCCAACTGCGAAGTGCGCCATTGCAAGCGCAGCCACCAGGCACCGAAAAAGCAGAGGTAAACCAGTGCTGCGGCCGCCAGGATGAGCATCTGGTTCTGGCGGCGCTTTTGCTGCTGGCGCCGCACGGCGACCTGTACTGGCAGCAGGCCGCTGGACTCCGCCGGAGGACGCGGGTCAGGACGCTTCTCCTTGAGGATGGCGGCAGCTTCAAACAGGCAGGCGAGCTGCGGGGCGAAATCGGTTTCACAGTGCGTCCACACGTGGATGGTGTCCACCTGAGCAAAGTTGATGAAGCCGTGTGTTTGCAACGTGGCGCACATGTCACGAATTTCAAAGGCCGCGTCCACATCCAGACTGCGAGCCGTCAGCACTCCAAGATGCAGCAGTTTAGCTTCATGGGTGAAGGCCACGACATGGCGGCCCAGCTCCTTCCACAGGGCTATGCCATTGTCAGGCAGCGGGAGCATGCGGACGCTGGGCTCAAACCGGCCATGAACGCACTGTTCCCAGTCGGAAAATTCCTCGGCCAGCGCCAGAGTGCCCACCAGAGCCTGCCTGCCCTTTTGCAGCACCGGCCAGTTGAGCCACAGGCGCGAACCGCTTTCGTTTTTCATCCCCAGACCTTCCCAGCGAAGATCCACCGTTTCATTGAGGGCCTCCTGAGTCAGAGACCAGAAGGGTGCGCTGTCAAAGGCGAGTGCCTCGATCCCCATCAGACCGTCGTGGGCAGCATGCTCTACAGGCATCCAAACACCATCGGCGCCGCACTGCCAGGCTTCACGAGATTCCTCTCCCGGAAAGCTGAGTGACTGCTGCGATGGACGTTGAAAGGTCATAAATCTCAAAGCCGATGTGCTCCTTCCACGGGAAATTCGCGCCACTCGGTGATGCGTGGCAGGCCGCCATTCTTGTTCATGATGACTGCGATGCCGCAGCGTGAATCTCCTGCGGTGCCGATGCTTTCAATGCGCAGTGTCGCTCCCTGAAGCGTGAGCAAGGGGGTGATTTCCGCTCCCTGTTGTCCGACAATGCCAAGCAGCGAGAGTGCCTCGTTCAAATTTTGGAGCGGCTGGTCATCCTCGGTCTGCTGCAGACCATCCGGACCATTGCGCAGCTGCACCAGCCGGCTGGCATTCTCCAGTGAAGCTCCTGTCGCCGCAGCCAGCACTTCGGCAGAGGCCATGTTCACATCCAACTGGCCGGTGCCCCGGAGCGTGAAAAAAGAGCGCCAGTCTGGTCTGGCCGCCTGGATTTCGTCTGCACGTGCCACCAGATCCACTTCATTGAGGCTGCTGAATTTGCGATTAAACGGCCGGTCTGAATATCCAAGATGATCGTAATCCAGCTTTTCCGCACTGTCCGGCCTACGTTTCAAATCGTCGGCGTCCGTCCAGTCCATCAGCGTTGCCACGATGCCCTGAGCATCGGCCGCCGAGATACCCCAAGATTTCAACATCCGCTCGAGAACGGGAAGATGCTGGTCCGTGAGCAATGCATTGAGATTCAACCGGGATTCTTCGGTGCCAAGCAGGACTTCAAAGCGCTCCACACCGGAAACACTCCGCCGCAGCAGTGGATCCCCAACCCTGATTTGAGGATGGGCTGCCACAGCCACTCCCATTTCCGCAAGCTGGCGGGCGCGTATCATGCCGTATCTTGCCTGCTGCATTTCGCCATGCTGCTGTGAAACGGACACTGCCATGATGATTAAAAACGAGAGCATTGCCACCAGGCACAACACAGCCAGCAAGACCGAGCCGGCGCTTGTCGGAGTGCGGCGGTTTTGAAGATGGTACGTCACCAATTGCGAGTTGTGGTTTTGAGCTTTAATAATGCATGCGGATTGGTGGATTTTTCGCACGGATGATTTTGGGTCATCATTACCGTCCGGAGGGGCTTCAAGGGGGCATTATCGCATATGACTAACACAAAAGCTAGATGCTATCGGGACCTTGGAAAGCTGCAATCATGAAATGCACCTCCGATCGAACCCATAGCGCGGGACGTACCAGTCTATCTGGAGCCATAAAATCAGGGCATGTTCCTCCTTCGGCGGGCTTCGCAGCTCGGTTTTTGAACCTTCCTATTTTGGGAAGCCATGCCATGAGTTCTTCACATTCAACGTTTTTGACACTTGCGGCTGCGGATTGTTCATGCCCTGACGATGCTTTTGACATAGTAAGGTGAAAACCTAGGTATTATCTTAAGAGGCTCCTCAACGCATTGCCCGGCAGACGAAGACCGAGCGCAAGCTCCTGGAAAGTTCCTCCTGAATGGGCAACGCAGCTGGTCAGCGCGTGCGCAAACGGGGGCACGGTTTACTTCCCGGATGGGGCTGGCGCGTTTATAAGGCAGCACTTCCTGGGAAGCACGCGCTATCGCTTCGTTATTCGTTCTACGGGATTTGCAGGACGGGCGGCAGCCATTCGCTGCCGAAAGGCTCGTTCATTGAGTGATGACTTTCACGCGGAAAAAGCGTGCGTCCTGGCCATTGATCTGCGCTGGATAGGGCACGGTCACCGCTTCCATTTCTCCATCGTTGCCAATGGACACGGGGGTGTCCGTGGCAGTCTGCCAGAAGGTGAGATTGGCGCTGAACTCGACGGTATAAACGAGTCCGGCGGAGAGGTAGTCCATCCGACGTCCAAAGACAGCCAGATGATCGGGGCCGGAGATCAGAACGCCCGGGGTGCCGCGCTTGGAGAGCGCGCCACCCGTGACGCTGAGGATGCCGGACGAGCGCTGGGTTGGATTGATGCCGAAGGCCCATTCGAGGAGGTTGGGAATGCCGTCGCCATCGCTGTCTTGCTGCGCGCCTGAGCTGCCGTTTGCGATCCCTGTGGTCAGGACCCAGTCTTGATAGGGGGTGCGACGGGTGACCGCGAGTGTGTAGGTCTTGGTGGTGACTCCATCCTGCGCCGTCACGAGGATGGCCAGAGGGTTGGTGCCGACCGTCAGAGGGAGGGTTGGACTGGCAGCGCCATTTACGGTGAAGCTGGCATGCGCCTCCGCCACCACGGGGGTGAGGGTGATGCTGGAAGTGGCGTTGGAAACTTCCGAAGCATAGCTGGTGGTGGCTGGGGCGAAGGCCGGCGTGAGGGTGCCTCCGGCAAAGGAGAGGGAGGCAAGATCGGCGTTGGTGCTGAGCGTGGTGAAGACCACGTCGCCACCATTGGTGGTGCCTAGTGTGCTGGTGGCAGCGGCGAGGAAATGGTAGGTTGTGCCAGGGGTGAGGCCGGTGAGGGTTGTGGTCATGTTTTGCGGGACGACGTCGTGATCACCATTGAGAGCGAAGGCCACATTGGTGCCGTAGCTGGTGGTTGTGCCGTATTTGAACTGCGCGGTGCTGGTGGTGCCGTCTGGATTGACAATGGCGTTGAGCGTGGCGGTGGTGGTGCCGACTGAGGTGGCGGCGAGCGTGGTGACATCTGGCGCGGTGGCATTGATGAGGACATGGCTGATGTCGGACGACTGCCACGCACTGTCCCCTGGCTGATAGGCGATGACGCAGACGGTGCCGGCGGAGTTTACGGTGAGCTGATCGCCCACCAGAGTGGCGGGCCCGGTGACGATGTAGCTGGAGGGCAGGGCGCTGGTCGTTGTGGTGCTGAGGGTGATGGTATTGCCAACGGTCACCGTGGATGGCGGCGTGAAGGTGAGGCTTTGGGGGGAGTTCAGGCCTGGCACAGCGAGGGTCGGCACCCAGAGATTACGTCCCGCAAAGGCGCTTTGACCGGAGGAGTTCTGGCCGGCGGTCCAGAGGGTGCGGTCGATGGCAAAAATCAGGCTGTGGGTCGCAAAGGCCTGCACGGGCAGGGTGCTCCACAGGGTGCCGGTACCGACACGCGCCGGGCTGAAGTTGGTGGTGATCGTGCCATTGCCAAACTGGCCCACCGCATTGCTGCCCCAGGCATACAGGCTGCCGTCGCTGGTGGTGGCCAGCGAGTGTGCCGTCCCGGCGGCAATGCTGGCCCAGTTGGTGGCAGTGCCGATTTGCAGTGGTGACGTACGCTGCGTGAGGGTGCCGTCGCCCAGCTGAGCGCTGGTGTTCAATCCCCAGGCCCAAAGGGAGTGATTGGTTTTCAATGCGATGACATGCGTGTTGCCAACGGCGAGCATGGCCCAGTCCGTGGCGACGCCGACTTGAGTGGGCCTAACAACAGTGGTGGTGGTGCCGTTGCCGAGCTGGCCGTTGGAGTTGCTGCCCCAGGTGAAGAGCGAGCCGTCGGTTTTCAAACCTGCGGCGAAGGAGGTCGAGGAGCTCGCGGAGCCAGCGACCATGCGCCAGGTGGTGTCGGTGCCGATCTGGATGGGGAAGTTGCGCTGAGTGGTGGTGCCGTCACCCAGCTGGCTGAGACCGTTCGCGCCCCAGGCCCAGAGCGTACCGTTGGTCTTGATGGCATAGGTGCAGTTGTTGGCGTCAAAGATGAAGTTCCAGTCCGCATCCGTGCCGATCTGGATCAGCGACGAGCGGGTGGTAATGGTGCCATCACCGAGCTGGCCGTTGGCATTGTTACCGCAGGCCCAAAGGGTGTGATCGCTGCGAATGGCATGCATGGAGCTGCTGGCGGAGGAAACGCTGAGCCAGGTGAAGCCCGTGCCCATTTGCACCGGAGTCGGATGCTGGCTGAAATCGGTGGCGCCGAGACCCAGCTGTCCCGAGGCATTGCCACCGATGCCCCAGAGGGTGCCGTCCGGTTTGATGAAGTAGGTGTTGCTGTTGCTTGCTACTGCGCTGGAGACCGCGCCCAGCTGCTGCGAGAGCGGCAGGAGCGAACGCATGACCACGCCGTGTATGTTATTGGTGTTGGTGCCCCAGCTGTAAACCGAACCATCCGAGGTCGTGGCGTGGGAGACGCTCACACCGCCAGCAACGGCCGCCCAATTGGACGCGGTACCAACCTGGAGGGGAGTGTTGGCGCGGGCCGCGTTGTCTGCGAAACCCTGGCCGAGCTGACCCAGCGTGTTGGTGCCCCAGGTCCACAGCGTTCCATTCGTCTTTCTCACGATGCAGTGACTGTTGCCGGCGGCGAGAGTGGCTCCAGACCAGTCCGTTGTGCCGCCGATCACGACCGGGGCGGAGCGCTGAGTCAGCGTGTTGTCCCCGACTTGTCCATTTGAGTTAAGTCCCCACGCATTGAGCGCGCCGGTGGTCAGCGTTGCAAAGCCGCCGTTCGAATGGGCGGCGACGCTTTGCCAGGTGGTGCCGGTACCGATTTGGACGGGGGCCAGTCGTGTGGTGGCAGAACCGTCGCCGAGCTGGTTGTTGGTATTGAGACCCCAGGCCCAGAGTTTGCCAAGGGTGTCGATGGCGAAGGTGAAGTCGCCGCCCGCGCTCAAGGTCTGGCCGCTGATGGACCAGGTGGAGGCCGTGCCGATGCGAGTGGGGGTGGAATAGGTGGTGGTGAGGGTGCTGTTCTGGCCGACCTGGCCGTTGGAGTTGCCACCCCAGGCCCAGAGAGTGCCATCGTTTGCCACAGCCACGGTGTGGGTGGCTCCGGCAGAGACGAGGGACCAAACCTTGGTGACGCCGAGCTGTGCCAGGGTGCCGATCTGAACGGGGCTGGTGCGTTGAGTGAATGATGAGTCCCCGACCTGGCCGCTGGTGTTCAGGCCCCAGGCGTACATCGTGCCATCACTGCGGAGGGCCACGACATGGGAGGTGCCGCAGCTTACGCTGGACCAGTTGGTGGCAGTGCCGACCTGAACCGGCGTGCGCCGGGAGGAGGTGGTGGTATCGCCGAGCTGTCCGTTTGAGTTGATGCCCCAAGCCCAGAGAGTGCCATCACTGCGGATGCCGAGCGTGAAGTCATTGGCCTTGCTGCTGCTGAGCTGCACAAAGCCGGGCGCTGTCTGGACGATGAAGGATTGATACACTGGCAGGGCAGCACCGATACTCCCGCCGTTGCCGGTCTGCGTGGCTTTGACGGTGACCACACCCGGGGTGCCGGTGAGGGAGACGGTGCTACCTGCGAGCGTCGCTGAAGCGGAGCCGGCCACGATTTGATAATTGACGGTGAGACCGCTGGTCGAAGTGGCGCCGAGCGCGAAAGCGGCATCCGTGGTGCGCTTCAGGCCAACACTGGGGAAGGCGATGACCTGGGTGGTGGCGGTGAGGGTGATGTCATTGCCATCGCCTCCGGTGTAGCTGATCTGGAACAGATAGGACTGGGCATTGAACGTGGCGGTGACGGCGCTGCCTTCCGGCAGGCTGGCGAAGGTGCCGCTGATGGGGGTGCTGCCGGTGTTGTTGACGAGTTTCAAGACAGTGCCATTTGCCGGAGCGAAGCCGAGAGTGAGGGTCAGGGGCAGGCCGCTGGCGCTGAAGCTGTCGATGGTGACGGGCACATCACTTGCGCTGTTGAAGGTACCCGTATTGGAGGTGGAGAAAGAGCGGTCCGGACCTGGGAACACACCGCCCGAGGTCACTGCAACCATGCGGCAGTGATAAGTGAGGAAGGGCTGCACGACGATGCCTGCCGCCCTGGCAAGCTGGGTGTTCCCCGCGCTGAAAGCTTGAGGTGTGGTGGTGGTGCCGTAGCTGGTGGTCAGTCCATATTCGAAGCAGGTGGTGCCAGAGTATTCCTCTCCAACGATCGAGCCGTTCAAGGTGGCGCTGTAGGCGAGCACATTGGTGGCGGGCAGCGCGAGTGCGGCAGGTGTGGGATGGACGCGGAAAATGCCGGAGCTGGTCTGGCCGTAGAGATAGCCGTCATTTGCATTCAGCAGACCATTGGCCGCTGCGATGCCGTCGTGACGGCCGGTGAACGAATACAAGCTCTGCACGCTGCCATCTGCGCCGACCCGGAAGAGGGTGCCCTGGTTGTAAAGACCGCCGCTGGACGTCACGCCGTAGAAATGACCGTCGGGTCCGACGAAGAGGCCGTTGCTCGGTGTGGAGCCCAGCAGTGCTCCCGTGGTGCCGGTGAAGCTGGCGAGATGGGTGAAGCCACCTGCCAGGGTCACTTTGAAAACGGTTCCCAGGTTTGCCGTGCCGCCGGTGCTGGTCACGCCATAGAGTGCGTTGTCAGGTCCCTGAACCATGGCGCCGAGAGGGCTGGAACCCAGCACACCGCCAATGACGTTGTTAAAGTTGACGAGGTTGGTGAAGGCACCCGCAGGCGTGATCTTGAAGACGGTGCCCAGACCGCCGCCGGTGCCGCCTGTGGTGGTCGTGCCGTAGTGGTTGCCGTCGTTGGCCAGCAGCAGGGGGCCCTGAGGATTGGAGCCAAGCACTGAGCCGGTGGTGCCGGTGAAAACCGCCGCCTGAGTCATCAGGCCCGCCGAGGTGATGGTGAAAACCTGGCCGAAGTTGGACGAGCTGCCCCCCGAATTGGTCGTCCCCCAGTACTTGCCGTCTGAACCCTGGATCAACGCCGCCTGCGGGCTGGAGCCCGGGGCCGCGCCGGTGCTGCCGGTGAAGTTGAGCAGCGTGGTCACCACGCCTGACTGACTTGCTTTGAAAACAGAGCCGAAGTTGGTGGCGCCGCCAGCGGAACTGGTGCCGTAGAAGAATCCGTCACTGCCGAGGAGCAAGCCACCGCGGGATGTGATGGCGCTGGTGCCGGAGACCGGAGGGAGCTGGGAAAGGATGGCAGGAGCACCGTCAATGGAAGCATTGAAGAAGGTGCCGTAGCCAAGAGCCGTGCCGCCGCCAGTGGTGGTGCCAAAGAAGGTGCCCTCGCTTCCCTGCACGAGTTTGCTGAAAACGGGTGGCGAGTTCAAGTTCACCAAGGTGGTCAGCAAGCCAATGGTGGAGACTTTGAACAGGGTGCCTTGATTGAACAGGCCGCCACTGCTGGTGGCACCGTAGAGAGTGCCATCCACTCCGGCCACCAATGACCCCTGCGGTGCGGTGCCCGGTGCGGTGCCGGTGGTGCCGGTGAAATTGACCAAAGTGGTGAGCACCCCGGCTGGAGTCATCTGGAAGAAAGTGCCATTGCCACCTGCGGTGCCGCCGGCGGTCGTGGTGCCGTAAAAATTTCCGTCGCTCAGCTGAACCAGCGCGCCTTTGGGGCTGGATCCCAAGGCCGGAGCCACTGTGCCTGAGAACTGCACGAGGGTGGTGAAGGTGCCGGTGGGAGTGCAGACAAAGACTGTGCCGAGATTCAAGGTGCCCCCGGTCGCGGTGGTGCCGTAGAGATTGCCGTCGATGCCTTGAACGAGCGTGCAATTGGGGCCGGTGCCCAGCGCGGCTCCGGTGGCGCCGGTTAAGTTCACCAAAGTCGTCAGCACCCCTGCAGGCGTCATCTTGAAGATGGTGCCATTTCCGCCGCCTGAGCCGCCCGAGTTGGTGACGCCGTAGAAGTTGCCGTCATTGGCCAGCAAGAGTCCGCGCGGACTTGTTCCCAGATTAGCGCCTGAGGTGCCGGTGAAATTGACCAGCGTGGTCAGCACACCTGCGGGTGTCATCATGAAGACGGTGCCGTTGCCACTTGATGTGCCGCCGGCGGTGGTGGTGCCGTAGAAGTTGCCATCGAGACCGAGGGTCAGCTTGGAGACTGAACCGGAACCGAGCGCCACACCGGAGCTGCCGGTGAAGTTCACCAGGGTGGTGCGTATGCCATCCGGAGTCAGCCTGAAAATGGTGCCGGAATTTGTGGTGCCGCCGGTGTTTGTGGTGCCGTAAAGATTGCCATCGGGGCCTTGAATGAGAGCGCCCTGAGGGCCGTTGCCATCGACGCCACTGTTGGCGGTACCGTAGAAGTCTGTGAGCTTTGTCATGGTGCCGCCCTGGGACATCTTGAAGGCGGTCCCGACATTGATCGAGCCACCTGTGCTCGTCGTGCCGTAGAAGTAGCCGTCATTGGCCAGAGTGAGACCACTCTGTGGCGATGTGCCGGTCACGACATAATGGAACGTGGGTTCGACGATGGCGGTGGGCTGAGGGGTGAGGGTGGTGATGACCTGATCGTCCCCATAGGTGATGCCAAAACTGTTTTGAGCCACCAGGCGGATGTGGAAGACCGTGCCTGGGGTGATGCCTTCACCAATGGTCACGGAGACAGGCAGCATCGCGACGCCGCTGGAGAGGTTTTGCGGACCGTCTGGCTCGGTCTCGGGATCGAGAGTGATGGGTACGCTCTCCATGACCTGTGGCACGGTGAAGTCATCGTAGGCGGTAGTTTCGCCGTACTCGAACCAGTAGTTGGTCAGACTGCCGAGAGGATTGATGTAACCGTCCACGGTGATGCCGTTTTGAGCGGTGCCGGTCCATGAACCGGTGATCACGATGGGAGGGCCCTGGGTGGCAAAGGTTTGATCCTGGGAGTAATAAGTGCCCTGGGCCGTGATGGTGACCAGCCGGTAGTGGTAGATTTGTCCACCAATGAGGCCGCTGAGGCTTGCGCTCACATCCACGGCGGTGGTGCCAGCGGCGAGGTTCTGCGCGGCCGACTGCGTGCCATAGCTGGTGGAGAGACCCCACTCGAAATAGGCTGTCGCCGAGTCGAGGTTCGGAATCACACTGGCCGTGAGGGTCGCGCTGGTGCTGGAGCTGACGATGGCATCTGGCAGATCCTGAACCGCAGGCTGCTGATGCACGCGGTAGATGGCACCTGCATTGGCGCCATAAAGATAACCGTCCGCACCGAGCACGAGGCGGTAGTCCAGAGACAAACTGCCAGATGTTGTGGCCACACCGCCGTCCGCACTTGAACCAAAAGCATACAAGGACTGTGCCATGCCGCTGGGATGGACACGGTAGACCGTTCCCATGGAGTAAGCAGCGGAAAAGCCGGTGGTGCCGTAGAACCAACCGTCGGGTGCCTGCAGCAGCATGGAGGAGGGGGAACTGCCCGGCATCGTGCCCGTCGCGCCGGTAAAGGCGACGAGCGAGGTGAAGACTCCGGCTTTGGTGCAGGAATAAACGGTGCCCGCGCCGCTGACGCCGCCGCCCGTGGTGGTGCCGTACAAAATGCCATCGCTGCCAAAGACGAGGTTTGAGGCGGGAGTGGAGCCAGGTGCCGCGCCTGCAGTGCCGGTGAAGTTCACCAGGGTGGTCAGAACGCCAGCCGTCGTGAATGAATAGACAGTGCCGGAACTGCCGGTGCCGCCGCCGGTCGTCGTGCCGTAGAGAACGCCATCACTGCCGAGAACGAGGTTGGTATTGGGGCTGCTGCCCAGCACGGCCCCGGTCGTGCCGGTGAAGGCGATGAGTGAGGTCACGGCACCGGTTGCGACATTGACGCGGAAAATCGTGCCAAACCCTCCGGCGCCCCCACCCGAAGTGGTGCCGTAGAGATTGCCATCAGGCGCGAGCACGAGGCGGGTTTGTGGAGATGAGCCGAGCAGGGCGCCCGTGGTGCCGGAGAAGACTCCGAGTGCGGTATAGGTTCCGGTGGGAGTCAATTTGAAAACGACGCCAGAGCTGTTGGTGCCGCCACCGGAGGTGACACCGTAGTAGTTGCCGTCCCCGCCTGGAGTGAGATGCGCACTGGGGGCAGAGCCCTGAATGCCGGAGGTTCCGCCGAAGGTCGCCAGAGTGGTCAGCGAGCCGGCCGTGGTGAGCTTGAACGCTGAACCGTTGGTGCTGATGATGCCGGTGGGATTGGTGCCGTACAAATTGTTGTCGGTGCCGACAATGAGCGTGTTGGGATTGGTGGCGCCTGAAGAGCCGGAGAAACTGGTCAGTGTGGTCAGCGTGCTCGGGGTCACGAACTTGACGACGCTGCCGTATTGATTGGTGCCTCCCTGCGTCGTGGTGGCGTAGAGGTTGTTGTCGCTGTGTTTGATGAGGTTGCGATAGGTGGGCGGCATCAACTGGAAGGATGCCAGGATGCTGAAAACGCCGGGGTTTGGGATCAGCTTGAACACACCTCCGCGTGTTGCTCCGACGTTGGCGGCGTTGCCAGAAAGGGTGCCGTAGAAGCTGCCGTCCGCGCTTACGAAGGTCATGCCGCCCATCGGAGTTGACGGCCCGTCCGTGGAGGCAAATGACTTGAGGTTGGTAAACACACCCGCCGTGGTGATGGTGAAGAGCGAGCCATACGTCGTTCCGGCCGAGGCGGTGCCGTAGAGCGTCACGCCATCGGCCGCGAACACGAGCGGTGAAACACAGGTGCCGCCGATCACGAGGCCGGAGGCCCCGGTGAAACTTTGCAGCGTGGTCAGCACGCCTGCGGTGGTGCATTTGAAGATGGTGCCGTTGGCATTCGCGCCGCTGGTGGATGTGGTGCCATAGAGCGTGCCGTCCGAGCCCTGAACCAGCGCACCCAGCGGGGTGGATCCAATCGCCACACCGGTGGTTCCAGTAAAGGCAACGAGGGTGGTGAAGGTGCCGCTGGTGGTCATTTTGAACAAGGTTCCAAAGCCACCCGCACCGCCACCGCCGGTGACGCCGTAGAGATTGCCATCGCTGCCTTGAATCATCGCCGCCTGACAGTTGGAGCCGAGCACCGCACCCGTCGTACCGGTGAAGTTGTTGAGGACGGTGAGCACGCCAGCGGGGGTCACACGGAACAGGGTGCCATTGGAGGATGCTCCTGAAGCCGTGGTCGAACCATAAAAATTGCCGTCGGCAGCCTGCACCAGCGGCGCTTTGGGCACGGAGCCCATGTTTGGACTTGCCGAGCTGAGGCTGACCAGGGTGGTGAGCACGCCTGCCGGGGTCATTTTGAAGATGGTGCCCAGATTGTTGGCTCCGCCAGCGGTGGTGGTGCCGTAGAAATTGCCATCGCTGCCGAGGCAGAGGCCCGCCTGCGGTGCGGCACCGTTGACACCGTAGAAATTCACCAAGGTGGTGACCACGCCGGCGGTGGTGATTTTGAACACTGACCCCTGGTTGTTGATGCCGCCGGTCTGGCAGGTGCCGTAGAGCGCACCATCGGCACCGAGGACGAGTGTGGAGAGGGGTTTGGTGCCAATCATGTTCGCCTTGGAACTGAGCGTCTCGACGATGTTCACGATGCCGACGGTGATGGAAACCGTCGCGGCAGGACTGGTGGCGGTGCCATTGTTCACGGTGAAGGTGAATGAATCCGGGCCCGTATAGCCGGCGGCAGGCGTGTAGGTCAGATTGGGTGCGGTGCCGGAGAGTGTGCCGTGAGCGGGAGAAGAGGTGGTCGTGAAAGTGAGAGGCAAAGCTGGGATGTTGGGATCGGTGCCCGTCAGCGTGACCGCCGTCGGTGTGTCAGGAGCGACGGTGACCGATTTCGGCGTGGCCACCGGAGCGCCGGCTGCAATCGTCAGGCTGACGGTGGCAGGAGAACTGGGGATGCCATAGAGGTTGGTGGCGGTGAAGGCAAAATTGTCCGTGCCCGAGTAGCCCAGCGCGGGGGTGTAACTTACGCTGGGGGGAATGCCGGAGAGCGTGCCGTGCGAAGGCGGGGTGGAGACCGTGAAGCTGAGCGGCGCGCCGGTGGGCGAGTTGGTGTCCGTGCCGGCCAGGGTGATGGCTTGAGTGGCTCCGAATGCGAGGGACTTGCTCTGCGCGGTCGCGGTGGGCGCCAATCGATTGGCGTTGCCCAAAATATCCACGTCATCAATGTTCCAGCCGGAGTAGGCGAGCGCGCCAGCCTCCACCTGGTAACCCCAGCGCACATAGACCGTGGCCTGATGATCTGCCACTGCCGAGATGTCATAGGTCACCGCCTGCCATGCGGAGTCGGTCACCGCGCCCGTGTCATTGGCATAGACCTGGGTCCACGTGGAGCCGTTGTTGGAAACCTCCACCGTTGCGTAAGCCAGAGGCTGGACGTCCGTGTTCAACCAGCGTTGAAATTTCAACTTGGTCTGGGTGGACGTGGTGCAGTTGAAGGCTGTCGTCGTCAGATAAAACGGGCCGCCCGGAGTGGTGGAGTAATTGCCGGACAGATTGACGCCATAGACATTGCTGCCGGTTTTGCCAGCGGTGGGATCTGCAAATCCATTGGGCGGCCCACCGCTGCCCGTCGGCACGCCGTAGGTCCATTCGCCCTGGGTGCTCCAGCCCGGATTGGTGGAGAGCGCCTGCGAGCTGACCTTGGCCTGCACCAGCAGCGAAGCCGAGCGGGTGGTGTTGCCGTTGCCGTTGCTGGTATTGGTGAAGGTGATGGTGTCGCTGTAAGCTCCGGCAGAGAGCGCATTGGCCGATGTCGTGTTGATCGATGCGGTGACGTTTGCCGTTGATCCCGCAGCGACCGTGCCGCTCGTGGACGAAAGGGTCAGCCAGGAGGCTGTTTTTGCCGCCGTCCAGCTCATGGAAGCAGTGCCAGGATTCTGAATGGTGAAGAGGGCGCTGGAAGGCGCAAAGGCGCCGCCCGCCCCACCCGTGGAGGCCAGAGCCCCTGATGTCACGGACATGGCCGGTGTGCCAGCCACTGACAGCGACACGGCACGGGTGGTGGAGCCGTCTCCAGTCAAGGTGTTGGTGAAAGTGATCGTGTCGGAGTAGCTGCCTGTGGCGAGCGAATTGGCAGCGGAGTTGATCGTCAGCGTGACGGTGGCATTGCCTCCGCCCGGGATGGTGCCGCTGGTAGGTGACAGCGTCAGCCACGATTTAGTGATGGCTCCCGACCATGTCACGCTCGTGTTGCCGGTGTTGGAGATCGTGTAGACGTTTGAAGCGGGCGTGAAGGGGCCGCCGGTGCCGCCCGTTGAAGCAAAGGTGGCTGAGGGCGAGATTGAGATCACGGCCGTGTCGTCATCAATGACAATCAAATTGGCAAAGCCTGACTGATACCCCGAAGCCACGGCGGAGATGCCAATGGCTTGATTGCCGGAAAGGACCGCATCGTTGCCCGGAGTGATGTCAAACGTCGCTGATGTCTGTCCGGCCAGCACCGTGACTGAAGCGGGAACCGTCACCTTCGCAGTGTTGGCCGAGCTCAGGGAGACAACGGTGTCTGCGGCTGCGGCCGTAGGGAGAGTCACGGTGCCGGAACCAGCCACACCATTTTCCGTGACGCTGGCAGGGAGTGTGATGGCAATGGGATTGAGGGTGAAAGAAACCGGGTCTGAGCTGATGCCATTGGCGACCACCACGAGATTGTAAGTGCCGTTTGGCACGGAACTCGGCACGGTGAACTCAGTCGTCACTGGCAGCGCCCCGGTCACGACGCCGTTGTTGTTCCAGTTGAAGCTGCGAGCGTAGTACACCGACGAGCCAGAGGTCAGACGCACGATGGGGTAGTTCGTCGCATTCTGATTGTCATCGCCATAGCTCGAGCCTTCGGACCAGCCGTTCAACTGGGTGCCGACAATGTGGAAGGTGCCGTCTGCATTTTGCGAGACGGATGAGATCACCGGTTTGCCCGCCGTGATCGGTGTGCCGTCCGGGGTGTAGCAGTAAATGGTGGAGCTAAAATTTGAATACAAGCAGGTGCCGTCCGGCAGCATGAGCATGGTGCCATAATAAGAAGCATGGTTTTGTGAACCGCCCGGGGTGGGCACGACCGTCCACGTATTGTTCGTATAATCGTATTCATAAAAGGATGTGGGCGAGGGGAAGTGCTGAGCTGAAGTCGGCACCGGAGACACTGCCGCGAGCACTTTGCCATTGGGCAGCATGGCGCAGGGCGCATCAGGTGCGCCCTGTGCGGCGGGGATGTCTGCCGCGATCGTCCAGGTTCCATTCGCGGTTGATCCGGAAGGTGTGTAGATGGCACAATGTCCCAGCGAGCCGATGAAAAAGGCCTTGCCATTGGGCAACAACATGGCGCCTCCCGTTTCCGAGCCATAGGGATCGTAAAGCGACACAGGCACCGTCGCATCGGCAATCCAGGTGTTTGAGGCCGGGATGTAGCGTTCGGAGTTGGTGGAGTTGATGTCCACCATCAGTTCGCTCCCGTCTGGCAGGCGAACCCAGGCGGATTCATTGTTGCTGCCGAGACAGGTCGGCCCGGCGGTAAAGGTGTTCGTGGCCGGATCGTAAATTTTGGTGGTCCGGGACACCGACACGACGGCATTCAGCACTCGCCCGTCAGGAATCATGGCGGAATTGGCATCACTGAAACGCACCCCGGGGGAAGGGGTCAGGAGCCACTTGTTGGTGAGTGGATCGTAAACCTCAGCTGCAGATCCGCCGGTGCCATACTCTCCGCCAGCCACATAAATGCGGCCGTCCTTGAGCACCTGGGAGGAGAAATAAAGCCGGGAATTGTACATGGACTTCAGGGAAGTCCATGTCCCTGCGGTGTAACTTCCCTGGGCGTTCGGCGTGAGTTTGGCAATCGTGGTGCCACCGCCATCAAAAATCAGCAGGGTTCCATCCGGCTGAAGCATCATCAAACCGACCCCGGAGGGGGCCGTGGGCAACGTGGACCAGACCCCTGCAGCCATGGCTTGGAACGGCAAAACACATGGCAAGAGGGCTGCGATTAGTAAAAATATGTATTTCAACATGATGCAGTGGGCTTCAACGCGAGCTTGATGGGGGAAATTCACCGGAATAATGGAGGCTAGCAGGACAGACCAAGCCATTTCAATCCTTAATTCATTCCCCTCTAAATACTATAAGGATAGGCTTGGGGGCGCAGTAAAGCGGGGGCTCAGGCCCGGAGCCGAGGACTGCCATCGGCGCGCCTCCGAGGCCGTCGTCCTCGATGAAGCGAGACGGCTAGATAGCTTGCTGGCGACATGCGACAGGAACGTGTTTATTCCAACACGGACAGCTTTACGCCAAAGTTCATGCCGGGGTGACTCCCAAGGTGAAGGCTGACAAACCGATTGGAGAAAGGAGCACGTTCCACATCGTCAGGAAGGGCGACCGCCTGACAGTCACGCTCAACAAAAAGCTGATCATCAAGGACGTCCAGCTACCAGGCATACCACGGCAGTGACCGCTGGCCCTGCAGCTGCATCCCGAATTAAATCAGATCAACCCTGCGCGAGCTTGCGGTAGAGCTTTTCCATGGCGGTGGCGCTGCGGCAGGCGATGGCGGCCTGGGCGAGGATGCTGGCGACGTCGAGGCGGGAGATTTTGATGCCTTGCTGGACTTTGTCCCAGGGGGAGGAGCGCATTTTGGCGACGGTTTGGATGCCGAGGAGCAGGGGCAGGGCGGTGGCGTAGCGGAGCTTGCCATGGGTGACGTGCTGGACGTAGAGCAGGCCGCATTCGAGATGCTCGGTGCAGGTTTGCAGCCAGAGGCTCCACTCGGTTTGGATGTCTTCGGGCTGGCAGGGGAGGTAGCAGCGGCCGTCGCGGGTGTCTTCGCCGATGTCGCGGAGGATGTTGATGAGCTGCAGGCCTTTGCCCATGCGTGCGCCCCATTCCTGCATTTGGGCGGTGGTGACGGTGGGATCGAGCGAGCCGGGGAGTTCGGTGGCGCAGAGCTGGGTCCAGAATTCGCCGACGCATCCGGCAACGAGCCAGGCGTACTGGTCGAGCTCTTCGGCGCTGGCGAGGCTGCGCAGGCGGCCATCGGCGGGAAAGCGGCGGATGTCGAGCATCTGGCCGTCGATGATGTGCTCCAGGACGCTCTGGATGGTGGCGAGGGGGGCGGGCTGCATGGTGCGCAGCCAGGCGATGCCGTCGGCGAATTTTTCCATGAGGCGGCGCTCGGCGGCGTCGCTCTGCTTGGTGCGGAACTGGGTGGTGAGAGTGCTTGCCAGGCCCTGGGCTTCGCCGGTGCCGCGCACCAGTTCTCGATAGCGTTCGAGGCAGTCGAGCCGCACGGAGGCGCTGACGATGGCGGTGTCGGCGATGGTGTCTGCAGTGCGTGCGAGCAGGTAGGCGAGGGAAATGGGCTCGCGCAGCTCCTTGGGCAGCGCTTTGAGCGTGAGGTAGAACGAACGGGAGACTGCGGCCAGCAGCTGGCCGCCGAGTTCGCGTTCGTGATGTGTTTCGTCGGACATGGTTCTGGATGCTGGATTTTAGATCCTAGATGCTGGATGCTGGATGTCGGAGCAAGCTTTCTCTGCTAGCATCTGGCATCCAGTCCCCAGCATCTAGATTCCAGCCAGTGAAGCATCTCTACGTCCATATTCCTTTCTGCCACCGCATCTGCCCGTACTGCAGCTTTCACAAGCACACGCCGGGCGGGACGGACATGACGGCGTTTGTGGATGCGCTGCTGAGGGAGGCGGAAAAGCAGCCGCTGCGGCCGCAGACGATTTTTTTCGGCGGTGGCACACCGACGATGCTGAGTGATGTGCATCTGGAGCGGCTGCTGCGCGGGCTGCAGGAGCGGGTGGACATGTCCGAGGTGGTGGAATTCACGATGGAGGCGAATCCGCGCACGGTGACGGCCTCAAAAGCAGCGATCATGCGCGAGATGCAGGTGACGCGGGTGAGCCTGGGGATTCAGGCCTGGGACGATGAGACGCTGAAAACGCTGGGGCGAGACCATGCCCGGGCGGATGCAGAAGCGACCTGGCAGGTGCTGAAAGAGGCGGGGTTTCCGAGCTTGAACCTGGATCTGATGTTTTCGATTCCCGGGCAGAGTGTGGAAACCTGGCGCAAGACGCTGGAGCATTCGATCTCGCTGCAGCCGGACCACATTTCGGCCTACAACCTCAACTACGAGGAGGACACGGATTTTTTCCGCCGGCTCAAAGCAGGGGAGTACCGCGAGGACGAAGGGCGTGATGCGGAGTTTTTCAATCTGGCGATCGACACGCTGGAGGGCGGCGGGTTTGAGCACTACGAGATTTCAAACTACGCGAAGCCGGGGCATCGATCCGTGCACAACGAGGCCTACTGGCTGGGGGAGGATTATCTCGGCATCGGGCCCGGGGCGTTTTCGACGGTGGGCGGGAGGCGCTGGAACAATGTGAAGGACACGCCGCGCTACATGGCGATGACGCTGGCTGGTGAAGAAACGGCGGTGGATGTGGAGGAACTCACGCCGGAACAGCGCCGGACGGAGCGCTTTGGCCTGGAGCTGCGCACCGCGCGTGGACTGCCGCTTGAATTGGTTCATGCCGAGTCACGCAAAATGCTCGAGACGCTGCGTGAGCAGGGGCTGCTGAGCTATGATGCAGGCCATGTGCGGCTCACGCGGGTGGGCAAGCCGCTGGTGGATCCGATCGCCGTGGCGCTGATGGGCTGAGATCAGCGCGGGAATTTCATGCCGGAACTGATGGCGGTAAAGATCAAAGCGAAAAAGGCGATGATGCCGATGAGGACCATGCAGATGCCAATGAGGGTCATGATGCCGTGAAACTTCCAGTAGCGGCGCTGCTCGGTCAGAGCAGCATCGAGATCCGCAATGGAGCGTGAGGCCATCAGTTTGCCGATGCTGTTGGCGTACTTCCAAAGTTTCAGAGCGGGGTAGATGGTGAGGAAGGCAAACACACCCAGGTAGACCGATGTGCCAATCAGAATGCCAGCAAGGAACGCGGGATTGTTTGCGAACACGGGATTGCCCGCGATTGCAGGATTGCTTTTGAAATCGTTGTTGAACGTGCCGGAGGCGGCGAGCAAGGCGTAGAAGCCGCTCAGGAGCACCAGAAACAGGCCTGCGAGCCAGAAGATCACGGACATGAACCGCACCCATGGCTTGGTGCCAGCGAGCTGGGCGATCGTGCTGGGGGAGACAGCCTCTGCCGCGCTGTTGGTGGCGGAACCAAAGAGATTGGCGACTGGGGAGGAGTAGGGATTTGAAAGGGGGGATTCCATGGCGGGCGAAAGGTGGAAGTATGAGCGCTGGAACAATACCCGGCGTTTACAAATTCTACGAAAATAATTCGCGGGTTGTCAAAACCAAACGGAACCGCTTCATTGATGGCTCATGGCAGAGGCACGCGCGGACACCTTGCAAACAGTCGAACTCGCGGACGGCGTGGAGATTCAACTGCGCGTGGCGGGGCCGGCGGTGCGCAGCATGGCCTATTTGATCGACCTCATCATCCGCATCGGCATCGACATCGTGATGGCGATCTGTGCGCACTGGCTGCTGCTAGGACTGATTGGCGAGGACATGACACGCGGACTGTCCCTGCTGTTTGCGTTTTTCATGGAGTGGTTTTACAACGTGTTTTTTGAGGCGGGTGCAAAGGGTGCGACGCCGGGACAGCGATCCATGAAACTGCGGGTGATGAGCGTGACCGGCGGGCCGGTGTCTGTGGCGCAGGCGGTGATGAGGAATTTCCTGCGTGTGGTGGATTTCATGCCGGGGCTGTATCTCACGGGTGTCGTGTGCATGCTGTTTACGAAGCGGTTTCAGCGTCTGGGTGACCTGGTGGCCAACACCGTGGTGACCTATGCGGAGGTGCCGCAGTCAATCGCGCCGCATGTGGAAATCCGTGCGGAAAGGCGTGCTCCATCGCAGGTGCTGACGCGGGAGGAGCAGGCGGCGCTGCTGCAGTTTCTGGAGCGTGCGCCGCTGTGGGCGGATGAGCGCCGGATCGAACTGGCCACGCTGGTGCAACCGCTGACCGAGGCGACCGGAGTGGAAGGACTGCGCCGGCTGTGCGGCATGGCGCTGTGGCTGCAGGCTCCGGAAGACAAAAGCGGCAGTCCGCCACCGCTGAAAGGAGCAGCCATGTTTCGCGCATGACACCGGCCCAGTTTGAAAAGCAGATCGAGCCGCGCTGGCAGAAGCTGGAGACGCTGCTGAAAGAAGCGGAGAAGCCACACCCTTCGGATGCGGTGGAGGAACTGCCCGCCACTTTCCGGCAGGTGTGCCATGATCTGAGCGTGGCGCAGCACCGCATGAGCCCGCAGCGCCTGACGCAGCACCTCAATGCGCTGGCGATCCGCAGTTACCGAGTGCTGGAGCGCCACAGCTCCGGGGGATGGGAGGCGTTTGCGCGGCTGCTGGTGGTGGAGTTTCCGCAGGCGGTGCGTGCGGAGTGGAAGCTGTTCTGGTGGTGCACGGCTTTGTTTTATCTGCCAGCGGTGCTGATCGCCGTCATCACGCCGTCACATCCTGAATGGGCGATGTCATTTCTGGGGCCGGACACCATGGTGCAAATCGAAAGCATGTATGGGGAGGCGAGCAAGCCGTCTGATTTTGTGCGTGAAAGCTTCGGCTCAGGCTTTGCGGCGTTTTGTCACTACATTTGGAACAATGTCAGCATCGACTTCAAGATCTTTGCAGGTGGCATTTTGGGTGGTGTGGGTGCGTTGTTTGTCCTGCTGTTTAATTCGCTCTTCTTCGGTGCGGCGGCTGGATATGTGCATTATTCGGGCAATCCGCTGACGCTGTATTCATGGGTGGTCGCGCATGGTGCGCCAGAGATGACGGGCGCGGTGATTTCGGCGATGGCCGGCATGCGCGTGGGCTGGTCGGTGCTGCGCCCCGGCAGAATGGAGCGGCGTACGGCGCTGGTGCTGGCAGGGCGCAAGGCGCTGCCTTTGCTGGTGGGTGCGGCGGTGATGACGAGTATTGCGGCAGTGATTGAAGGATTCTGGTCGCCGATGGATCTGCCGCTCGTGATTAAATTCACCGCCGGAGGCATGTGCTGGCTGCTGGTGGCTGCGTTTCTCCTGCTCAGCGGAAGGAGGCAGACGGATGAAGCTTGAGGACATCACCGTGACGCTGCGGCCGCGCCAGCCGTGGGAGGCTGTGGACCTGGGCTGCGCCATGGTGAGGCGTGACTTTGGCCGCATCCTCCTTCTGTGGGTATGCACGGTAGTGCCGCTGTGGGTGCTGGTGGGGGTGCTGCTGCGTGAATCGCCTGCGCTGATTCCGCTGGTCGTGTGGTGGCTGAAGCCGCTGTATGATCGTGTGCCGCTGTTCTTTCTGAGCCGTGCCGCCTTTGGCGAGCGGCCCACCTTTCTTGAAACCTGGAAGCAGTGGCCGCGGCTTTGGCTCACGAATTTTCTGCCTGCGCTGCTGTGGCGGCGGCTGTCCATGATCCGCAGCTTTGCGCTGCCGGCGCAGATGCTGGAGGGGCTGCGTGGTGCGGCGGTGAAGAGGCGCATCAAGACTCTGGCGATGGATGGGGGAAGCTCGGGGCTTTCGATGACGCTGGCGTTTTCCAACATCGAACTCGCTGCCTGGCTTGGGCTGATGTGGGGGACGTATGGCCTGCTGCCGGAATCCGCGCAGCCGGACTGGGAAGGGCTGTTTCAAGCCTTTGATTTCGAGAGCACGATTCCGGATGCTTTTCTCTGGTGGGGGGCGGTCTGTCACATGGTCATCGTCACGCTGCTGGAGCCCTTCTATGTGGGGGCGGGTTTTGCGCTGTATTTGAACTGCCGCACACGCATTGAAGGCTGGGATGTGGAGTTGGCGTTTCGCCGCCTGGCCGCGCGGCTGACTTCCGCGACTGCGGCAGTGATCATGGCCGTGCTGATGATTGGTGGTGCTCAGTCTGGTGTGCAGGCGGCTGGTGAGAAGGATCCGGCGATCGTCGCACGGGAGGTGCTGCAAGATCCTGACTTTGAAATTCACAGGCTTAAAACACCGGAATGGGTGAAGGATAAAAACAAGGAAACGAGCCAAGACGGGCTTGAGGGCAGGGCCAAGGCACAGGGGATGGATTTTTTCGCTGGCTTGTTCCAGCTGTTGTTTTGGATGCTGGTGATTGGGGTGGTGAGCTGGCTGATCCTTTATCTGGTGAAGAACCGCCATTTGTTCAGTTCACGTGGTGCGAGCAAGGCGCCGGTGCGGGCGCCGAAGGTGCTCATGGGGATGAACATCACGCGCGAGAGCCTGCCGGAGGACATCGTGACGGCAGCGCGTGCGGCATGGGCTGCGGGTGACTTCAAGGAGGCGCTGAGTCTGCTGTATCGGGGCTCGCTCTCGTGGCTGGTGATCCGCCGCCGGGTGCCGATCACGGACAGTGACACGGAGGAGGACTGCCTGGTGCAGGTGCTGCAGGCCGGAGATCAAACGGAGGCCGACTACTTCCGCCAGCTGACAGGCGCGTGGGTGCAGGTGGCCTATGCGGTGATGCCGGTGTCAGACGCTGAAATGGGGGCGCTGTGCGACCGGTGGCCGTTTGTGGAGAAAGGAGGCGCGGCGTGATGAGGCATTTCATTCGTGGATTGCTGATGCTGGCAGGCGTGTTGGCTCTCTGTGCCTGCGGGGATGGCGGCGGCGGTCATTGGGAGGAAGTGGAGAGAGTCACGGGCTACAAAGGCAAGGCGCGGGTGAATCCTTTCCTGGCGGCGGAACGCCTGCTCAATGAACTGGGGCACAAGGCCCGTGCGGAGAAGTCGCTGGGGAAAATGCCGCCGCATGATGCGGTGATGTTTGTCTCCGGCGAAGGGGGGCTGCCGGAAGGGCGGGCGAAACAGCTGCTGCGCTGGACCTATAGCGGCGGGCACCTCATTTACTTCCTTGATGGCACTCGTCCGTACAACGATTTTGAAACGCAGTTTGGCGAATTCATCTCCGCCATGCTGTTGGAAGAGCAGAAAGATCCGGTGATGGAGCAGCTTGGCGTCGGGGTGCAGAAGCGCTTCCCGATGGAGGAGGTCAAGGACCTGCTGAAAAGCAAGGCGGGCGAGCAGGAGAGCGCCAAGGATGGGGAAGTGGAAAAGGCCTGGAAGGAAAAAGCGAATGAGGTGTCACGTCAGGAGGTTTCATGGAATGGCAGGACCTACCAGCTTGATCTCGGTGGCTACCAGAGCCTGAACCTTAAACGCAGGCTTCTGCCGGGTGAGTTTTCCGCCGGGCCCAAGGACGATGCGCTGGCGCTGCATTTGAGGCATGGGATGGGCATGGTCACGCTGCTGGCTCATGCACGCCCATTCCGCAATCACTGGCTCGGAGACCACGATCACGCGCGCTGGCTGTCCGCGCTCGTCGGGGAGCACGGCTCCAAGGAGGTGCTGTTTGTCGCGGCCTCCACGGGTAGTTTTTTTGGACTGCTGTGGCAGCATGGCTGGATGGCAGTTGTCACGCTGGCGATATGTCTGGGCTTCTGGCTCTGGCAGCAGATGCCGCGCTTTGGGCCGCTGGCGGAGGTGGAGCTGGATTCGACCCGCCATTTTGCCAGCCACATTGGTGCGCTGGGGGAGTTTTTCTGGCGCATGCGGCGCGTGGCGCTGCTGGTGAATTCGGCACGAGATGCGGTGTGGGAGCGTGTGCGAGAGCGGCTGCGATCACTGGATGACGGCAGCTGGCAGATGAACGACGCGCTCGCCCTGGAGATCTCCCGCCGCAGCGGGCTGCCGGTCAAGCGTGTGACCGATGCGTTCGACGTGACGCCGCCGAACAGCGCCCACCAATTTGTGATTCTCATGCGCGATCTTCAGACCATCCGCCGTGCTCTTTAAATAAACCATCACCCATACCTCCATGAATCCGATCCTTCCTGAACCTGACGTCTCCAGTCTATACGTGCCGCCGCCGTCCGGTGGTTATGCGCCGCCTTCCATGTCGAGGAGCACGGAGATTTTTCGGAAGATCCATGCGGCGGTGAGCCAGGTGTTTGTGGGGCAGGAGGAGGTGCTGTATCAGGTGCTGGCGGCCCTGCTGGCCGGGGGGCACGTGCTGCTGGAAGGGAAGCCGGGACTGGGCAAAACGCATCTGGTGCTGGCGCTGTCCCATACCTTTGGCGGTACCTTCCGCCGCATTCAGTTCACGCCGGATCTGATGCCCTCTGACGTCTGCGGGCACACGCTGTTTGACATGAGCAGCAGCACGTTTCGGGTGCGGCGCGGTCCGGTGTTTGCCAATCTGCTGCTGGCGGATGAGATCAACCGTGCGCCGGCCAAGACGCAGTCATCGCTGCTGGAGGTGATGCAGGAAACGCAGGTGACGATTGATGGCGAGAGCCACGCGCTGGCGCCGCCGTTCATGACCTTTGCGACGCAGAATCCCATCGAACAGGAAGGAACGTATCCGCTGCCGGAGGCGCAGCTCGACCGCTTTCTGCTCAAGGTGCTGATCGACTACCCGGATGTGGCGAATGAGACGTGGATCGTGAAGGCGGTTTCATCGCGCGCGTCGGGCGGGGGGCTCTCCACGGCGGAGGTGCCGCAGGTGTGCACGCCGCAGGACATTCTGGCCGCGCAAGACGAAGCAGCTGCGGTGCAGGCGGTGGAGCAGGTGGTGGACTATGCGGTGAAAATCGTGCGGGCCACGCGCCAGCACAGCGCCATTTCACTCGGTGCGGGAACGCGCGGCGCGATCAGCCTCGTGCGTGTTGCGAAATCGTACGCGCTGCTGGAAGGCCGCAGCTTCATCACGCCGGCGGATGTGAAACGCGCGGTGCTGCCGGTGCTGAGGCATCGCGTGCAACTGGCACCGGAAATCGCGATCAGCGGCCAGAGCGTGGATGACATGCTCAATTCGCTGCTCAAGACCATCGAAGCGCCCCGCGTCTGATTTCATGCGCCCCACCGCTCTGCTGCTCCGACTTCTCATCGCCTGGTTCGTCCTGGCGGTGGTGGCGTGTGTTTGGGAGAGATTCACCGTGCTGTGGCAGATCGGGGGCGGATTGCTGCTGCTGGCGCTGGTGGTGGATGCCTGCACGCTGCCGCGGCGCGGGCGCATTACCGGCCAGCGCTCGCTGCCGGGACGTTTTGCGCTGGGGGTGGGATCTGCGGTGACGCTGACGGTGACGCATGCGACCCGGCGCACGCTGAGGCTGGAGGTGTTTGACGGCATTCCGACGGCGGCGGAGGCGGAAGGGCTGCCGCATCGTGTGAGCATCCCATCGGGTGAGTTTGCGGCGATCTCGTATGAGGCGCGCTTTGTGCGCCGGGGGCAGCATGCGTTCACAGCGGCGCATGTGCTGGTGGATTCGGCCTTTGGCCTGTGGCGGAGGCTGCACTTCATCGCGGGCGAGAGCCAGACGCGCGCCTATCCAAACTATGAGCCGGTGGTGCGCTTTGCCCTGCTGGCGATGGCGAACCGCGTGGAGCAGATGGGCATCATCAAGCGGAAGCGCATGGGTGCCTCGCTGGATTTCCACCAGCTGCGCGACTATCAAGATGGCGATGTGCTTTCACGCATCGACTGGAAGGCGACGTCGCGCCGCTCCATGCTGGTGAGCCGTGACTACGAGGAGACGCGCAACCAGACGATCCTGCTGGTGCCGGATTGTGGGCGGCGCATGCGTGCGCTGGACGGGGGACTGAGCCAGTTTGACCACTGCCTGAATGCGATGCTGCTCATTGCTTTCATTGCACTGCGGCAGGGGGATGAAGTGGGGGTGGTGGGCTTTGGCGGGGTGCAGCGCTGGCTGCCGCCGGTCAAGGGTACGCACAGCATGCCGAAGCTGCTCAACCATCTGTATAATTACGAGGCCAGCAGCGAGCCCAGCGACTTCATCGAAGCGGCGGAGCGCGTGATGACGCTGCAGAAGCGACGGGCTTTGGTGATCATGCTGACCAATTTGCGCAGCGAGGATGGAGCCACGCTGGCGGCGGCTGTCGGTGCGATGCAGAAGCGGCATCTGGTGCTGACGGCGACCTTGCGTGAGCAGGAGCTGGAACAGCGTGCTGCGGCTTCCATCGACCATCTGCATGACGCACTGCAATACGGAGCGCTGACGCATTACTTTGGCGAGCGCCGGCAGCTGCTGGAGTCGCTGCGTGCGCGCCGGGTGCTGACGGTGGATGAGTCGGCGCAGATGCTGCCGGTGGCGCTGGCGAACAAGTATCTGGATGTGAAGGCGGGCGGGCTGCTGTGAGGAGACGACGGGCGTCCTTCGAAGGCGTGATATGACCCCTCACCCTTACCTTTGACTTCGTCTATCTTCGCTGCGCTACGGTTCCCCCAAGTACGTCTTGGGCGTTGCCCTACTATCGATGGGGAGAGGGGATCAGCTTTGTGCCCGGGCGACGTGATGAGCCAGTAAGGCTACAAAAGCCTCGTGCGGCGGCGCTTGAGCAGCAGGGAAGAGAGGCCGAGCAGGGAGAGCAGGGCGCGAGACGGTTCCGGGGCCATGGCGGAGAGCATGAGGTCGTGCCCGCCTGTGAGGGCGCCGGTGGAGAAGTTGGCACTGTAGAACATGGCGAAGTCCTGGCCGTCGATGGTCACAAAACCATCTGCGCCCATGCCCGTGTAAATCGCGGCCCAGTCGTTGGTGGAAGTCAGGGTCATGTTGGCAAAGCTGGCATCTCCCTGGATGGCGTTGCCACCTGAATTGACCACGATCCAATAGCGGCTGTCCACGCCCGTGGCGCTGCCTGCGGTCCAGGTGCCGGCGATGGTGGCATTTCCCAGACTGAAATTGCCCGTGATGGTGAGGCGGTCTGCCTGCAGGGTGGTGGAGCTGTCGAAATTGACGAAGAGAGTGCTGTGCGTGCTGGAGCCTACGCTGGAGATCAGGCTGAGATCTCCCTGAATGTTCAAGGCACCCACGCTGGTCGTTGTGCCGCCGGTGATCGTGCCGTTGTTGCCGACGATGATGCCTGCGGCAGCGGTGATGGTTCCTGTGCCACCGATCAAGCCTGAGCCGGTGGTGTTGTTCACGCCACTTGCATTACCCTGACCCACGCGGATGGCGGTGGTGCCGGTCTTTGTCATGGTGCCGTCCACCATGAGCGATCCGGTGGAGCCATTCTCGCGGCCCACATAGAACTGTCCGGTGGTCTGCTGCACGCTGAAGGTGGAACCCGCACCGATGACCATGCTGCCGTTGCCGCGTTCTCCCACGGTGACATCGGCGGCGGCAGCGGTGAAATTGAGCGTGCCACCCGTCATGGCGTAGCTGCCTTTGTGAGTGGTGGATGCACCGACGGACATCGTGCCGCCGACGTTGACGGTGCCGCCGCTTTGAGTGGCTTTGGCAGTGCCTGTGCCCGTATCCGTCGTGTCTCCACCGATGTAGAAGGTGCTGCTGGTGGACAGGGTGCCAAGCTGCATGTCGAAGTATGACTCGCCGCCTTTGCCGGACATGACGATTTTGACCACACTGGTGGTGCCTGAAATTTGCTGGAGGGTTCCTTTTCCTACGAGGCCGATCTGCAGGGTGCCGCCTGCCATGGTGAACTGACCACCATTCACCTGGAGGAGCCCCGTTGCGCCTGCCTCGCTGCCCACGACGACGGAGGCACTCTTGGAGTAGTAAACGCCGCCGGTATTGATGTAAGCGGAGCCGTTGCTGCCGTTCTTGGTGCCGATCCAGTCAAAGTTGCTGGAGTTGTTGGTAAACTGGCCGCCACTTTGCACGGTCATCGTGCCGGTGCCGACATAGCCGAGATTAAAATCGCCTACTGAGCCCCCGGTGTTGCGGATGAATGTGCCGTTGTCACGAATGATGAGCGTGCCCTCGCTGCCCGCGTTTCTTGCGAAGAAGATGTCAGCTCTGGTGCCGTTGAGGCTCTCGAATGTGGCGCCATTTTCCACGATGACCGTACCTTTGCCCGTGTAGCCCACGGTGAACTGGCCGATCTCCCGCGTCACCTTGGCACCTGTGCCGCTCAGGTTCAGCAGTCCGATGGAGCCGGCAAGGGAACCGACCTCCAAGGCATCATGCACTTTGAGCTGGCCACCTGCATACACATTGAGGGCGCTCTGGGTGGTGGGCCCGGTGGCGGCACCATATCTGCCGATGCGGATGGGCCCGGTCGTGTCTCCCTCCATGAGGCCGTCTGACTGAATGTTGATGATGCCGTAAGAGCCGGCGGTGTTGCCTAGATTGACCTCCACATTGGTGCTGGTGGCGGTGGTGCCATCGATCAAGGTATTCAAAATCAGCAGCGCAGTGCCAGCAGCGCCCACGCCATCGCCAACGTTGATCACGCCTGCGCCGTCGGCTGTTTCGGTGCCGACCTGCAGCGGGCCGTTGAGGTAAACCCCGCCGCTTTTAATATCCAAGGTGCCGGCGCTTTTGTTGCCAATGCGGACCCAGCCGCCGGTGGTCTGAGTGAGATAGCCACCGTCGATGGTGACCATGTTGCCGTTGGCCACGCTGAAGTCGTTTGTGCTGCCGCCTGCGGACAAGGTTGTTCCCACATTGGATCCTGCATAGTTGACGGTGTTTCCTGACTGGATCGTCACGCTGTCCGTGGTGGCGGTCTTGGGGTTGGCATTGCTCTGCCAAGTGCCGCTTGCGTTCCAGGCACCTGAGCCTGTGCTCAGATAAGTCGCGCCGACAGCATGGCTGGCTGTCAGGCAGAAAAATGTCAAAGCCGCTGCAACAGCGTTCCAAAATGAGGGTTTTATCATCCCCTTCACCTGCCTTGAAAAAGAGGCTCCGGCCAAAAGGGAATGGTCACAAAATCTTTCATCAGAAGTGCTGGCTTATCATCATGTGTTGATGACAGGAGGAGCTGGCAGACCGAATGAGGAAACGGCGGTTGTTTGAGAGCGGGGGATGGCTCGGTTGCCCCTCGGCATTTTGTGCACACGTGCTGCTATTTAAGACGTCTAGCAGAAGGGGGGAAGCTCCTGCTGAGCATGTGAATGGCGGCTTTTGTTGCTGATTTCGTCGCGATGGAAAACAAGTGTCAGGACACCGAGCTAAATCAGAGTTCGGGGCGGCGCAGATGATTCACTGGACGTGAAGGCGGGCGGGCTTCTCTAAATCAGTGCTTTACATCATGTGGCGCTTACCGCTATGTGTGGCGTTATTTGCGACAAATTTGTCATGGATGAAGGTGAGGGCATGCCAAGTTCAATCAACCACTGGTCCTTGCCGTATCCGCAGGCAGATCAGCGCCGACATGAGGTGGCCCTGACCCGGGCGATGCAGCGTGTTTGTGCGAGTGGAAGCTATATTTTGGGCGCCGAGGTGGATGCGTTTGAAACTGAATTTGCGACTTATTTGGGGCTCAGCCAGGTCGTGGGCGTGGCAAGCGGGACGGATGCGATTGAGCTGATTTTGCGAGCGCTGGGGATCGGAGCCGGGAGCAAGGTGGCGGTGCCATCCTTTGCCCCCTCAGCGGTGGCGTCGGGGGTGGCGCGCAGCGGGGCGGCACCTGAGTTTGTCGACATTGTGCCGGGCACGTTCACGCTTTGTCCTGAAGCTTTGGATGCGCTGCTCACTTCACCCCGTGGGCGTGGAGTGAAGGCGGCGGTGGTGGTGCATTTGTACGGACATCCGGCCGACTGGGAAAGTCTGCAACGTGTGGCGGATGAGCGTGGCATTGAGCTGCTGGAGGACTGTGCGCAGGCGCACGGTGCGATGTGGCACGGGCGGCCGGTCGGAACGCTGGGCAAAGTGGCGGCGTTCAGCTTTTACCCGACGAAGAATCTTGCGGCTCTGGGAGATGCCGGTGCGGTGGCGACGAATGACACCGAACTGGCGGAGCGTTTGCGCGTGATCCGGCAGTACGGCTGGAAGGAGCGCTACGTCAGCGAGCAAGCCGGGGTGAACAGCCGGCTGGATGAACTGCAGGCGGCGGTGCTGCGGGTGAAACTGGGTGCTTTGGATGAGAGCATTCTGCAAAGGAGAAGGCTGGCGGCGGAATACGATGCCCGGCTGGTGGGCAGCCGTGTGGTGACTGCACCGATGGTGCGGGGCGGGTGTGAGCATGCCTACCACCAGTACGTGGTGCGGTCTGAACGGCGGGATGCGCTGATGCTGCACCTGCAACGAGCCGGGATTCCTGTGGCGGCGCTTTATCCCGTGCCGCTGCACCGGCAGCGTGCTTTTGGCAGTGCCAACGAGCTACTGCTGGAGTCTGACCGGGCTGCTGCTGCGGTGCTGTCACTGCCCATGCATCCTTACTTGTCCGAGGATGCTGTGGGCGCCGTCTTGAAAGCCATGGAAAGGTTTGAACATGAGGGCACCTGAGTACGATCTCATGCGGGCGGTGGAGGACCGCCACTGGTGGTATGCGGTGCTGCGCAGCCAGGTGCTGCATGCCCTGGCAGGGCGACTTCCGCCACGTGGCCGGCTGCTGGATGCCGGATGCGGCACGGGGGGGATGCTGGGGTTTTTACAGGGACGGATTTGTGATCTGAATGTGGCGGGCGTGGATGCTGCGGAAGAGGCGGTACGGCACTGTCAGCAGCGAGGTCTGAGCACGGTGCTGCTGGGTTCGGTGGAGGCGCTCCCGCATGCGGATGCAGCCTTTGATGCCGTGCTCAGCCTGGATGTGCTGTATCATTCCGGGGTGATCGAAAAGCGGGCACTGGAGGAAATGGGCCGTGTGCTGCGTCCGGGTGGCCTGCTGGTGCTGAACCTGCCTGCGTTTGAAGGTCTGCGGGGATCCCACGATGTGGCGGTCAGCGGTGCCAGGCGCTATGGTGCATGCCAAGTGCGGGCGCTGCTGGAGCATGCGAGCTTTACGGTGGAAACAATCCATTACTGGAATGCCTGGCTGTTTTTGCCGCTGCTGGCGTGGAGGCACCTGAGCCGCCTGAAAAAAGAGCCGGCGGCTGCGGGTGAGTCGGATCTGAAGCTCACGCCGCGCTGGATGAACTCGCTGCTGGCAGGCGTGGGCAAACTGGACGCCGGACTGTGCCGGGAACTGCGCGTGCCGTTTGGCTCCTCCGTCTTTGCGGTCGCGCGGAAAACGAAACGATCAACCGGAGGGCTGCCGCATGGAATCAACTGAGACGGCTCCAGAACTGAGCTTTGTGGTGCCGCTTTACAACACAGGCGAGGGCCTGCGCCCGTTGCTGGACGCTTTCCGCGCCTTGTCGCTGCCGGAAACCTGGGAACTGGTGCTGGTGGACGACGGCAGCACGGATGGCACCGCGATGGCGGCCCGGCAGGCGGTGGTGGATTTTCCTGCGGCCGTGAGAGTGGTGGAGCTGGCGCGCAATTTTGGCGAGCATGCCGCCGTGCTGGAAGGCTACCGCCATGCCAGCGGGGACTTCGTGGTGAACCTGGATGATGACCTGCAAAATCCCCCCAGTGAAGCGGTCAAACTGGTGCGTCACCTGCGCGAGTCATGCGCCGAGGTGGTCTATTCGCGCTATGCGAAAAAGAAGCATCACTGGGCACGCAATGTGGCCAGCTGGCTGGCGAACTGCTGCGCCACGTTTCTGCTAGGCAAGCCGCAGGATCTTTACCTCTCAAGCTTTCGGGCGCTGCGTCATGAGCTGGTGGGGAGGATCGTGGCGTATCGCGGTCCTTATCCTTATGTGGATGGATTGATCCTGGGCGCGACCAACCGCATCGCGACGCTGGAGGTGGAGCATGTGGAGCGTCAGGAGGGGCGGAGCGGTTACACACTGCGCAAGCTGATCCGGCTGGCGCTGAGTCTGCTGTTTGATTTCAGCGTCATGCCGCTGCGCATCGCCAGTGTGCTGGGGGTGCTGCTATGTGCGCTGGGGGGGGTAATTCTGGCGGTTGTGGTGCTCGAAACCGTTTTTGTGGGGCCGCGGCAGCTGGGCTGGGGGTCGCTGATGGGGGCGCTGGCCGTTTTCAGTGGTGCGCAGTTGCTGATGCTAGGAATCATAGGCGAGTATGTCGGGCGTGCGTTTCTGACCGTTTCCGGCAAGCCGCAAAGCCTTGTGCGTACTTTAACAATCCACGTGAAACCACCGTCCGCATGATCCACGAAACCACCATTGAAAACTGCTCCGTGCGCGGTGTGCGTCTGTTTGAGATGCGCCATGTGGTGGACCATGTGCGGGGCAATCTCACGGCGCTGGAATTCAGCCATGACCTGCCCTTTGACACGCAGCGCATCTTTCTCACCTACGGCATCCCTTCGCTGAGCACGCGCGGAGAGCACGCCCACCGTTTGTGCGAGCAGTTCCTCGTCTGTGTGCATGGCGAGTGCCACCTCAGTGTGGATGATGGAGAAAACCGCGAGGAGTTCTGCCTGAATCGTCCCACCTTTGGCGTGCTGGTGCCGCCCATGGTGTGGGCGCAGGAGCATCTGCATTCAGCGGATTCGGTGCTGATGGTGCTGGCTTCGCGCCCGTATGAGGCGGAGGATTACATTCGTGATTATCGTGAGTTTACGAATATGGTGAAAGGATGGAAAACGAAGCCATGAATGCCAGCACCATCATAGCGGCGTGTGAGCCGGTCATGGAGACGAGGCTGTCGCGCTGGTGGGGCGGCACCACGAATGCGATGCGCAACCAGTCCGTCTGGCTCACGATTGCGGTGATGATGATAGTCACGCTGGGCATCGGCTGGCTGGACTACATCACCGGTTTTGAATTGACGTTGTTTGTCTTTTACGGCATCCCGATTTTTCTGGCGGTGTGGTGGGCGGGAACCAGGGCGGGGCTGTTCATTGCGGTGCTGTCAGGCGTGGTGTGGTGGCTGGCAAACATGAACACGAATCCTTATGAGACCCAGCTGGGCTATGCCTGGGCTCTGGTCAACCGGCTGGTCTATCTGTGCGTGGTGGTATTTGCCGTGACTGCGCTGCGCAACAAACAGGAGGCTGACGAGGCGCGGATCCAGATGCTGGAGGAACGGCGGCAGCTTGAAAAAGACATCGTCAGTGTGAGCGAACATGAGCAGCAGCGCATCGGCCAGGATCTGCATGACGGGATCTGCCAGCAGCTGGCGGCGATCGGCTGTGCGGCGCGGGTGCTGGCGGAGGACCTGCAGGCGCAGGGCATTCAAGCTGCGCATGACGCCAGCTTGATCGAGGGATCGCTGCAGCAGGTGGTGATGGAGGCGCGCAATCTCGCACGTGGCATCTTTCCGGTGCATGTGGACCGCAGCGGGCTGGCGGCGGCGCTGGCGGATCTGGGGAAAATGATGAGTCGTCTCACGGGCATTCCGATCGTGGTCAACGACTGCGTGGATGTGCCGCTGGATGCCCCGGAGGTTTCGATGCATCTCTACCGCATCGCCCAGGAAGCTGTGGCGAACGCGGTCAAGCACAGTGGTGCGACGGAGATTCAGGTGGCGATGAAGCTCGAGGACGAAATGCTGGAACTGCGGGTGGAAGACAATGGCAAAGGCATGCCCCAGTCCTCACGCGCGCGCAGCGATGGAATGGGGCTGCGGACGATGCACTACCGTGCGCAGGCGCTGCGGGCTGTGCTGGCCGTGGAGCCGCGAAGCCAAGGTGGAACCATGGTGTGCTGCCGTGTGCAGCTGAAAGATCTCAAACAACTCAAACATCTCTATGACCATGAAGAAAACTGAATTGAAATCAGCGAACAGCTGCAAGGTGCTCCTTGTCGAAGACCATCCCATGTTCCGCGAACATCTGGGACAGCTGATCGACCGTGACCTGGGCATGTCCATCTGCGGTGAAGCAGACAACATTCGAGATGCCATGCGGCTGATCCTGGAGACCAAGCCCGACATCGCCATTGTGGACATCACCCTGCATGGCTCCAGCGGCCTGGAACTGCTCAAGGACATCAAGGCGCAGGGGCTGGACATCAATGTGCTGGTGCTTTCGATGCATGATGAGGAGCTGTACGCCGAGCGCGCCCTGCGTGCCGGAGCCAAGGGCTACATCACCAAAAACGAAGCCTCCACGGAAGTGATCGAGGCCATCCGCTGTGTCATGAAAGGGGACGTGTATGCGAGCCGGCAGATGACGGCCAAGCTGCTGGAGCGAATGACGCAGAAGCGCAGCAACTCGGAACTGGCCGGGATGGAAACGCTGGCGGACCGCGAGCTGGAGGTGTTTCAAATGCTTGGCCGCGGCAAGAGCACGCGCGAGATCGCCCAGACCCTCAATCTGGGTGAATCGACGGTCGAAACTTACCGTGCGCGCATCAAAGAAAAGCTTCAGCTGCGCAGTGCCGCCGAGCTGTATTTGCGTGCGGGACAATGGGTGCGCGACCATGGTGCCTGAGCTCACTGGCACCCAGTCAAGACCGAGCATGCTGGATTAAATCCCGAAATTCCAAGCTGAGGTACGACTGCCTCTCCGCAATGGATAGGAAATGGAGGTGTGTTGGCCGGGCTGTGCTTTACGCCAGCCTGAGTCAAGATAAAGGTTTTCGTCAAAGAATTCAAAAAATCTCTGAAGATTGTATCGAATTTTGGTTTCAGGTAGGCTGTTAGCCTAGGGTTGAGTTTAATTATAAGGTGCCAATCTTGACTCTCAAGATGGTGCACAAAAGGGGGGGCGAGCGAGTTCATCTGCATGCTCGGAGGGAGCTGGTCATTCCACAGCGGACGTTCGAAAACGCCCCGCAGGGCTCCGCCATGGAGTGTGAGCGGCCGACATCACTTGTCCCCTTGCGGTTGTGCCGTTCCTAAGCTGAATCCTTTGCAATGCTGGCGCAGCGAGAGGTTTTAACATTGTTTCTCAATGCCTGCCAGCTCGTTTCGGGGATGACCAAACTTTCGTGAGCGGTCTTATGGTTTGGTATTTGCTTTAGCCTCCGTGGCAGTCAACGCGACACGGCATGTCTTTTGCTGGTGAATGCCGGTTCAGGGCAAACTTTCATCAGTTAAAAATCACCTGATCAAAGCCATGTCAAAACACAGACGCAGCAAACATCCCAGCGGTAAAGCCGTGACTCGCGCCGTCACGAATACTCAAGTGATCAACGCCGCATCTCTGGATGCGATCAACGTCGCATCTCAGAAAGGTCTTTCAGAGCCAGTGCAGAGACCACCTGCTTCCGGGTTTTGGGTCCACGCAGCCATGGCGGCTTTGCTGATGGGTCTATGTGCCAGCCTTTACGTCTGGACGGCCGATTTCCCCATGGCGTTCGACGACCATACCTATCTCATAGACAATCCGTTCTTTCGTGGAGGAAACACCTTTGATCATTTGAAGGACTTCAACGAGTTTGTGAAACGGCCCTTTAAAATTGGGTCTGACCCTGATTATGCCGTCAATGCTGTCATGCGCCCGGTCGCCTATGCGAGTTTTCGCCTGAACTACAGTTTGGATGAATTCAACCCGCACTGGTACCGACTGGCGAATGTGGCGATTCACGCAGTGAATGCGATCCTGCTCTATGCGCTGGTGACGGTGCTGCTCCGTCGTTCGACGCTGGCCGCCAGTTTGCAGCGAGGTTCCGTGCTGTTTATTTCTGCGACAGCGGCCCTGCTGTTTGCGGTCCATCCGCTGGCCACGGAATCAGTGACGTACATCGTTCAGCGTTTTACCTCGCTGGTGGTGCTTTTTTCGCTCCTGAGTTTGTGTCTGTATTTTGCCTCATGCTCGGTGCAGTCCCGGTGGGGCAGGTGGCTGCTACGTGGAGGCGCGGTGGTGGCGGTGCTGCTGGCCATGCAGACGAAGGAGGATGCCTTCATGATCCCTTTGCTGGCCGTGCTGCTGGACTGGCGGGTGCTCGGCACGCGGCTGCGGGCGGCTGCATTCAGGGGGCTTCCGCTGCTGCTATGCATGCCGCTCATTCCAGTGCTGGTTTTCATGACGGCGGCGGCGCAGCACGGCGGCTTTAGTTTCGATGCCGCCATGAACATCGTCAATTCACGGGATGAACCGGTGAGTCACTGGCACTACTTTGTGACCGAACTGACGGTCATGACCCATTACCTGCGGCAGATGTTCTGGCCCAAGGGGATGAATCTCGATCCTGAGTGGCCGCTCTATGGCTCGCTCTTGCAGGGGCCGGTGCTGCTGGCCCTGGCCGTGCTGAGCGGGATGGTGCTGACAGCATGGGGCTTGTTCCGCCGGTTCCGGGGGGATGTGCGGTTTGTTTTGGTTTTTGCCTGTGTGGGATGGTTTTTCATCACGATCTCCGTGTCTTCGGCGCTGACACCCCTGCCGGACTTCGTGGCGGAGCATCGTTCCTACCTGCCATCGATTGGCATTTTTATTCTGGTGGCATGCTTGCTGGACTGGCTGCGCAGCAGCAGCAGCGGCCTTCGCGCACGGATGCTGCGGGTGGGGATCCCGGTGTTCACCCTCCTGTGTGTCGGGGCGCTTTCATGGAAAACCTGCTTTCGCAACAATGTCTGGCGGACGCGGGAAAGCCTCTGGGAGGACACCGTGGCGAAGAGTCCGGGCAAGTACCGCACCTGGGGAAATCTGGGCGCGGCCTATTCCGACGCCGGGAAGAATGAAAAGGCGGTGCAGTGCTTCCGCGAGGCGCTGAAAGTCGAGCCGCGCTTTCAAAACGGACTGCTCAATCTTTCCAACTCGCTGCTCAGGCTCAACCGCCCGAAGGAGGCGCTCGACACCACGATGCAGCTCATCAACATCGACAAAACCGCCACCACCAAGCCGCCGGTGGCATTCACCCTGGGCCTCAGCCTCGCCGGGGTGGGAAGGTATGATGAAGCTGTGGCCGTCTTCCGGGACATCCTGCGAGCCATGCCCAATGATCCGCAGGCGCACAAGGCATTGGGGCTGGTGTATTTTCAAACCGGCCTGCCACACCGGGCTCTTGATCATTATCAAGCTGCCGCACAGGTGCAGCCGGGGGATCCCCAACTTCAGAAACTCATTGAAGCGGCTCAGATCGCGGTGGTTGAGAAGGGCAGGCCGCGTTGAGGCAGAGGGAATTCAACGTGATGGCGGAATGCGTGCCGTCGATTCGGCGGCAATCCACGCGGCTATGACATTGATGACCTCGGCTCGCTGGTGGAAAAACAGGAAATGATCTTCACCGTCAAAGCGGCCTGAGGTGACCTCAAGTCCGCCTGCCTTCAGCTTTTCCGCATAACCGGAGACATACTCCCAGGGCACGCGCTCGTTGCTGCCGCCTGAGAGGACCAGGACGCGGCGGGGTTGCAGACGTGCGGCGAGGTCCGCCGGCTTGATGCGATTGTGGAGCACGGCGGAGAGGAAAATCAGGGAGCGGAACTTCGGCCCTTTGGTGGATTCGGCCAGACACAAGCCTTTGCCGCCATTGGAGAGGCCCATGAGGTGGATCTGATCGGGGTCTACGGCTGCATGCTTTCCGGCATCGGCGATAGCGCGTGTGATGGCCTCGTAGCCTCCGCGCTTTTCCCAATTTCCCATGCCGAAGCTGGGGGCGATGACGGTGATGCCGAGTTCATCGGCGATCTTGGAAAGCAGCCAGGTGTAGGCT
>NZ_JBAQCR010000033.1:0-8144 GCF_049294395.1 Prosthecobacter sp.
CGGGCGTGGTCGAACATGACGTCGGCGTTCTGACACTGCGGACAAGTAAGCGCAGCACCACGGACATGCCGCAGATCAATGCGCACCTGCTTGGCTGCCAGTTGCAAATCTACCCGCTCGACCTCCCAGTGCTTGTCGAGTCCCAAAAGCAGGCTGTAGTGGTAATTGAGGCTCGGTGATGTGCTCATCCGTTCATTTTACAGCTCCCTCTCACCCATTAAAAGTCGCGAAGAACCAATAATAAATGCTTTGGAATGAATCGCGTTGATACCGTAGCTTCAAGGAATGCCTTGAGCTATTTCAACCGGTGGTGCGGCTTGATCCTCGGCTACCTCAAGGATAGGACCCACAACGGAGATGGAAAGGCCATTGGCAGCTGCAATGCCACAACGGAGGAAGTCATTGGCCAGTCTGGTGCAATAGTCCATGTCTGAAAATCCCTTGCCCGCAGCATACCAATCCTCTGCCTCCATTCCCATGAGGTCTGCAGCTATTTCGTATGATATACGAACGCGACTGGCCTGCTGATTGGTTCGCTGTTCTTCGACGCGTATCAACTCGCGCAGATGTTCAAAGCGCGAGGCGTCTGGATTTTGTTTGCTCATGTGAGTAAGTCTGTTGAATCCTAACGCGACAGGTCTTTTTCTACTGCGCAGCCAGCGCCGCCGCAGCCCTCGCCTTGGCGATCTCTGCCTTCTTCAAAATCTCTTCCGTGCTTGGCAGGCTGGCCAGCACATCGGCCGGGATAAACCCATCGCCTACCAGCTTGGTGAGGCACTTCTTGCGCTCGTCCAAGGCCTTGTCGGGGCTGCGTTCTTTGCTGAAGCGGGATTTGGCGGCGGCGCTGCGGTCTTTGAGGGCGGAGTAGATGTCGCCGCCGAGGAGGGAGGAGATGTCTACTTTGATCTTTTCGCGGCCGGCTTCGTGCTCATTGATTTCATCGCCGTTGATCGGTCCCGCCTGGTATTTGGGGAACATGATGGCGACCTCAGGGCAGACGCGGGAGCAGGCGGGGCAGTTGGTCTTGCAGTTGTCGTTGTTCTGCACCTGGATCTTGTTGTCATCGCTGACTCCATAGACATCGAAGAGGCAGAAGCTGAGGCACTGCATGCAGTTGGTGCAGCGTGAGTAGTCGATGACGGGGAACCAAGGCTTCCATTTGCCGGGTTCGTTCATGGTTTTCTCGCCGCGGGATTTGTCCACCAGTGCGACGATGGCGTCGGGCTCCAGGCCGGTGATGTCGCAGGTGTCGATGGTGATCTTGCCGGTGGCGTCTTCCAGCGCGGGGGCTTTGCCTTCAAAGGCACCGAGCACGAGGAGGTTGCGCTCATCATGCGGCATGGCGGGCGCGCCGAGACTGCTGCGGGTGACGGTGTAGCCTTTGTCGAGCAGGGCCATCATGACCTTGGCACGGGACTCGGCGGGAAGCTGGATGCTGCCATTTCCTTCGTAGAGGACGACGCGGAGCGGGCGGTGAGTGTGGGTGATCATGGCTGGAAAAATGACGAATGACGAAGCCCGAATAACTAAGGGTCAGGCAGCGGTCGCTGGGGAGGTATTGAGGAGTGCGTCGGCAATTTCTTGCGCGGTCTGGGTGCGCATGTTGAGGATCTCGGTATCGGCGGGGAGGGGGAAACCGGCCTGCTGGAAGAGGCCTTTCACGGCGCGGGGATAGCAGGCGGCGATGCGGAGCTTGCCACAGGCGGCGATGGCTTGGAGGCGGGGATCGCGGTGCGCGGCCATCTCGCAGAGATCGGAGACGGTTTCAAAGCTGGCATTGGAGTCGCAGAGCTTCTGCAGGACTTCGTTTTTGACGCCGGTGGGAACGACCTGGGCGTAAGCGCAGCGGCAGTAGAGGATGGTGGCAGGGGTACTCAAAAGGGCGCGAAAAAGGTGGAGATCAGTGTGGGCTCAGGTGGCGTACTACGCAACACCGGCGAAGGCGGGCATGACGAATTTAGGCCTAAAAGCACAAAGTCGGCGCGAGGCCGACTTTGTGGTTTGGCGCGAGTCGATCTGTACGCAGGCCTACGAGGTGGTCTTGCGCTCAACGTTGAGGCCCATCTTGCGGTAGAGCGTGGCGATGGAGACGCCGAGCATGCTGGCGGTCTTTTCGCGGGAGCCGCTGTTGTACTTGAGAGTTTCCTGAATGAAGGCGCGCTCCTGCCCTTTGATGAAGTCATCGAGCGTGGAGCCGATAGGCAGCTTGGTGATGCCCTCGGTGGTGGAAGGGGTGGGAATCTCGATCTGCTGGGTGACTTTGGCCGGCAGGTCGGAGGGGCGGACGCGGTCGTTTTCGGCGAAGGCGCAGGCGCGTTCGATGGCATTGCGCAGCTCGCTGACGTTGCCAGGCCAGTTGTACTTCTCCAAGAATTCGATGGCCCCGGCGTCGATGGTCTTGGGCTTTGAGTCAGTGCGGTCGGCGAGGTCTTTGAGGAAATGCTCGACGAGCGGGCGCACGTCCACGCGGCGCTCACGCAGTGGCGGGATCTTGAGGGGAACGACGGAGAGCTTGTAGTACAAGTCTTCGCGGAACTTGCCCACCTTTACGGCGTCTTCGAGGGACGTGGTACTGGATACCACGAGGCGGAAATCTGCGCCGCTGGAGCCATTGCCCCAGCCTTTCTTGGACTGGGATTCATCCAGGAAGGTGTTTAGCTGGGCCTGAATGCGGGCCGGGAGCTGATTGACCTCTGCCAGATGGATGGTGCCGCCGGAGACGCGATTGAAGATGGCGGTCTGGCCGAAGAGCTCGGTTTCGAGGGCATCTTCCGGCATGGCGCTGCACTGCAGTTCTTTATAAGGAGAGTTGTTGCGGCGGCTGGCCTCATGGAGGGCACGAGCGACCATGTGCTTGCCGACGCCGAATTCACCTTCGAGAAGGACGGGGCTGTCGTTGTTGGCCACGCGGCGCACAATATCAAAAATGCGCTGAATGGCATCGCTATGACCGATGAGCTTCGAGGCGGAGGAGGAACGCAGCGTCGCGCTGGGGATGCTCGTGGGGGTGGCGGCGGCGATGCCGTTGCGCTGCAGGGCCTGATTCACCGTTTTGATCAGATCTCCCAGATCGAAGGGCTTGGTGAGGTAGTCAAAGGCACCCAGACGCATGGCTTCCACGGCGGTTTCCACGCTGCCATGACCGGTGACCATGATGACGGCGGTGCTTGGGAACTGATCCTTGCACATGCTGACGAGATCGAGGCCGTTCACATCGCCGATGCGAAGGTCCACAATGACGAGGTCGGGCTGGTTGGAACGGATGGCCGCAATGCCGTCGATGCCGGTGGTACAGCCAAAAACTTGATGACCCGCAGCTTTGCAAAGCTTGGTCATGAGTTCCAGGATGGCGGCTTCGTCGTCTATGATTACTAGTTTAGCCATATTATTTTCGTGAAGTGAGAGGCATGGTTGATTGTTAAATAGGCTAAACGTTTCTCAGGATTGCGTCAATTTAAGATTCTCAAAAAAGAGAATGGAGGCGTTTAAGGGCATGTCAGAGATCCTGTATCATGTGCCGCAAGAGCTTGTTTGGATGGTCTTTGGAACCCTTCAGCACCTTCCTGCGGGGTAATCAGTGAGGGGATTTAGCCGGGTCTCACTGGAGGATCGCAACTCTTGGTTTCTACGAGTGTTTCTTCACCCGCAGTCAATCCAACCAGCACACTCACATGAAATCCAAAACCAACCGACTCACCTGGCTTTGCGGTGCTCTCGCGCTCAGCGTCGCTCCATTGCAAGCCCAAGATGCCAAGCCTGCAGATCAACCGCCCGCCGCAGCGCCACTTCCTCCCGCAGCGCCCAAAGTGGATGCTCCGCCTGCTGCGGCACCACGTGATCTGCCGCGTCCCGGAGAACAGAAGGAAGGAAATGGTACTCGGCCTGACACCCTGCGTGAACCGCAGCGCCGCCCGGATGGGGTTGGCCCGCGTGATGCCGCTCCGCCGCAGCGTGACGCACAGTCCCAGCGCGATGGGCAGCGTGGACCTGTGAATCCTCCGCAGAGCGGCGGACCTGGCCCCATGAATCCTCCCAATGCAGGAAACCGCACTCCTGATCAGGGGCCTGGACATGGCCGCGAGGGCTTCCGTCGTCCCCCCATGGATGGCCAGCAGGGTGGCGAGCATAAGCGCGGCGAGCCGCAGGCCCAGGGCAATCGTGGCCCGATGAACAACCCACAGCACGAAGGCGGCCGGGGTCAGCAGCATGCGGGCCGGCAAGACCATTTTAGACAGCCCGCAGGGCCGCGAGGCAATGAGCAGGGAGGTTTCCGGCCTCGCGCCGAAGGCCGTGGCCCGCAGTCTTTCGGCCAGCGTGGAGGGTTTGGTGCACCGCGTGGTGGGGAAGGTTTCAGGTCACCTCAAGGTGGCCCTCAGAATAGGCAGATGCATCGCGGCCGAGGCCCTGAGAGCAGGATGGGGCGTGGCAGGGGCCAGCGTTTTGGGGGGCGGCAGCAGCCTCAGAATTTCGGCAGTTCTCGTGGAGATTCGAGATTTGGCGGTCCACGTGGCCCAGCGCCCCGGTTTGACCAGCATCGCGGTCCCGGCCCGCAGCAGTTTGGGCAGCAACGCGGTGGGGATCATCGTGGCGAAGGCCCCCAGCACTTCGAGCGGCCCATGCATCAGCCTCCGCAGGAGGGCATGAGAGGCGGAGAACGCGGGCACGGTCCAGCTCCACGAGACGGTGGCCCGCATTTTGCCCCGCCTTTCCACCGGGGTCAGGAAGGACCGCATGGCCCGCCGCCGATGAACCACGAGCGTGGCCGCGAAGGCCCGCCGCGTGATCGGAGCGTGTGACAATTGAGAGCGCCAAAAATCAAGGCATGGCGGCCCGGGCAACCGGGCCGCTTTTTTTTGCGCAATTGCAGGTGGCATTCGCGTCTCGTGAGTTGTGTTTGTGCAAACGAACTCCATAGTCGCGCCGCCGCCAGCAGCCCCGCACGGGCTGCCACGAAATCCACCGCATGAGCTTGGTCAAAAAACTCGCCAAATTGTTGAACTCAAAAGCGCAGTCCTCTGCGAACGGAGTTCATGGACCGGCGGAGCTGCCATGGTGGTCGTCAGACCGGTGGGCGCACCTTTGGAACGGTCAGCCGCAGGTGTCCGCCGCGTCAGCCGCCACGGCCAACACCATGCTGCCGGTGCTGATCGAAGTCTTCGCGGCTTTCAGCAAGCTGGACGGCAACATCGAGGAGGAGGAAGTCGAATCCAGCCTCGGTTACCTGCGCTATGACTACCCCGAGGCGATCTACGCCGACATGCGGCGTCTCTACTTTGAGGCGCTGCAGGAGCCGCAGGATCTGACGCAGCGTGCCAAGGAACTGAGCCAAAAACTCACTCAGGAGCAAAAAATCCTGCTGGGGGTGCAGTTGTACCTGCTCATCTCGCGTGCGCAGCAGAATCAGCGGCAGATGGTGGAGTTCTACCTCTTCATGACGAATCTGGGCATCGCCGCCCAGGCCATCGATATCGTCTATCAGCTCAATGCCGGGGACAAACCGCCGGAGGAGGGTTTTTCCACCAAGGGCGGCCAGCCTTTGGACACGCTGCGCATCGGTGCCACGAAGAACTGCGATGTGCTGCTGCGCTCCCTTTCGGATGACTGCTCCGTGGTGGCGTTCCGATTTCAAAACCTCGTGCTGCTGAAAAACACCGGCAGCATTTCCATCCTGGTCCGCAGCCGCCGGCAGCCGCCGGGAGAATTCTCGCGGCTTTATCCCGGCGAGCGCGTGGTGATGGAGGACGTGACGCTGGACTACAATGACCTGATCACCTACTTCAACTCCAAGAAGACACTCTCAGGCACGCAGATTTACCTGACCCTCACGGAAAATGGCAGCGCAGAAATCGCCCCGCAGCGCACGCGCGGCACGAATCTGCGCCTCAGCTTTGGTCTGGGCGTCACGGTGGAGGCGCTGCGCACGACCAAGGCCACGCTGAATGGGGTGGTGCTCAGCAGCGGCACCGTGGTGGAGGCCAGCATTGAGGACAGCATCATCGCTCATGGCGAAGTGGAAATCGCGCTGCGCGATTTGCGCGTGCGCGCGCAGGAGTTTGGCGGGCAGTTCCGGCTGGAAGGCAGCCGCAATACTTATCTCGTCTCCAACAAGCCTGAGCTGCTGGATGAGGGCGACATTCTTCTCTCTGAAGACACCGATGGTGAAATCCTGCTGCGCATTGAGTGCAATTACGCGCAGAAGACCGGCGTGCTGGAAGTGCTGCGCTCCTCACGCCCGCTCTACATTGGCCTGATTCCGGTGCGTGACAGGATCACTCTCAATGACGGTGACACCATCACGCTGGGTGAAGGGCAATACCTGCGCTGTCACTTTGCCGATCGCATCATCGAAGAGGAGCGCAACACCGTGCGCCAGATCGAGGTGCGAGAACTCAGTCATCGCTTCGATGGCCGCGACACCGCGCAGGATGGCGTGAGCTTCATCGCGCGCCGTGGTGAGATGATCTGCGTCATGGGGCCCAGCGGCTGCGGCAAGAGCACGCTGCTGCGCATTCTCGGCGGGCAGCTTAAACCCAAGGGGGGCGAAGTGCTGATGAACGGCATGGCGCTGTATGACAACCTGCACAACCTCACGCCTTACATCGCCTACATTCCGCAGGAGGATGCCTTTGATCCTTTGCTGAAGGTGCAGGAAAATCTCGACTTCTCGGTGGCGGTGCGCTGTCCGCATTTGAAAACCGAGGAGCGGCGCAAACGCGTGGATGCAAAGCTTGCGGAACTCGGCCTGGCCGATCTGCGTGACCGGCTGGCCGGCACGCCGCAGCAGAAATTTCTCAGCGGTGGCGAGCGCAAGCGTCTCAATGCGGGGCTCGACATGATCGGCATCTCCGACGTGTACCTCTTTGATGAGCCGACTTCAGGCCTCTCATCCAAGGACAGCGAGCATGTGCTCGAAATCATCCGCAGTCTGGCGCGCAACAAGATCGTCATCACTTCCATCCATCAGCCCAGCTCGCGTCTGCTGCAGATGTTTGACAAGGCGCTGCTGCTCGACAAGGGCGGCAAGCTAGCCTACTTCGGCACGCCGCAGGGGATGATCGAATACTTCTGGCGCGTGTATCACACGGAAACCGGTCAGGCAGGAGATGCCGAGGCACAGCCGCCCGACAAGCTCACGCCGGACTTCGTCTTCGACGTGCTGGAAACACCGCTGCGAGACATCAGCGGAGACATCATTCATGAGCGCAGTGCGGACGGGCATCTCGTGGCAGCGCGCCGCTTTCCGCCGAACTTCTGGCGCGACTCTTATCAGCGGCATCTCATCATGGAGAGCATGGCCAAGCAGCGGTCCGCGCCCGGCAGCACCAGCCTCATTGCCCGGCCCAAGCGGGATGAAAGCCACAGCTCCAGCCGCATGCGCAGCACGCCCAAGCCGCCGAAGCACACCTTCCGCGAGGAGAGCATCCTCTTCTTCACCCTGCTGAAGCGCGCCTTTCTGAGCAAGCTGCGCAACCGCACGAACCTGCTGACGACCCTGCTGGAGGCTCCCTTGCTTGCCTGGATCATTTCCAGCGTTCTCAAGTACTCTGAGGAGGCGCACTACACCTTTGCCACCGCCTTCCACATCCCGACGTACCTCTTCATGAGCCTCGTCGTGGCGATGTTTCTTGGCCTGACCAACAGCGCCGATGAAATCATCCGTGACCGCCACACCCTGAGCCGGGAGCGAAATCACAACCTGCGAACGTTTTACTATCTCAGCGGCAAGATCATCTCGCTCTCCACCTTTGCGCTCATCCAGTGTGTGATTTATCTGCTGATCGGCAACTGGGTGCTCGAGATCCGCGACATGTTCCTGATTCACCTTTGGTGGATGTTCCTCACCTCTCTCACGGGCGTCTGTCTGGGGCTGTTCATTTCCAGCATCGTCAGTGACAATCGCACTGCGGTGAATGCCATCCCGCTGCTCCTGATTCCGCAGATTATTCTTGGTGGTGCGCTGATCAAATACGAGGAGATGAACAAGAACCTCGACCTCGTCTATTCCGTGGGCAAGTGGCTGAAAAAATCCGGCAATGACGAGGAAAACGCCAGCAAACTCAAGGTGCCCTTCATCTGTCAGTTCATGCCGCTGCGCTGGTCTTATGAGGGCATGGTCATCTCGCAGTCCAAGCTCAATCCGCTCA
>NZ_JBAQCR010000034.1:0-8845 GCF_049294395.1 Prosthecobacter sp.
TTTGAGAAAGGCACGGGCATCCTGGAAGTGGTCACAATCCACCGTGCGTGCCAGGATGCGGCCGGGTGGAATGGCGGCGCCGGTTTTCGCGACGATCAATGCCAGCTCCCCCTGCGGGACTCTGACCATGGGCACTTTCTCGATGTGGTACTGCACGATCCAGAAACCAAAGTGCAGTCCCGGGGCCAGCGTGTCGGCTTGGTAACCTGCTTCACCATGGAGGGCGATGATCTCACCGGGAGGCAGGTTTTTGAAGGCAAAGCGTTTGATGACCACGCCGACTTTGCTCTCCGGAATGTAAACGCAGGAGACAAAGTAGAGAATGACCACGCCGAGGACTGAGAGCGTGATGAGCCAGTGCTCGTAAGCAAATAAGAGAATGGAGTTCATGATGGAGATAAAAAAAATCAGGGTTCAGGAGTTCAAACGGGTTCAGGCATGGAGGCGGGTGGTGACGGCACGGGCAAAAGCCTCGGGATCGTCAGGGGAGAGCACCGCCGTGCGGTTCTTCATGCGCACGATGACGGTGCGGTTCAGATCTGTGACGTAGGCGCGGAAGTGCCCAAGCTGCCTGTTCCAGTAGTAGCCGGTGAAAGAATACAGGCCGCCATTGCCACACGTGCGCAAGCTGTGGCACAGCGCGAGCGGTTCCACTTCGACAGAACTCATTTCCTCAAATGGCAGCACGGTGTTCCACCACAGGCGTTTGATGAGGATGCCGTCCTTGGTGATGACATAGCCGCGAATGATGAACGGCAGTGCTCCAAGAGGAATGAGCAGCACAACGACGGCTGACAGCGCACGTGTGGGCAGTGCAGGCAGGCTGATGAATCCCGGTGTTTGCCGGCCGAGGCTGAGCGTGATGGCAATCCCAAGCATCACGAACGTCGTGAGAATGGAAATGATGAGCAAAGTGCGGCCCCAGGGGGCTTTGAAATGGTGATGAGTCATGATGATTTCAGATTTTGGAAATGGAGTTTCAGCAGGTGGGTTATTCGGCGTGGCGGAGCAGGGCGCTTTCTTGGTCAGCAGCGCTCAGCGCCTGCTCTGCATCCAGGTCTTGTGTTTCTCGGTCCGGCTGGCGGATTACGTGAATCCAGCTCAGGGGTGGAAAGGTCGGTGGCGGCGCGCCCCGGGCAGATTGATTGACCAAGCCCTCAGTAACGGGTCTTTGGTTCTCTTGGCAGTTCATGGGTATGGGTCTCGAAGGCCCCCGGTGTGCGGACGGTTTCCCGTCCACTCGCGGGTGCGGTGGTTCTGGGGAGACCATGTCCCGGCGCACTCGCGACGGGCATAGGATCGCCCTTCCAATGTCGCCTGCGAGGTTAGCTGTCGGACTGGTCCTTGGAAGTGGACTGGTCGGTGGTTGCCCACCTTCCTTCGCCCCGCCCTGCGTCTTTCGACTCAGGGTTTTTGGGTCCCCCGCGCCACCATTCTGGAAGGAATGGCAGCTTCGGCTGCGAGGTAATTCATGCACAGGCACTGCGTTTTGTCAAAACGGCGGCCCAACATAAACTGCAAGCACGGGCTTGACATGGGTGGCGGTTTTTCACTCTTTCAGGTGAAGAGCCATCGCCTTGAGGCGAGTTTTTGCGGCCATCTGGCCTGCCGCTCATCGCGGGTGATGTGCCGCCAATTTACTGAGCACCTGCATTTTGATGGTTGAGACGGCCCCGGCCAGACGTAATTTCGCTCCATGAAGCATGCGTCCTCATCCCCCCTCCTTGCCGGCCTCCTCGTTGCTTTGCTGTTTGCTGCTTCCACTCTCATGGCGCAGCAGACTCAGCGCATCGATGAAAAGGATCTGCGAGACTGGGCCGATCGCGGTGATGCCGACGCTCAGTTCGAGCTGGGTCTGCGCATGCTCACGGGTGAAGGCTTGAAGAAAAATCTCGAAGAAGGCGTGAAGTCCGTCGAGAAGGCCGCCAGGCAGAAGCACCTGCGCGCGCAGCATGTTCTGGGCACTCTCTATGAAGACGGTGTCGGTGTGAAAAAGGATCTCGCCAAGGCAGCGGAGTGGTACCGCAGCTCCGCTGAACTCGGCTTTGCCCTCTCGCAGCACAGTCTGGCCGCCATGTATGAAGAAGGCAAAGGCGTGAAGAAAGACGTGGTCAAAGCGGCGGAGTGGTTCAAAAAAGCCGCCGATCAGGGAAATCCCCCTTCGCAGACCGCCTATGCTTCAAAGCTCGAACGTGGCGACGGCATTGACAAAAGCTCCGCTAAGGCAGCGCTTTGGTACCTCAAAGCAGCTCAGCAGGACTTCGTTCCCGCCATGACTCGCCTGGCCAATCTCTACTACACCGGCCAGGGCCTGCCCGTGGACTATCGCCGTGCCGGAGCTTGGTATCGCCGTGCTGCCCGCTCCGAAGACCCTTGGGCCTCCAACAATCTCGCCTGGTTCCTGGCCACCTGCCCGGAGGACAATCTCCACAATGGCGAAAGCGCCGTCCTGCTCGCCCGGCGTGCCTTGAAGCTCGTGGCCGAAGTCGTCCAGAGCGATGAGCAGCCTTATGAAATGATCGACACCATGGCTGCTGCTCTCGCCCGCAACGGCGAATTCAAAGAAGCCGAGCTCTGGCAGAAGCGCTGCATCGCCCTCCTCAAGGAAGACAAAGACCTGCCCGACGAAGATCGTAAAAAGTTGCAGGAGGAGTTCGACACACGTCTCAAACTTTACCAAAAGGCCACCCCGTTCGCCGAGCCTGAACCCAAAGGCGAAGAAGGTGCTGAGCCCCTTCCACAGGACACCATTCTCCAGGACGAAGGCCTTCCAGAGACCAAGCCCAAGAAAAACACGCCCAAAAGTGGTCGTGGCACGGTGGTTTGAGGTTGGTTTTTGCCGCTGCTAAACGACTTCTGCAGCCAGTCCGTATCCTCTCGTGGCGCAAGATTCGCACACATTAGCGCAATATCTGCAAGACTAAGCCCCTCTTACACGGTTAAACCGCCCACTCATTTCATCCGGCATCCTGCCACTTTCCCCTTTATCTCATGTCCGCTGCCGTCGTCCGTTCTGCCGCCCTTCCTCCGCCCATTCCCGGTTTGAACCGCCGTATCCGCCAGCCGAAGAAAAACATCCCGCAGACCAAGCAGGATCGTGATCAAATCTTGGGCTGGGTTCGCGCCTACGCCGAGGAGCAGAAACTCGTCCCCCCGGTGCCCTTGGCTGATCTGCAGGAGCACACGGATAAGATCGTCGCCATCCACGCCATCGACAAAATCCATCGCGACTACGTCGGCGTGCTTCTCGCCAACGAAACATGGCGTGAATCCCTCGCCACCGTGCCGTTTGAAAAGCGTCTGCTGCTCATGCCGAAGTGCCTTCGCGTGGAAAGCAAATGCCCGGCCCCCTTTGATGAGTTCGGCCTGCTCTGCAAGCAGTGCGGCCTCTGCTCCATTCAGGATTTCCAAAACGAGGCAGAAAAGCTCGGCTACGCCGTCCTCGTCGCCGAAGGCAGCGCCATCGTCATGTCCCTCATCCAGACCGGCAAGATCGAGGCCATCGTCGGCATTTCCTGCCTGCCCGTCCTTGAGCGCACCTTCCCCTACATCGAAGCCGCCGCCATTCCAGCCGTCGCCGTCCCCCTCCTTCAGGATGACTGCATCGACACCCTCGTCGATATCGACTGGGTCTGGGATTACATCCACCTCACTAGCGACGACAAAACCCGCCGCCTCAATCTCAACGCGCTGCATGACGAGGTAAAAACCTGGTTCACCATCGAGTCGCTCAATGCACTCATGGGCCCCTCCCGTGGCCACAGCGACGACATCGCCCGCGAGTGGCTCGCACGTGCCGGCAAACGCTGGCGTCCTTTCCTCACCGTCGCCGCCTACCAGGCCCTGCGCGAAGACCCCGAAGGCCCCATCTCTGACACCGTCAAGAAAGCCGCTATCGCCGTCGAAATCTTCCACAAAGCCTCCCTCGTTCACGACGACATCGAGGACGGCGACGCCGAACGCTACGGCGAAACCACCCTGCACACCGAGCACGGCATCCCCGTGGCCCTCAACATCGGCGACCTCCTCATCGGTGAAGGCTATCGCCTCCTCGCCGACAACGATGCCGCCGCGCACATCCGCAGCGCTGCCATCCTCGTCGCCGCCGAAGGTCAGCGCGAGCTCTGCATCGGTCAGGGCGCCGAACTCCTCTGGACACGTCATCCCGTCGCCCTCAGCAGCACCCAGGTGCTCGAAATCTTCCGCAGCAAAACCGCCCCCGCCTTTGAAGTCGCCCTCAAGGTCGGTGCCGCTCTCGCCAGCCAGCTCGATGAATGCGCCGACGTGCTCCACACCTACAGCGAAAATCTCGGCATCGCCTACCAGATCCGCGATGACCTTGACGATCTCGGTGAAGATTCCGCAGCCGACAACGAATGGAACATGCGCCCCAGCATCGTCCTCTCCCTCCTGCGTGAGAAAGGCAAAGGCGAAGTCAAAGACCAGATGGAAGCCCTCTGGAACGGCGTCGCCAAAATCAAGCCCGACAACGCCACCATCCGCGATTGGGCCCTCGACAGCGGTGCCCACGAGAAGGCCATGACCCTCCTCGAAAGCTACAAGGAAGCCGCCATCCGCTCCCTGCAGGAAGTCGAACTCCCCAATTTGAAAGGCCTCCTCCGCCGCGTCATCGGCAAGATCTTCAACGAGCTTGAGATCAAAGGCTGGTGCCGCGAATTCGAGCAGAAAAATCTCAATCCTGAGCTCCGCGCCGAAGCCGCCAAAGCCGCCGAGCACCTCGTGCCAAACGTGGCTCCTTAAAGCTGCTATTTTCATCGGTCGAGCTTCGTTTGAAGCCGACCATGAAGTTGCTCAGTCTCTGCTCCGTATTCCTGCTCGCTGCCGCCGTCCACGCCGCTGACTCGCGCCCCAACGTCCTCTTCATCGCCATCGATGATCAAAACGACTGGATCGGCTGCCTCGGCGGACATCCGCAGGTGAAGACCCCTGCCATCGACGCCCTCGCCAAGCGCGGCACCCTCTTTTCCAGTGCCCACTGCCAGGCTCCCTTGTGCAATCCTTCGCGCAGCTCGCTCCTCACCGGCCTTCGTCCCTCCAGCACCGGCATCTATGGCCTCGCCCCCGGCATCCGCGAAGTGGAGCAAACAAAGACACACATCACCCTCCCGCAAACCTTCACGCAGGCAGGTTACTTCACCTTCAACAGCGGCAAAATCTACCACGACGGCTCGATGCGTGGCGGCGATCAAAAAGCCGAGTTCAACGAATGGGGCAATCGCGGCCCCATGCCGAAACCCAAAACCCCCATCGCCAATCTCCCCGGCCCGGACCGCCATCTCGCCATGGATTGGGGCGTCTTCCCTGAGAAAGACGAAGACAACGCGGACTGGAAAATCGCCGACTCCGCCATCGATGCATTGAAGCGCGCCCCTGCAGACAAGCCCTTCTTCATCGCCGCCGGCTTCCGTCTCCCTCACGTCCCCTGCTTCGCCTCACAGAAGTGGTTTGATCTCTATCCCGACGCCACTCTCCAGATGCCGCCCGTCAAAGAAGACGACCGCGCCGACCTCCCCAAGTTCGCCGACTTCCTCCACTGGAAGCTCCCCGAGCCACGCCTCAGCACCCTGCGCAAATTCAACGAATGGCGCCCCCTCGTCCGCGCCTACCTCGCTTGCGTCAGCTTCATGGACAGCCAGGTCGGCCGCCTCATGCACGAGCTCGAAGCCACCGGCCGCTTGGACAACACCATCATCGTCCTCTGGGGCGATCATGGCTGGCATCTCGGCGAAAAACTCATTACCGGCAAAAACACCCTCTGGGAGCGCAGCACCCGCGTCCCCCTCATCTTCGCCGGCCCCGGCATCAAGCCCGGTCAGGTTTGCACCAGCCCCGTCGAACTCCTCGACATCTTCCCATCCCTCCTCGCCCTCGCCAAACTCCCCGCCCGTCCCGACCTCGAAGGCCACAGCCTCATCCCTCAGTTTCAAGACGCCAGCGCACCCCGCGAGTGGCCCGCCATCACCACCCACAATCAGGGCAATCACACCATCCGCACCCAGGACTGGCGCTACATCCGCTACGCCGATGGCAGCGAAGAACTCTACGACATGAAGAACGATCCCAACGAGTGGAACAATCTCGCCAAGGCTCCCGAGCACACCGCCAAAAAAACCGAGCTCGCCAAATGGCTGCCCAAGATCGACAAAGCCCCCGTCCCCGGCAGCAAGAGCCGCATCCTCACCTACGAATCCACCACAGGCGAAGCCATCTGGGAAGACAAGCCGATTGATAAAAGCGCTCCTCTGCCGGAACCGTAGGCAGTGTCCGCCTCTCCCCACAAGCTCCGCCTCACCCTCGGCCTCGGCTTTCTCGCCTTCATCATCGCGGGATCTCTGTTGCTCCTCGCGTGGCTGCGTCAGCGCGAGCGCGAAGAGTCCAACCACCTCTTCCAAGCCCTGGCCCAGGCCGATGCCGAATTTGTGCGGCGCATGAATCTCCCGCGCAGCGGCAAACTCGCGCAGGATCTGGAGCAGCTTCTCGGCATGCAGATCGAGTTTCGCCCTGCAGGCACAGCTCCCGCCAACACCGAAGACCGTCTCACCATCCGGCTGGATGAAAAGAACGACATGATCTTCACCCGCACTCCGGTGGTCTCGTCACTGTCTCTGCGCGATCCCGCCACACTCAATGCCTTCATCGCCTTCTGGCTCATCTCCGGCCTCATGGGCTGGCTCCTCGTCCGCGAGCGCCTTAAGCGCGCTCAATCCGAGCGCCTCGCCATGCTCGGCCTTGTCGCCACCAGCCTCGCCCACGACATCAAAAACCCGCTCGCCTCCATTCAGCTTCACGCGCAGCTGATGACCCCGCAGAATGAGGAAGACGCCCAGGCCATCAAACTCATCGAAAACGAATCCGAAGTCATCGCCGGTCTCGTGAACCAGTGGCTCCACCTCGCGAATCCGCTCCCACCCAAACTCACCAAGCTCGATCTCACCGACTGCATTCGCGGCGTCGCCAGAAACATCGAGGCTCAGGCCCGTCATGCCGGCGTTGAAGTCGAAATCAATTTGCCCTCTCCCATCTGGATCATGGGCGATTCCCAGCGCCTCGCCCAGGCCGTGCGAAACCTCATGATCAATGCCATTCAGGCCATGCCTCGCGGTGGCAGACTCATTGTCAGCGGCCAGCCCGCCGAGTCAGGGTTTGAGCTGCGCTTCGCCGACTCCGGCACCGGTTTTTCCGAACTCGCGCTGGCACAGGGCACCGAGCTCTTCTTCACCGAAAAAGAAGGCGGCATGGGCGTCGGCTTGAACATCGTCTCCAGCATCATCACTGCACATGGAGGCACCTTAAAATTGCAAAATGACCCCAAGGGCGGAGCAGTGATCATCGTGCTGCTCCCCTTGCTTCCCGCATGACTCCCTCCATCCTCATCATCGAAGACGAATACGCCCTCGCCGCAGCACTCTCCACCGTGGTGCGCCGTTTGGATGCCACACCCGTCGTGGCCGCATCAGGGCAGGGGGGGATCGACAAGCTCGCGGCGCAATCCTTCGCGCTCATCATTCTAGATGTAGGCCTCCCAGACATGAGCGGCCTGAAGGTGCTGGAAAAAATCCAGTCTCTCCCACAGCCGCCCCCGGTGATGATCATCACCGCCCACGGCACCCTGGAAACCGCCCTTGAGGCAAAGCGTCTCGGCGCTCGCGAGTATTTTCTCAAGCCGCTCAATCTCGCCGACATCCAGCGGGCCATCCGCGAAGTCTTCGCACCGGCAAAAACTGAGCAGCGCGCAGACACCACCATGATTGGCAACAGCGAGCCCATGCAGCGTGCGTTCGCCGTCATTGCCCAGGCCAGTGGCAACGATGCGCCCGTCCTCCTGCAAGGTCCCCCCGGCAGCGGCAAGAGCCTGGCCGCGCAGGTCATTCATCGCCACAGTGCTCGCTCTGAAAAACCGCTGGTCATATTCCGCGCCGATGAATGGTCCGAAGATCGTGCCGAAGCCGCGTTGGATGAAGCCATCGCCAAGGCAGGTGACGGCGTCCTCTTTCTCGATGAAATCAGCGAGTGGTCAAAGCCCCTCCAGGCAGCGCTCATGCATCGTCTCAGCTCTGGCATGCTCAAGGCCCGCCTCTTCAGCGCATCCAGTCAGGAGGCCGCGCCTCACCTGCGTGAAGACTTGTTCTACGCGCTCGCTGTCCTTCAGGTCCTCCTCCCCCCGTTGCGCGAGCGCACTTCGGACATCCCCGCTTTGGCAGTCTCCTTTCTCGGCGGGCAGGTGCTCTCCGCTGAGGCTCTTGCTGCACTCAAAGCCCACACCTGGTCTGGCAATGTGCGCGAACTGAAAGCCGCCATGGCGCACGCCGCCGCCGTCTGCAGCGGCGGCACCATTTTGCCCCATCATCTGCCTGCCAGCATCGTCAAGACCGAGGAATCCAATCACCTCGAAGAAACGATGAAACGTGCCATCCACTCATGGCTGGATCAAAAGACCACCGGCACCGATGAAGTGATGCCCGCGTATGACGACCTTCTCGAAACGGTGGAGGCCACCATGCTCGACACCCTCCTCAAGCGCTTCGACGGCAAGCCCACCCGCCTCGCCACCGCCATGAAAATGAATCGCGCCACCCTGCGCCGGAAACTCCGCGAAGAGTAAAAGCTCCGGCCTCTCGGTTTGGACGAGTGAGCTTAAATTGTGCTTGTCCGATAATTCCAAGACCGCCAAAGCGGTTCTCCCTCTCCCCGCCCCTGATACCACGATCAATTGAAAACAGGTCTGTATCTCAGCAATGAATCCACCACAGAGGCACGATGAGCGCAGAGATCTGAAGCCGGTCTTGATTGCAAACCTCTGTGTCCATCGTGCCTCTGTGGTTGA
>NZ_JBAQCR010000035.1:0-1853 GCF_049294395.1 Prosthecobacter sp.
AGCGTGGATCTCTTTGAAAGCGACGGTGAAAAGCTCATCCCCGGAGAAACCAGCGAAGCCACCGTGGACCACCTCCTCAAGCTCCACTTCCCCAAGTCCAACGCCGCCGTCAAACGCCAGGCCCTCAACCTTCTTACCCGCGTAGACAGCGGCGCAGCCGGAGCCGTCGCCATGCACGCCCGCCTCGCAGACCTCATGCTCAAAGGCGGCAAAGTCACCGACCCCGCCGAAGCCTTCCGCCTCGCCAGCACCCAGCTCATTCAACAGGAGGCCGCATAAGATGAGACCTCTGGAAATTAACTTCGGCGCGATCATCCGTCCTATCAGTTTTCAACTGCCTACCACCTGGATCTGGGGGCAGGTCACTGACTGCACCGGCCTTAGCCTGGGCAATGGTTCAGAAGAGTATTCCGGCTGGGCAAACCTGCGCACACTGGATGAAATCGAAGCCTGCGCCAGCTGGTTGGATGGCCTCTGGATGTGCGCCATTGATGCGCGCTCGCTGGCGCTCAGTCATGAGCGCAAAGACATCGGCTTGTTCGTTCAGGGCATCAGCCCACAGTACGAAGACGAATACGAGGGATCGACTGATCTGGAGATCAACGCAGTCGTTTCCGCCCCGGCCCATGACCTCTGCATCTATTTGGGCCGTCAAGCAGGCGATAAGGATGACGTTTTCGACTACGGGGACACGCTCAAATATGAACATGATGTCAAAGCCCTCGCCTCCCTGCTGCGCGATGTCGCCACCGCCATGCGTGAGAAGCGATTTCACTATGGCCGTGGCAACCCCATGAAGGCCTATTTCAAGAGCAAACCAGCCCCAAAACCGCTGCTTCTGACGGAAAGGAGAGCCTCCTAATGAGCCCCTCAACTGCATCCCGCACTCAGAACGGCAAGCTCAAGCTTGCTGGTGCCTACATCCCTGAAGGCAAATATGAAGCCCTGGTCAAGCTTGCCAAAGCCAGCAACCGCTCGCTCGCTGGGCAGTGCCGCCACATCTACGACCAGGCGCTTCTCGAAGCGTTGATTGAGCGCGCCTGTACTCCCCGCGTAGGTGACCGCTTCGGCGCTGGTGAAGTCCGAGTAGAAGTCCTGGCTGTAAGGGCAACAGACGATGTCGAGCCAGGTCGCTATTGGATTATCGAGTACACTGACAGCCGCGTCAGCAATTCCCGCCATGAACTTTTCCACGGCGAGTATGAAGAGATGGTCACTAAGGCCATCAAGAACCACGGCCCCTCAATCTTTCACCCTGCGGAGGATAACGAAGAGTGAGAGCCCTCTCCATTCGCCAGCCCTGGGCGTCGATGATTCTCAACGGCCCCAAGCGCATCGAAAACCGCATGTCACGCACATGGACCCGTGGATGGGTTCTCATCCATGCCGCTCAGACCTTCGATGCAACGGCTGAGTTGTGGCTCAAGGATCAGATCAAGAAATACACGGCACCGCTCGACCTGGCCGCACTCATGACGGCAAAGACGATCGCACGCCGCACCAACCTGCCCAGCGGCGGCATCATCGGTGCCATGCACATCACAGATTGCGTGCAGGCTTCTGATTCTCCCTTCTTCATGGGGCGGCATGGCTACGTGATCGACCGTGTTGTGGAGCTGCCCTTCCACCCCTGCCGTGGCCTGCCCGGGATCTTCGATGTCACACTCCCACCGGACATCGCCGCCCTGGTTCCCGGCATCTCATACACCCTTGACCCGGAGTCTCTCAAGCCATGAACCAGCCAAACTCATCTCACTTTCACGCAGGCAAAGCCGCCCGCCAGGCTGGCAAACCGTGCAGGATCACCGATGGCCGCATGTCCGGCAAATCACGCCGCGAATGGTATGAAGGCT
>NZ_JBAQCR010000036.1:0-3840 GCF_049294395.1 Prosthecobacter sp.
CTGGAAGGGCGCCGAGTGGCTGATGCGCCGCGTCCGGGAGGCGGAGGAAGGCCCCTCCCAGATGCGCGAGCAGCTGCATGTAAAGCCTGGCATGGTGGTGTGTGACATGGGCTGCGGAAATGGCTACCACACCCTGCCGCTGGCCGAAATGGTCGGCGAGAAGGGGAAGGTCTATGCCGTGGATGTGCAGCCGGAGATGATCGAGATGCTCAAGCAGAACATCGAAAGCAAGGGCCTGAAAAACATCGTCCCGATCAACAGTCTCTACCACGACCCCAAGCTGCCCCCGAACACCTGCGACATGATCCTGATGGTCGATGTGTATCACGAATTTTCCCACCCCGTCCAAATGCTCGCCGGCATGCGCGCCGCCCTCAAGCCCGACGGCCAGCTCGTCCTGGTGGAATTCCGCGCCGAAGATGAAAACGTGCCTATCAAGCCCGAGCACAAAATGACCAAGGCTCAGATCAACAAGGAGATGAACGCCAACGGCTTCAAACTCGTGCGCGAGTACGACGGCCTGCCTTGGCAGCATCTGATGTTCTTTGGCAAGGCGGAGCAGGGGGCTGCCAAAGCAGCGCCCGCGCCATCGAAGTGAAAAGCTGGCCGTCTTACAGCACGTTCACCGCAGCTCCACCGTCCACCACGATGCCCTGGCCGGTGATGTAGCTGCCGGCTTCGCTGGCCAGCATGAGGGCGGGGCCGGCGAGTTCGCGGGGTGCTGCCCAGCGCTTCACGGCGGTGCGGTCGGCGAAGTATTGCTTCTCCTCGTCATTGAGCAGTTTGCCGGGCATGTCGGTGAGGAAGGGGCCGGGGCAGAGGCAGTTCACGGTGATGCCAAAGGGGCCAAGATCGAGCGCGCTGGCGCGGGCGAGGCCGATGAGGGCGGCCTTGCAGGCGCAGTAGACATTGCGCTTCAAACGACCACCGACGCCGAGCACGCTGGAGATGTGGATGATGCGGCCCCACTTGCGCGCCTTCATGCCCGGGACAACGGCGCGGGTGAGGGACATCACGGCGGTGAGATCCACCTCGACATTGCGGTCCCACACTTCGTCGGTGATTTCGTCGATGGCCTGCGGGTTGTTGATGCCGGCGTTGTTGACGAGGATGTCGATCTTGCCGAGGCGCTTTTCTGCCTCCACGGCCAGTGCCTTCACGGCTGCGCGGTCGGCCATGTCGGCCACCATCCATTCGACTTTGACGTTCAATCCCGCGCCGATTTCAGCGGCTGCGGCGGTGAGTTCCTCGGCGTTGCGGCTGGAGATGAAGACATCTGCACCAGCTTCGGCGAAGCCACGGGCCATGGCTTTGCCAAGACCTTTGCTGCCGCCGGTGACGAGTGCTGCTTTGCCAGAGAGATTGAAAAGTGGAGAGGACATGCGCGCGGTTTAGCATGCGTGCCTGCCCTGCGCGAGTGGAAAGCGTATGGCAGGTGGTCGTAGGTTGGTTGTGTTTGGCGCGTGCTGAACACTTCAAAAACCGACAATCCTTGTTCATCAATCGTCAATCGCTCACGCCCAGGACACTCGGACGCCAGAGGATTGACGATTGTCGAACAATCGATTTTTGATGGTCGAAGTTTCAAATCACAGGCGCAGGTACGCGATGTGACTACTTCACCACCTTGCCGCCCAGGGAAAGGATGCGTGCCTTGCCTTTGGCGTCCTCGGCTTCGGCGATCTGCTTGTTGGTCACATACATCTGCGAGAGAGCGGTCCACGCCAGCAGGTCGTTGGGCTGGAGGGTGGTCGCCATGAGTCCGGCACCGATGGCTTCCTTCACCTCACCGTTGCGCAGCAGCGCCATGCCCAGGGCGTGCCAGCTCTCAAAATGGTCCGGCTCCAGCGCGACGCAGCGCCGGTACAGGGCGATGGCTTCCGGCAGTTCGCCAAGGGCGACGTGCCCGCTGGCTTCATCGTAAAGTTCTTCGACGCTGGATGGCGTGTGGCTCATGCGCGTCGATAGGTGGTGCCTCAGCCCAGCTTGGCGTAGGAGATGTGGGCGGCTTCGTGCTGCTTCTTGAACCAGGCCTGGAAGAGGCTGCGGCGCTCCTGATCAGAAAGGGAGTCCACCTGGCTCTTGCGCAGTTCGGCGGCGTCAGGGCGCTTGCGGAGTTCCTTGGCGCTGACGTAGACGAGCACGGTGGCTTTGCCGTTGTCCACATCCACGGCGTGAGAAACGCTGCCGACGGCGGTACTCGCGGCCTCTTGGGCGATGTAGAAGCTGTTGGGGACTTCCTGGGGTGGGTTGGCGATGTCGATGTCCGGCAGGGGCTCAAGGGTGAGTTTCTGAGCCTTCACCAGTTCATCGATCTTCTTGCCCGCCTTCAAGCCTTCGATCAAAGCCAGACGCGCTTCATTCACAGCCTTGGTGCGGGCTTCATCCGCCTTCTGTCCCAGCAGCACCTCTTTGATTTTGCCAGTCACCTCGGCCAGCGTCTGCTGCTTGGGCTCTTCAATCTGGGTCACGTCAAACACGTACCAGCCCTTGATGCCTTCGACGGCTTCCGCAGGAGCTTTCGAATCCTTGGGGCGGGCGAAGATCTGTTCGACCACATCGCTTTCGGACTTGAGTGCGTCAGGAGGGCTGCTTTGGGCAAAAGCGGGGATGGTTTCGACTTTTTCCTTCGTCTGCTTGGCCGCATCGGCAAAGCTCTTGTGTTCCTTCACGGTGAGATCATTGAAGGCATTCACACGCTGCACGATGGCGTTTTGCGCTTTCTGGCGCTCTTCCAGCGGCTTCTTCTCGAGATCCTTGGCGTTTTCGAAGAAGACGTAGCTCACCGCGCGTTTTTCCACGGTCTTGTATTCCTCTTTCTTTTCCTCGTAGTACTTCTTGATCTCGTCATCGGTCACGGTGGCGCCCTTTTTGAAGGTCTCTGTTTCAAAGGTGATCTTGGAGCCTTTGAAGGTCTGATAGCTGCTGGCATACTGCTTTTCAGCGGCCAGAGGGGAGGCGGTGTAGCTCTTGGTCACGAGTTCCTGCAGCTTCCGCAGGCCGACGATGTCCTTCATGATGTCCAGCAGGGCCTCGCTGTCGAAACCCATGGAGGAGGCGAGCTGCTCCAGCATCTGGCCACGGGAGACGTCGAGCTTGCCGTTGTTTTGCAGGGCGGGGAGTTTGTCCAGTGCGGCACGAGCTTCGGCATTGCTGGGGCGGATGCCGAGTTCTTCCATCATGTGACGTGCCACAAAGAAATTGGCGAAAGCTTCCAGACCGCCCGAGGAAGGGATGATGCTCAGGATCGAGGACAGCTCATCGGCCTGCAGGTAATACTGGGTGAACTGCACGGAGCGCTGCGCACGCTGGACATCGGCCACGCTGTAATCCTTGCCAAACACCGTGAGAGCGACGTCCGTTGGGAGCAGCTTTTTCTCATGAGTTGCGGTTGTCTGGGAAACTCCATAGTAAAACATGGAGATGATGATGGAGATCGTCAGGGTGATGAGGAAGGCACCACGGTGGCGGCGGAAAAATTCGAGCATGGGAAGTCAGGTCGGTTGAAGGGCGCGCAATAAGCCCCACCGCACCCCGGCAGCAACCGGAAAGTGGAGCTCACTCATTTGGCGCCTCTGGGAAACATTCGGCCTCATCCCTTGACATTGCAGGCACCCGGCACACTTCATGCGCTCCTATTTTCTGTTGATCGCCTGCCCTCATGCCCCAAGCTCCCACGAAACGCTACTGGACCGTTCGCTCCTCCTCCATCCATAACCGCGGCATTTTTGCCCGTTGTGACATTCCCAATGATGCGCCGATCATCGAATACATCGGTGAAAAAATCACCAAGGCGGAGTCCACCCGCCGTGGTGAGGCGCTGGTCGAGAAGTCCAAGAA
>NZ_JBAQCR010000037.1:0-1613 GCF_049294395.1 Prosthecobacter sp.
TGGCGTGCTGGCTGAGTGGTTGGAGCGTGTGTTGGTTTTGACATCGTAATCCAAATCAAGCCGCTTCCCGCCCTCAGTCAGCGCACTTCATTCAAAAAAACTCATCCGTCTATGGGATGACTGTGAAAATGGTTCTGTTGTTATTTTGTCACAGTCCTGCACCGCCCCTGCGCCCTCTGCAGTTCACGCAAAAATTTCCCGCGCGACCTCCCCCGCCACATCCGTGAGGCGGAAGTCGCGTCCGGCATAGCGGTAGGTGAGGCGTTCGTGGTCCAGCCCCATGAGGGCCAGGATCGTGGCGTGGAGATCATTGGTATGCATGCGGCCTGACACCGCCTTGATGCCGAGTTCATCCGTGCTGCCGTGCACGTAGCCTTTTTTCAAACCTGCCCCGGTGAGGAACATCGGGTAGCCGGTGATGTTGTGATCGCGTCCATCCGGTCCCTGCATGGTGGGCAGCCGCCCGAATTCCGAGCCGAAGAGTACGAGTGTTTCATCAAGCAGTCCGCGCTGTTCCAGATCAGAGAGCAGCGCGGCCGTGGGCTGGTCCACGGAGCCGGTGCGGTCGATAAGGCCCTTGTGGAGGTTGTTGTGGTGATCCCACCCACCCTGGCAGATTTCCACAAAACGCACACCTGCCTCGCTGAGACGCCGAGCCATGAGGCACTGCCGTGCGAAGGCCGCCTTCGGTCCCTTGTCGTTCACGCCATAGGCTTCCTGGATCTTCAGAGGCTCCTTCGAGATGTCGAGCAGTTCGGCAACCTTGCCCTGCATGCGGAACGCGAGTTCATACGAGTCGATGATGGCCTCCACCGGATCTGGTGCGCCGGATTGGGCGGCGAAATCACGATTGAATGACTGAATGAGATCCAGCTGGCGGCGCCGCTGCGGTGAGTTTGTGGCTGGTTTCAAATTGGGCAGGTATCCCTGATCGGTGATGCGTGTGCCTTGATAGTGCGCGGGCAGAAAGGCGCTGCCGTAATTCACCGCCCCACCGAAGTTCGGCGGCGGATTGACGGTGATGTAGCCGGGCAGATCCTGATTGGGCGTGCCGAGGCCGTAGAGCAGCCATGCTCCCAGGCTGGGCCGTGTCAGGGCCGCATTGGCGCTGCCGGTGTGCAGCTGCACCACGGCCTGCGGATGCGCGGGCGTGTCCGTGTGCAAGCCGCGCAGCCAGGTGAGCTTGTCCGCGTGTTTGGCGATGTTTGGCAGCAGTTCGGAGAACCACGAGCCGGTCTGTCCGTGCTGTCTGAACTGGAATTTTGATTTCGTGAGCGTGCCGCCGCCTGGGCCTGCTTTGCCATCCTGTTTGATCAGCTCAGGCTTGTACTCAAAGGTGTCATGCTGGGACATCGAGCCTTCCATGAAGATGAAGATGATGCGCTTGGCCTTGACGGGGAAATGCGGCTCATGAGGCGCGAGCGGCTTCAGCGGTCTGCCATTGCGGATGGCCTCGGCGGCTCTGAGGCCGTTGAAAGCCATGTATCCAAATCCGGCTGCGGTGGTCTGCAGCGCGGTGCGGCGGGAGAAAAGGGGTCTGTGGTGCATGATGGTAGGAGATGTTAGCGGATGAAGCGGAATTCAGCGGAGGCGTACAGCGCCTGGGCCAGGCT
>NZ_JBAQCR010000038.1:0-33429 GCF_049294395.1 Prosthecobacter sp.
GCGCAGCACCACGGACATGCCGCAGATCAATGCGCACCTGCTTGGCTGCCAGTTGCAAATCTACCCGCTCGACCTCCCGGTGCTTGTCGAGTCCCAAAAGCAGGCTGTAGTGGTCATTGAGGCTCGGCGATGTGCTCATCCCTCATTTTACAGCTCCCTCTCACCCATTAAAAGTCGCGAAGAACATAAAATCTAACTGTCCGCATCCATGTCGGGCGTGTGGAATTCCACACCGTGCACTTTCTCCGTTTCGTTCGGAGTCGTGAGCACCTTATAAATGCACCAGCCAAACAGGACGGTGACGGTGCCGACAGAAAGCAGCATGACGATGAGGCCGGAGGTGGTCATGAGTAGGAGGAGTTCAGGGTGCGCAATCAGTCGTGTTTGTCCAGGCCCTGCTCGGCGCGCTGGTAGGCTTTGGAACGGGAGGACAACAGACCGAAGAAGATGGCCACCACGATCACCAAGGCCACGCTGAGTTGCGCAGCCAGGTTCGTCTCCCTCACTTTGCCGTCTTTCACATCGCCGATGAGATCAGCCACATACGATGAAACACTGCCGAAAGTCCCGGTGCTGAGATCAAAGCCGAAGACGCTGGTAAGAATCGTCATGATAAAGATCGCCAGCAGAAACACCGGGCAGATCCATTTCATGATGCAGCCAAAGAAGCGGGGGATGCGAATGGCTGCCCCTTGATGCGCCTCGCGGAGGCCCCGCTCGATGCCCCAATGCCAGCCGAAGATGATGATCTGGATCGTGGCGAGAATGAAGATGAGGAAAGTTCCCACCCAGAAGTCCAGCGTGTCGAGCGCCTTCAGCTCCTTCGTGAAATACACCACGAACCCTGTGCCCAGCGTGGTGAGCATGCCAAGGATCGTCACACTGACCTTGCGCCCCACATTCATCGCTTCCTCAAGGAAGGCGATCCCCGGCTGCAGCATCGAGATCGAACTCGTGATCGCCGCAAGGAAGAGCATGAAAAAGAACGCCCCGCCAAAAAACGCCCCCAGCGGCATCTTGGCAAACACCAGCGGCAGCACAGTGAACCCAAGACCAAAGGTCCCCTGCCCGGCCACGGAGGCCAGCCCCAGAAACGCCACCGCCGCCGGCACGGTGATCAGTCCGCCCAGCGCCACCTCGCAGAACTCGTTCGCACTGCTCGCCGTCAGGCCGCTGAGCACCACGTCGTCCTTCTTTTGCAGGTAGCTCGCATACACAATGATCACGCCAAAGCCCACGGAGAGACTGAAGAAAATCTGCGCCGCCGCCGCCATCCACAGCAGCGGATTTTGCAGCTGCTGCCATGGGGTGATGGTGACCAGCTTCAATGCGCCGCCGCTCGCCGCCACCTTCTGCTCCGCCGCCGTGATCGCCGCCGCACCCACCAGTTCCTCGACCACCTTAACCTCACCCGGCGCAGGCTGCGTTCGTTCGATTTGCACCTTGCTGGGATTCCACATGTAGCCCAGGCCGTTCACCACATTGTCGTGCGGCTTCGCAGGATCTGGCGCCCCCAGCGTCATCACACGCGCCAGCACCACCAGCGCCAGCACAATGAGCATGGGCATGCCGTAGTTGCACATCTTCTCGATGCCCCCGGAGATCCCGCGATAGATGAGCCAGAAGTTGAACACAAAAACGAACAACAGCCATGGCAATGCCGTGTCCCATGAGAACGACAGCGCAGAGCCGTCGCCAACCTGCCCGCTCATGCTTTTAAACATCGCCACCGCCTGCTCGGTCGATTTCAAATCCACGCCCCCCGTCCAAAACTTAACTGCATACCCCAGGCACCAGGACTCGATGAACACATAATACATGTAGATCATCACCGGCACGATCACCCCGATGATGCCGATGTATTTGGCCCAGCGCTTGTTCAAGATCGCCGCGAAGGCCCCGGGTGCGGAATTGTAGCCCTTGCTGCCCGCATAGCGCCCCATCGCCCATTCCGCCCAGCCGATCGGCAGGCCGATGATCAAAAACGAGATTGCATAGGCAAGCATGAAGGCACCGCCGCCATACTGCGCCGCAAGGCCGGGAAAGCGGAGGAAATTCCCCAGGCCCACCGCGCTGCCCGCGACGGCCATGATGACTCCAAGACGTGATCCCCAGGCTTCTTTCTTTTGCGACATGGTGGTTAAGTTAGGGAGTGCGTGGAGGCACAACAAGGTTGTTGTTCGGAAAAGTGCCGCGTATTTCCGCAAAAGCAGAACTCGCGCCAGTGCGCCGATGTGCGAAACTTTTCCCGTTCATGCGCCCCAACCGCCTGCCAGTCCTGTTTTTCGCCACCGCCGTGCTGATCATGGCAGGTTCGATGCTGTGGCTGTTTTGGGTTTCCAATGTCGAGCCTTCCTTCAAAGCCGGGGCGACACCGGCAAAACGCAGCCTGAAGTCAGGCTCCCCACCCGCGCTCACGGCAATGCCACAAGCACCTGTGGTGGCATCCCCTGCCCCCTCCACTCCGGCGGCGTCACCCACCATTGCCACGCTCAACGTGCCCGGCTCCATGCCGAACGAAGCGCTCCTCACCTTCCGCACCCCCGAGGCCCTGGCCGCCTTTCGGGACCGCGCCGCCTCCCTCGGACTCGAACTGATCGGTTACGACATCAAACTGCGCACCGCCCGCGTCCGTTTTCGGGACACAACCGCGCTGGAACGGGATCTCAATGCGCATGCCGAGGAGTACACCCATGTCGGCCCGAATCTCATCACCCGCATTCCCGGTTTGCCGCCTCCCATTGCGGAATCCGACACATCAAATCCGGGTGGGAAGGCCCCGTTTCGCAGCCAGGGACTGGAGGTCATTGGCGCCAGTGGCGACCGTTCCGCCTGGGGGCAGGGAGTCACTGTGGCCGTCATCGATTCCGGCATCACCAGCCATCCATCACTGGTGAATGCGAAGATCACCCACTACGACCTCGTCAACGACGGCAGCACCTTCAACGGCCACGGCACCGCGATGGCCTCGCTCATCGCAGGGAATGACCCGAACGTCAGCGGCGTGTCTCCAGCGGTCAAACTGCTGGACATCCGTGTGGCAGACACGAACGGCGAGAGCAACACCGCGCTGGTTTCATCCGCCATCATCAAAGCCACCGATCTCGGTGCGCGTGTGATCAACATCAGCCTCGGTGCCAATGGCGACTCCCCTGTACTGGATGAAGCGGTGCGCTATGCGCAAAGCCGCAATGTCGTGATCGTGGCCGCAGCAGGCAATGAGCAACTGAACGCCCTCTCCATGCCGGCCGGGATTTCCGGCGTGCTCAGTGTGGGTGCCGTGGATGCCAATGGCACGCAGGCGTATTTCTCCAATTCAGGTGCAGGGCTCACCCTCGTCGCCCCCGGTGTCGGGATCGTTTCTGGCTATGCCGACAACCGATTTGTCATTGGCAGCGGGACCTCGCAGGCCACTGCGATCACCAGTGGTGTCGTCGCGTACCTACTGGGGCGAGGTTACTACGGTCCCAACATCATTCCACTGCTCACACGGACGGCAGAGCCGCTGCAAGCCCCCGCCACGGCAGTCGGTGCGGGGTTGATTCAGGTGCCGAAGTGAGAGGAGGTCAAGGTTGAGCGATCTTGACTCCTGGACCACCCCCTTCTACTTCCACGATGGCCCGCAACTACACGCTGCACAGCACGCACGAACCCAGCACCCGCATTGACTACAAAGCGGAGCTCAACGAGCAGCAGTATGAGGCGGTCACGAGTCCACCGGGGCAGGCGCTGGTCATTGCGGGGGCAGGCAGCGGGAAGACGCGCACACTGACATATCGGGTCGCGTGGCTGCTGGACAATGGCATCCAGCCGGAATCGATCCTGCTGCTGACCTTCACCAACAAGGCCGCGCGTGAGATGCAGCATCGGGTGCAAGAGCTCGTCACTCAAGATGCCACCCGTATCTGGGGCGGCACCTTCCATTCCATCGGCAACCGCATTCTGCGCTACAACGCGGAGCGCCTTGGCTACCGCAAAGGCTTCTCCATCATGGACCGCGAGGATCAGAAGGACCTCATGGAAACGGTGCTGGGCAGCAGCGGCATCGACACCACCACGTACCGCTTTCCCAAGGCCGAAGTGCTGGGAGACATCTTTTCGCTGGCCGACAACACGCTGTGTGGCCTCAAGGAGATCATCAACACGCGCTATCCCTACTTTGAAGAGGTGGCCTCGGGCATCCTCAAGATGCGCACGCTTTACCAGGAGAAAAAGCGCGAGACCAACTGCATGGACTTCGACGACCTGCTGGCGCTCACGGTGAAGCTGCTGGAGGAAAACGAGGATCTGCTGGAGCGCTACCGTCACCAGTTTGAATTCGTCCTTGTCGATGAGTATCAGGACACCAACAGCCTGCAATGCCGCATGGTTGAGCTGCTCACTGGTCCGCAGGGAAATCTCATGGTGGTGGGAGATGACGCGCAGTCGATTTACTCCTGGCGTGGAGCTGACGTTTCCAACATCCTCGAATTTGACCAGCACTGGCCGAAGGCCCGCGTGCACAAGATCGAGGTGAACTACCGAAGTGTTCCCGAGGTGCTGAACCTCGCCAATGCGGCCATCGCCATGAACCGTGGGCAGATTCCGAAGAATCTGGTGCCCGCCCGTGAATCGAAGGGCATGCTGCCTGCGCTGGTCTCGCTGGACAGTTCCTCCGCGCAGGCGGCCTTCGTGGCGCAGCGCATTTTGGAACTGCAGGACGAAGGCACGGAGCTCAATGACATCGCGATACTTTATCGTGCGCATTTCCACAGCATGGAAATCCAGATGGAACTCACGCAGCGCGGCATTCCGTTTCAGATCACCAGCGGGCTGCGCTTCTTTGAGCAGGCGCATGTGAAGGATGTGGCGGCGTTCATGAAGTTTGCCGTCAACCGCCAGGATGAGGTGAGCTTCATGCGCATGGTGCGCCTCGTGGAAGGCATCGGCAATGTCAGCGCCGCGAAGCTGTGGCAGGAGTGGCTCAAGTCCGATGCCGCCAAGGCTGAGACGATGCCCACCAGTTTCTCCGAAGTCCTTCTGCCGCTGAAGGTGCCGAAGAAAGCCAAATCCACCTGGGAGCAGTTTGCCTACACCCTTGATGAACTCATCGACAAAGAAGGCAAGGTAGTGGCCCCATCGCAGATGATCCGCAGCATCACCGATGGCGTGTATGAGGATTACATGAAGTCCAAGTTCAAGAACTACGAACAGCGGCAGCAGGACCTGGAACAGCTCAGCAACTTCAGCGACCGCTTCACCGATCCGCTGGAATTCCTCAGCCAGCTTTCGCTGCTCAGCGGGGTGGACACTGACAACAAACCGGCTCAACAGGAACAGCAGGATCGTGATGCTGTAACACTTACCACAGGGCATCAGGCCAAAGGTTTGGAATGGAACGTCGTCTTCGCCGTCTGGCTGGCGGACGGCATGTTCCCCCACAAACGCGCCATCGATGAAGGAGGTGACGCGGCCCTCGAAGAAGAACGCCGTCTGTTCTATGTCACCGTGACACGGGCGAAGGATGAGCTGTATCTGACTTATCCCGTCATCAATCACCAAGCACGCGACGGCGACATCATGATGCGGCCGTCACGGTTTATCACGGATCTGCCGAAAGATCTGGTGGAAGTGTGGAATGTGAAGAGCGGATGGTAGCGAAGCTTCCACCTCATGTTTACTGAACATAAAATACCCAGCACACATCTGTCTGCTTCACGACAAGCAGTTTACTATCCTGCTACTGCTGGCGAAACCAAGGACTGCCTGCTCTTCCTCGACGGAGAGCTCTACACGGATCGGGTGAAGGCTCCTGTGATCCTGAATGAGTCGCAAGCCTCAGGCCTGCTGCCACCAGTGGCTTGTGTCTATCTGCCGAATGTGAGCGCGGCGGGACGGCATGGGGATTACACCTGCAACGAGGCCTTTGCGTCCTTCTTGGCTGAGGAGGTGCCGCAGTGGATCGAACGCGAGGTTGCGCAATTTGAACGGCTGTTCCTGTGCGGTTTGAGTTTGAGCGGCTTGCAGGCTGTGTTCACGACGCTACGTCATCCGGGAGTCTTTGCCGGTGTTCTCGCTCAGTCGCCCTCGGCATGGTGGGAGAATGAATGGCTGCTGAACGCGCTCCCGACGATGCCATCAGCACCGCAGCGCATGTGGATGAGCGTGGGGTTGCAAGAGCTGCAAACGAACGCCACGCACCCACCCACACCCTTGGTGCAAAGGAGCAGCCAGCTCGACTCCGTGCGCCGTTTGAGTTCCGCGCTCAAAGCTGGCGGTCACGATGTTTATTCCAACGAATACAACGGTGGTCACGACTCCGCTTCTTGGGCTGCGGAATTGCCACAATCGCTGGCGTGGCTCATGAAGCGCTAAGGCTTGTCAGCGGGGCCTTCTGCTTATCAATTGCCAGACCTTGCCTCACTCCATGATGTCGATCAGCTCCACCAGGAAGTGGAGTGTCGCATTGGGTGGGATGCCGGAACCGGGCTGGCCCTGCAGGCCGTAGCCGAGGTAGCCGGGGATTTCGAGTTCGATCATGCCGCCTTTGCCAATGAGCTGCATGCCTTCGGTCCAGCCTTTGATGACTTGGTTCAGGCCAAAGGTGATCGGCATGCCGCGCATGTAGGAGCTGTCAAAGACCCGGCCGTTAAACAGCCAGCCGTGGTAGTTTACCTCCACCTTTTGCTGGGGAGTGGGCTTGGCGCCGGTGCCTGCGCGCAGAATGCGATACTTCAGGCCTGACTCGGTGGCGGTGAAGGTCTTGGCAGCCTTCGGGCTGATCTCTCCCGCCCCTTCTGGAAGCTTGGGGAATGGGACTGTTTCTTCTGCCTTGGTCCATCCTGCCGCCATGAGAAAGCACCCGAGCAGGGCGGCACCGAATGCACGACGAGGATGGAAGGATGAGGGAAGGCTGGTTGAGAGAACGTTCATCGGCCAGAACTGACTTCATGAGCGACTTTCGTCAAGCGTTTAGCCACAATGCCGGGTGCAACTTGAGGTGCCCAACGTGGAGGACATCTGTTGCCAAGGGGACCTGTTTCATGATAAAATCCGAGGTCTTTTATTTGCTAAAAGACACCGAAAACCAAGCCATGCCCGACTACAACACCATCAGCACCGCGCAATGGCAGATCCTGCTGCCTTGCGACTGGGTGCAGAAACCTATGACTGATGGGCCGAGGTCATTCTATTTCGAGGCCAGCGACGGGACCAAAGGGGCCTACATCTCTGTTTTTACACGCACCAACCCCTGCTCCTCCGCCCTGGCGGATCTGGCGACCTGGCGTGACACGGAAATTCGCAATCTGCATGCGATGATCGATCACCACTGGGAGATCATCGAAGAATGGCAGCATGATGAAAGCGAGACGGCCATCTCGGCAAGCGACTGCCTTGAACGGAACACCAACTACCGTATCGTCTGCCTGCGCATGACGCAGTTTCCCTGGCTGGTGCGCGTGAGCCTGCATGACTACAACTGCACCGACTATGAGGCTTCGAAGCAGGCTTTCCTGCCGTTGATCGATTCGTTTGCGCCGGTGTTTGCGTAGAGGGCGAGTTTTGCTCTTTGCAAAAAACGAACTGAAGCCCGGAAGTGCTTTAATTAAAGTGATGCGCTGGTCATGTCTGCCGCTGCTGCTGCCTCCACTTCGTCCACATAGGGTTCACCTGTGATTTTTTCGATCTTTTCCCGGTTTTCTTCTTCGCTCAGCGGGTGCTCTTCCTCGCCGTCCTTGGAGGCGGGGCCATGCCAGGTCACATGCCAGGCCGTCCGTTTCCAGCCGCCTTCCACCCGCTTGAAAGCGTAGTGGAGCTTCGGTTTGCGGAAGCCGAAACCATCATCAATCGGGCCGATGGTCATTTGCACTTTGAGGGGCTTGGCATCGGCCATCTGCTTAATTTCGATAGGCGTCTGGGATTTGTCGCCTTTGAGAATGAAGTGATCATCCTTTTCCTCGGTCAGCCCATCGCGATGGAAGGCATTGATGGACCAGTCATAGGCGGGAAAGGTCTGGGCAATTTCCCACATGGAGGGTTCTTTTTCTTCGGGCAGTTTCACCACGTCCTCGATGATTTTTTCCGCCATGGCAGGCCGCTTAACTATGAGGAGGCGCTCGTCTTTGACCTTCTGCGCCCGTTGAGCCGGTGTCTCGCAGCTTGCGAGGGTGAAGAGACAACATAGGGCGGTGAAAAGGGCGATCCAAGGATTCATGAGGGACAACGACTGACAATACTTCTCTGACATAGAAGGATATAGGCCAATTTGAAGGATGAAAATGTGTGTTCTTTGCCACAGGCAAAGATCTTTCTCGGGATTGTCCAAAGTCCACATCCATCATCAGCTAAAGGATTCGTAAAAGAACTGAAACTTCCTGATGACCTCTTCGTTTAACCGGCCATCGACCCAGATCTGCGGACGATTCCATCATGAAAACGCGCCTTTGTATCTCCCTTGCCTGTGCACTCCTCGTCACCGGCCTTCAGGCCGACAATGAAGTTTACCGTACCTGGACTGACTCCCAGGGACGAAAGCTAGAGGCGACCTTCCGTGGCATTGAAAACGGCAATGTCTTCCTCCAGGTCCGCAACGGCTACGTCTACCGCCTCTCCTTGGACAAGCTCTCCGCCGCTGATCAACAGGCGGCCAAAACGCTGAAGCCTGAAGGTCTCGGCATCCCGTCCGACCCTAATCTGGCGCAGGCGGCGGCGCAGATCGACATGCTCGTGGAGGCCGGACTGAAGAAGGTGGAGCAGAAGCCCAATCCGCTGGCTTCCGATGAACAATTCGTCCGACGCGTCTTTCTTGATCTTGCGGGGCGCATCCCCACGCGTGAGGAAGCGCTGGAATTCATCAATGACACGAGCCTTTCGAAGCGAGCGAAAGTGATCGACCGGCTGCTGGAGTCCGAGGGCTATCGCAGCCACCTTTTCAACTACTTTGCCGACATGCTGCGCATGGCGGATGTGGCCCAGAAGGCGCGCTTCTACACCTATCAGGACTGGTTGAAGAAGCAGATCGGAGAGAACGTGCCGTGGAACAAGCTCGTTTACACCATGATGACTGCGGACGGCAAGCTGCTGGAAAACGGCGCGACCGGCTATCTGCTGCGTGATGCCGGCATGCGACTGGACAATCTGAGCCTCACACTGAGCACATTCATCGGCGCAAATGTGTCCTGCGCGCAGTGTCATGACCATCCCTTTGCCGACTGGACGCAGCGCCAGTTCTATGAAATGGCGGCCTTCTTCGGAGCCACGGAAACCTACGGGGCCAAAGGCAATGCGGGTGCAGGCATGCAGGGCATGCAGGGCATGCAGGGCATGCGCAAGGTGATTGCCTCACTGGGGGACAAAAGACTACAGCAGCAGGCGAAGAACCTCCTCCGCGTCAATGCCCTGGCCGTCGAAGACTCCAGCACTAATGATTTGAAGATGCCGGATGATTACAAATACCCGGATGCCAAGCCCGGGGATCTGGTGACTCCCAAGCTGATCACCTGGAGTGATGACAAAACCAAGAAGGCCTATCAGGGCGTGCAGACCACCAAGCATGATGAGCAACTGCGCGCCCAGTTTGCCAAATGGATGACCTCCCCGGACAACCCGCGTTTTGCCATGACCATCGCGAACCGCATGTGGAAGCACATTTTTGGCATCGGCGTGAAGGAACCGGTCGCGGATCTGGATGACCCTAATGCGAGCGTGAATCCGGCGCTGCTGCACCACCTGGCCAATGAAATGGTGCGCTTCAAATTCGACCTCAAGCAGTTCCTTCGCGTGCTCTGCAACACCCAGACCTACCAGCGGGAGGCCACCAGCCATGAACTGGCGGACAATACGGCCTACCTCTTCCCCGGCCCGATCCTTCGCCGCATGACCGCCGAGCAGGCCTGGGACTCCTGCGCCACGCTCGTCGTCGGTGCTGACGTGGACAAATTCAAGGGGCATCGTGGCGAAACCTACGCCAAGGCGATGAGCATCGACTTGAGCGGTGATGCCTCGCCCGATGTCGTCAAAGGCCAGATCGAAAACGCCATCGCGAGCATGCGGCAGTTTGGCGGCAAGGCCGCAGGCAACCCGAAGAACAGGAAAAAGCGCATGATGAACCAAGGCGGCGAAGAAGACCTGACCCTCGCTCCTCCAGTGCGCGACGGACTGGTGCTGGCCCGCGCCTCAGAGCTGCCGCAGCCGGAGAAGGACCAGCATTTCCTGCGCATGTTTGGCCAGAGCGACCGCCAGATCGCCGACAGTGAAAGCGAGGAAGGCAGCATCCCGCAGGTGCTGATGCTCATGAATGGCGAGGCCCAGCGTGTCATCGGCCAGAATGATTCTCTCGTGGTGAAAACGGCCAGCGCGCAGAAGACACCGGAGCAGCAGGTGGAGAGCCTTTACCTCAGCTTCTTCAGCCGTAAACCCAAGGCTGATGAACTGGCCAGCGCCACGGCAGGACTTAACAGCGGCATGACCATGCGCGATCTGACGTGGGTGCTCTTCAACACCCGTGAATTCATCTTCGTGGAATAAACTCTCACCCCTTCCCTGCCATGAATCTTCACAACCAGCTTGATCCCCTTTCCCGTCGTGCCTTTTGCGAGCGCTGGGCCAGCGCCGCGCTCGGCGTCACCGTGCTGCACGGTCTCGGTAGCAGTGCCTTTGCAGCCGAAGCCGTGCCTGCTGGCCCCGGCTTTGGCAAGGCCAAGAACGTCATCTTTCTCCAGATGATCGGAGGCATGTCCCACATCGACACGCTGGACCCGAAGGATGGCCCGACGCAGGGACCGAAAGCGCCGATCAAAACCAAAGCTGACTTTCAACTGGGAGGAACGATGGAGAACCTCGCCAAACAGGCGGACAAGTTCAGCATCATCCGCAGCATGACTTCCAAAACGGGGGTGCATGCCGCCGGGCAGTACGTCATCCGCACCGGCTACGAGGAGCGCGGGACCATCAAGCATCCCAACATCGGCGCCTGGGCGCAGCACTTCCTTGGCTCCAGCCACAAGACGCTGCCCTCCAATGTCTGCGTGAACCGCCAGCCACAGAACGGCAACGGCTTCTTCCCCTCCAGCTTTTCCCCGCTGCCCATCCTCGATCCCGATGTGGGCCTGCAATATGCCAAGAGCGAGGCCAGCCCGGAGCAGATGAACAAGCGCCTCGCCATGCTGGATCAACTCGACGCCGGATTCCGCGATCGCTTCAAGACCTCGGAGGTGAAGAGCTACACGCAGTTCTACGAAAAGACGATCAGCATCATGTCCAGCACGGACCTGGAGGCCTTCCACCTTGATGAAGAACCGGAGGCCTTGAAGGAAAAGTACGGCAAGGGCAAATTTGGCCAGGGCTGCCTGCTGGCGCGGCGTCTGGTGGAAAAAGGGATTCGCTACATCGAAGTCGCGAAAGGCGGCTGGGACATGCACAACAACATTGACGATGGTCTCGATGAACATGGTGCCGAACTGGACCAGGCGCTTGCCGCATTGCTGGAAGATCTCAAGGAACGCGGGCTGCTGGAAAGCACACTCGTGGTGCTCTGCTCAGAATTTGGCCGTGGCCCCAAGATCAATGGCAACGGCGGACGCGACCATCATCCGAAGGTCTTCTCCACGCTGCTCGCAGGTGGTGGCATCAAAGGCGGCTACATCCATGGAGCCAGTGACAAGGAAGGCATGGCGGTGGCCGACAAGCAGACGAGCCCGCAGGATTTCCTTTCCACGATTGGCTGGAGCCTTGGGCTGCCTATTGACGAAGTCGTCATGTCTCCCAGCAACCGGCCTTTCACGGTGGGAGACAAGGGCAAGGCGGTGATGGAGTTGTTTGCGTAGCGGGAAAGTACTCCGCCTCAATTCTCCGCAAGCCTCTCGAACGGCTGGCGTACTTTGCCTCGCGATGCTTTCATCGCTTCCCTGACCATGACTTCCCGCCGACATTTTCTCTCCGCCAGCACCGCCGCGTTTGCCGCTTCATCGTTTCACATCTTCGGGGCTGATCCGGCGAAGAAGTACCGCACGGCCTTGATCGGCTCGGGCTGGTGGGGGATGAACATCTTGAAGGAGGCGCTGGCTTCCGGACGCATCAAGGTCTGCGCCTTGTGCGATGTGCATGAAGACGTGGCCTCCAACGCCGGTGACACGATCAACGGCATCTCAGGAGACGACCCGAAGCTCTACAAGGACTACCGCGACCTGCTGGACAAAGAGAAGCCGGAGATCGTCATCATCGCCACGCCAGACCACTGGCATGCGCTGCAAACCATCGCCGCATGCAAAGCGGGCGCTCATATCTACGTCGAGAAACCGACCGGGCACACCATCAACGAGAGCAAGGCGATGGTGAAAGCGGCGCGCGAGGCGGGCGTCGTGGTGCAGGTGGGACTGCACCGCCGGATCGGCCCGCATCACGTCGAGGCGATGAATTTTCTCAAATCCGGGGCAGTGGGCAAGCTCGGCATGGTGCGCGCCTTTGCCGACAGCAAAGGCGGCCCCGAGCAGCCGAAGCCGAACAGCCAGGTGCCCGAAGGCATGGACTGGGACATGTGGTGCGGCCCGGCACCGATGCGCCCGTTCAACTCCAAACTGCATCCCGGCGGCTGGCGGCATTTCCTCGACTACGCCAATGGCACCATGGCCGACTGGGGCGTGCATTGGCTGGACCAGATCATGCTCTGGAGCGGCGAGAAGGGACCGAAGAAAATCTTCTGCACCGGGGGGCGGCCCATTGCCGGTCCTGCCGTGCTCAATGACAAGGAGCAGACCACCGATGCGCCGGACCATCAGGTGGCCACGTTTGAGTTTGAGCAGTTCACGGCCGTGTGGGAGCACCGGAAGTTTGCCGAAAACAACAATGAGAAGCACAAGATCGGCTGCTACTTCTATGGCGAGAAAGGCGTGCTGCACATCGGCTGGCGCGACGGCTGGACCTTCTACCCGGTGAACCCCAAAGAGGGCGAGAAGCACGGCAACCACCAGCTTCAGGAGCCTGATGGTCACAACATCGCCCTGCTCTGGGCCGACTTCATCGATGCCATCGAGAAGAAAAAGCAGCCCATCGCCGACATCGAAAGCGCCCACCGTTCCACCTGCCTGCCGCTGCTCGGCATGCTCAGCTACAAGGCGGGGCGCAGCATCCAGTGGGACGCCGAGAAGGAGCTGATCATCGGGGACGCAGAGGCCAGCAAACTGATGCAGCGGGAGTACCGCAAGCCGTGGGCCTACCCGGTCTAAAAGCGGACATTCCAGCGATTGGCGCTTGATCTTGCCTTTTCCTTCGGCTTTCGACATGGCTCTGTGAATCAGGCATCCTTCCTGCTTTGATTCGCAAGCTCCACCCAGCCATGTCCGAAACTCCCCCGCAAAACCTCCGCAACCTCGGCTTTCAACTTCTCGAAGACGACCTGCGCTACCTCATGGCGGCCTTCTCCGCCGTTTTGAAGCAGCTGGGGGAACCCGAACTGGCGGCCAGCCTGCCGTGGATCGGCACCGGGGTGCCGCAAAAGACGAATCGCTCGCTCGGACAGGCCTATTCCATCGCTTTTCAGCTGCTCAATGTCGTGGAGGAGCGGGCAGCCTCACAAATCCGACGTTTGCGGGAGAAAAAGAGCGGACCCGAGGCTGAAAAGGGCTTGTGGGCGGACAATTTGAAGCAACTGCAAACCCTCGGACTGAAGGAGGCCGACATCCTTGCGGCATTGCGTGATGTCTGCGTGGAGCCCGTGCTCACCGCCCATCCCACCGAGGCCAAGCGCGAGACGGTGCGCGAGCTGCACCGGGAGATTTACAGCCTCATGAACCGGCATGAGAACCCGGCCTACACGCCGCGCGAGCAGGCCCGACTGCAAAGCCAGCTGCAGACCCAGCTCGAAAATCTCTGGCGCACCGGCGAAATCCACGTCACGCGCCCAAGCATCGAGGCTGAGCTGCAAAACGCGCTGCATTACTTGCGCGATGTGTTTCCTGAGGCGCTCACCCGTGCGCACGTGCACCTGCGCGAAGCCTGGCAGGCTGCTGGGTATGATGTGACAGAGGTGGACTCCCTGCCGCCCCTGATCCGCTTTGGTTCCTGGATCGGTGGGGACCGCGACGGGCACCCCTTCGTGACAGCGGATGTCACGCGCCATGCCTTGCAGGTCATGCGCAAGAACGCGCTGCGAGTGCAGCGTCGTGGGCTTGAAGCTCTCGCCTTTCATCTGCCGCTGAGTTCACTGTTCCAGATCACGCCACCCCAACTCACGGAGCTGATCGCCACCCTCACTGCGCAGCTCAAAACCGAGCCGGGCGTGGATCTTGCCAACATTCTGGAGCGCAACAAGGAGGAGCCGTGGCGCGCCGCTGTTTACCTCATGCACGCGAAGGTTGTGCTGGCCATTGAGAAGCCCGCTTCGGCGGTCGCGTATGTGCAGCCGGAGGAACTGCGTGCTGACATCGACGTGCTCGCGCAGACCTTGCTTGATGTTGGTTCCAAGGCCGTCGTCGAAGAGCAGATCGTTCCATTCCGCCGCAATCTGACTGCTTTTGGTTTCCACTCCGCCGTGCTGGATGTGCGGCAGAATTCTGCGTTTCATGAGAAGGCGCTCGATCAACTCCTGCGTGCCGCGGGGCTGCTGGACGGTGGTTCCTTCATCGACTGGAGCATTGAGAAAAAGCGTGAACTGCTTGATCGTGAGCTCGCCTCTCCGCGTCCTTTCCTCTCGCCTGGCATCTCCGCCGGACCTGAAGCGGATACCGTGCTCGATTGCTACCGCGTTCTGGCCGATCACCGCGCCAAGTATGGCAATGCGGGTCTCGGTTCTCTGATCATCTCGATGACACGCTGTGTGGAAGACATGCTCGTCGTCTTCCTTCTTGCCCGTGAAGCCGGGCTCATGGCCTGGAGCGAAGAAGGACTCGTGTGTCCCCTGCCCGTGGTGCCGTTGTTTGAAACGATGGGCGATCTCGAATCCGGTCCAGGCATTGTTGAGGCGTTCCTTTCGCATCCTGTGGCCAAGCGCAGTCTCCTCGCACAAAGCAAGGGCGGCACGCCGGTGTTCCAGATGATGGTCGGCTACTCCGACTCGAACAAAGACTGCGGCATCGTGGCCAGCCAGTGCGCGCTGCATCGTGCGCAGCGTGAGCTTTCCACCACGATCCATCGGCATGGGGTGCGCCCGATCTTCTTCCATGGCCGTGGCGGCACCGTCGGACGTGGAGCGGGCCCCACACATTGGTTCATGGAGGCGCTGCCGCATGGTTCCCTCAGCGGCGGCATGCGCATGACTGAGCAGGGCGAGACCATCGCGCAAAAGTACGCGCACATTGGGTCCGCAGTTTACAATGCTGAGTTGCTCATGGCCTCCGCCACGGCGGCCACCGCACGCCATCGCTGCACCGAATCCAGCGCCCCGCCTGAACTGGAACCGCTCTTTGACAAACTGGCCGCCGACAGCCGCGATGCGTATCGCGCCTTCCTGCATGCGCCGGACTTCATGAAGTTCTACCGGCAGGCCACGCCGATCGATGCCTTGGAAAACTCCCGCATTGGCTCCCGCCCCGCCCGACGCACGGGCCAGGCATCGCTTGATGATCTGCGCGCCATTCCATGGGTCTTCTCGTGGACGCAGTCACGCTTCTACCTCCCCGGCTGGTTCGGTGCTGGCAGCGCCCTGACAAAGCTCAAGAACGAAGATCCCAAGAGCTACGCCACCCTAGCCGCAGCGATTCCCGGCTCGGCCTTCCTGCGCTACGTTCTCACGAACATCGAAAGCTCGCTCGTCAGCGCCAACACCGACCTCATGCGAGCCTACGCCGCTCTGGTGGAGGACACCACCGTGCGTGACCGCTTTCTCGGCACCATCCTTGGCGAATACGAAGCCACACGCGCCATCATCGACGACCTATTCCAAGGCACCTTTGAAGGCCGCCGCCCGCGCCTCGCCTACACGCTGAACATTCGCGAAGAACCGCTCAAGGTGCTGCACCACCAGCAGATCGCCCTGCTGCGTGAATGGCGTGGACTCACCGCTGCTGGCAAAACGGAGGCTGCGGATGCGATGGTTTCTGACCTGTTGATTTCGATCAATGCGATTGCGTCGGGATTGAGGACGACGGGTTGAGGCAATCAGGGAGTCTGAAATCGGATCCCCCGGCACTTGGCAAGTGCCGCTCCTTGGGCATGCGAACTCGCGCCAGGGCAGCAAAGGGTGCTGGCGAACTCATACCCTGCCCCGATACTCCCCTGGTGCCACGCCGACCCAGCGCTTGAAGACGCGTGAGAAGATTGCGGCATTTGCGTAGCCGACATTTGCGGCCACGACTTCGAGCTTGTCGTTTCCGGCTTCGAGGAAGCGGCGTGCCTGCTCCATGCGCAGGCAGGTGAGGTGCTGCATTGGGCTGCGGCCGAGTTCCTTCATGCAGAGGCGGCGCAGGTGCTCGGGGCTGCAGTGACTGCGATGCGCCAACTCGGCGAGTGTCCAGTCGCGCATGAGGTCCTTTTCCACATCCGCCCACAATTTGGCCACGCGTGGTTCGCGGCTGCGCCAGGGCTGGGCGATGCGGCGGATGGTGGCATGCAGCAGCTCCAGCCAGTGGTGCAGGATTCGCGGCTCGCGCTCCCCTTCCCACTCGGCGCGCACGCCATGGATGATGCGGGCAATTTCATCTGCGTGGGCCATGGGCATCACGGGGGAAGCTGCGCCAACTACGGGTGTGACGAAACTCGGCTCGTCATAGCGAATCCACGCGAAACACCAGCGTTCGCGGCCTTTGGCCTCAAAGGCATTCAGCACCCGTGGCGGCGCGAGGCACACCATGCCCGGCTTCACACGCTGCCAGCGACCATCGAGCAAGATGGAGCCCTCGCCGCTCACACACGCGAGAACAAAACTCCCGGGCGGACTCATGCGCACGCGCCGGTAGGGAGGCAAGGCCTCGTCCAGGCCAAAGCGTGCGATGCGGTGAGTGGTCATCTCCACGCACTCGCGGGCCTCCACCACCCAGCGCCGCGTGCGCGGGCCATCGAGGGTGGTTTCGGTGAGTTCGTGGTTCATGGGGGCATTACAGCGCGCCGCGCAGGATTGGCAAGGAGAGGCACTTGCCAAGTGCCGTCATGCGCTGAAACAGCTCGCATGCGACCAAGCCGGGACTTGGCAAGTCCCGCTCCTTGATTTGGCATGGCGCGCCGCCCAGGTGCATTTCAGGCATGACACCGTGCATGTCATCCTGCTAGCCTGCGTTTAACCCATGCGTTATTCCAACCTATGAAGCACCTGTTCTCTTTGCTCCTCCTCACCACCGCACTCCATGCGGAGCCGATTTCCCTCTTTGATGGCAAGTCGCTCGACGGCTGGGACTACGATCCCAAGATCTGGCGGGTGGAAGACGGCATGATCACCGGCGGCTCCACGACGGAGAAGATCAAGGAGAACCACTTCATCTGCTCGAAGAAGAACTATCAAAACTTTGAGCTGAAGCTCAAGATCAAGGTCAGCGGCGATCCGAAGACCGGCATGCTCAACAGCGGCATTCAGATTCGCAGCCTGCGGGTTCCTGGTGGTGCGCACATGACCGGCTATCAGGTGGATTGCGGTGCGGGCTGGTTTGGCAAGATTTATGATGAGTTCCGCCGCAACAAGGTCATCTGGGCGCCCACGCCGGAGCAGCAGGCCGCGCTGGACAAGGCCATCGATGTCTTTGGCTGGAATGAATACCGCATCCGCGCTGAAGGGCCACGCATTCAGACGTGGATCAATGGCGTTCATTGCATGGACTACACCGAAGCGGACAAGAACATCGCGCTGGATGGCCTCATCGGCCCGCAGGTGCACAGCGGTGGCGTCTGCCTCGTGCAGGTCAAAGACGTGACGATTGAAGAACTGCCGCCCACGCCGGGCGCGCCGACTTGGGAATCACTCGGTGGCGTGGATGCCGCACGCAAACTCGTCGCCCCGCCGCCGAAGCCGCAGGCGGATGCAGCAGCGGCGCCGAAGCGCGACATCAGCTACAACAACGTCCAAGGCACCGCCTTGAGCGCCGAGGAGCAGTTGAAGAAGTTCCATGTGCCCGACGGCTATGAGATCGAACTCGTCGTCAAAGAGAGCGCGGGGCTGGGCAAATTCGTCAGCGTTTACTTTGATCAACGAGGGCGAATGTGGACGCAGACGGCGCTGGAGTACCCGGTGGATGCGAATGAAAACCCCGCTGCTGCGGAGGCGGTGTATACGGCCCATGGCAAGGACAAGGTGGTCGTCTATCCGCGGGAGTCGGTCAATGGGCCGATTCCCGCGGGTGGACTCACCAATCCCACCGTCTTCGCCGACGGCCTCGCCATCCCGACAGGCATGCTGCCCTGGGGCAATGGCGACACGTGCTACGTGCAGCATGGGCATGACCTGAAGCTTTACAAGGACACCAATGGCGATGGCAAGGCGGACACGTTTGACGTCATCCTCACCGGCTTCGGCGTGCAGGACTCGCACCTTTTTCCGCATCAGTTCACCCGAGCCCCCGGCGGCTGGATCTGGATGGCGCAGGGCCTCTTCAACAACAGCAAGGTGCGCAAGCCCGGCAGCGATGTGGTCATTGATTACCCCAAGTGCGGGATGGCCCGTTTCCGGCCCGACGGCAACGAGTTTGAAATGACCAGCGTCGGCCCCAACAACATCTGGGGGCTCGTGATCACCGGCGAAGGGGAGACGTTCATTCAGGAGGCCAATGATTACGGCTACCCCATCATGCCCTTCCATGAATATGCCTACTATCCCGGCGGCATGGAGGCGCTCAAGAAAAGCTACCAGCCAGACTTCCCACCGCAGGCTGAGTTCCGCATGGGCGGCACCGGTTTGAGCGGTCTGGCACTGATCGAAAGCGGCACTCTCCGCGACCCCAAAGCGGCGCATACCATGGCCGTGGCGAATCCCATCACCTCCAAAATTCAAGCCATCGGCATGCACCGTGACGGTGCCTATTGGAAGCTGGAGCAACTCCCCGACCTTATCACCTGCGACGATCCCTTCTTCCGCCCCGTGGGACTTACCAATGGACCTGATGGCTGCATCTACATCGTGGACTGGTACAACAAGATCATCTCCCACAATGAGGTGCCGCGCGCGCATCCAGATCGTGACAAAACGCGAGGGCGTATCTGGCGTGTAAAGCCGAAGGGAGCGAAACCAGAGGTGGCTGACTTCACGAAGCTGAGCACAGAAGAACTTAATGCAGCACTGAAGGATGGCCCTGTTGGAAAAACTCAAATTGCCTGGCAAATTCTTAGTGATAGAAAAGAGCTTGGCGCGAACTACTGGGCTGCGTCTGAGTATGCTTACCCCTCGGAGAGTGTTCAAATCCGCGCTCTCGGTCGTAATCTCTCCAATCAAAACATTGGGGAACTGCTCGCCTTTGCCAAACCCAGCCTCCCCGGTCCAACCATTCAATCTTCCCGTGGGCCGAAACAAATCCCTGTGCGTGAGGCTTATGACCGCGAGTTCGAGCGCTTCCTGGTGCGCATGTTTCTGGAGCGGCATCCGGATGTCGTTGCGAAATTCCTCGACTCCGAAGCCGCCACGAAGCTGCCTGTCGAAGCCCGCGTGCTGGCCTCGCTTGCGCTGGAGCCGAAAAGCAGTGCGTCACGTGTGGCGAAGCTGCTGCCGCAAATGGATCGTGCTCCGAACGACGAAGAACTCCTTCGCCTCGCCCAGTTCCCCGCAGAACCCGGAGTGGGCGATGCCTTGAAGGCCCTGCTCACCAATGAAAAATCGCGCATCGTTGTGGCTGAGAAGCTTCTCGCCCAGCGCACGAAACTCGACGCGAAACAAATTGCACCGCTGCTGGGAGAAGCGGCCAAAGCTTTGCTTGGCATCTCCAAGACTCTCGAAATTCAGTTTTCGAAGGCAACCGCGGTCGGTGAAGTGCGTGATCAGTCAGCCACGGATCTTGCCCTGCGTCTCATTGCGGGCTTTCAACTGACCGAATTCGAAGATTTTCTCTCAAACCGATTGAAGATGGCCGTCGCAATCAGTGGTGGCGACCTTCGAATTGCGATCGACACCCATGGCACCACTTCCACAAACCCCAAAGATTTTGTGGCCGTCCTGCAAGTGCTCAAGGAGCTTCGCAGTCCTGCCTCAGATGTTTTCGTTTCGCTCGCCACGATTGGAAAGCCTGAAGTGCGTGACGCCGCACTCGAAGCTCTCGCTGCTTCACGTGCACCAGATGCTGCAGCCAAACTCCTCACGCTTTATCCCTCGCTGCTGCCTGCGCAGCGCCACGCGGCACTGAACACTCTTGCCAGCACCAAGGCGGGCGCGCAGACCATCGTCGCCGCGTTGCTTGATAAGACTCTTCCACAAGCGGATCTGGATGGGCCCACCGTCGAGCGCCTTGCCACCGTGCTGGGCAATGATCCAGCGATCGAAAAACTTCAGCAGCAGCTCGGCGGCATCTTCCGGGAAGTCTTGCTGCTTGATGGCGAGGACACAGCCGTGGTTGATTCCAAGATCACGCTCGATGGACCCTTCACCGTCGAAGCCTGGGTGCGTCTTGCCGAGGACATCAGCAATGGCGATGGTCTTCTCGGCACACCAGGTGGCGTGGACATGAATTTCTTCGGCTCCAAGTTCCGCGTCTATGCGGGCTCCGAATTGAGGGATGTCTGTGTGGCGACCAAGCCCATGACGCCCGATCTGTGGACGCACCTTGCGGTGACACGTGATGACAAGGGCATCATCCGCATTTATCAAAACGGAGAGCTGGATGCCACTGGAAGCAAACCCGCCCCTGCCAAGTGGGAGAACTGCAAGATCGGCTGGAGTGGGCCCAAGCAAGGTACTGAGGGTGTAATCACCGAGTTCCGTGTTTGGAAAACCGCTCGAAGCGCTCAAGAGATCCGAGCCATGTTTGATCGCATTATCGTCCCGGCTTCCTCCGGTTCTGATCTTGTTTATGCTTCCACCGACCGGCTCAAGCCGGAACTGAAAAATATCTTTGGCAAAGGCGCACGTGTTGCCAAAACCATTGATACTCCACCGCTGCTCACGGAGGAACAGGCCAAGGCGCTGGACACCAAGTTCGCCCGGTTCGCCGCTCTCGCGCCCAAGGGCAACGCGGCGAATGGCAAAGCGCTCAGTGCGCTGTGCATGGCCTGTCATCAGATCGGCAGTGCGGGCGGGCAGATTGGTCCGAATCTTAGCGGCGCGGGTGCGATGGGCTTGGAGGCAGTGCTGCGTAACATTTTGACCCCGAATGCCGCCATGGAGCCGGGGTACCGTATCTACCGTGTGGAGATGAAAAACGGGGATCTCATTGATGCGTTCTTTGTCAGCGAGGACAAAGAAGCCGTCGTTATCCGCATGCCCGGGCTGCCCGACCGCCGACTGGACAAGAAGGAAATTCGCAGCACGAAGTTTATCCGGCGTTCGCTGATGCCCGAAGGATTGCTGGATGCGCTGCAGGAGCAGCAGGTGGCGGATTTGCTGGCCTATTTGATGACGCTCAAGGGGTAGCGGCTTTGAACAAGGAGCGGGACTTGCCAAGTCCCGGTTTGGGTGTTTTAGAAAAGTTCTGCCATGCCCAAGCGAGGACTTGGCAAGTCCTGCTCCTTGTTGCTAGGCAAGTCGCGCTTAATTTATCCCCCCTTGCTTATGAAGTTCTTCGATCCGTTCGCAGAGATTCGGGTCACGCGGAACAATCTTCCGCACTGGCAGCAGCCGGGGGCGGCTTACTTTATCACTTTTCGCATGGCGGATTCATTGCCTGAGGAGATGCTGCGCGGACTGGATCTCGAACGGCGGCGCTGGCTGGAGACGCATCCAGCTCCCTTGTCTCCTGAGGATGAAGCGGTGTTTCATCGCCTTTTTTCTGGGCGGGTGGATCAATGGCTGGATGATGGGCATGGCTCCTGTGTACTGCGCCAGCCGTTGCTACGGGACATCGTGGAAGATTCACTGAAGTTTTTCCATGAGCAGCGTTACGAGCTGCTGTCTTACGTTGTGATGCCCAATCATGTGCACATTCTGCTGGTGCTGCATCCTGAGTGGTCGTTGGAGAAAGTGCTCTATACATTGAAGCGCCGGACGGCAGGTGTCATCAATGAGGTCTTGGGCATGGAGGGGCAGTTTTGGCAGCATGACTACTTTGACCGTCTCATCCGCGATGGCGATCACCTGAGAAATGTGATCCGCTATATTCGGCGGAACCCGGACAAAGCGTGTCTGAGAGAGGGCGAATTTACGCTGTGGGAGAGTGAGCTGGCCAAGACGGTGGTGTGACAAGGAGCGGGACTTGCCAAGTCCCGGTTTGGTGATTTGGAGGGGGTTTCTCAAAACCAAGCCAGGACTTGGCAAGTCCTGCTCCTTGTACTTGGCAAGCGCCTATCCTTGGGATAAGCCCACCCATGCCGACTGCCACGAACGAACCCGCCACCGAACCTGCCGCGCCGGCAGATCTGGAAATCAAAGACGCCCAGCTCATCTTCAACCATGTCTGGAAGCAACTGGAGGAAGACTATGGCCGCGAGAAGCTGCGGTTTCCCAAGGAACTGATCCTGCTGGGCGGAGCACCGGGGGCAGGCAAGGGCACGAACACGGACTTCATCCGCAGTGTGCGCGGCATCACGGCGCAGCCGATTGTGGTCAGCGCACTGCTCGACAGCCCGGAAGCACAGAAGCTCAAAGCCCAGGGCGGCATGGTGGGCGACCGCGAGGTGGTGGGCATTCTCATCCGCAAGCTGCTCGAACCCGAGCAGCAAAACGGGGCGATCCTCGACGGCTTCCCGCGCACCAAGGTGCAGGTGGAGTGCCTCAAAATGCTCTTTGATGAGATGATCCGGCTGCGCCGTGACTTTTCGGAAACGCCCGATGCCGCGCATTTCAAGCAGCCCATCTTCCACATCATGGTGCTGTTTGTCGATGAGGCGGAAAGCATCGCCCGCCAGCTGAAGCGCGGTCAGGAAGTCCTGGCGCACAATGCGGAAGTACGCAGCTCGGGCCTGGGCGAACTCTGGGAAGAACGCACCACAGACTTTGACCCAGCGCTGGCGCGCAATCGCTACAAGGTCTTCAAAGAGAAGACCTACGATGCGCTGGTCTCCCTGAAGGAGATCTTCCACTACCACTTCATCAATGCGCAGGCACCGCTGGAACTGGTGCAGGACAACATCATTCGCGAGCTGGAGTACCAAAGCTCCCTGGAGCTGGATCCGCGCACCTTCGACCAGCTGCGCGATCTGCCGCTGGCCAGTGAAATCGTGCGCCATGCGCGGCAGGATCTGGTACGCCGTCTCGACAGCTACAAAGTGGAAAAACCTGAACTGATGCAGGCTGTGGTGACCTTCATTCAGGACAAAATGATGCCCATCATCGTCCGCCACGCGATCTCAGGGCGCGCCGACATCAACAGTGAGGACAATCTTTTCCATAGCGCCGAGGCGCTGGCGATGCTGATCGACATCTTTTCCGAGCGCGGCTTCCACGCCACAGCAGACGTACATCGGATCGAGATCCCGGATCGGTTTGACCTGCAAACTGGCAAGATTCAGTGCCGCAAGAAAAAAGTCTTCCGCTTCCGCATCATCTTCAAGGGGTCTGAGATTCGGCGTGGGCAGTTCCTGCCGTGAGACTCGAAGAGAAGGACTTGCCAAGTCCTGGATTGAGGTTGGAGCAAGCTTTTCTAAATCCCCCAAACCGGGACTTGGCAAGTCCCGCTCCTTGGCGTGTGAGTCACTTGCGCTGTGGCATAGCCACCGCTAGTCATGCGGCCTCATGTCCACCATCGTTGTAACTCAAAAGAATGGCGTCGCCTGCATCGGCGCTGACACGCTCAGCTGTCTTGGTTCGTTGAGGCAGAAGGCGCAGCACGTCGTCAACAAGACGAAGATCACCAAGATTGCGGACACTTTCATCGGTCTTACCGGCACCTCGGCGAGCCTGGTGGTGATGAACAGCTACTTTTCCAATCCGGACCGCCCGCGTGATTTTTCCTCCTGCGAGGCCATCTTTGAAACCTTTCGTCATTCGCATGCCTGGCTGAAGGTGGAGTACTTCATGGCCGCCATGCCGGATAAAGGCGAGGAGTTTGAGACCACACAGTTCTACGGACTGCTGGCCAACCCGCACGGGATCTTCGCCATCTACTCCTACCGCTCCGCGCAGCAGTTTCACAAATTCTGGGCCGCAGGCTCGGGCCGCGACTACGCCCTGGGGGCGATGCAGGCTGCGTATGACAAGTGCAAGACCGCCGAGGAAATCGCGCGCGCCGGGCTGGAAGCCGCCGCTGAGTTTGACAGCGCCACCAGTGCGCCCTTTGAAATTCACAACGTGCCGCTGCTCTCCGCTGCGAAACCGAAACGTTCCCGTAAGAAATAGTCTCTTTCGTCTTTCTTCTCTCTTCTCCAACCATGAAGCGTCTCCTCCTCCCCTTCCTCGCTCTCAGCGCCGCCCTTGCCGACGGCCCCAAGGACAATCAAGCCGAAAACGTGCGCCCGGTGCCGCCTCCCGGCGTGGCCGTGCCTGATGCGGATCGTGCCCGGCTCACGGAGGGCTTGAAAAAACTCCGCACCGCCATCGATGACGCCGCCAAGGCGCAGGCCAAGAATCCGCAGCTCGCGGATCTACTGCCTGACATTGAGATCTACCACAAGGCGGTCGACTGGGCGCTGCGTTACAACGAGGTGCACAAACTGGGCGAGCTCAAGAGCGCGGACGAAATCATCGCCGAAGGCCTGCAACGTGCCGAACAGTTCAAAACGGGTCAGGCACCGTGGACAAAGCAGAAGGGGCTGGTGGTGCGCGCTTACCGCTCGAAGATTGATGGCTCGGTGCAGCCCTACGGCATGGTGATTCCTGAAAGCTACGTGGGTGCCCCGGTGCGCATGGACATCTGGTGCCATGGTCGTGGCGAGACACTCAGCGAACTCGCCTTCCTTGATCAGCGGCGCAAACAGGTGGGTCAGATCACTCCCAAGGGCGCGCTCGTGCTGCATGCCTACGGTCGCTACTGCTGTGCGAACAAGTTCGCGGGTGAGATCGACTTGATCGAAGCCATTGATCATGCTTCCAAGTTTTACGCCATTGATGAGGATCGCATCATCGTGCGCGGCTTCAGCATGGGCGGCGCGGCGGCATGGCAGTTTGCGGTGAATTACGCGGACAAATGGTGCGCGGCGAATCCGGGGGCAGGCTTCTCTGAAACACCTGAGTTCCTCGGCGGCTTCCAGAATGAAGATGTAAGCGGTGCCCCATGGTATCAGCAAAAGCTCTGGCACTGGTACAATGCCACCGACAATGCGCTGAACTTGGAGAACTGCCCCACCGTGGCCTACAGCGGCGAGATCGACAAACAGAAGCAGGCTGCGGACATGATGGAGAAAGCCCTGCGTGGAGAGAACGTGGATCTGCTGCACATCATTGGCCCGCAGACGGGGCACAAGATTCATCCGGACTCGCTTGTCGAAATCGAGAAGCGCCTTGCCAGCATCGCAGCCGTGGGGCGCAACCGCATGCCGAAGGAAATTCATCTCTCCACCTGGTTCTTGCGTTACAACCACATGTTCTGGGTCACGGTGGACGCCCTTGAAGAACATTGGGTGCGCGGCCGCATTCATGCGCGCATCACCGGCCCGTCTGAGATCACGATCAAGCTGCAGAACATCAGCGCCTTCACGCTGGACATGCCCTCCGGCACCTGCCCGATGCCCCTGCTCTTCAAGCCTGTCGTCAGCATCGACGGCCAGCTGCTTGAAGTGACCCGCCCGAAACTGGACCGCTCATGGCTGGTGCATTTCCAGATGAAGAACGGCAAGTGGACGCAGACGCTGGATAATGAAGGCGAAGGCAAACTGGTCAAGAAGCACGGACTCGAAGGACCGATCGACGACGCCTTCATGGACAAGTTCCTGTTTGTGAAGCCCACCAAGGCTGGAGCCAGCGAGAAGGTGGATACCTGGGCCAAGGCGGAGCTTGAACGCGCGCAGTTTGAATGGCGTCGTCAGTTCCGTGGCGATGCGCCGACCAAGGACGACACCGCCGTCAGCGATGCCGATATCGCTGCCAACAACCTCGTGCTGTGGGGCGACCCGCAGAGCAATGCCGTTCTGGCGAAGATCGCCGACAAGCTGCCGATCCAATGGTCCAAGGACAAACTTGTCGCCAATGGCAAGACCTACGATGCGGCCACCAGCGCACCGGTGCTGATCTACCCGAATCCGCTCAACCCCACGAAGTATGTGGTGATCAACAGCGGCTTCACCTATCGCGAATACGACTACCTCAACAACGCCCGTCAGGTGGCCAAGCTGCCCGACTGGGCGGTGATCGACCTCACCAAGCCCAAGACCAGCCAGGCCCCCGGTGGCATCAGCGATGCGGGATTCTTCGGCGAGAGCTGGGAGTGGAAAGCCGCCCCTGTGAAGAAGTAGGCCATGCAGCTCACTCTCCCAGCCCTAGCATTGCTGCTGCTGGCTCAGTGTGCCTGTGCTCAGCAAACCAAAGTCGAGACGGCATTCTCCAACAGTCTGGAGATGCCGTTTGTGAAGGTGGCGAGCATTGGCGCGCTGGTCTGCCGCTATGAGACGCGGGTAAAGGATTATCAGCCGTTCGCTGCGGCCACGAACGTGGACTGGAGGAAGCCTGAGTTTCCGCAAACGGCCGATCATCCTGCCATCAATGTGAGCTTCGCCGAGGCGCAGGCTTTCTGCGAATGGCTGGGCAAGAAGGAAGGGCGCAAGTACCGCCTGCTCACCGATCAGGAGTGGAGTGTGCTGGCAGGCTTGCAGGAGAAGGCTGACATCGCCCCGAATCAGCAGCCGCCCAGCACGGGCATTCATCATTGGGGCAAGGGGCCGCTGAGCAAAGAGGTTGGCAACTTTTGCGATGAGGCTTTTGGCAAAAAGTATCGCAACAGCTACGACGCCAAGTGGCTGGAGATGGATGACGGCTATCCGGATACCGCGCCCGTGGGCAGCTACCCCGCCGATGCCAATGGCCTCTACGACTTCGCCGGCAACGTCTGGGAGTGGGTGGATGGCTGGTATGATCCGCCGAAGAACACCCTGCGGATCGTCCGTGGCGGAGCCTTCCGTTGCGGCAGCGAGAAACGCCTGATGGCGTCATTTCGCGGCCCGGACCCCTACAATGTTCACCTCGACAGTGTGGGGTTTAGGATTGTGTGTGATAAGGAGTGAGGCGCCCGCCTCCCATGCTCTAATTTGTGTTTTTAACCCATTTGTTGGTTCATTACTCAACAGAGTATACCTGCGGTTGCCACCCCTCATAGGTAGCCCACACCGCTCGATCAGCATCAAACGGATTTTCAGCACCACCTAGATGGTCGTAAAAAAGCTGGATCTTTTGTTTAAAGGCAGAGATGCATCCCGCTTCCTTTGCGAGCTTAAGATCCTCTTCCGTTTGAAAAGTCAGCGTAAATGAGGGCCATCCATAACTATAACTCTCCTTGAGATGCGGAACGGGTATGTCTTTTGCAGAAAACGCTTCTCGCAATGCAACAAGGTGTCTTTGGTGAAAATGACCGGAACGAATTCGGGCTATGACCAACCAAATCACAACCAAACATCCTGCGTAAAAGACATACCTCAAACCCGATGTGAAGGCAAAAAAGAGGCATGTGCTGATCCCTATCAAAACGAGCAAGCAACCAAAAGAAAACAGCCTTTCTCCAGTCGAGGGTTTCATCTCTCCGTTAAATCGAAACGGCCACTCACACCATCAGCGGCGGATGCATCTCAATCGGCGGAATCTTGGTGCAAACCCGCCGGCCATCGGGGGTGGTGCCGAAGAAGGAGCCTGTGGCGGTGCTTTCGGTCTTGATGACGTGGTAGGAATTGTAGCTGAAGGTTTCCCCCGGCGAGAGATTGGGGAACTGGCCGACGACGCCGTCGCCTTCGACGACCATGGTGTCGCCGTCGGTGTCACGCACGATCCATTTGCGGCCAAAGATGCGCACAATGTCGGGCGAGTCGTTGTGGATCGAGAGATGATACACAAAGGGGTGGGGCCGGTCCGGCGGAGCAGGCCGAGTGGGGTCGTAGGCGATGCTGTCCACCGTGACCGTGAGTCCTGGCAACGGATCGAAATTCATGGGATGAGTTTAGTCCATCCACCGGATGCCACAAGCCGGGGTTTGCAAAAAGCAGCCGGACTCGTACCATCCAGCCAACCGCCACCATGCCATCCCCCCCCCCCGTCGTTCTCACCATCGCAGGTTCAGATTCTTCATGCGGAGCGGGGGTGCAGGCGGATTTGAAGGCGATTTCAGCCCTCGGTGGCTATGGCCTGAATGCACTGACGAGCGTGGTATCGGAGACGCCCGGACTCGTTTCGCAGGTGCGCCTGCTGGATGCGGACTTCATTGCCGATCAGGTGCGTGTGCTGTTTGGCGGCTTTCCCATTGCCGCTGCGAAGACCGGCATGCTGGGTGGGCGGGACCAGGTGCATGCGGTGGCGAAAACCTGGCAGCAGCTCGGCCATGGGCGCATCCCCCTCGTGGTGGACCCGGTCATGATCGCCACCAGCGGAGGAAAGCTGCTGGAAGACGCCGCCGTGCGGACTTTGATCGAGGAGTTGCTGCCGCTGGCTTCGCTGATCACGCCGAATCTGGACGAGGCCCGCGTGCTGTGGGATCGGGAGGTGCCAGACCTCGAAGCCATGGAGGACTGCGCCCGCGACCTGAGCGCCCGTTTTGATGCCGCTGTGCTGGTGAAAGGCGGGCACCTGAAGGGGGATGCCGCCGATGTCCTGTGCCTGGATGGTGAACTCTTCTGGCACACCGCGCCGCGCACGCCGGGGGTGCGCACCCATGGCACAGGCTGCACGTTTTCCGCCGCCATCGCCACCGGCCTGGCGCAGGAAATGGGGCTGAATGAGGCTGTCGCCTCGGCCAAGGAGTTCGTCAGCCGCGCCATCGCCCAGCATTTCATGTGGCAAAGTGCTGGCGCAGGGCCCGTACATGCTCTCAATCATCTGCAGCAGACCGACGCATGAGACGACTCGCCATCCTTTTGACCTTCACCTCCTCCGTGTTCGCCGCCAGCGGCCCGGAGCCGAAGGACGTCAGCCAGGCAGGCATCCAGACGGCGTTTCGGATTCTGCAGAAGGAATACATCCGCAGCAGCGATCTGACCTTTGATGTGCTGAACCGTGCTGCGCTCTCCGGCTTGCTGCAGCGTCTTGATTTCGGCGCGGAACTGGTCCCCCGCACCAGCGAGGCCAAATCCGGCGCTCTCTCTGGCGTGCAGGCCGAACTGCTGACGCCGCAGACTGGCTACCTGAGGCCCCGCGAATTCACGCCGACTGAAACCAAGGAACTGGAGAAGCATCTTCAGGATTTTGTGGCCAAAAAGGTGAGCCACCTCATCCTGGATCTGCGAAGTCCGGCACCGCCGGGGAACTTCAATGACGCGGCGGACATGCTGAGCCTGTTTGTGCCCAAGGGCGAAGTGCTCTTCAAAATGAAGCAGATGGGCCAGGCTGCCTCCGAAGTCGAAACCAACCTGCGCGAGCCGGTGTGGACGCAGCAGCTTCTTGTCCTCGTGGATGATGAGACCAACAATCTGGGTGAAACCATCGCCGCGGTGCTGCGTCAGCGGAAGCAGGCGCTCTTGATTGGTGCGCCGACACGTGGTGGGGCCGTGCGCTATGAAACGGTGCCCGTGGATGCCGAGTGGTCCCTGCGCTTTGCCCGCGCCGAGGTGCTGCTGACCGACGACAGCTCCGTGTTCAAAAAGGGCCTGCAGCCTGATTTTCCGATCTCCATGCCGACCACGCTCAAGCGCCAGGTGTATCACGCCACCGATGCCAAGGACGTCAAAAGCTCCATCATCGACAAACCACGTGCGCGCTTCAATGAGGCTGCGCTCGTGGCCAACACCAATCCCGAGCTCGACTCCTACCTCAGGCGCTCCGCCGGCAAGCCCCTGCCTGAGGATGCGCCGAAGCCCTCCGACACCGTGCTGCAGCGCGCGGTGGATCTCATCACGACACGCACCTTGTTTCAATCCGCCAAGATCGACTGGAACCGCAAGGCTCCAGCCACCAACGAACCTCCGGCACGCCGTGCCATTCCCGTGACCAAGTGATGGATATTATCACCCGAGTTGAAACCACCGCCACGATTCATCGTGTGATCAGTGCGCGCACCTGCCATGCCTTGCTGCCAAATGGGAAAGAGATCTTTGGTACCATCCAGAAAGAGTTGCCGGATTTTCCTCTGGCGGAAGGCGCGCAGGTACGCGTGCGCATGCACGTCTGTGACTTCTCCTCTGGGGAGATGATGGGCGGGGTGTGAGCCTGTCAACTCACCCGCTCCGTGTTGAGCGGGTGGCTGACATTTTTGAGTAAGCGCTGATCGACGGACAAGAGTGTCCATCGTATTCATGCATCACACCTCATCCGGCACGATAAACGGCGCGCGGTATTTGTCCTTGAGCATGGCGTTTGCGGCGTCTTGATCGATGAAGCGTTCGGTCTTGCCATCCATCTTGAGGACGGGGCCGAGGGTGAGGAGGTCTTTGGTGATATCGACCTCGTTTTTCCCCAGGTGCTCCTTCATGCGCTCAAAGCTTTCGGTGGCGAAGGTGTCGCCTTTGATCTTTTCCATGATCGCTTCAGGCTTCTCTTTCTGGCCGAGACGATAGCTGATGTTCGCGGTGTGGCAGAGGGCGCTGGATAGGTGGCCTTCGAGGATGTCGGCGTTCAAATCGTCCACCCGGCGGCTGCGGCAGGCATTGATGAAGTTTTTGAAATGGTCTTCGCTGCCTTCGAATTTCTTCACCTCCTTGCCTTCCTTGTCGAAGACCACGCAACCCGAGTAACTCGGCACCACGATGGTTCCCCCTTCGCACTCGATGATGACACCGACGCCTGCGCCGGAGATGCCTTCCTTGCCATCTTTGCCGGGGAGAGGCTGAAACTTCACGCCCTTGCTGGTTTGCGTGAGCTTGTCCATGTTCTTGCCATCCTTCGCGTCCGGCAGCCCACGCACTTCAAAGATGAGCGGGGCCTTTTCATAGCCGTGGTAGATGATCTGTGTGTTGGCGGTTTCGCCGTCATCTTCATAGCCGAGGCGACCGCCCACGCTCCAGACGCTGGGGGAGAGTTCTGATTCACCGAGGAACCAGCGGGCGATGTCCATCTGGTGGATGCCCTGGTTGCCGAGGTCGCCGTTGCCGTAGGCCCAGGTCCAGTGCCAGTCGTACTTCAGCTTCGCGCGCATGAGCGGGCCTTTCGGGCCGGGGCCGCACCAGAGATCATAGTCGATGGATTCAGGCACCGGCTGCGGACCTTCGGTCTTGCCGATGCTAGGGCGGCGCTTGTAGCAGAGGCCGCGTGCGAGCAGGATCTTTCCGAGATTGCCTTCCTGCACATACTTCACACCTTCAGCGAGGCCTTTGCGGCTGGAGCGTGACTGCGTGCCGGTCTGCACCATCTTGCCGTACTTGCGTGCGGCCTTGACCATCTGCCGGCCTTCCCAGACGCAGTGTGACACGGGCTTTTCGACGTAAACATCCTTGCCCGCCTGCACGGCCCAGATGGTGGACAGGGCATGCCAGTGGTTGGGCGTGGCGATGCTCACGGCATCGATGTCCTTGTTCTCCAGAAGTTTGCGCAGATCGGAGTAGCCGGTGACTCTGATTTTTTCCTGGTCGTAGGACTTCAGTCCTTTTTCGAGGGTCGTGCTGTCCACATCACACAGAGCGGCGACACGCACTCCGGCGCCATCTTTGTTGAGCTTGTTGTATCCGCTGATGTGCGAGCCACCACGGCCGCCGAAGCCGATGACGGCCACGTTGATGGTGTCCCCCGGACTCTTCTGGGCCCAGGAGGTTTTGGCGATGTAGAACACGCCGGTGGAAGCGGCGGCGGACTGTTTCAGGAAGGAGCGGCGGTTGGTCATGGCATGAAGAAAAACGTCACCTACGGCGCAGCCTTTCCTTTTTGACAGAGACGCCAGCATTCCTTCGTTGGCAGGCTCTGACCATGATCCGAATCCTTGCCCTGCTATTTACATCTTTTGCCCTGCTTCAATCATCCTTCGCAGCACAGCCGAATGTGCTGTTCATCCTCTGCGATGACCTGCGCCCGGATGCCCTAGGCTGCTACGGCTCCAAGCATGTGAAGACGCCGAACATCGACCGCCTGGCTAACGAAGGCGTGCGGTTTGCCAACACGTTCTGCACCACCTCGCTGTGCTCGCCGAGCCGTGGCTCCATTCTCAGCGGGCTGTATGCGCATGCCCATGGCGTGACGAACAACTTCACCGAATACCCAGCCACGCTGCGCAGTTTTCCCTCCGTGCTGCATGATGCGGGCTACGCCACCGCCTACTTTGGCAAATACCACATGGGCGAGGAGAATGATGATCCGCGTCCGGGTTACGACACGTTCGTGACGCACAAAGGCCAGGGCAAATACTATGACACCGAGTGGAACCTCAACGGCAAGCGTGAAGTCATCAAAGGCTACTATACCAACGTCGTCACGGATCTCGCCATGGACTGGCTGAAGAAGCAGAGTGCAAACAAACCCTGGTGCGCGTGCATCGGCCACAAGGCCCCGCACAGCTTCTACACACCGGAGCCGAAGTATGAGCACAGCTTTGATGATGTACGCGTGCCCTACCCAGCCACGGCCTTCATGCTGGATGACAAGCCCGAGTGGATCAAACAGCGCCTCTATACCTGGCATGGCATCTACGGCCCGCTGTTTGAGTGGCGGAAAAAGTTCCCCGATGACAGCCCGGCCGCCGTCAAAGATTTCGAAAACATGGTGCATGGCTACTGGGGCACCGTCTTGAGCGTGGACGACAGCGTGGCACGCGTGCGCGCCTGGCTGGAAGAGACCAAGCAGCTCGACAACACCATCATCGTCTTCATGGGTGACAACGGCCTGCTTGAAGGTGAAGACGGCATGGTGGACAAACGCACCGCGCATGAGGCCAGCCTGCGCATCCCGCTCATCGTGCGCAGCCCGCAGCTCACGAAAGAATCCAAAGTTATCCCACAGCAGGTGCTCACCGTTGATGTGGCTCCGAGCCTGCTCGCGCTCTGCGGTGCGCCGCCCATGGAAAACATCCACGGCAAATCGTTCGTGAAGCTGGTACAAAGCGGCGATCCCGACTGGCGCAAGAGCTGGTTCTACCACTACAACTACGAGAAGCAGTTCCCCTACACGCCGAATGTCCGCGCCGTTCGCACGGATGACTGGAAGTTCATTCACTACCCGCATGGCGACGGCACAGCCGACAAACACATGGCCGAGCTGTATGATCTGAAAAATGATCCCGGTGAAACGAAAAACCTCATCGGCAAACCGGAAATGGCGGGGAAGATCGAGGAGCTGAAGGGCGAACTCGCCAAACTGATGCTCGCCACCGGCCTCGATTCCAAGACTGACAAGATGCCCATCGACGAAGGCGTGAAGAGTGCGCTGCCGGATGCGAAAATTCGCTGACCTCGATTTAAACTCTTGTAAAA
>NZ_JBAQCR010000039.1:0-8333 GCF_049294395.1 Prosthecobacter sp.
TTTAAGTGCAACAGGCTATTAACATTACTAATGATTAATCAGCGCGCAGACACGCCCCTTCACCTTATAAGTTAATACAGAGTGTTTGGAAGTCGTCGAATGTTAAGCCAACAAAATTTCGTGCAGAGTAATATCGTGAACTATTGTTAAATCCCACCCCGTTGTGGAGAGTACCAAATGAACCTTCTCATTTGAGCCGATGCCCCACCCCTCCGAACACCTCTCCCCCGCAGGCCACGCACTGCTCGACCGCCGCCGCTTCCTCGGCAGCAGCGCCACGGCTCTCGGCTCCATCGCATTGACGAATCTTCTCGGCCTCGATGGACTGCTCGCTGCGGACAGACCCATCATCGACCCCGCACGCCCCTACGCCCCACGCCAGCCTCATTTCCCGGCCAAGGCCAAAAACGTAGTCGTCATCTTCTGCGCCGGAGCCGTCAGCCAGCTTGAAACTTGGGACTACAAACCCGAACTCATCAAGTGGGACGACAAGCCCCTCCCCGGCGGCCCCGCCGTCACCTTCCAAGGACCCGCAGGCAATCTCGCCCGCCCGCAGTACACCTTCCGCCAGCGCGGCCAGACCGGCAAATGGGTGAGCGACATGATCCCGCATCTCGCGGAACTGACAGACGACTTCGCCTTCGTTCACTCGCTCACCAGCAAGTCCAACACCCACGGCCCTGCGGAGAATTTCCTCTCCACCGGTTTCAACCTCGACGGCTTCCCCTCCCTCGGCGCATGGACCACCTACGCCCTCGGCAGCGAGAACCAAGATCTGCCCTCCTACGTCGCCATTCCCGATCCCCGCGGCGTGCCGCAAAACGGTGCCAACAACTGGGGCCCCGGCTTTCTCCCCGCCGCATTTCAGGGCACCACCATGAGCTCCAAAGCCCCCGTGCGCCATCTCGCCGCCCCGGGTGTCTCTCCAGCCACGGATCAAGCCGCACGCACCCTCCTCCAGCGCATGAACGCCCGCCATCTCGAAGCCCACCCAGGCGATGGCAAGCTCGCCGCACGCATCGCCAGCTACGAGCTCGCCGCGCGCATGCAGCTCAGCGTCCCGGAGATCAGCGACCTCAGCACCGAGCCCGCACACATCCTCAATCTCTACGGTGCCGACGATACGCAAAACCCCGACAAAGCCGCCTTCGCCAAGAACTGCATCCTCGCACGTCGCCTCATCGAAAAAGGCGTGCGCTTTGTGCAGCTCTTTAACGGCGCCTACGCCAGCGGCGGCAAGCTCAACTGGGACGGCCACAACGCCCTCAAAGAACAGTACGACGTTCACGCCCCCATCCTCGATCAACCCGCAGCCGCACTCATTCGCGACCTCAAAGAACGCGGCCTGCTCGAAGACACCCTCGTCGTCTGGTGCACCGAATTTGGCCGCATGCCCTTCTTCCAAAAAGGAGCCAAAGGCCGCGACCACAATCCCGACGGCTTCACCTGCTGGATGACCGGCGCAGGTGTGAAACCCGGCGTGAGTTGTGGCGAGACCGACGAACTCGGCCAGAAAGCCGTGAAGGACATCCACCCCCTCTACGACTTCAACGCCACCATCCTCCACCTCCTCGGCCTCGATCACGAACGCCTCACCTTCGAACACAACGGCGTCCAGCGCCGCCTCACCAACGTGGAAGGCCATGTGATCAAGCAGATGCTGGCGTGATGCCAAAAGACCGCTCAAAGGAGGATTGCTGAAAACCGGCATTGAGGTTAAAATGCGGCCATGAAAGCGACGACTGAAACCAAACCAAGCGATGCCGCACTCACGCGGGAGCTGCTTGAGATTGGTCTCGAAATGCAGGATCGCTTCTCGGCAGAGCCCATCTACGCCAAGACCGGCAAAGGCTTCCTCAAGAGCGCAGGCGTGGAAGAGTTGAAGAAGATCAAAGCAGCCCAGGCAGCAAAGAAGCCCTGAAGCATGAGCAGCTTGCATCCGTGGCTCGAATCCTTCACGTGGGAAATCGTCACGACTCTAAATCGCGGCCTCTGCGAAGCCAAAAACGCACTGCACAAGCCCACCTCTGACGGACACGAAGCCACAAAAGCATTGTGGGAGTCAAACCACCAAACGGCGATGACTCTGGCTGACGCAGCAAATCTATGTCGTCGTTGTCACCGCATGGCCCCTTTTTGCTTCTACAATGGCAACACGTTTGCCGCCATCATGGCCCTCGTGGTGAAGCGGCTGGATCTGCCTGCCGATCAAGCCTTCATCGTCCGCAGTCTCGCAGGTCACATTGTCTCCGGCGTCGCCACAGATGAGGAAGTAAAAGCGTTTCAAGCATTCTCAGATTCATTGGCGTAGCGGGAGCATGCACTGTTCGTTTTATCGGAAACGGGCATCCCCCCTCTAGACTTCACTCACTTTCACCGCGACGCTCATCCACGCACCAGCCCCAAGGGGGCTGCGGAGTCAGCCCAGGGTCAGCCGAGCCTCAGCGAGGCGACCCTGGGTATCTCAGCACATTCCGGGAAGCAAACCCACAGCTCCGCCACACACCGCGCTCACCAGCAGCGTCTGCAACGAGTTCCGCCACACGCCTGCCGCGATGATATTCACCCCCGCATAAACGCCTCAATCTCCGCACTCGTCGGAATCGCAGGCTGCGCTCCCGCCTTCAGCGTCGCCAGCGCACCCGCCGCATTCGCAAAACGAATCGCATCCTCCCTGCCCTCGCCACTCGCCACGGCAAAAGCCCCCGCAAACGTGTCCCCCGCGCCCACCGTATCCACCGGCGTCACCTTCGGCGGCTCGATCTCCGTCACCCCATCCTCAGTGATGCTCAGCGTGCTCTCCGCACCACGCGTGATGATCAAATGCCTGCACATCGCCTCACGCAAATTTCTCTGCGGCGTGATCTGCGCCGCCTCACCCTCATTCACGATCAACACATCCACCGCAAATCGCGCCGCGAGATACACCGCACTCAACGGTGACGGATTCAAAACCACCCTCACACCCGCATCCCGAGCGATTTCCGCAGCCCGCTGCACCACCTCCAGCGGACACTCAAGCTGCAGTAGCAGCGCATCCGCCCCACGAATCAGCCCGGCATGCTTCTCCACATCCTCCGGTGTGATCGCATGATTCGCCCCCGCATTCACAATGATAGAATTCTCTCCCTGATCATCCACCGCGATGAAGGCCGATCCCGTAGGCATCGCCGAACGCAAAACGCCCGTCGTATCAATGCCCTCACTCTCCAGCGCCTCCATATATCGCGCCCCGAAGTCATCCAGCCCCACACAGCCAATCATGCTCACCGCACCGCCTGTACGCGCCGCAGCCACAGCCTGGTTCGCACCTTTGCCACCAAAGCACGTCAGCATGCCGCTCGCCGCCAGCGTCTCTCCCGGCGCAGGAATGTGCGGCACACGCAGCGTGTGATCCACGTTCAGCGAGCCGACGACGACAATTCTAGGGCGCTTCTCTGCCATCACTTCTTGGTGGCTGGAGGTTCCACATTGAGCTGCACAATCGCCTCGCGCACACGCGCCGTCTGCTCCGGGCTCATCACCAGAAAGCGGTGTTTCCCTTTGCCGCCCTTGCCCGCACGAAACAGCGTGGCCGAATCGTTTTCCACCACGACATTTCCCGGCGGTGAGAGATCAAAGTAACCGCGCTCAGGCAGCACCGCATACAGCACCGCCGTCGGGTCCCAAGTCGGGCGATCATGCGGCGGCGGATTGTACAAATAATAAGCCTCCTTCAGCGGATGATGCGGGATGTAGTTGAGATCCTCTTCGATGACGACATGCGGAAACGCCGCCGCCACACCGATCTCATAGCCACTCCACACCACCGGCGTGGGCCACTCCTTGGCAAGCTTCTGCGCCGCCGGCACATCCAGTTTCACATTATACTCCAGGTGCCGCGTGTCCCACTGCACCGTCTGAAACGCACCCGCCATGATGCTCAAAAACTTCACCTTCTTCGCGATCAATTCCTTCCCGCCCGGCGAGTCCAGCAGACGCGACAGATTGGTAAAAAAGCCCACCTGCGCAATGACCACGCTGCCATCCGGCTGCTTTGCCAGGATGTCCTTGATCAGGCCCACCGCTTCCGGCGCATCCGCTCCACTCTTCAAATCATGCGGGTAGCGCAGACTGCCGTCCGCATTCTTTTCATCCGCCAGCAGATTGAATTTCCCCGCCTCCTTCGCCGCCCCATCACGCACCACGCCAATGGGCGTATCGGGATACCCATACAACGTATTCACCGCATCCACAAATGCCGCCGCCTGCGGATGGTCCTTCGTGATCGTAACAGCCAGCAGTTCACACGCCCCGCGCTTTTGCAGATTGTGAATCATCGCCAGCGCCATCATGTCATCAACATCATTACCCATGTCGGTGTCGAAGATGAGTTTGACCGGCGCCGCCTGAGACAGGCCGCAGAGCGCGCAGAGGAATAGGGTGATGAGCTTTTTCATTTCTTGGGTGGTTGCACAGTGGTTTGGACGATGGCCTCCAGCACGCGTGCCTGCTGCGCTGAAGTCAGGGTGAGAAATCGGTCGCGTTTGCCGCCTTTGCCATCTTTGCCCGGCGGCATGAATCGCGTGAATCCATCGGCACCCACACGCACGCGCCCCGGGACAGAGAGGCCAAAAAGTCCACGTTCTGGAAACACCGCCTGCAGCACGCTGCTCTCATCCCAGCACGGCCGGTCATGCGCGGGCCCGCTGTGCAGCAGATAAGCCTCCCTCACGATGTGATGCGGCACATAGCCAAAATCCTGCGCGATACTGGCACGCGGAAACGGCAGCGCTTCGCCGATCTCATACCCGCTCCAGCACACCGGCACCTCCTCCGGCCACTCATTCGCCACCGTCTGCATGAAGCCGATGCCGTTGATGACGTTCGCCTCCAGATGGTAGTTCGTGTGGTTACAAAACGCGAACGCCCCCGCCATGATCGATAGCATCTTCACCTTCTGCCGGATCAATGCCGTACCATCCAGCGGCGAATGCTTATCAGCCTTCGACTTGATGAGGTTCGCCATGTTCGAGGCAATGCCCACGCTGATGATAGAAACACTCCCGTCCGGCTGCTTCGCCAGCAGCTCACGCAGCAGGTCCACCGCCTCACGCGCATCATCGTTGCTCTTCAAATCATGCGGATAGTCCGGTGAGTCCGCCAGCTTCAAATAACTGCTCGCACGCTTCTGCGCCGTCGGATCACGCGTCACCCCTATCGGCAGATCAGGCCTCCCATAAAACGTATTCTGCGCATCCACAAAACTAGCCGTGAGCGGATTGTCCTTCGAGATCGTCACCCCGAGAAATTCGCACGCACCACGATCCGCCAGCGTATGGCACATCGTCAACGCCAGCACGTCATCCACATCTCCGGTTATGTCGGTGTCGAAAACAATGCGCGGCTTTTCAGCAAAAGCCGATGCACCCAGAAGCAATAAAAGAACAATCGATTTCATGCAGATCATTTTCTCCTCCAGGTATCCGCCAGCACAGCAGCAACAATGACTAGCCCGGTAACCACACGCTTCACCGGCTCCGTGGCTCCCACCTGAATCAGTCCCGCCTCCAGCGTGGCGATGATCAGCACGCCCATGAAGCTCTTCACCACCGATCCCCGCCCGCCCATCAAACTCGTGCCACCCACCACCACCGCAGCGATGGCCCCCAGCTCAAAACCCGTGCCCGCATTCGGATCAGCAGACCCAAGCCGCGAGCAGTTAAACACCGCCGCCAGCCCCGTCAGCGCGCCTAGCAGCGCATGCGCAAAAATGCGCGGACGATCCACCGAAAGCCCCGAAACCAGCGCCGCCTCACGATTGGCCCCAATGGCGATCAAGTGCCGCCCGATGGCCATCTGCGAAAGCATCACCTGCCCCGCCGCCACCACCAGCAGACTGATCACAAACGCAGGCGAAATCACCATCCCGCCAAACGGCGCGCCTAAGGCCTCAATATCCGCGCCAATGTACTTCGTCTGCGAGTTCGTCGTCAGGAAAGCCAGCCCTCGCGCGATCTCCAGCATGCCCAGTGAAACAATAAACGAAGGCAGCCGCAGTTTCACACTCACCGCCCCCGTCGTGCTGCCGATCACCGCTCCGACAACGACACTGGCAAGCACCGCCATCGCCATTCCCCAGTGCAGATCCGCCATCAGCACGCCTACCACCGCGCCGCAAAAGCCCAGCAGCGAACCCACCGAAAGATCAATCCCACCCGTCACCATCACCAGCGTCATTCCCGTAGCCACCAGCGCCAGCGCCGGAATTCGGTTCGCCACCGTCCCCAGCGTGCCCATGCTGAAAAAGCTGTCCCGCATCAGCCCAAAGAGCACGATCATCGCCGCGAGCACGGCAATTAGGATGAAGAAATCAGTCCAGCGGCGCATGATGAAAAAGAAAGATCACTTCACCACCACATCCACCGGCGTCTGCTGATCCGCGGGCGTCGTCTTTTCCTTCAGCACTTTCAGCGCAGCTTCAATGCCAAACACCGCAAGCTGATCCCCGTGCTGATCGCACGTCGCCAGCACGCGACCATCCGCCAGCAGCGGCTTGAGCGCGGCGATGTTGTCAAAACCGATGATCTGCACCTGCCCCGCCTTGCCAGCAGCTTGCACCGCAGCCGCAGCCCCCAGAGCCATGTTGTCATTCGCACACAGCAGCGCCTTCACATTCGGATTCGCGGCCAGGATGCCCGCAGCAACTCCATTCGCCTTCTCCATCTCCCACTGTCCGCTTTGTGACGCCACGATCTTCATGCCCGCAGCGTTCATCGCATCTTCAAAGCCCGCCTTGCGCTGCTGTCCGTTGAAAGCTGTGGTCACACCTTCGATGATCGCCACCTCATCACCCGCCTTGAGTTTTTTCGCCAGCACCTCGCCCACCGCCTTCGCTCCCGCACGGTTGTCCGGCCCGACAAATGGAATGCTCAGCCCCGCCTGCTTCAGCGTGTCCCCATCCAGCTTGTTGTCGATGTTGATGACGAGCACGCCCGCCTCCTTCGCACGCTTCAGCACCGTGACCAGCGCCTTCGAGTCCGCCGGGGCAATGACGATGGCTTGCACTCCCTGCGACACCATCTGATCCACCAACCCCACCTGCTCTGCCAGATCCGTCTCGTTCTTGATACCGTTCACGAGAATCTCGTAGTCACCCGCATGCGCCGCCTGGTGCTTCTTAGCGCCCTCGGCCATCGTTTGGAAAAACTCATTCGCCAGCGACTTCATCACCAGCGCCACCTTCGGCTTGCCAGAGTGAGTGGATGCCTTCTCGCCCGCAGGCTTGCAGGAAAGCAATGCCAGGGAGGCAAACAGAAGTGGAATGAGGCATTTCATGGCTGGAAAAGTTGATTTTGCGCAAACGATTGTGCAACAGGAAGCCTTTCGGTCAATCTTTCTTCTTTGGACCGATGGATGCACGCTCAATCAGCCGCACCGGCAGTGTCGTCAGCGCCTTCCGCGAAGCCTTGCCTCCCGGCTTGATCTGTGCGCACAACCTGTCCACCGCCACTGTCCCCAGCTCCTCCACCGGCTGTGCCAGCGTCGTCAGCGGCGGCGAAAGCAGCGAGGCCCACGGCTGCTCATCAAACGCAATGAGCGAGAGATCCTCCGGGATCACCAGTCCTCGTTCACGCACCGCCTCCAGGGCCCCAAGCGCAAGCTGATTGCTGAGCGCAAGAATCGCCGTGGGACGCGTCCTCAAGTCCAGCAGCTTCAGCGTGTGCTCCCGTGCGATGGCCATGGAATGCTCTCCACCGCCAAGAAACTTCTTCTCAAAGCGCAACCCCGCCTCACTCAGTCCAGCACAATACCCACGCACCCGCTCGGCAATGACCGAGCTGTCCTCCCTGCCCTGCAGGCACGCGATGCGTTTGTGCCCCAGTTTCACCAGCCTTCGCACCGCTTCACGCGCTCCAGCAAAGTTGTCCGCCACCACAGCAGCAGTTTTCAGCGCGGTGAAAACGCGGTCCACCTGCGTGAGCGGCAGCCGCGAGTCGATAAGCGTCTTCAGATGCTTCGAGTCACCACCCACTGGTGCGAGAATGAGTCCGTCGATGCGCCGGTCCAGCAGCATGAGGATGCATTCCGCCTCCACTTCGGCGGACTCCTGCGAATCAGCCAGCAGCACCGTGTAGCCCAGTGTGCGCGCACGCCGCTCCACCGCACGCGCCAGCGCGGCAAAGAACGGATTGGAAATATCCGGAATCACCAGCCCCAGCGTGCGCGTGCTTTGCAGCCGCAGACTTCGCGCCAGTTCATCCGGCCGCACTCCCATCGCCGCAGCTTCTTCCAGAATGTGCTTTTGCGTTTCTTTCGCAATCCGAAACTCATCGCCCCGCCCCGCCATCACA
>NZ_JBAQCR010000040.1:0-2959 GCF_049294395.1 Prosthecobacter sp.
TCTGTCGGCCAGCGCACACATCAACACACTGACGCACGATTCACCGTAATCGGATGCGTGTTGAGTTCATACGCCGACTGTCGCATACCGCATGCCAGTTTGGAAATCGTGAGTTCTGGCGGTGCGCATCTTTTTGACGTCCTTGAAGACCATGTGGTTCTCCACGGCAACGACGGTGGGCTCGATGACGTCGTTGGGGAATTTCATGCGGCGCATGATATCGCCGGTTTTTTCAGCACCGAGTTTGTCGTGGCCATTGAAGCGGATGCGGCCCGTGTCGGCATCGCGGGTCTGCGTGGCGGGCTTGGCGATGTCGTGCAGGAGGACGCTCATCACCAGCGGCAGCGAGACCTTCTCCGGCAGCAGGCTGAGCATGAGGCGGGTGTGAATGAAGACATCGCCCTCGGGGTGGAATTGGGGTGGTTGTTCGCAGCCTTGGAGAACGAGGATCTCGGGGAGGAACTGCTCCATGAGGCCGCTGTTGACGAGGAGATCGAAGCCGCGCACGCGATTGGGATGGAGCATTGTTTTGACGAATTCCTCGCGAATGCGCTCGATGCTGACGCTCTTGATCTTGGGTGCGAGGCCGCAGATGGATTCCCAGGTGGCATGCTCGATATCGAAGCCGAGCACGGTGGCGAAGCGCACGGCGCGCAGCATGCGGAGGTGGTCTTCTTCAAAGCGGTCCTTGGCGACGCCGATGGCGCGGAGAAGGCCCATGCGCAGATCCACCTGGCCGTCGACGTAGTCGATGACCTGGTTTGTGAGCGGGTCGAAGAAGAGGCCGTTGATGGTGAAATCGCGGCGCTGGGCGTCGAGCTCCGGGGTGGAGTAAGTGACGCTGTCCGGGCGGCGTCCGTCGCTGTAGCTGCCGTCGCTGCGAAAGGTGGCGACCTCGACGTGATGGTGGTTCAGGCGCACGATGACGACGCCGAAGTGGGCTCCCACGGTTTGGGCGCCGGGGAAGAGTTTCACCACCTGCTCGGGCGTGGCACTGGTGGCCACGTCAAAGTCTTTGGCCTCGCGCCCCAGCAGCATGTCGCGCACGCAGCCGCCCGCCAGCAGGGCCTTGTGACCGGCCTGAGTGAGTTTTTCGATGATCTGGATGGCGGTGGCGCGCATGCCCGGATGTTCCATGGCCGGGTTGAATGTTCAATGTTGATTCTGCTTTCCGCTGTTCAAATCGGGGACTGGCATTACAATCGCAGCCCCTTATATGGACCCGCTCATCGAACTGCTCCGCAATAACTCCAACCGCAGCCCCAAAGAGATCGCTCTCGCCCTGGGGCTCGCCGAATCCGAAGTCACCGCCCGCATTGCCGCGGCGGAGGCGGATGGCACGATCCTGGGTTATAGCGCCGTGGTGGACCGTCTGAAGGCGGGGGACCGCCGCGTGACGGCCCTGATCGAGGTGCGCATCTCGCCTGAGCGTGATGGCGGCTTTGACCGTCTGGCACGCCGGATTTCGAAATTTGACCAGGTGCGCGACTGCTTTCTCATGAGCGGCGGCTATGACCTGGCTGTGATCGTGGAGGGCAAGGACCTCCTGGATGTGGCGACCTTTGTGTCCGAAAAACTCAGCACCCTCGGCGGCGTGCTGTCCACGGCCACGCGCTTTGAATTGAAGGCGTACAAGGAAAACGGTTTCCTCGCGAACGGTGGCGGCGATGAAGAGCGCCTGCCAGTGAGTCCATGAACTGAGAGGAACCTGAGGTCATGGAATACGACAACAAAATTTCAAACATCATTCGCGATCTGCCGCGCTCCGGCATCCGCGATTTCTTCGAACTCGTCATCGGTCGCACCGATGTCATTTCGCTCGGCGTCGGCGAACCCGACAAGCCCACCCCGTGGCCGATCCGCGAGGCGGTGATCCGCTCGCTGGAAAAAGGCCAGACAAGCTACACTTCGAACCTTGGTCTCGAATCGCTGCGCATTGGCATCAGCGAGTACGTGACGAAGCACTTCCGCACCACGTATGATCCGAAGACGGAGATTCTGGTGACGGTGGGCGTGTCCGAGGCGCTCGACATCGCCTTCCGTGCGGTGTTGAATCCGGGAGACGAAGTGATCTATCATGAGCCGTGCTACGTGAGCTATTCACCGAGCATCAAGATGGCTTATGGCGTGCCCGTGGTGGTGCAGACTCGTGAGGAGAATGAGTTTGCGCTGATGGCGGAGGATGTGGAGAAGGCGATCACGCCGAGGACGAAAGTCATCGCACTGAACTTCCCCACGAACCCCACAGGTGGCATCATGCCGCATGAGGAGCTGGCGAAGATCGCCGCACTGGCGGTGAAGCATGACCTGCTGGTCTTCACGGATGAGATCTACAGCGAGCTGCTTTATGACGGACGTCAGCACAAGAGCATCGTTGAGTTTCCGGGCATGCGTGAGCGCACCATTCTGCTGCACGGCTTCAGCAAGGCCTTTGCCATGACTGGCTGGCGCCTGGGCTATGCCTGCGCTCCGGCACCGCTGCGTGAGGCGATGATGAAGATTCATCAGTACTGCATGCTGTGTGCTCCAATCATGAGCCAGATGGCCGGCATCGAAGCGCTCAAGATGGGTGAGACTGCCTATGAGGACATGCGTCAAAGCTACGAGCAGCGCCGCAATCTGATCGTGAGCCGGCTCAATGGCATGGGGCTGCACTGCTTCAATCCGGGAGGCGCGTTCTATGTGTTTCCGGAGATCCGTAGCACGGGGCTGACGAGCAAGGAATTCGCCATTCAGCTGCTGGAGAAGAAGAGTGTGGCCGTCGTCCCTGGCAGTGCTTTCAGCAGTGCGGGTGAGGGCTTTGTGCGCTGCTGTTATGCGACTGCTCCCGAACTCATCGCGAAGGCGATGGATTTGATGGAGGAGTTCGTGAACGAAGTGCGGGCGAAGAAGTAACGCTGCGCGTCGTCAAGAGATGTGAGCAAGATACGGCACGGGCCGCATCTAGGTGGTGCTGCGC
>NZ_JBAQCR010000041.1:0-12069 GCF_049294395.1 Prosthecobacter sp.
GGACTGGGGGTGGGGTGTGCTCATGGGGGGGAATGAGAAGCGCTGGGGGGTGGCGGCGCGCTTCTTTCTGAAAGCTATATCGCAAAGCGATGGCTGAGGAGACGTGACCATATGCGCAGGGGCGGGGCGGCGGGAACGGGCCTCCCCTGCCCCATGCTTTTTCCCTGAGATGCGGGGCTCAGAGGGGGTGGAACTCGTGGGCGATGCGGAAGGTGATGGCGCAGGCGATGCCGCCGAGGATGAGGGTGCACTGGATGAGGCGGAGGGCGCGCTGCAGGCGAAACCAACCTTCTTCAAAGGACCAGAACCATTCGCCCAGGGAAGTGATGGACCAAGCCGAGAGACCGAGGAGTGCAAATGCGACGATGGCTTCCCAATCGGGAGGCTGGGGCGGCACGTCACGGAGGCCCGCGTTCGAAACTCCGGCCAGAATGACGAGGGTGCCCCATGCGGAGATCCAGGTGCTGAAGAGGCAGATGCCCAGGCCGATGAAGCGTGCGACGAATGCGGTGCTGCTGTGGTGCATGGGGGCTGGGAGACGAAGTGGAGCACCATCCTCATCAGCTACTGGACCTGGGTGGCGGCGATGAAATCGGACTCGGGGATCCAGGTGGCGACACCGCTCTCAAAGAGGACGAGGCGGCTGTAGGGATGGTGGGTGAGATCATAGCCGCCGGTGCGCGGGGCGGCGGAGATGATGTGGCCGTGCTCGGGGTGCGGCAGGCAGCGGGTGGGATTAAAGAGAAGCCAGGGGGTGCTCAGGCCGCTGTCTGGATCGACAAAGGGGGCGGGCCTGCCGGCGTCTTTGGCGTCTGCCACGGCGTGGTCGAGATCGGCGAATTTGACGGGCCAGCGCCCGGCGTTCTGGGTGCGGTACTCGAGGAAGAAGCGATGATTGAACTTGAGCAGGACGGCCTGATGCATCCATGAACTGCTGGGCCCGGCGCCGGTGGAAAAATGAGCGGCGAGAGATAGCAGGAGAGCTCCTAACAGCAACCCTCCGATAATTCTAATACTTCCCTTATACATGGGCGGCGGAAACGTGGCAGAGCGTGCGCGGAATGGCAACTGCAAGCCCGCTAATTACCGGTGAATTTGTATTTATTCGATGCGGTAAAAATGATTTTTTGAAAGAGCGGAACGAGGCAGGATGTGCGTGTGTTTGCGAGGTGAGCACGCGGGATTTTTGAGCTGCGGTGTGCGCTTTATTTTTTACCGGGCGCGAACTGGCGGGCGGTGGCGGCGAGGGAGAGGGAGACATCGAAGTAGAGGTCGGTCTCGGTGCCGTTGGAAAGCCGGACGTGCATTTTGTCGCAGGAGTCCACGAGGGATTGATCGATGAGCTCGGCGTCGATCTCGTTGAGCAGGGCGTACTCTTCGGAGACGGAGATGACTTTCCAGGCGGTCTTGGCGGACTTGCCATCTCCGCTGGAGGTGATGGAGCGCATGAGGCCGTAGAAGCAGTGGAAGTGGTGCATGCTGCCGGGAATGTCTCCGGCCTTCTTGAGAAAATGGCCGCAGAGGTAGTGCAGCTGGGCATCGATGGGGAATTTCTCCAGCCAGGGCTTGGCGAGTGAGGTGGCCTTGGGGAAGTCCTTGCTTTGGATCGCGGCCATCACGGCCTCGCGCTCGGGGTCGAGGTTCCAGAAGCCGTCGAAGTCCGGCCGCGCGGCATAGGCCATGCGCAGGGCGGTGAAGTCGTCTGCGCTGGCGAAGGCGGGGACTTTGGGCGCAGGTGCCGCCTTGGGCTCTTCTGCGTGGCTGATGCTGGCGAGGGTGAGGACGAGCAGGGCGGCGAGGCGGGCGGCTTTCATGGCGATGCGGTGTGGTTGATGAGCGAGCGATGGGGGCCGATGGGCAAGCTAGGCGGGGCGGCGGGGATGCAAGGGGAACGAGAACATTGGACACTGAACATTGAACTGCAGCGCTTTGCGGGGTGGTGAGGTGGGGGCAGATCAATGACGGCTCAGCATCCGCAGTCAGTCTGTCCCAATGACGGCAGTGATTTGGCTTTCTTCACTCATCGCTTTGGGTCATGAATAGGCGGCCTGTGACAGGCACGGATGAACCTTTGAGTGATCAGAGCCCATGAAATCAAATCCACCCCAAAGCGCCCGATCATGTGCGCCCTATTGTTTGCTCATCGCAGGATTGGGCATAATTGCATTCAATGTCTTCCTGCTGGTCGCCGCCAACATGGCGCACTACACGGTTACTCCCGATCGAGCTCTCTATTCCAATGAGGTGGATTATGTTCGAGTGGTGGAGTATCCCGTCAGACATGCGAACATGATGCTGGGTTTGTCCTTATGTGGGGTGGCCTCCATCCAATGGCTAATCCAATGCGTCCGAAGAAAGAAAGCGAAAAGCTGACGCACCTGAGGCTGCGGAATGAACGGTGAACCGAGAACAAAAACCCCGCCCTTGCCACCCGCCTCCCGCGCCATGACTCCTTTCGCCATGCAGCCTGATGAACTTGGCCGGAGCTATGATGAGATCGCGGAGCGGTGGCTGGAGCCGCATCTGGAGAGCAATGGTATTTCACAGCATGAGCTGGCTCTGAGGTTTGCGGCGCATCCGGGCGGCAGGGCGCTGGATGTGGGCTGCGGCTGCCACGGGCGCTTCCTCCGGCTGCTGGAGCTGCGGGGCTATGCGGTGGAGGGGCTGGATGTGTCGGCACGGATGATCGCGCTGGCGCGTGAGCGGATGCCGCACGTCACGTTTCACCATGCGGATGTGTGCGCGTGGGAGCCGGAGGGGCTCTATGATTTTATCTCGGCGTGGGACTGCCTGTGGCATCTGCCGCTGGCGCGGAATGCGGAGGTGCTGACGAAGCTGTGCGGGGCGCTGGCGCCAGGCGGGGTTTTCATCTTCACTTTCGGCGGGCTGGACGCGCCGGAGGAGCGGGTGGATGCGAGCATGGGGGTGCCGGTGAACTACAGCACGCTGGGGGTCTCACAGACGCTGCAGACTTTGGCGGCGGCGGGCTGCGTGTGCCGTCACCTGGAGTATGATCAGCATCCGGAGAAGCATGTGTTTGTGGTGGTGCAGCGGGTGTGAGGTGCTGGAGCAGATGCGAATTCAGCGCGGCTGCTTATACCCTGAGCAGACAGGCTGAGATGGAGACCTGTTTTCCATCGGTGGTGGCATTTCCCACACTGCAAACCAGCGTGCCCATCATCTCCTGCCTTTCCACGTTCCAAGGACGGCGCATCATTTTCAGCGCCCGCGACGCCGCAGACCCGAAACTTCGGACCCGCACAGCGGTTCCATACCAGCGCTGCGGCGCGCGCTGCTCTGGATGGTAGGGATGCGCTGTGCGCGTCCGTGGAGTCTTTCGTCCCATCGTGGGCTGCTGCCACATCGCATGCCCCCTTTTCAAACGCCCCGCCCCCAGCGCACCTGCCGGCCCTGCATGCGCCTTCTTTCACCTGGCCTCTGAATCTATAGCGTTTTGCGAAACTGATTTCTGGAAAGCGAGCGTGGCGACGCTCGGCGGCGGCTTGAGGACAAGCCGCCCTACCTCGCGCTGGACATTCGAATGCCCCTCGCGGGCAGGGCTGGTTGTCCTCAACCAGCCGCCGTCGATGCCCAAGATTTTTCGAGCAAGAAGCAGCCTGCTAAACGGAAATGAGTTTTGCGAACCGCTATAAAAAGGTGCTGTGACACTTTCGAGCGCAGAGGCTTCACCGGCTCAGATGCAGACCTGTTTTCAGTGGCCCCTGATATGAGGCATGGAATGTGTGAGTATTGAAGCAGGCGCGGGCGTTGACGGAGGATAGGGCGCGGCCTAGGTTTCTGCACATGACTTCACCTTTGCTCAAACTTCATCTCGGGGCTTTCAATTGTCCGCAGGAGGGGTGGTATAACACGGACATCACTCCGCATATCTGGGTGACGATGGTTCCGGGGCTGCCGCAGCTGCTGCGGAAGGTGGGGCGCATCACGCAGGCGCGGCTGGAGGAGCATGAGCAGGGTGTGTTTAAAAAGCTGCACTACCTGAATGTGACGAAGCGCTTCCCGCTGGCGGACAACAGCTGCCAGTGCGTCTTCAGCTCTCACATGTTTGAGCACATCTTTGTATGGGATGTGCCGCTGCTGCTGGGCGAGATCCTGCGCGTGCTGGCTCCGGGCGGCGTGGTGCGCTTTGTGATCCCGAGCCTGGACCACTACGTGAAGCTCTATGATCCCGAAGACCCGACGGCGATGCTGCTGGGCATCCTGGAATACGACGGCACGGGGGTGAAGAACCGGCACCAGTGGATGTACACGGAGCCGTCCCTGTGCAAGCTGCTGGAGAAGCATGGATTTGTGAACGCACGGGCCTGCAAGTACCGCGAAGGGAAATGCGCGGACCTGGAGCGGATCGACAACCGGCCGGAGAACAGCATTTATGTGGAGGCGGAGAAGCGAGTGGGGTGAGGGGCGGACGGGTGAATGATGAATAGGGCGGCGAAGTTCTATTTTTTGGCGAGTTGCCATTTGTCGAGAAACCGACCAATATCGAATGCAATGCTGACCTCACTTCACATCAAGAACTTCAAAGCTTGGAAAGACACAGGCGAAATTCGACTCGCTCCGCTCACAGTCATCTTTGGTGCCAACAGTGCTGGCAAAAGCAGCTTGGGGCATCTTCTTCTGGGATTAAAGCAAACAGCTCAGTCGTCAGACAGACGACGCGCATTTCATCTTGGCGATCAGAACACATTAATCGATCTCGGCACGTACGCTGATTGCGTACATGGGCATGATGTAAACCAGCCGTTAGAATTTTCAATGCAGTGGAGGCTTCCCTCTCCACTCTATGTTTTAAATCGATTCGCACTTCAGAGATACCGAGGCACCACGATGAACCTTGGTGTGCGACTCGATGCAAACAAATCTGGACAGCCTGAAGCCACGGCGATCCGTTACAGGCTGGGCGGCGTAGGACCGGCCACTTTGAATGCTGATTTTGAGAAACACCCCGACGGAAGCTACTCGCTCACCTCTGAACGCTTTAAGTTCAAAAAAGCTGTTGGTCGCAAATGGCCATTAGACGCACCGGAGAAATTCTACCGTATGTCTGACGCCACGCGGGCTAGGTTTCAAAACGCAGGCTTTCTTGCCGATTTCGCACTAGCCACGGAAAACATGCTCTCCAAGTTTTATTATCTTGGACCGCTTCGTGATCATCCTAGACGCACATATCAATGGTCGGGCGACACCCCGGAGGATGTAGGCCAGCGCGGCGAATTTACCGTGGCTGCCATTCTAGCAGCGGAGGCTCAAGGCCGAAGGCTTAATCGTGCACCACGACAAAGGTTAAGTACGTTCACCGCATTTATAGCTGGCTGGCTTAAGGATCTCGGAGTAATCCATAATTTCGATGTCAAAGCAGTGGCGGAGGGGCGCAAGGAGTATGAAGTCCTATTGCGTGCGGGAAAAGGTGCTCCTGAAGTAAAAATCACTGACGTAGGATTTGGCATCTCACAGGTACTTCCAGCGTTAGTTCTACCTTTTTACTGTCCGCCCAACTCTGTTGTGTGGATGGAGCAACCTGAGATTCATCTCCATCCACAGGTACAAGCGGAGCTGGCCGATGTCTTTATCTGTGCTGCCCAAGCGCGCGAGAACGAAGGCTCACGTAATGTTCAGCTCATAGTCGAAAGTCATTCAGAGCACTTTCTCAATAGGCTCCAACGCCGCATTGCAGAAGGAGCGATCAAACCTCGTGAGGTAGCCATCTATTTTTGCAAGAAGAACGATACTGGAGCAGCCGAATTGGAACCCCTTCGCTTGACTGAGGACGGAGATATTGAAAACTGGCCTGAGAATTTTTTTGGTGACGAGATGGCTGACCTTACCGCCCGTACGGTTGCTGCCGCCAAACGCCGAAAAACTGCCACCTCCAAATGACCTACATCGTGGACACCAACGTCATCTTGGTCGCCAATGGGCAGCATGAAGATGTGAGTAAGGATTGTGTGGCAGCATGCGCACTTGCGCTTCAGCAGGTCATGGCTGACAAACGTTTGGCTGTAGATGACTCCTTCGAAATTCTTATAGAGTACCAGAATAAGACCAACCCTAACCAAGGCAGGGGTCCGGGAGATGCTTTCGTGAAATGGGCTCTTCGAAACAGAGCCAACAAGGAGAAGTGTGATGTGGTGCCCATCATTCAGCATAAAGATCGTGGTTATGAATCCTTTCCTGATGATGTCCGTCTTTCTAACTTTGATCGGGCTGACCGTAAATTCGTCGCTGTTGCCGCAGCCCACGAAGAACATCCAAAGATTCTTCAAGCCGCAGACTCCAAATGGATCGAGTGGGCACCAAAACTTAAGGACCACGGCTTGGAGGTAGAGTTTCTTTGCCCCAAGGACATAAAGAGGTTTCAGGCCACAAAGGCAAAAAAATGAGCAACTTCTTCCGTTTTCCTCACACTCCCCATCTGAAATGGCTAGGCCAAGGAAGCCCACGGGACGATAAGGTGCTCCCCCCTCAAGAAGTCACCAGATTCCTGAGTGGAGACGTGATCGTTGAAGAAAAGATTGATGGTGCAAATATTGGTCTTTCCATTGGTGACGATGGAAAAGTCCGCGTGCAGAACCGAGGTCAGTATCTCGAATTGCCGTTTCACGGGCAATTTTCACGTCTCGCGTCTTGGCTTTCGCAACATGAGATCGGCTTGGAGGCGGAACTTGATAAAAATATGATACTTTTTGGTGAATGGTGTGCCGTGCGTCACTCAGTTGGCTACTCACATTTGCCGGATTGGTTTGTCGCCTTTGATGTCTATGACCGGAAAGAAGAGCGATTTTGGAGCACCTCGCGGCGTAAAGCCCTCGCTACGCGCCTAGGATTAGCCTCAGTTCCTATCCTGTTCAAAGGCAAGACTACGTTAGAGAAACTCCAGCAGCTGCTCATGCAGGGACCAAGTGCCTTTTCACAAAACTCGATGGAGGGATTAATCATCAGGAAAGAAGATTGTGACTGGCTTCAAAATCGCGCCAAGTTAGTACGTCCAGATTTCACCCAAGCCATCACGGAGCATTGGAGTCGAAGACAAATCGATCTAAACCAGATTGAGCCAGCCTCTATTCTCAGTCATACTGTAAATTGACATCCAAGAGGAACCACATGCAACACTCCAAAGCGCCACAGGCTACCGAAAGTTCCTGAGGACGAACTTTGCTCCCCTTCCCCTACGCTTTCATTTCCGTGATCTGTTTGGTGGCGATGCCGATGGGGCGGTCCAGGGGGACGCCGGCGCAGGAGAGCATGGTGGTGAGGAGGTCGCCTTGGTTGCCTTTGGTGTCTGCTAAGAAGCGGCCGGTTTTGACGGTGCCGCCGGCTTTTCCGGCGAGGATGAAGGGGAGGTTTTCGCGGGAGTGTTTGTTGCCGTCCTCCAGGCCAGAGCCCCAGAGCATGAGGCAGTTGTCGAGGAGGGTGCCGTCGGCTTCGCGGATGCTGTGCATCCTTTTGATCATGTAGGCGAACTGCGCGATGTTGAAGGCGGTGATGGCGGCGACTTTGCTCACCATTTCGGGGCGATTGTTGTGGTGCGTCTGGGAGTGGTGCTCGTCTTTGAAGCCGAGCTCGGGGTAGGAGACGCCGTTGGGCGTGGAGCCGATGTAGGTGCTGACGCGGGTGGTGTCGGTCTGGAAGGCGAGGACGTTGAGATCACACATGACCTGCATGTATTCGCTGCGCTTGTCGCCGACGGGGATTTTGATTTCGATGGGCGGGGTATCCGTGGCGCGGTGGCGGCTGGGGGCGAGGCCGGCTTTTTCGAGGGCGGCTTCTTTTTGGCGGAACTCGATGGCGGCGATGCGGCGCTCGACGGCGCGGACGCTGTCGAGGTATTCATCGAGCTTTTGCTGGTCGTCCTGCGGGAGTTTTTTTCTCAAATCTTTGGCGCCGGTGATGACGAGATCGAGCATGGAGCGATCGAGCGCCTGGGCCTGGGCGGCGGCGGCGCTGGTGGGGCCGCTGCTGCTGCCGGGGGTGCTGCTTTGATTGAAGAGGCGGTTGAGGACGTTGCGGGGATTGATCTCGGCGGGGACGGCCTGGGTGGCGGAGCGGAAGCTGCAGTGGGAGTAGTAGCCTTCGTTGAGCCCCTCCTGATTTTCTTTGTGCGTCTGCGGCATGGTGGCGAGCTCGAGCGACGGGAGGGCGGTGAGCGCGCCGACGTAGTTCGCGGCGATCTGATCGGCGGAGATGGCGATGTTGATGCGGTTGCGCTGGCGTGAGTCGGGGAGCTGGGCGGTGAGCCAGGTGGAGAGCTCAAGCGCGTGGGGCGCGCCATTGAAGGGGGCGATGGGGATGCCGCCGATGCCTTTCATGAGGAGGCATTGATCGAGCACGCCGCGCAGGGACTCCAATGCGGGCGGCGGGGTGGTGAAGTAGCTCTCGGGCGTGGCGGGCCAGAACTGATCCATGATGACGCCGTGGGGCATGTACATGAAGCCGAGGCGTACGGGCGGGCGCGCTGCGGCGGCGATGGCACTGGCGCTTTTTTTGGCGGTGTCTGCCCAGCCCATGACTTCGAGCAAGGGGAGCGCGAGGGTGGTGCCGAGGCCGCGCAGGCAGGTGCGGCGGGAGATGAGGGGGCTTTTTGGCATGGGAATGACGAGTGACGAAATCGGAATGACGAATGCGAAATGGGGAGTGCGTGGAGGCGCGAATTTGTCTGGGTACTTCTACTCGGAGAGGTCTGGGATTCTATCGCTTAGCTGTGGGGGGAGGAGGGCCCTGCGAGAAGGTGCGATGGTGGGAGCGGGACGATCCCTCTCTGGAAGAGCCCCCTTCCCTGCGGGAAGAATCTCGTGGCAGCGCGGGGGATGCGGTGGCAAGATGGTGGGAAGAAAAAAACATGCTGCTGATGCGTCCAGTTTTGATGTGGGTGGCGGTGCTGCTGCTGGCCTGCGGTGCGCCATGCGTGGGCGCGGAGAGTGTGGCTGGCCAGGTGGCGCTCAACACCAACACCAATGGGGGTGGTGGCGATGAGGCGGGTGATCTGCTTTTCACGGCGAGGGAGAGTCACCGTGCGCCGGTGGGTTTTCTAACCCATCTGCATGCGCGCGTGCCGGAGATGGAGGATGCGGAGAGCGGGGTGTTTTTCTGCGGCAATGCGCAACGAAGTGTGGCGCTGAATCCTCCGGACAAATGGGCACGGCTGGCGAAGCTGACTGATACGAAGGCTGCGGCGGCGCTGGGGCTGGATGATCCGCTGCTGCTGCTGCTGGCGTATGCGGAGCTTTTCATCGTGAGCTTTGATGGCGGCGCTGAGATCCCCCGATGGTACAGCGTGGCGCAGGCGGATCTGCGCGGGCGTGGTGATGCGGCCACGCCGCAGCTGCTGTGGCTGTTTGATGTGCATCCGTCTCAGCAGTTTCGTGAGGGGCTGCTGTTTCAGATCGATTCCTTTCCCACGATCAATACTGCGCCCTATGTGACGGCGGCACGGAACTACTGGCAGACGCTGCAGATGAAGACGCCGCCACGCACCTGCTATGCCATCGCGCGACTGCTGAGCCGGCACGGCTCGGCGGAGGACCTCAGCATTCTTGAGGAGATGAAGAAGCATCCTCAAGGTGAGGTGGGCATTGTGATCCAGGGGGACATGGTGCGCATGGCGAGACGCCTGGGCAAGAAGGTGCCGCGGTGAACGCTGAACCTTGCCTGCGGAACAAGATGATCTTGGTGGTGTCTGGGACTGCCCCCCCTGCCCTGCCATGATGCGGGTGGCGGGCTCACTGACCTGTCCATTCGCTGACGGTTTTCTTTTTCCCGGTGCCGCAGTCAAGGGACCTTGGTTTGCATGGGGTGTGAACGGGCACTTGAAAAAATCAGGTTGCCATACATTGCTCTGCAATGCATGGTTGCGCTATGAAGCTTCAGAAAGAACTTACGGCGGCCTCTTCGGTGCCGCTTGTGCTGTCGATTCTCGCGGAGGGGGACAGCTATGGGTATGCGATCATTCAGCGGGTAAAGGAGCTTTCCGGCGGGGAGATCGAATGGACGGACGGCATGCTGTACCCGGTGCTGCACTGGCTGGAGGACCACGAGCTGGTGCGCAGCAAGTGGGTGGACTCGCCGACGGGCCGAAAGCGAAAGTACTACCATTTGAAAACCGAGGGTAAACAGGCCCTGAAGAAGCAGCAGGAACAGTGGACCCTTGTGAACAGCGTACTCAACCAACTCTGGAGCCCCCGCCATGCATAACCTCGATCGATCCATCGCCGAATGGCGCAAAGACATCTCGCGCACGCGCGGCCTCGGGCCGGACACGCTGGACGAACTGGAGAGCCATCTGCGTGAGACGATTCACGCGCTGGTGGAATCTGGTATTCCTGAGGCGGAGGCTGTGCAGCGGGCGATGGAGCAGCTGGGGCCGGTGGGTGAGGTGTCGGCGGAGTTTCAAAAATTAAGCCCTGCCACGTGGCTGCCCGTGAGGATCGTGAGGGCGTTGGCGGGAGTGTTGGCGTTGTCGATACTGGCTGAGATGGTGCTCTTCTTTCAGCAGCGTCCTTGGGATGCCTGGCTGGGTGCGCATGTCTTCACGCTGGCGCTAAGTCGCGTGGTGGAGGTGCTTCTGTGGGTGCTGGGGATTTGCTTTGTCATTCAGCGCAGCTTTGCGGATTTTTCGACGCGTCGCGCGGAGGCTCTCGTGCGGGTGGTGCATGTTTTCACGGCATGGGCCTGCGGGCTCACGTTGCTGGGAATGATTTTCGGCATGGGGTATTCGCAGCAGCGATGGGGCCGCCTGTGGGGCTGGCATCCCACGGAAATCAGCGGGCTGTGCGTGCTGCTGTGGCAGGCAGGATTTCTAGCGGTGCAGCGGTACCGGCGGCCCAGCGTGCGCAGCCTGTTTGTGGCGAGCCTTGCGGGCAGCGGCATCATTGTAGCGGCGGTGTACGGCCCGGTGCTTTTCGTCCTGGGAGCTCAGGCGCATGGCTCCGCGTTTTTATCACTCAGGCCCATTCTGCTGATACTGGCGGTGAATGCTTTGTTCATCCTGGCGGGACTGGCCCCGGCGGGATGGCTGCGAGTGCGGAAGGGCGTGGTGTCGTGATGAGGGAGGATCGTCGCTGAACTGAGGCTTTAAGCAATGATTCGATCCGCACTCATCCTATGCTCATGAAGCATCCTGAAAGCGTCTTTTCTTGTCCGTCCGCCCACCCAAACCAAAACGTCCCCCTATGAAAACCTGTCATGATGTCGTTCAAACACTGGAGTCTTTGAGGGACAACCTGGGCAGTGACCGCGGCTCCTGGGAGAATCTGACCTTGGAGAGATACCTGGAAGCGATGGCAGCATGGCTCGGAGCGCATGAGATGGCGAAGGTGGAGCAGCCCTCGTGGGAGCTGATGTGTGAAATGCTGGAAGCGGCGAAGATTTACGAATGAGGAAATGACGGACCGCTGACAGGCCGGAGGTCTTATCGCTGTGTGCGAGCGGTGAGACTTTGAGCCGAGGCTTGATGCAGATCAATTTTTTGATTTTTTGCATCCTGACCCCATTTTTCCGGGGATTGGAACTCTTTGGCTGCGGTGATTTGCGCGCTGGATTACTTCCGGATTTTTTCGATGAGGAGTGCGATGCATGTGAGCGCTGCGGGGCCGAGGGTGATGAGTGCTGCGGTCCACGAAAATCCGACGGTAAAGGTCGGATGACTGGTGTGGAACATCGTGCCGAGGGTGAAGAGGATCAGGAGGCTGAGGCCGTTGAGTTTGAGGATGGGCCTCCACATGGCGGGGCCTTCGAAATAAGCGAAGGGCAGGATGACGAGCAGCACGGAGCTGATGACGAGGAAGATCCAGATGGCCGGGAGAATGAAGAGAAAACTCAGCGGGGGTATGGCATAGGCCAGATGGAGCGGCAGCGGGGTCATTGGCAGTGGCTGCTTTTAGGCGAGCAATTGGGGCGCGGCAATTGCCTGGCTGCTGAGGGAGTCGATGATGTGGCTGCATGCCGCAGCGCCGAGCCAGTGGCAGTCGAGGCCCGTTGTGGCCGGACTCCATCCTTCGTGGAATGCGGCGTCGATGACTCTGGAGACAAACGATTCGCTGAGGTGGTGAGGCT